>JANNRA010000171.1:0-21048 GCA_031401035.1 bacterium | reverse complement strand
CTGCCGCCGGGCTGGCGCGGCTGCTGCCGCTACCGCGCCCGCTGCCGCCGCGCCCGCCGCTGGCGGCGCCGGCCGAGAGCGGCGCCGGCGCGCCGCGGCAGCTCAACGAGCAGGCGGTGGCGCTCAATGCCGCCGGCGAGTACGCCGACGCCGCGGTGCGCCTGCGCGACGCGCTGGCGCGCGATCCCGAAGCGCCGGCCCTGCCGCGCAATCTGAAGACCGTGCTGCAGAACTGGGCGGTCGCCGAACTCAACGCCGAGCGGCCCGCCGTCGCCGTGCCGCTGCTCGAGGAGGCGCTGGAAATCGAGGAGGACGGTGCGCTGCTCAGCGCCCTCGGCATCGCGCAGGTGCGCCAGGACGAGTGGCAGCAGGGGCGCGACACGCTCGAGCGCGCCACCGCGCTCGGCGCCGCCGATCCTGCCACCCTGACCGCGCTGGCCAAGGCGTACCGCCAGCTCGGCGACCGCGCGGCGGCGGTCGAAGCGTTGCATCGGGCGCGCGACGCCGGCGCGCAGGGCGGCGACTTCGATGCCATGACGGCGCGCCTCGAACGCGAGCTCGACGCCGAGTGGGACTTCGACGAGCTGCGCAGCGCCCACTTCGCCATCGGCTTCGCCGGCGGCGAACGCGACAGCCAGGCGGCGGCGGACCTGGTGGCGCGCCAGCTCGAGGACGCCTACTTCCACGTCGGCAACAAGCTCGACCTCTATCCGGGCGAGCGCGTGCCGGTGGTGCTCTACCCGAGCGAGGATTTCCACGACGTGACGCAGACGCCGAGCTGGACGGCGGGCGTCTACGATGGGCGCATCAAGTTGCCCGTCGGCGGCCTGGTCGAGGGCGATCACGACCTCCTGCAACGCACGCTGCGGCACGAGTACGGGCACGTACTGGTGCACCAGCTGACACGCGGCCGCGTGCCGGTGTGGATGAACGAGGGGGTGGCGATCTGGGCCGAGGAGGAGCGCGACGGCGACCGCGCCGCCTGGGCCGGCAAGACCATCGCCGGCCGCGAGCTGTTCCGCCTCGCCGATCTCGGCGCCACCTTCACCGCCCTGCCGGCGCCGCGCGTGCCGACCGCGTACGCGCAGAGCTACCTGGCGGTGCGCGCCCTGGTCGATCGACACGGCCGGCGCCGCCTGCGTGACCTGCTTGAACGCCTCGGCGCCGGCGAACCCTTCGACGCTGCCTTCGCGGCGGCGATGTACGAAGAGCCAGCGGCGTTCGACGCGGCGCTGATCGAGCGCCTGACCGGACCGGGGTAAGCGGCGGGCGCGGATCCGCCGCGCCGGCGGTTCACCGCGCGACAAGCCGCGCCGACCGTGCTACGCCGCTCGTCCATGTCCCCTCCCGCCGGCATGCTCACCGAGGCCGAGCTGCGCGACCTGGTCGGGCGCGGCGAGATCGACACCGTGCTGGTCGTCTTCCCCGACCTCTACGGCCGCCTGGTCGGCAAGCGCTACGATGCCGGCTTCTTCTGCAGCCAGGCCATCGCGCACGGCATGCACGCCTGCGACTACCTGCTCGCCTGCGACATGGAGATGGATCCGGTGCCCGGCTACCGCTTCACCTCCTGGCAGAAGGGCTACGGCGACGTGCGCTGTATGCCCGAGCGCATAGGCAGTATGAGCTGGCGATTTGACATAATTCCCGGTCTCGGACGGGGCGGCGGCCGGGTCCCCGACCGACCGATGACGCTCCGAGCGCGGGGCGCGAGGCACGGACAAGGGTGCCGAGGCCCGGGCCAGCGTCCCTGCCGCTCGGTAGCGGTCAGCGGCAGGGCCCCCCGGGGCGAACGCAGGGCGCACGCGGGCGGTCGCGCGGCGGCGGGGGCCGCGCGAGGGGAGCTCTGGTCGGCCGGGGCTCAGTTCGCGTCCCGTCACAGCCAGCTCGGTTGACGCGGCGGCACGGGGACGGCGCCTCCAGCGGCAGCCCGAGGTGGGCGAGGATGCGGGCGATCAGCTGCTCGAAGCCGAGCACGGCGCGGACGAACACCGCCAGCACGGCGCGGCAGAGGCGCTGGTCGTAGGCGAGTGCGTAGCGCAGGCGATGCGGCAGCGTCAGCACCCACTGGCGGACGGGGAGATCGCCGAAGACGCTGTCGACCAGATGCGCGGCGCGCTCGGCCATGCGCCGGCCACAGCACGACGGGCAGACGCCGCGCCGGAAGGAAACTGAGGACTGTCCTCGCGGGACCTGACAACGTGGACGTCCGTCGCTCTCGCAGGCGTGAACCCCGCGTCACGTTCCTCACGCGGCGCAGCTCGAGCCGCGCGCAGCCGCCTCCGGGCGTTGCGGAGGCTCCCCACCTGCCATCGCCCCGGATTCCGCTAGAGCTCCACCCTGAATACTCGGTCAACGGCCGCCGGGGCAGCGGCATCGCGGGCCGGGCCCCGGGTTTCAGAGAGGAGGCATTACTGGAACGACGGAGAGCAACGTCCAACGACGCTGTTGTTCTCCTCGTTCGACTCCACAACCGCCCCATTGATGTCGACGCTGATCTGGAAGTCGCAGCTCCCAGTGCCGCCTACACCGGTGCAGCCTACCGGACGGTTGAACTCGACGAGGGTGGTCGGGCTGGAACCGGACAGTGCCGACGTTGGGAGCGTAGCAATACTGGTTGTGGAACCGCTTTGGAACTCGACGCGGGTTGCCGATGCGACGGCGGGACTACCGCCTTGGTTGTGGACCAGCACCTGGAGTTTCTTGCCGTCCGAGCTCAGCCGGCAGAAAGCCGCTTCGCCCGCGTCGTTAGCAAGCGGTAGGGGAACGAGGTCGGGCTCCGATCCGCCATCCGTCTGCTCTAGAAGAAACTTCATACCCGAGAGGACCGTTTCCACCTTGTTGTTGAGATCAATCACTTGTTCCTCGATCTCAACAGACTTCCACAGGCCTGCCCAGGCCGCGCTACCGAAACGCGGCGGCTGCTCCTCTGACCCTGCAGGGGTGGTCACACAATCACCGCCAAAACAGTAGATTATTGTGCCGTCCGGGAGGATGCAACCGTATCCACTTCCCTGATCCGGAACAAAGATACCGTCGTTGACGCTACAGTAGAGAGCGAGGCTAAATGGCGACCAGGATCTATCCGGAGGTGCTGCCTGAACAAGCCCGGACATCAGCAGGATGCCCACCCCAGCGGCGAATGCCATCAGTCGCTGTTTCATCAGTTTCATCGGAGATCTTCCTTCAAAGGGTGATGGTGAAGTGATGAGTATCGGCGGGTTAGGCTTTCTCTAAGGATAAAGCAATTCTCTTCTGTAATTCCGGAGGCAGCGGTCGCCTCGCTCTCGGTTGATTTCCTCTGGCCTCTCCAATCTACGCAGTCCGGTGTCGCACGGTCTTGCCGGGTGTACCAGCCGGGCTCGGGGCGCCCGCCGATCGTCGCTCCTGATGCATCCTCGAGCGGGTAGCCCGGATTAGCTGGCGATCGCGACGTAACGTTAAGTATCGGACGTGGGACGTGGGCCTCCGGGCGGCTAGCTGGACCGGTTGCCAGCCGATGCTTCACCGCCACCGGCATCGGCGCCGCGGCGCTGGACGGCGCCGGGCGACCGACGCGCCACCCGCAGTCGACGGTGGGTCGAGTGGCGGACCCGGACGACGTCGCCGCGGCGGTGGTGACCGCGGTGCGCCACCGCCGTCGGCTGCTCGTCCTCTCCGCCGCCGGCAAGGCGAGCTGGTTACTCAACCGCCTCAGCCCCGCGCTCTACGCCTGGCTGATGACGCGCAGCCTGCGCAACGAACTGACGCGCTGAGCGCTCGACGCCCGGCGTCCTAGGCGAGCGCAACCAGCGTCGTCACCGCGATGGCGGCACCGACGGCGATGACCATGGCGCCGAAGGCGCGCTGCAGCGTGCGTTCCGGAATGGCGATGCCGAAACGGGCGCCGACGAGCATGCCGGCGACGGCGACGAGCAGGTAGAGCAGGGCGGTGCGCCAGAGCGGTGGCACCGCGGCGAGGTGGCCGAGCAGACCGCCGAAGGAGTTGATGGCGATGATTGCCAGCGACGCCCCGATGGCCGAGGCGGTCTCGATGCCGGCGAGGAAGATCAGCGCCGGCACGATCATGAAGCCGCCGCCGACGCCGAGAAACCCGGTCAGGAGGCCGATGACGGCGCCGATGCTCATGCACAGCATCGGCCGGCAGGTCGGTACGCGGTCGCTCTCGCCGCGGCCGCGCACCATCGTCGTGCCGACGGCCAGCATCAGCGCCGGCCGATCGCCCGGACAAGCTGGAGTAGCTGACGGAACATCCCGTATCGGACCCCCCGCGGAGCGGTCTCCGCGGGCCGCCTGTGCCGGTGTGCCCACGGCGCGTTCGATAGGGCGGACGGCTGGGCGCGGGCACGGGCGCCAACCCGGCACGGGACCGCCTGTGATCGACGTCAATTATTCTTGCCGGTCGCTGGCGGACTGCATGATCGCCGCGGCGGCGCTGCACGCCGGCGCGACGCTGGCCACCATGAACGGTCGCGACTTCAAGCGGTTTGCCGCGGCCGGCCTTGCGATCGTGGAGCCGTAGGCGCCGATCGCTGCGTCGCGGTGTGGCGCGGCCGGGCGGCCGCTTCGATTCGCGATGGGGCGCGCGGCGCGGCGAGCGGGACGCCCGCGGTCCCGGCCTCTGCCTTCCTCGCGGCGAGCGGGTTGGGGTCAGAAGCCGAGCTCGCGTAGCTCGACCGGGCGGTGTTCGCGGGCGGAGAGCTCGGCGGCGGTGCCGACCGCGACGGCCAGGGCGCCGGCGGCGACGTCGACCTGCGGCGGCGCGCCGCGGCGCACGGCGTCGAGGAAGGCGAGATGCTGGTAGTACGTCGCGCCGTGGTGGAAGCCGGCGTCGCGGATGTGCGGGGCGATGGTGATGCGCTCCTCGTCGCGGCTCAGGCGATCGCGGCGGCTGAAGACCAGGCGGTGCTCGGGCACATAGGCCTCGACCTTGCCGGCGTCGCCGGTGGCTGCCAGCTCCATCTCGTTGGCCGAGTTCTCGGCGAACATGCACAGGTCGAGCAGGGCGCGGGCGCCGCCGTCGAAGTCGACGACGGCGTAGGCGTTGTCGAGGATGTCCGGCGTCTCGCCGTCGTAGCGCTCGTCGAGATGGTTCACGTCCTGCGCGCCGGAGGCGTAGACGCGCAGCGGGCGCTGGCGCACCAGCAGGTGCATGAGGTCGAAGAAGTGGCAGCACTTCTCCACCAGCGTGCCGCCGGTGTTGCGCGCAAAGCGGTTCCAGTGGCCGACCTTCTCGAGAAACGGGAAGCGGTGCTCGCGGATGGCGAGCATGCGCAGGCGGCCAACGGCGCCGCCGTGCACGGCCTCGACGAGGCGGGTGATGGTCGGCACGAAGCGGTACTCGAGGCCGACCCAGACCACGCCGCGGTGACGCGGCGCGGCGTCGAGCAGGAGGTGGCAGTCCTCGATCGTCGTACACAAGGGCTTTTCGACCAGGATGTGCAGGTCGGTGGCGAAGACGTCGCGCAGCACCGCGGCGTGGGTGTGGTTGGGCGTCGCGATGACCACGGCGTCGACCGCGCCGCTGCGCAGCAGGTCGCGATAGTCCTCGTACAGCGTCGCGTCGGGCGCGGTGTGGCGCGCGATGTCGCGGCTGTTCCGGTCGGGGTCGGCGACGCCCGTGACGCGCGCCTCGGGGATCAGGGCCAGGTTGCGCAGGTGCTCCCAGCCCATCATGCCGCAGCCGATGAGGCCGTACCGCAACGGCATGGGGCGGCGGCTCAGGTGGTCGCCGGCGTCAGGTGCAGGGTGAGCGGGTGCGAGAAGAAGCGGATGAACACGTCGCTCCAGTAGTTGTCCGCCATGGCCTCGGCCACCGCCTCGGCCATCGCCGGCGCGGGATCGCCGAGCACTTTGTCGAACTGCTGCCCGGCGATGCGCACCTTGAGGTAGGGCTTGCTGGCGTTGCCCTCGTAGCGGCCGGCGGCGCGGCTGCCGAGACGCACGTACACCTGGTCGTCGATCACCACCAGCCACACCGGCGACCAATGCTCCTCGCCATCCTCGATGGTGAGGAACTCGAGCGTCTCCTCGGCGGCGAAGGCTGACGGGGTCCAGTCGGCGCGGGCGGCGCCGGCGCTCAGGACGAGACCGAGGGCGACGAGCAGGGTGCGCATGGGCGGCTGCCTAGCACGCGGCCGCGGCGCGGGGGAACCGCTCAGAAGTTGTACTCGACCTGGCCGGTGTAGATGACGTCGGCGCGAATGCCGTCGCTGTTGAGCGGGAACTGGAAGGCGCCGGTGAGGACGAGCCCGCCCCAGGGGTTGAGCTTGAAGCCGACGGCGGACTGGATGACATCGTCATTGACGCCGTCGCGGTTGTCGTCGTGATAGCCGAGGAAGTCCGCGGACAGGGTCAGCCAGTTCGTCGCCCGTGCGTCGCCGCCGACGATCCACTGCGCCTGGCTGACGTCCTCCGAGCTGCGGAAGGAGTAGCCGAGGTTGACGTGCGGCGAGAAGCGGCCGAGGGTCTTGGAGGCGATGAACCACGGCGTGTACGTCGGATCGTTGAAGCCGAGGAAGTTGTCGGCGTTGCCGGTCGGCAGCGTCAGCACCTGGGCGAGCGCGATGTCCGCGAGCCAGGTGTCGACGACGTGCCATTTGACCCGCAGATACACATCGCCGGTGCCGGCGGCGGATTCGTCGAACGAGTCGGCGGCGCAGCGGATGCCTTGCGAGCAGACCGGTCCGGTGCCGTCGAGGATGGCGCCCGTCTGGTCGGCGGTGAAGACGGCCACATCAGTGTTGGCGTTGTCAGCCGGGTCCAGGGTCATCGCCATGGCGTGGCCCTTCATGCTGGCGCGGTTGATCGCCAGGGCGAGGCTGACGTCGATGTTGTCGGTCAGGCCGTAGCCGGCGCTCAGGTACATCAGCTCGTAGCGGAACTGCAGGGCGAGCTGCGTACGGATGATATCGTCGCCGTAGCGCTCCTTGTCTCCTGGTGGCAGGTCGTCGAAGTACTCCTGCGAGAAGGCCGGTTGCTGCGAGACGATGTTGTCGAGCGAATCGCCCTCGAGGGTGTCGAACTCGACATACTGATACGACGCGCCGACGTTGAAGTGGCCGCGACCGAGCGTCTGGGCGCGCTCGGCGAAGGGTGAGCCGAGGCTCTGCTCGAAGCGCACGAAGCTGTCGACCTCGGTGTCCCAGGCATAGCTGAACGCGCCGCTGGCGGAGGGGAACGGCACCTGCGAACGCGCCGCCGAGAGCTGCGCCGGCAGGTCGCGAAAGCGGGCGATAATGTTCGGCTGTTGCTGGCTGGGGGCGCCGCCGGTCCGTTCGATGGTCGTGTTCAGGGTGCCGCCGAACAGCGACGGGATGACCTGGTTGAGCGGCCGCGCGAAGGCCGCGACGGGGGCGAGCAGGGCGGTGGCGGCGAGGGCGCAGGCAAGCCGGGCGCGGCGGCGAACGGGCGTCGGCACGGACGGCGAGACCGCCGCGCCGCCGGCGGCGCGGGCTCGAGCGATGCGGTGTCCGGCTATTGTCCGCTCCCGATCTTCCAGGTGGTCTCTTCTCGCACCACCAGCTTAGTCAAACGCACCTCGAGGCGCACGGGGCGGCCGCTCTCGGCGTCGTCGAAGCGGTCGCGGCGGACGAACGACACCGTGACGCCGTCGTCGTTGCGGGTGACCGTGACGTCGGCGATCTCGACGACGAAGTTGTCGGCGTTGGCGAAGTACGTGCGCAGGGCGGCCCGCTGCCGCTCGGAGAAGCTGACCGAGAGGGCGGCGACGGCGTCGATGTCCTTCTGCTGCAGGGCGAGGCGGTAGCGCTCGAGCAGGGCGCGCACCTCCTGGTCGACGCTGGCGCTGAGCTCCTCGGCGTGCGCCGGGGCGACCAGCAGTGCGGCGAAGCGATCGAGGCCGCCGCCGAGCCACGATTGCTTGTCGGCGCGCCGGCGCGTGCGCTCGGCGCGCGGCGACGGCGCGACCACACCCTCGGCCTCGAGCAGCAGGCGGTAGGCGTCGACGTCGGTATTGGTCTGGTTCTCGATCGACTCGCCCTCCTCGGGCGAGACCTGCACCTTCAGTCGGCGCAGCATGTTGAGCACCAGCGTCTTCTGCAGGTCGAAGAACTGGTCGAGGTCGCCCTGCACGCTGTCGGAGGCTTCGTTGACGCCGGTGCGGGCGTCGACGATGCGCGCGTCGATGCGCAGCATGTCGTCGCTGACGTAGTAGGCCCCCGTCAGCAGGCGACCGATGCCGAGCTCGCGCGCCGTCACCAGTGGGTCGGTGCCGCGCGCCCGCGTCGTCCGGTCGATGAGCTCCGGCGAGTAGATGCGCAGCGCCTTCACCTTGCTGAGCTCGGTGTTGAAGGCCAGGCGCAGGGCCTGGCTGATCCAGTCGTAGGCGGGGTCCTGGCGCAGGTTCTGGAAGTCGAGCACGCCGATGACGTTGCCGACCGGCGGCCCGGCCGGCGTCGGCGCCAACGGCGCCGGCAGCCGCGGGACGGCGCGCGGCGTCACGGCGCCGACGTTCAGGAAAACGAAGTCGGTGCCTTCCATTTTGCTGTACGGGTGCTGCAATCCGCCGGTCAGCTTTGGGACCCGTCGGGCGGCGTAGCCGAACAGCTCGGACACCGCCAGCACGCCGTCGCTGTCGGCGTCGGCGCTGCCGCGCATGCCTTCGAGGACCGCGTAGGTGAAGGCGCCGTGGCCGAGTCCGGTGCGTTCCGTCGACTCCTCGCCCGGCTTGGTGGCGGCGAGCAGGTAGAAGCCCTCGCCGGCGGTCATCTGCCCGGCCATCTCGTCGGCCGTCACCGGGCGCGTCGCGGGGATGCCGAGGGCGCCGGCGTGGCAGGTGTCGAGCATGACGATCACCGCCCGCGCATTGCGACGGACGACGCGCAGCATCTCGTCGAAATCCGACATGCGCAGGCCGTCGGCGAGCAGGGTGTCGGCGGTGGCCGGATTGGGGAGGAAGTAATAGCTGCCGCTGGCCAGGTCGCGGACGCCGTGGCCGGCGACGAACAGGACGGCGACGTCGTCCGGCCCGGCCTGAGCGAGAAAACGCGACAAGCCCGACAGGATGCTCTCGCGCGTCACCTCCTCGTTGGTCAGTACCAGCGAGCGCACCTCGCGGTAGGGGCCGCGCTTTGCCGCCTCGCGCAAGGTCTCGGCAATGCTGCGCGCGTCGGCGTCGGCGAACTGCAGCCCCAGGTCGGCGGCGCGGTAGCGGCTGACGCCGACCGACAGCACCCACAGCACCGGGCCGTCGCCGACCACGACCGGGGCGGCGGCGATCGCCGGCTGCGGGCCCGGGAAAGCGGCGCGCTCGACCGCCCGCGAGCTCCACGCCCCCCACGCCGCGACCAACCCCACCGCCAAGCCGGCCCCGGCAATCACGTATCGCCCCCCTGCCGTCATTGCGCCTCGCCGCACCAGTATGCCGGGCCCCGCGGCCGTGCAATCCACACCGCCCCCCCGCCACAGGGATGCGTTCGCACGTCAATCTGTTGCATAGTGGGGGGAATGCCGGAGGGAGTCGCGACGGAGAACCCGCGAATACTGGGAAATTTGACCGTCTCGCGCCGGTTTCTCAAGTGCAACCTCACAGAGCGCAGGTCGCCTGGCATGCGCCGAGCTTTTGCCCTTGAATGCGCAAAGGAAGATACCCGGGAACCTGCCGCAGCAAAGCGCCGGCGCCCTGCATCTCATTGTCCAGAGGAACATGAAAACGCGATGCGGTGTGCGGGCAGGCGTCTGCACGGGAGGACCGGTTGGATCGGCTAGACGAGGCGCAGGAAGCTCGCCAACTCATCGCCCGCTGCGTCGCCGGCGAGGTGGAAGCGGCACGCGAGTTCCAGGCGCAGTATGGCGAGCTGATCTACGGCTTTCCGATGCGGGTGTACCGGGTCCCGGCGGACGAAGCAGGGGACTTCTACGTCTTCGCATTCGAGCGAGGGCGGATCTTCAGGCGGGTGCGGACCTACGAGGGGCGAGCCCCATTTCGCGCCTACCTGCTCGGCTTCGTGCTCGACGATCTCGTACTCGAATGGAAGCGCGGCGTGCGCGAGATCGAAACCGTATCGATAGAAACCATCGGCGAGCTCTCCGATCCGGCTGCCGACCGCGCCACAGATGAAGGCGAAGGACTGATGGATCGCACGTCGTTCAGCCAGATGTTGGGGGAACTATCCCCGTCGAAGTCGGTGGTGATGAAGCTGCTTTACGTCGAGGATTACGAGTTCCAGCCGCTCGAGGTGCGCTATCTGGCGCAGGTCTCCGGCTGCGACGTACCCGAGGTGCTCGACCGCATCGACCGCCTGCGCTGCACGGTGCGGGAGCGCGAGGCGGGTCTGAAGAGGATGGAGGACGCACTCGACGCGGTGCAGGCCTGGATCCATCTCTACGAACGTCGCGTGCAGCGCATTGGCGATGACCTCAGCGCGCTGCCGCCGACCAGCATGGCGGCGGAGCGCCTGCGCGAGGAGCGTCAGCAGCTGGAGCGCAAGGTCATCCGCCGCCGCCAGCAGCGCGCCAAGCTGTTGGCGCAGGCGCAGCGACGCAAGGTGACGGCGCCATACAAGGAGATCGCGGCGATGCTCAACACCAGCATCGGCAACATCGGCTCGCAGATCGCCCGCCTGCGGCGCGAGTTGCTGGCCAAGGTCGGTGCCGTGTCGTCGGTCCTCGACCTGCCGTCGCCGCTCGACCAGGCGGCGCGTTCCTGAGGCAGTTCCCTTTCGATTGGCCGCGGCCGGGCGCCGCGGCGGAGGACGGTAGATCATGACAGACGCGAGGACGCCCGTTTCGGGCCTGGGCACGGCGATGGCGTGTCCGGATTTCGAGGTGCTCTCCTGCTTTGCCGACGAGGAGTTGGAGGCGCCAACGGCCGCGGCGGTGGGCGTCCACCTGGCGTCGTGCGGGCGCTGCACGGCCCTCGCCGCGCGCCTGCGCGAGGGCTTCGCTGGCGACCTCAGCCGCCGCGAGGGCGGCAGCGGCGGCTCGGGCTGTGCCGGCGAGGAGCGACTGGTGTTGTACGCCAGCAGCGGCCTGCGCGGCGACGAGCGCGCCGCCATCGCGGCGCACGTCAGTGGCTGCGATGCCTGTGTCGGCGCGATGGTGCAGCTGCACCGTCGTCTGCGCGTGCTGCCCGAGGTGGCGACACCGATCCCGGCGGCGTTGGCGCAGCGCGCGCTGGCGGTGCTGCCGGCGGCCATGCAGGAGTTGGCGCCGACGGCGCGGCGCGGCGCCGCGGTGGCGGTCGCGGCGGCGCCGGGATTCTTCGAGCGCCTGCGCGACTGGCTCCGACTGCCGGTGCTGGCGCCGTTCGCCGCGGCTGCCGCCGCTCTGGCGCTGGTGGTACTGGCGCCGCGCCCGGATGCCGCGCCGGGTGCGGCCGACGGCAGCGAGCGCAGCCGGGCGCTGCCGGCGGCGGCGGTGCGCCTGCGCGTCACGGCCGCCGAGGCCTCGGTGTATCAGCGGCCGAGCGGCCAGTCCGATGTTGTGGCGCAGGTGCGTCGCGGCGCGATGGTCGAGGTCGCCGGCGAGGAACGCGGTTGGTACGAGGTCCGCCTCGATGGCGGCACGTCGGGTTGGGTTGGGCGGGAGGCCTTTGAGTAACCGGTGAGCGCGGACTCGCAGCAGATGCGCGCCCGGCCAATCGGTGCCGTGGTCGGCGTGCTGGCCCTCGTTTTCGGCGCCCTGGTCGTCGCGACGCCGGGACTCGCGCAGCAGCCGTTGGCCTGCGGGGTGCCGGTCAGCGGCACCCTCAGCGCCGGCGGCGTCCAAACCTATGCCCTCAGCACCGCGCCGGGGGCCGCCGTGTTCATTCAGACGAGCGACATCTCGGGTACAATAGGGTTGGTGCGCATGCGGCTCACCGGACCGGGCGGCGGCGAGATTGTCGACACGTGTTCCGGCATCGCCAAGTTCAGTGGCCGCGCCGGCGTGCTGCAACTGCAGGTGTCGGCGTGCAACGGCAGCGGCAGCGGCACCTACACGACCAGTCTCAACGTCGTCTCGGACGGCGCCGGCAGTTGCGGCCGGGCGTTGGTGTGCGGGGCCACCCCCGAGGGGGTCGGGCTCGAATTGCCGGGCGAGGTCGATGCGTTCCTGCTCTCGCTCGAGGCCGGCCGACGCGTGACGCTGCGTATCAACTACACCGCTGGTCTCGGCGCGCCCCTCCTGCGCCTCTACGACCCCGACGGCGCCCAAGTGTCCCTCCCGGCGCGCTGCGCCGGCACAATCACCATCGATCCCGCCACGACCGGCATCTACACCGCCTTGGTCAGCGCCTGTGCCGGCCCGCTACGCGCCGCCTATCGCGTCGAGTTCTTCGACGATCTCTGCCCGGTCGGACCGGTGGTGACCCACTTCGGCGTCGCCAGTGCGGCGAATGATCCGCAGCGGCCGATCGGATTCGATCCGGCTGGCCGCCCGGTCTTCCACCAGCCGTTCGGCCAGGGGTTCGCCCTGGTCGTCGAGGCGCGTGCCGGCGCCAACCGGCGCAATCCCGGCAGGTTCGCCGGACCCTACTATGTCGACGGCGAGCTCAGCGCCCCTGATCTGCAGATGATTCTCTCGCGGTCGCTCGGCGACGGCAGCCCGGTCATCTGCGATACGGCCATGCCGGACCTCGGCGGCGTGCCGGCGACGGTTCCCTTCGCCTATCCATCGACGCCCGACATCGTCGAAGATTTCGGCTGCCGCTTCGTCGACGGCGCCGGCGAGCTCATTGCCCGCACCTCCTCGACGGAGGCATGCACGCGCTCCGACGCCGGGTTCGGCTTCGGGTTCGTCGATCGCGGCTCGAATCTGCAGTTCTGCGGCGGCATCGCCAGTGCCTGGCGCTTCCCGGAAGGCGATACGATTGTCGCCGCGCGCATGACCGACGGGACCGAGCAGGCCCTCGGGGCGGCGCGCGAGATCGTCGTCCGCATCGGCGATGCGACGCCGCGCACCGCAACGCCCTCGGCGACACCCACCGCGACACCGACGCGTTCGCCGAGCCGCCCTCCCACCGCGACGGCGACGGCAAGCCGCACGCGCACGGCGACGCCGACGGCGACCAACACCCCGGCCAACACCGTGCGCAGCACCGCCACGGCGACGCGGACGCGCACCGAGACGCGGACGCCGACGGCGACCGCCACCGGGCCGACGCCCGACGGGCCGACCGCGACCGCCACCGCCACCGCGACGGCGACCCTGGCAGCGTGCGCCGGCGATTGCAGCGGCGACGGGGCGGTGTCGATCGATGAGTTGACGCTGGTCATCGCCATCGTGCTGGGCAGCGCCCCGCTCGACGAGTGCCCGCCGGCCGATGCGCTGGGCGACGGTGTGCTCAGCGTCGTCGACGTGATCGCCGCCGTGCGGCACTCGTTGAGTGGCTGCCCCTGACGGGTGGGGCCCGCTGACACGCCGGCCGCGGCATAGTATCGCTCGGCGGCCATGCCGCCCGCGCCGCCGTCCACGTCCGTTGCCGCTGCGTGCCCGCATGCGCCGGAGTGCGTCGGCTGCGCCCTGATCGGCACGCCGTACGGCCGCCAGCTGGAGCGCAAACGGGCGCGCGTCCTGGCGGCCCTGGCCGAGTACCCACGCCTGGCCGCGGTGGCGGTCGGCGCGATGGTCGGCTCGCCACGCGTCTTCGGCTACCGCAATCAGGCCAAGCTCGTCGTCCGCCGGGCTGGGCGCGGGCTGCTCCTCGGAGTCTATCGGCCAGGCACCCACCAGGTGGTGGACATCGCCCGCTGCCCGGTGCACCAGCCGCTCATCACCAGCGTCCTTGCCGCCACCCGCGCCGCGCTGGAGGCGGCGGACGTGCCGGTCTACGACGAGCGCGACGGCAGCGGCTGGCTGCGTTACGTGGTGGTGCGGACGAGCGCCTGGCAGCGTAGCGCGCAGATCATCCTGGTGGTACGCGACCGCACCTGGCGTGGCGAGCAGGCGCTGCTGACGCGGCTGCGGCGGGTGCGCGGCGTCATCAGCGTCGCCCTCAATCCCAACGACACGCGCGGCAACGTCATCTTCGGACCGCGTTTCGTCGCCCTGACGCACGAGGCGGCGCTGCTCGAACGCGTCGGCGGCCTCAAGCTGACCAGCCGCGCCGGGGCCTTTCTGCAGGCCAACATCGCGGTGGCGCGCCGGGTCTACGACCGCGTCCTGCATCTCGCGGCGCCGCAGCCCGACGAGATCGCCGTCGATCTGTACGCCGGCGTCGGGGCGATCAGCTTCTTCCTCGCCGGTGCCGCCAAGCAGGTGTTCGGCATCGAGGCCTCGCCGCTCGCCGTGCTCGACGCGAAGGAGAACATCCGTCTGAACGGCTACCACAACGTCCGCTTTCGCGCCGCGCCGGCGGCCGAAGGCCTGACGCAGCTTGCCGCCGAGCTGCCGCGGCTCGATCTGATCACTCTCAATCCGCCCCGCAAGGGCGCCGACGAGGCGACGCGCGCCGCCATCGTCGGCGCCGCGCCGACGCGGCTGGTTTACGTGTCCTGCGAGCCTGGCACGCTGGCGCGCGACCTCGACTGGTTCGCCGCACGGGGCTGGCGCATCGCCCGCGTCGACCCGTTCGACATGTTGCCGCAGACCGACCATGTCGAGTGCGTCGCCCTGGCGACCCGTGCCGTCTCGTAGGCGGGCGGGGCGCCGCGCCGCCGGGGGTGTGCTTGACTCGCCCACCGCTCGGGACGAATGGTCGTAGGCATGCGCTGCGGAGCCTGCGGTACCGAGCTCCTCCCCGGCAAGGCCTTCTGCCACGCCTGCGGCGCGCACGCCGCGCAGCAATGTGGCCAGTGCGGCGCCCAGGTCGCTGCCGGCTTCCGCTTCTGCCCCGACTGTGGCCAGGCCCTGGACGCGGCGGCGGCGGCGCCCGCGGCCGCCGCCGCCGCGCCGGTGCCGGAGAGTCTGGCGGAGAAGTTCCGCGCCGCGCGCGACCTGGCCGGCGAACGCAAACAGGTGACGGTGCTGTTCTGCGACATCGCCGGTTCGACGACGATTGCCGCCGGCCTGGATGCGGAGGTGTACCGCGAGTTACTCGATCAGTATGCCGCCCTGGCCATGCGCGAGATCTACCGCTTCGAGGGCATCGTCAACCAACTCGCCGGCGACGGGTTCATGGCGCTGTTCGGGGCCCCGATCGCGCACGAGGATGCGCCGCAGCGCGCCGTGCGCGCTGCCGTGGCGATCCGCGACGCGCTCGCGCTCTTCAACGCGGACCTGCAGCGCCAGCGTGGCCTGACGCTGCCGGCGCGCATCGGCATCAACACCGGACCGGTGGTGGTGGGCACGGTCGGTAACGATCTGAAGATGGACTACACGGCGATCGGCGATACGACCAACCTCGCCGCTCGCCTGGAAGGATTGGCCGCGCCCGGTACGATCCTCATCAGCGAGACGACGGCGCGCCTGGTGCGCGGCATCGCCACCCTGCGCTCGGTCGGCCCGCTGGCGGTGAAGGGCAAGGCCGAACCGGTAGCGGCCTTCGAAGTGCTCGCCGCGCGCGAGCTCGAGAGCCCGATGCTGGTCGCCGCCGAGCGCGGCCTGACGCCGCTGGTCGGCCGCGAGGAGGAGCTGGCGCTGCTCGACGCCGGCTTCCGCCGCATCGCCGGGCGCTACGCGCAGGTGGTGGCGGTGGACGGCGATGCGGGGAGTGGCAAGTCGCGCCTGATCTACGAGTTCAAACAACGCCTGCTCGCCGGCGGCGACGAGGTGTGCTTTTTCGAGGGCCGCTGCGCGGCGCTCAATCAGACCGTCCCCTTGGCGCCTTTCGTCAGTATGCTGCGCCAGTATTTCGACCTCTCCAATGCCGACGACGAGGCCGACGCCTGCGCCAAGGTCGCCGCCCGCCTCGGCGGCGCCGCGCCCGATACCGAGAAGGCCTATCCGCTTCTCTGCCGCGTCCTGGCGGTGCCGGCGACGCTGCCGGCCGATCTGCCGCTCGAGGCGCTCAAGCAGGAGACGTTCGAGGCCATCACGCAGCTCATGCATGCGGAGACCAGACGCGGCCCGGTGGTGATGATCGTCGAGGACCTGCACTGGATCGACGAGTCGTCACAGGAGCTGCTGGCGATGGCGTTGGCGCGCCTGGCGCGGGCCCAGGTGATGGTCGTGCTCAGCCACCGACCGGACTACCGTCCCGCCTGGCGCACCGGCGCGGCGGTGACGCAGCTGCACCTGCGGCCGCTGCTCGATGGCGACGTGGTGCGCATTACCCGCGTTCTCGCCGGCGGCGCGCTCCCCGCCGAGCTCGAGGCCCGCATCCTGGCCAAGGCGGAGGGCAGCCCGTTCTTCGCCGAGGAGATCATCCGCTCGCTGCTCGAGGAGGGGTTCCTGGCGCCCGAGGACGGCGTCGTGCGCCTCACCCGTCCGGTGGAGGAGATCCTCATCCCAGGCAGCGTGCGGGAGGTGATCGCGGCGCGCCTCGATCGGCTGTCGCCGACCGCCAAGCGCGTGGCGCAGCTTGCCGCCGTGCTCGGTCGCCAGTTCCGCCGCGGCGACCTGGGCCGCCTGTTGGTCGCCGAGGCGGTCGACGTCGACCCCGAGCTTGCCGAGCTGACACGTCGCGGCGTCATCCATCGCAAGAGCCTGTTCTCCGACGACGAGTATCGTTTCGGCGAGAGCCTGACCCAGGAGGTGGCGTACGGTTCGCTGCTGCACCGCGAGCGGCGCCGCCTGCATGGACGCGTCGCGGCGCTGCTCGAAGAGGGCGGCGGCGACCCGACGCTGGCGCGTCCGGCGCTCATTGCCCACCACTATGCGGAGAGCGACGACCGCGCCAAGGCGGTTGAGACGCTCTTGCGCGCGGTCACCGAGGCCGAGCGTGCGCCGTTGTTCCGCACCGCGCTGGACCTGGCGCGGCGCGCCTGGGAGATTGCCGAGGCGGCATTGTGTGCGAGCCCGGCCGAGGCGCGCTTTCTGCGCTGGGCGCTCGAGGCCACGTTGGCCTACGTGCGCGTCACGGTCCTCTACGGCAACTCGTCGGACGCGGAGGCTGAGCGCGCTGCGCTGCGCGGCGCCGAGCTGGCCGAGCAGCTCGGCGCCGGTGATGCACGGATCTTGTTGCGCACCATGCACGGCATGCTGCTCACCGCAGATCCGGCCCGCTTCGCCGAGGGCATTGCGATCAGCGAGGCGGCGGTGCGCGAGGCGAAGCAATCCGCCGATCCGATGCAGGCGATCAGCGCCTCGCGCGCGGTGGCATGGAACGCCCTACTCGATGGGCGCTTCGGCGACGCGGTGGCCACCATCGACTGGGTGTTGCGCGAGCTGACGGCGCGCGGGCACGACGCATCGGCTTCGGACATGTACCTCGGCGCGCGCTGGATGCGTCTCGGCCTCCTGTTCGCCACCGACGACCTGGCCGGCGTGGCGGCCGACGCCCCGGAAATCCTCGTGCTCGCCGAGCAGTCGAACAACCGCACGGTGCAGAGCGGCACGACGGCGACGCTGGCGCAGCTGCACCTGGCGCGGGGCGACGCCGCCGCCGCGCGCGAATGGGCGGCGCGCAGCCTGGAGATCGCCGAGCAGATCGGCAGCAGCGCCGGCGTGCAGCGCGGCCAGGTGCTGCTGTTGGCGGCGCGCGTCGGCCTCGGCGAGTCGGTGTCGATCGGCGACCTCGCCGACAGCCTGGAAGAGGGCGTGGCGCTGGGCGGCAACATGATGATGGTCGTCCAGCCCCTGATCGACGCCTATCTCGGCCTGGGCGAGCTCAAGCGCGCCGAGCGCGTGGCGCGCCTGGCGCTCGACCGCGCCGCCGGCCGGCAGCGCGAGGCCGTCGCCGCGGCGGCGCTCGCCGACGTGCTGGTGCGCCTCGAGCCGGCAACCTGGGCCGAGGCCGAGCGCACGGTGGATCGCGCGATGGCGCTGGCCGAGGCGATCAACAGCCGCTCGGTGCAGGCCCAGGCGCTGGTGGCGCGCGCTCGTCTGGCGCTCGACCGCGACGACGTCGCGGTCGCCCGGCGCGCCCTCGAGCGCGCCCGCGATCTCGGCCGCGCCATCGGCATGACGCGTTACGAGCGCATCATCGCCCTGCTACTGACGCAGACCGAGACCGCGCCGGCGGCGGTCAGCGCGTAGAGCCGCGCGTCCCGGTCACACCACCGCGCGCACCGCTGCGATGACCTCGGCGCTCTGCGCCGCGGTGAGGAACGGCGACATCGGCAGGGAGAAGATCTCCGCCGCCGCCGCCTCGGCGGCCGGCAGGCTGGCGGCGCCGCACCCGAAGGCGCGAAAGCCGTCCTGCAGGTGCAGCGGGCGCGGGTAGTGGATGCCGGTGCCGATGCCGCGCGCGCCGAGCGCGGCGATCACCGCGTCGCGGCGCGCGTGGCGCACCGCGTACTGATGGTAGACGTGCTCGACGCCGGCACGCTCGCTCGGCAGCCCCAGGGGCAGGCCGGCGAGGCCGGCGGCATAGCGTGCGGCGGCGGCGCGGCGGGCGCCGTTCCAGGTGTCGAGGTGCGGGAGCTTGACGCGCAGGACGGCTGCCTGCAGGGCGTCGAGGCGCGAGTTGCGGCCGTCGGAAAGGACGTGGTCGTACTTGGCGCGGTCGCCATGGTTGGCGATCAGGCGCACGCGCGCCGCCAGGTCGTCGCGCTCGGTGACCACCGCGCCGGCGTCGCCCATCGCGCCGAGATTTTTGGTCGGGTAGAAACTGAAACAGCCGGCGTCGCCGATGGTGCCGGCGCGGCGCCGCTGGCCGCCGACGGTCACCCAGGCGCCGTGCGCCTGGGCCGTATCCTCGATCAGCGCCGCGCCGTAGCGCCGTGCCAGCGGCAGGAGGCGGTCGAGATCGGCCGGCTGGCCGTACAAGTGGACGACCAGGATGGCGCGGACCGGACGCGCTCGCAGCACGGCCTCGGCGGCGTCGATGTCGAGGGTGAAGTCGGCGCCGATGTCGGCGAACAGTGGCGTCGCGCCGCAGCGTACGATGGCCTCGACCGTCGCGGCGAACGTGAAGGGGACCGTCAGCACGGCGTCGCCGCGGCCGATGCCGAGGGCCTGCAGCGCCAGCTCGATGGCGTCCGTGCCGTTGGCGACGCCGATCGCGTGCCGGGCGCCGAGGTAGGCGGCGAACTCCGCCTCGAAGCCCTGCACTTCGGCGCCGCCGACGAAGGCAGTACCGTCGATGACGCGGGCGACGGCGGCATCGACCGCCGCCCGCAGGCTGGCATACTCGGCGGCGAGATCGAGGATCGGGACCGTCAACGCCTCACGTCTTCACGGCCGGGTGGTAGAGCACCAGCATCGTGTAGGTCAGGGCGGGGCGCTCGTCCTGGCCGACGACGTGCACGGCGATCTCCTGCGTCACCTGGGTGCCCTTCGGCTTGGCTTCGGCGCCGACCAGGCGGGCCCGGGCGTGCACCTTGGCGCCGCCTGGCACCGGGCTGACGAAGCGCAGCTTGTCGGAGCCGTAGTTGGTGGCGTTGCCGTAGCCGACGATCCTGTGGTCCGAGGCGGGGCGGAGGGTCGGCAGGAGGCTGAGGGTGAGGAAGCCGTGCGCGATAGTGGTCTTGAACGGGCTCTCGCGCCGGGCGCGCTCGACATCGACGTGAATCCATTGATGGTCGCCGGTGAGCTCGGCGAACTGGTTGATCATGTCCTGCGTGATCTCGACCTCCGGCCCCCAGGCGCCGAACGTCTGACTGACCTTGGCGCGCAGGGCGTCGATGTCGTCGAAGCGGATCTCCTGCATCTGTCCTCCTGGTGGCTGCTCTGCCGATGGTTGCGTGCAAAAGGGCGGATGCCCGGGCAAGAGGTCGATCTAGTACGCGTCCGGGGGACGGTCAACGCGCCGGGTGCGCCGCCGCGAAGGCGGGCGAGTAGCGGCGCAGCGCATCGTAGAGTTCGCTGAGCGGCAGTTGCCCGGGCGCCGTCGGGGCGCCGACGAAGCTGTAGGTCAGCAGCGAGCCGAGCAGCGGCAGGAAGACGCGCGACGCGGCCCCCTCGGCGCCCATGGCGATGACGATGCGCGCCGGCCCGGGGAGGCGCTGCAGATCGACGAGGCGGGCGAGGTCGGCGGGACCGGCGGGCGTCGCCGCCAGCTTCACGACATCGCCGCGCCGCCCACCGTCGGCCAGCGCCGCGCCCAGCACCGCGTCGGTCGGTGTCGTGGTAAAGTCGTGCCGCGAGACGATCGCCAGGCGACCGTGCCGACGGGCGAGGGCGACGATCTCGTCGCACGCTGGCGAGGCGAGCTCGACATCCAGCCCGTCGGCCAGCGGAGCGACCGCTGCGAACACGGCGCGCCGAGCGTCGTCGTCCGCCGCGGCGCCGCCCTCGGCGGCGCTGCGCACGGTCGCCAGCAGCGGTCGGCCGAGTCGCCGGGCGGCGCGGCAGATGGCGGCGGCGTCGTCGGGGCTGCGCCGCGTGCACTGGTCGAGGCGCAATTCGACGACGTCGGCGAGCCCCACCCAACTCGTCTCGGCGAGGTCGCGGTCGGTTACCGCCACCGCGATGCGCGGCAGCGCGCCGAGATCGAGATCGCCGCGGCGGATCATGCGCCGAACCACGCACGCCCCCGGCGGAATGGGAACCATGTGGAGTGCGGCGCGTCCGCGCCGCTGCCTCGGGCGCCGCGTGAGCGGCGCTGACGCGCCGCGCCGAGCCAGCGGCGCTGACCGCGGGACTCTTCGCCGCGCGCGGCTACGACGGCGCCAGCATCACTGCGATCGCGGCGCGCGCCGGTGTCAGCCGCGCCGCGGTGTTCTGGCACTTCGGCGACAAGAACTCGCTGTTCCGCGAAACATTCCGGCGCTTGCTGGTGCCGTTCGTCGAGGAGGTTGCGCGCTCGCTCGAAGACAGCGATCCGTCGCAGCGGCTGATCCAGCTCTTCGGCGTCTACGAGCGCTTCGTCACCGAACAGCGGCCTGCGATCCAGGCGATCGTGCGCTGGGTGATCGAGTCGGAGACGATGCGCGAATCGCTGCGCGAGCCGATCTTCGTGTTGCACGACAAGTTCGCACGCGACGTGCGCGACGCGCTGCTCCCGCTCTACGATGAACCCGACGAGGCCGAGGCGACCGCGATGGGGATCGTCTCGATGCTGCACGGCAACCTGCTGCTCGCGATCCTCGACCCCGATCCGCGCAAGGACCGGATGCGCCGCGC
>JANNRA010000170.1:0-7614 GCA_031401035.1 bacterium | reverse complement strand
GGCGCGCGGCATGCGGCCCCGCGGACCGCAAAACGGGGACGTTGGGGCGAATGGGGCGCTCCCCCACCGCAAGCGCCCCTTTCGCCCCTACGTCCCCTTTTTCTCGAGCGCCCGCCAGAGGTACCAGCTGGCGATGCTGCGATAGGGGGCCCAGCGGGCGCCGCGCTTCTCCAGGTCCGCCTGGCTCGGCAGCGCCGCCTTGCGCAGGGTCAGGGCGAAGCCCTTGCGCACGCCGTAGTCGTCGACCGGCAGCACGTCGGGGCGCCCGAGGCGGAAGATGAGCAGCATCTGCACCGTCCACCGTCCGATGCCGCGGACCCTCGTCAGGCGCTCGACGATTACCGCGTCGTCCATGCGGCGCAGCGCGGCCAGCGTCGGAATCTCGCCGTCGGCGGCGCGGCGGGCGAGGTCGCGCAGCGCCAGCAGCTTCGGCCGCGATACCCCGGCGCCGCGCAGTTGTTCGTCGGTCGCGTCCAGCAACTGGCTCGGCGTCGGGCCGTTGCGGCTGCGCCGGAAGAGGGCGCGGAGGCGCGCGAAGATCGTCGCCGCCGCCTTGCCGCTGAGCTGCTGGTAGATGATCGCTTCGGCGAGGGCGAGAAAGACGCTCGGCGTCGGTTCGATGCGCAGGGTGCAGGGGCCGACGGCGTCGATCAGCCGCGCCAGGGCCGCGTCGCTGGCGCGCAGATGCTGCACCGCGGTTCGCGTATCGAAGTCGAGCGCCGCGGCGCCGCCGAACAGCGTCGGCGCGGCGGCGGCGGGCGCGGCGCCTTCGAGGGCCAGCAGGCGCAGCTTGGTTGCGGCGCCACCGTTGGCGGAGAAGCCGCCGACGCGGCCGCCGGCGGCGAGGACGCGGTGGCAGGGGACGATTATCGCGAATGGGTTGCGCCCCAGCGCCTGGCCGACGGCACGCGCCGCGCCGGGCGCGCCGAGGCGGCTGGCGACCGCGCCGTAGGACAGCGTCTGGCCCGCCGGGATGGTGCGCGCGACCTCATAAACGCGGCGGTGGAAGTCGGGCACCACGGTCATGTCGAGGGCGATGCCGGAGAGGTCGGCGGGCTCGCCGCGCAACAGCGCCGCGATCGCCGCCTGCGCCCGCCGCACCGGCGGCGGCGCCGCCGCTTCGCCGGCGTCGGGGAAGCGGCGCCGCAGCCGCGCCCGCGTCGCCGTGTCGCGTTCCTCGGGCAGTTGCACGCAGAGCACCACCCCGGCGGCGCCCCAGGCGATGCCGCAGCGGCCGATGCCGGTGTCGAAGAGGGCGAAGCTCGCTGCCGTCATCCTCGTCTCGTAGCCCAGCCCCCGCGCCCGAGGCCAGACCTGGCGAACAGACTTGGCGAACAGACTTGGCGAATCGTGCTGGGGGTCCCTGTCTCGATCATGCCGTCCGTGGAGGGCGCCGCTCCGTCGGCGCCGGTTGGTTTGGGCTCTGGAGCCCTCTTCAACAGGCGCCGACGGAGCGACGCCCTCCAGATCCTGGTAAGGAGAACACCGATTGCTCGCTCAGCATGAACTCCGGCAGTGGTAGCTGGAAATGATACACGCGGACGGACCGTCGGCGCGCGAACAGGCGCTGCTGGCCGCTTGCAGCCGCGCCGCGCGCGCAGGAGAGTGGGGCAATGAGCCGCCTGCTGGTCGCCCTCGCCGCCCTCCTCCTCGCCGCCACCCCGTCCGCTGCCGTCGAGCCGCTGCCGACGCCGGCCGTCGTCGCCCTCGACTGTCGCGGCGAGGAACCGTTCTGGCGCGTGCGGATCAAGCCCGACGGCGCCACCATGGAGCGCCTGTCCGACGTCGGCCGCCCGGCGCAGGTGTTTGCCGGCGCGCTGACGGCGTTCGGCTTCCTGCAGCCGCCTTGGCTCGCCTGGCGCGGCGCGGCCCCGGAGGCCGGCGGCGTGCTGACGGTCGTGGCGCGCCAGGAGCCCTGTCACTCGACCATGGCCGACGGGCCGCCGGTCGAGTTCCGCGCCGTGGTGACGTTCCCGACCGGCGAGAGCGCCGTCGGCTGCTGCGCCGCGACGAGGGTCTCCTCTCCCGCATCACGTGCGGAGTGAGGCCTCCTCTCCCGCATGACTTGCGGGAGAGGATTGAGGTGAGGGAACCTCGTCTTGGACTCTGAAAGGATCCCTCACCTTAACCCTCTCCCGCAAGTCATGCGGGAGAGGGAACCGGAGCGGGAGAGGGGGCTGGAACGCTCGACTCCGCCGCCGGCGGCGCGCTAACGCTGCCGGCAGGGGAGGGACGCGCAGCGATGGCCGAGGAAACCGTCGACGTACTGATCATCGGCGCCGGGGCATCCGGCGCGGCCGTGGCGTGGAGCCTGGCCGAGACGCGCATGAACATCCTCTGTCTCGAGCAGGGTGGCTGGGTGGAGGCGGGGGAGCTGCCGGGCACGCACGCCGACTGGGAGGCGCGCCAGCTGGGCGACTTCGGCTTCAGTCCGAACGCGCGCGGCCGCCGTGAGGACTATCCGATCAACGACGGCAGCTCGCCGATCCAGATCTCCAACTTCAACGCCGTCGGCGGCAGCACGATCCTCTACGCGGCACACTTTCCGCGCTTCCATCCCTCCGACTTCCGCGTCCGCAGCCTCGATGGCGTCGCCGACGACTGGCCGCTCGACTACCAACGCCTAGAGCCCTTCTACGACGTCAACGCGCGCATGATGGGCGTCTCCGGCCTGGCCGGCGATCCGGCCTATCCGCCCAAGCAGCTGCCGATGCCGCCGGTGGCGCTGGGCGAGCTCGGCGAGACCATGGCACGCGGCTTCAACCGGCTGGGCTGGCACTGGTGGCCGTCGGACAGCGCCATCACCACGCAGGAGTACGAAGGGCGGGCGCCGTGCATCAACGCCGGCACCTGCCTGGCCGGCTGCGCCCAGGGAGCCAAGGCGAGCACCGACGTGACCTACTGGCCGGTGGCGCTGCGCCAGGGGGTGCGTCTGCAGACGCACAGCCGGGTGCGCGAGATCACCGTCGGCGCCGACGGCCTGGCCGACGGCGTCATCTACTACGATCGCGACGGCGTTGAGCAGCGGCAGAAGGCGCACGTCGTGGTGGTGGCATGCAACGGCGTCGGCACGCCGCGCCTGCTGCTCAACTCCCGCTCGGCGCCGTTCCCTGACGGCCTCGCCAACCGCAGCGGCCTGGTCGGCAAGCGCCTGATGTTCCACCCCTATGCGATGGTCACCGGCGTCTTCGACCGCCCGCTCGACGGTCACAAGGGGCCCACCGGCTGCTGCATCATGAGCCACGAGTTCTACGAGACCGATCGCGCCCGCGGCTTCGTGCGCGGCTACTCGTTCGAGATCTTGCGCGGCCTGGGTCCGCTGTCGACGGCGCTGTGGGGCATGCAGGCCGGCCGGGTGTTCCCCGGCGCCGACCATCACCGCGACTTCGGCGCGCTGTTCAACCACACCGCCGCCATCGCGGCGATCTGCGAGGACCTGCCCGAGGGCGACAACTCGGTCACCATCGACCCGCACCTCACCGACAGCGACGGCATTCCGGCGCCGAAGATCAACTACCGGCTCGGTACGAACAGTACGGCGATGCTCGAGCACAGCGTCGGCACCGCCAGCGAGGTGCTGCGCGCCGCCGGGGCGCACGACATCATCGTGCAGGCGCCGCTGCCGTTCGCTGGCTGGCACTTGATGGGCACCACACGCATGGGTGAGGACCCCGCGACCTCGGTGGTCAACGAGTGGGGCCGCTGCCACGACGTGCGCAACCTGTTCATTGTCGACGGCAGCCTCTTCGTCACCGCCGCGGCGGTGAATCCCACCAACACCATTCAGGCGCTGGCGCTCTACATCGCCGATGCGATGAAGAAGAACCTGGCGAATCTGTTCGATTGAGACGGCGCGAGACGGGGAGGGCAGAGGATGGCGTTCAGCGATGCGCAGCGGCAGGGGCTCGATGCCGTGCTCGACGTGCTGATCCCGCCCAGTCCGGATGGCCGGCTGCCCGGCGCCGGGCAGCTGCACCTTGCCGGCACGGTCGAGACGCTGTTGGCGGCGATGCCGCCGCTGCCCGAGATGATCGAACGCGGACTCGTCGAACTCGAGGCCATCGCCGCGCGCCGCGCCGGCTGTGCCTTCGCGGCGTTGCCGGCGGCGGAGCGGAGCGCCGCGCTCGATGAGCTCAACGGCGGCGAGCACGGCTTCCCGCCGGTGCTGGCGCTGTACGCGTTCGCCGCCTACTACCAGCAGCCGCCGGTGCTGGCGGCGATCGGGCTCGAGCCACGCCCGCCCCATCCGGGCGGCTACGAGACGGTGGCCGGCGACCTGTCGCTGCTCGCCCCGGTCCGCCAACGCGGCCGCATCTGGCGCGACTGCTCCTGATTCCCTCTCCCGCATGATTTGCGGGAGAGGAAGCCTGAGTCACGCCGCCGTCGCTTCGATGATGCTCAGTGGGCAGGCCGTCGGGACGATCTTCGTCAACCGTAGCCCCGCGTCGGCGAGCAGGGCGCGGAACTCGGCGCGCGTGCGCTCCTTGCCGCCGGGTAGGACGAGCATGTTGATGTCGAGCTGCTTGCCCCAGTTCGGCGTGTTGCCGGCCGGGATGACGTGGTCGATGATCAGCACCCGCCCGCCCTTGGCCATGGCGGCGCGGCAGTGGCGCAAGATGCGCAGCGACGCGGCGTCGTCCCAGTCGTGGATGATGTACTTCATGATGTACGCGTCGGCGCCCGGCGGGACGGAAGCGAAGAAGCTGCCGCCGACCACCTCGCAACGCCCGCGCACGTCGCGGGCGCTGACGAAGCCGCTCTTGGCCGCGCCGGCGACCACCTGCGGCTGGTCGTAGAGGATGCCGCGCAGTCGCTTGCGGCGGCGCAGGATGGTGGCGAGGAGATGGCCGTGCGCGCCGCCGACGTCGACCAGGTGCGTGCAGTTCCCGAACGGATAGGCGCGTGCCACGGCCTCGTTCTCGGTGCCCGAGATGCTGGCCATCGAGCGCGCGAAGAGGCGTTCCTTCTGCGGCTGCTGCTTGAGGTAGTCGAACAGCGGCATGCCGAAGACGTGGTCGAACGGCCGCGCCCCGCTCTCGACGCCGTGCGCCAGTGCCCCCCAGGCATTCCAGTTGTAGTCGTCGACCATCATCAGCACGAAGTCGCGCAGCGACCCGGGGCGATTGCTGCGCAGCGTCTGCGCCAGCGGCGTCAGCCGGTAGCGGCCGCGCGCATCGGCGGCGAAGACGCCGCTGCCGGCCAGGGCGCGCAGGACGCGCTGCAGATACGGCGCGTGTGCGCCGACGCGCTCGGCGATCGCCTCCGGCGTCTGCGGGCCCTTGGCGAGCACGTCGGCGACGCCGAGCTTGGCGGCGACGAAGAGGCACTGCGAGAGCCAATAGCCGGTGGCGATGCCGAGGACCTGCTCGTGGGGTGCGGGGCGACGATGGGCAGGCGGCATGGCGGATCCTTTCGCGAGGGTCAGAAGAGCAGCGGCAGGCGGACGATGCCGCGCATGAAGACCGACGGCAGGCGCTCGATGGGGCCGGCGAGTTGCCAGTCTGGCCGGCGCTCGAGCAGGCGGGCGAAGACCAGACGCGCTTCCATGCGCGCCAGCTGCGCGCCGAGGCAGAAGTGTTCGCCGAAGCCGAAGGCGACATGCCTGCTGGCGTCGCGCGTCGCGACGAAGGCCTCCGCGTCGGCACCGAACACTTCCTCGTCGCGGTTGGCCGAGGTGTAGAGCATCAGCAGCCGGTCGCCGGCGGCGATCGCTGTGTCGCGCACCGTCGTGTCGCGCGTCGCGGTGCGCAGAAAACTGGCGATCGGGCTGCCCCAGCGCAGCATCTCCTCGACGGCGCGCGGCAGCAGCGCGGCATCGGCCGACAGGCAGGCGCGTTCGGCCGGATAGGTCGCCAGGGCGATGGCGCCGTGCGCGAGCAGGTTGCGCGTCGTCTCGTTGCCGGCGACGAGCAGCGTCATGCAGAACATGAGAAGGTCGAACTCCTCCAGGCGCTCGCCGTCGACGGTCGACGCGATCAGCACCGAGATCAGGTCGTCGCCGGGCTGCTCGCGGCGCGCCGCGATGACGCCAGCGAAGTACTGCAGCAGCTCGAACGACTGCGCCAGGTTGGCCTCGGTCGGCTGCGTGCCGGCCTCGATGATGGCGTCCGACCAGCGCTTGAAGTCGGCGCGGTCGCTGCCCGGCACGCCGAGCATGTCGGCGATGACCAGCATCGGCAGCGGCGCGGCGATCGTGGCGACGAAGTCGACCGGCTCGCCGCGCGGCAGGGCGTCGATGAGCGACACGGCGAGCGCGTCGATGCGCTGTTCGAGGGCGCGCAGGCGGCCGGGGGTGAAGGCCGGCTGCACCAGCTTGCGGTACTTCGCGTGCTCGGGCGGGTCCATGTAGATGATCGACTGGCGCGGCGCGATGTCGCGCGTCAGGTCGCTCACCAGGACGCCGCGGCCGGAGCAGAAGGTCGCCGGATCGCGCGACACGGCGACGACATCCTCGTGCCGCGTCAGCACCCAGTAGCCCGGCGTTGGGTGCCAGTAGACGGGCGCCTCGGCGCGCAAGCGGCGGAAGACGTCGAGCGGATCGCCGGCATGAAACCGCGGGTCGTCGAAAGGCGGAGCGCGCACGCCGGCGACCCTGCTGAGATCACGCCGGTCGGTCAAGCGCGACGCGGCGATGCGCCCGCCGGGGTAGTCCACGACGAGCGACCGGAGGCCCCGCGCCGGGGGCTGTCGTCAGTCCGACGGCGGGTCGAAGGCGGCGAGGAAGGCGCGCAGCGCCGCCAATCCGGGCAGGGCGCCGTAGGTGCGATAGTCCTTCGGCTGAGCCGGCCCCTGGCGGCTGGCCAGGGTGCCGGCGACGACACCCATCAGGGCGAAGAAGTTCTCTTCCGTCGGCTGCTGCTGGAAGCGGGTCAGGAACTCGGAGCCGTAGACCGCGAACCAGTCGCTGCGCGGCGGCGTTTCGCGGCGGCGCCGCTCGAGCGTCGCGTAGCGCTCGTAGATCGACGCCGCGGTCCACTGCGTGCCGTGTCGGCCGAGGGTCTGGCCGGCGAGCGGGGCGAGGCCGGCCGGGGCGCGGATGACGGTGTGTCCGTCCGCTTCGAAGCGCCGCACCTGATCCACCTCAAAGTGGTCGAGCGGGGCCAGGGGATAGTGGCGGGCGGTGGCGTGCCGGAAGATCTTGACGCCGATGATGCAGCGCCGCAGATGGTCGTCCCAGAGATCGCCGGCAACCATCGCGGTCTGCGGCCCGGCCGCGTCGATGCGCTCGACGAGCGTCCGCACGGCGTGCGGTTCGAGCAGCATGTCCTCGTCGACCTGCACGAAGTAGGGCGTCGTGCAGTCGTCGAGCATGCGCTGGAAGGCGGCGTGCATCGGCGCGACGTGGGCGATGACGCGCAACGTGACGCGGCAATCCTGCGCGGCTAGGTGCGCCAGGCAGGCCTCGAACGTCGGTGCCCCGACGGTAGTGACGAAGACGGTGACGGAGGCCGACAGGTCCGCGTCCGCGCCCGCTCCGCTCTGCTGACTGTCGAACATGCGCTCCATCCCTTGCCGCCGCCGTCTCTAGCGAGGCCGCGCCGGGCGGCGCCAGTCGAGGGGCCGCCTTGCGCCGCCCGGCGCGGCACGGGAGCGCGGGCCGCACCAATGAGCGGG
>JANNRA010000169.1:0-7468 GCA_031401035.1 bacterium | reverse complement strand
AACGGCCACTTCTGCCGCGGAAGTGGCCGTTTCGCCCCAACGTCCCCTTCCCCCGCACCTCTGTCACCCCTGGTTGACGTAGATCGGCGACGACCAGGCGCGTTCCTCGTTCTGGGTGAGGCAGTCGTCGTCGTACGGCGTGCGGTAGTCGCCGAAGCACGGGTTGACCTTCACGCAGGCGCCGGTGGCGTCGTACTCGCAGCGCAGGCCGCCGGCGTTGACGGCGTCGGTGGGCTCCTGGATGGCACGCACGTAGTAGGTCGTGTCGCGGCCGGCGACGGCGTAGTCCGGGTCCTCGAACTCAACCGCGCAGCCGTCGGCCTTGGGCGCGCACTCGAAGCGCCGCCATGGGTCCTCGATCAGCGCCGCGACCGGTTCGCCCTGCACCTTCTGCGGCCGGATGCGCACGACCTCGATCCGCGTGATGAGCCGCCGCTCGTCGCTCGGGTTGTAGCACTCGCCGTGGCACAGCTTCTCGAGGCGGTCCTGCGACACCGTCTTGGTGGTGTACTCGGGGCAGCCGGGCAGTTGCTTGAAGGCGCCGGCGGCGCGGACGCGGAAGCGCGGCGCCTGCGACATTGCCACTTCGCTGCCCATCGGCGCCTCGCCGCGCGGGCCGTTGAGCAGGTCGAACCAGAGCAGGATGCGCTCGCCGCTGGTGGCGTAGAGGTTGCGCGCCTTCAGCGCGTTCCAGATTGCCTCGCGGTCGCGGCCGGCGCTGTGCACCGCCGCCAGGCCGCCGGTCATGAAGAACGACGCCTGGCGTTCGAGGTCGACGAGCTGGAAGCCCCGGATGCCGCGCGCCACGGTGGGATCGAAGGGCACCGACTCCGGCGTCGCCTCCGCCGGCGCGCCGAACACGCGCTTGAACCAAGCGGCGTCGCGCGGTCCGGCGGCCTCGGTGATGCGGCGCCGGGTGATCTCCTTGTACCCCGTGCCGGGCCGGGCGGTGTGGTTATCGCTCGAGGCGATGTAGCCGAACTTGAAGCGGCGCGGGTCGCCGCCGGGGCCGTCGAAGTTGCTGATCGCGGCGATGTACTGGCTCGAACTGCGCGGCCGGTAGTTGAACGCCGGGTTGAAGCAGTCGCGGCAGTGCCCGCAGTCCTTCCAGTCGTCGATGGTGCTGCCCGGCACGGTGATGCGTCCGGCGACGCCCGCCTTCAGGTAGTTGAGGCGGGCCGTCGTCACGCGCGCCTCGCACGTGTCGGCCGGCGTGTCGCCGCAGCGCGCGCGGATGATCTCGCCCGCCTGCCAGCAGCACGGCAGGTAGTCAGCCGTCGGCTCCGGGCAGCTCGGGGCGCCGTCGGCGTCGAACACCACGTCGTTCCAGGCGCGGAACTCCTCGGAATTGCCGTGTCCGGAATAGATCTCGATCAGCGACTGTTTGTCGGGGTCGTGCATCGCCCCCTTGAGCTGCTTGTCCCAGGCGCTGCCCGGCGGCGTGTACAGGCCCCAGGTGGTGCCGTGCGGGATGACGAAGGTGTCGAAGCCCCACTGCGACAGCTTCTCGAAGAGCGCATCGGGGGTCTGCGCCGACTCGTGGCAGTCGGCCGGCAGCTGGCGCGAATCGACGCCCTCCGGGCACATCGGCGCGGCGCGCAGTTCTTCCTGGTAGGCACCGAAGTCGAAGTAGCGCTGCCGGTTCGGCCAGTCGAAGAGCGGCAACTGGATGCGCTGCCAGAACGGCGCCGGCGCGCGCAGGGCGCCGACCAGTTGCGGGCTGAGGGCGCTGATCGGCCGCGCCGGCACCTGGTCGTCGCCGAGGTCCCGGAAGATGACGTTCTTGTGACCGTAGTGATCGGCCGGCGTCTGGCCGACCTGCGTCCATTCCCAGCCGAGGTACGCGACCACGTCCGGATTCTTCGGGTCGCCGGCCAGGGCGTTGCACTGGCGGATCGATTCCTTCGTCTCCTGCCAGTGGCGCGGCGAGACGCCTTCGGCGTGGTCGTTGATGCTCCAGAAGTCGAGGTCGGAGCAGAAGCGCGCATAGTCGCAGGCATCCGCCGGCGGATGCGCGCCCTCGCCGTTGAGCATCGGCAAGCTGCGCATGAAGGCGTCGGGCGAGAAGGTGGTGTGCACGTGCAGGTCGCCGAAGAGGATCTGCGTGTCGGGCGCCGCCCCCGGCGCCAACTCGGCCAGCACCTCGCGCTGCGTCGTCGTGCGCGCCTCGACGACCGCCTTCGGCAGCGCCGCCTGAGTGATGTCACCCGGGCCGAGGTGCTCGCCGCCACAGCCGGCGAGGGCGAGGGCGGCGGCGAGATACAGCGAACGACTCGACATCATGCATACCCCCTGACGGACGAAGAACTCACACGGAGACACGGAGGAACGGAGGGGTCTCGACTCCGAGCGGGACCCCGGCCCTGTCTGTCGCCGCCGTGAAGAAAAATCAAACCAACGGCGGCTTGGGGGGGTCGAGCGACTCGATGTGCAGCGGCGGTGGCTCCATGGCGACGAGGTATTCGAACTGGGCGCGGAACTCGGCCAGGGACAGCCCGATGGTGGCGGCGAAGCGGGCCAGCTCGTGCGGATCCTCGAAGTCGTCGCGGCGCAGGCGCAGCATATAGCGGCGTGCGATGGCGTAGCGGGCGGAGAGGATGTCGACGAAGCGCACGCGCGTCTTGCCGGTGGCCGGGTCGAGCATCTCGCTGAAGGGAATCGGCACGAAGTGGCCGCCCTGCATCGACACCATGGCGGCGTGGCCGCCGGCGATGAGGTACTTGGCGGCGCAGTAGCCGAGGTCGCGGCAGTACTCCATGTCATAGGGGATGGGGTCGGCGCAGCGCAGCTCGTAGCCGATGTTCTTCGCCACCACGGTCGCCTTCAGGGCGAACTCGCGCAGGCGTTCCTGCACGGCGCGCTTGAGGATCTCGCCGATGTCGACCTCGGCGATGCGCAGGTTGCCGTGCGCGTCGCGCTCGACGTCCTCGAGCTGCGCCAGGTCGGCGGGGCGGATGCCCTCGACGACGCCCTCGGCGACGACCGCGACGCCGTGCCGCTGGCCGAGGCTGAGGCGCTTGATGATGGCGCCGACCAGCGTGTCGACGATCGCCTTGAAGGGAATGTCGCGGTTGCCGAACTCCTCCGGAATCAGCGTCAACGTCGCGCCGGCCGACTTGCCCATGCCGAGCGCCAGATGGCCGGCCTTGCGGCCCATGGCGATGACGAAGTACCAGCGCGACGTCGTATGCGCGTCGACCATCAGGTTCTTGATGATCTCGGCGCCGATGTGGCGCGCGGTCTGGAAGCCGAAGGTGTCGATGTTGAAGGGCAGATCGAGATCGTTATCGATCGTCTTCGGCACATGCACGACGTGAATGCGGCCGGCCGACTGCTCCTCGAGTCGCATCGCCGAAAAAGCCGTGTCGTCGCCGCCGATGGTGATCAGCTGCGCGACGTTCAGCCGCAGCAGCGAGATGACGGTGTTCTCGAGCAGCTGCGCGTCGGTGGTCGGGTTGGCGCGCGAGATGCCGATGAACGAGCCGCCGCGGAAGTGAATGCGGCTCACCGCCTCGATGGAGAGCGGCCGCACGTGCTCGACGTTGCCGTGCATGATCCACTCGAAGCCGTCTTCGACGCCGAGCACGTCGACGCCCTCGAGCACCGAACGGATGGTCGCCGCACCGATGACGCTGTTGATGCCCGGTGCCGGCCCGCCGCCGACGAGAATGGCGAGATTCTTGCGTTGGCTCATGGGCGTTTCTCGCGCCCGCCCGCCCCGCCGTCAAGTACAGTGGCCGTGCGCCCGACCGTTAGCATGGGCCTAGCCAGGGCGCCCGCGACGTGGTAGCGCGCGCCGATGCATATCATCGGATGCTGCGGCGCGACGGTTCTGATGTTCCTGGCGACAACGGCGGCGGGCGTGGTGCGGCTCGAACCGCAGGCGGATTCTGCCACCGAGACCGGCGAGGCGACGCAGGTATGCGTCAGCCTCAACGGCGGCGGCGCCAGCGTCGGGGCCACTGAGCATGTGTTGTCCTATGATGGCGCCTGCGCCGAGCTGCCGAGCGCGTCGGACTGCGAGATCATCGCCGGCCCGGGCCGGGACAACCTCGAGGCAATCTTTTTCCCGCGTAGCGACGTGGCGTACGAGGTGCTCGTCCAGACGGAGGACGGACCGGTCGAGCCGATCCCAGGCGGCGATCTGTACTGTTGTACGTTCATCGCCCAGGCCGCGCCCGGGCAGTGCTGCGAGGTGACGGTCGAGGAGGTGAGCGCCACCGACCTGGAGGGCGACCCGCTGGCGGCGCAGGGCGGCAGCACCCAGCTCTGCGTCGACGCGAGCGGGGCCGACGACGACGCCTGTCAGGTTGCGCCGCCGCGCCGCAGTGCCGTCGAGTTGCTGGTCGCCGGCGCCGCGCTGTGGCTGGTCGCCCGTCGCCGCCGCGTCGTATGAGCTCGCGCTGACCGACAGTCCGGCGCGGTGGCGGCCGCGGCTGGTGTGCCGTGCCGGCGCCCTTTCGCCGCGCCGCGCCGATGTGCGCATCTGTCGCGTGAGATGAGTGCATGACGGAGCGGCTGACGGGCGCCGCGGCGCGGGTGGCGGAGACGCTGCTCGGGCCGCCGCAGTTCACGCGGCGTGAGATCGCCGCGGCGGCCGGCATCGAGGTCGAGCACGCCCGCCGGCTCTGGCAGGGGCTCGGCTTTCCGCCGGTGGCCGACGACGCGCGCGTTTTCTCGCGCGCCGACGGCGAGGTGTTGGTGGCGGTGCGGGCGCTGCTCGACGAGCGCGGCACGCCGGAAGCGCTCACCGTGCAGCAGGCGCGGGTCATCGGCCAGGCGCTGGCGCGCGTCGCCGACGCGCAGGTCACGGCGACGCTCGACAACGCCGTGGCGCATCGCGGCGGCGCCGGCGCGGACGGCGACGCGCTCGCCGCCGCCCTGCAGGCGATCGAGGCGCAGTTGCCGACCTTCGAGGGCTTCGTCCGCCACGCCTGGCGCCGCCACCTGGTGGCTGCCGTGGTGCGCCTGGCCGCCGCGCCGGCGGCCGGCGATCGCGTCTGCGTCATCGGCTTCGCCGATCTGGCCGGATTCACCCCGCTGAGCATCTCGCTCGATGCCGCCGAGCTGGCGGCGGCGGTCGATCGCTTCGAGGCGGTCGCCTACGAACATATCCTCGGCGGCGGCGGCCGGGTGGTGAAGACGATCGGCGACGAGGTGATGTTCGCGGCCGACGAGCCGGCCGCCGGCGCGGCCATCGCGCTGGCCCTGGCCGAGGCCTACACCCGCGACCCCGATCTGCCCGCGGCGCGGCTCGGGCTGGCCTTCGGCCCGGTCGTGGCGTGGGAGGGCGACCTGTTCGGCCCGACCGTCAACCTCGCCAGCCGGCTGGTCAATTTCGCCCGCCCGGGCACGGTGTTGCTCGCCGAGGACTTCGGCGCGGCGCTGCACGACCTGCCGGCCTTCACGCTGCGCCACCTGCGTCCGGTCAAGCTCAAGGGCATCGGCGCCGTACGCGCCTGGGTGCTGCGGCGCGGCGCCGGCAACGCACCGTAGACATCGCCGCCGAGTTCAGCGAAGGACAGGGCCATGCGCGGCCTTCGTCTCACGGTCAGGCTGCTCGGCGCCGGCTTCGCGCTGCAGGGTCTCGTGTGGCTCATCGATCCGCAACGCGCCGCCGCGGGGCTCGACATGGCGCTGCTCGACGGCCTCGGCCGCAGTACGCAGATCGGCGACTTCGCCTCGTTCTTCTTCACCGCCGGGGTGACGATGCTCATCGGCAGCCGCCCCGGGCGCGCCCGCCTGCTGCGCCTGCCCGCTCTGCTGCTGGGCGGTGCCGCCGTCGCGCGCATCGTCGCCTGGGCGGTGCACGGCGCCGCGTTCGCCGCGCTGTTCATCGCCGTCGAAGTCGCGGTCACCGTCCTCCTGCTGAAGGCCGCCGCGCGCCTCGACACCCCGTCCTGAGCCCGCGGCGGCGCGCCGTGTTGTCGTGCGGCCCGACTCGACTGGGCGCTGGTCAGAACGGGACGCGACCGAAGCCGAGCAGCCTGTCGATGCGGCTGAGGACGTAGTCGAACGGTCGCACCCGGGCGGGAAAGCCGCCCTTGTTGCCTTCGATGGTGAAGACGATGCCGTCGGCGGCGTGGTGCACGAGGCCGATGTGGCCCATCCATCCCGCCGGTTGGCCGCGCCACCAGACGACGATGTCGCCCGGCTCGGGCACGGCGCCGGAGGCCAGGTCGTAGGCCCAGCCCTTGCGTCGGAACTGGTCGCGCACGTCGCGCGCCCCGGCGCTGTAGCGGAACGGGACGCCGTCGGCGTGCTGGTCGTAGCACCAGCTGACGAACGCGGCACACCAGTTGGCGGGCGGCGGCGCGAGGCCGTGCAGGTACCTGCGCACCCAGGCGCCGTCGTTGTTGGCGCCCACCTCACGGGCGCCGGCGGCCATCTCGGCGAGCGCCGCCCGCAGCGCGGCGCGGCCGCGCCGGCTGCCGCCGCTGGCGGGCATCTGCGTCAACGCTGCCGTCACCGCGGTGTTGAGCACGGCCGGGTTGCGCGGGTGGACGAGCGCCCACCAGGTCAGCGGGCCGACGACGCCGTCGGCGACGAGCGGCTGACCGCGCGCGTCGACGTGCCGTGCCTGGAAGCCGAGCACCGCGCCGCGCACGGCGCCGTCGAAGGTCGCACCGGCGCGTTCCAGGTAGCCGCGCGCGCTGAGCAGACGCGTCAGTTCGCGCACCGCGGCGCCGCTGGCGCCGCGTTTGATCGTCGGGTGGCTCATCGCTGTCCTCGCTCCTATCCGGTTCGCGGCGGCGGCGCCCCTACTTTCGCCTCGCCCTGCCTTCGCTATAGTCCGGCGATTCCCGCATGCCGGACGACTTCATCCACATCGTCGGCGCGACGCACAACAACCTCAAGGGCGTCGATGTCCGCATCCCGCTCAATCAGCTGACCGTCGTCACCGGCGTCTCCGGCTCGGGCAAGTCGAGCCTCGCCTTCGACGTCCTCTACGCCGAGGGGCAGCGCCGCTACGTCGAGAGCTTCTCCGCCTACACGCGGCAGTTCCTCGACCGCATGGACAAGCCACAGGTCGAGCGCATCGACGGCATCCTGCCGGCCATCGCCATCGGCCAGGGCAACACGGTGAAGACCTCGCGCTCGAGCGTCGGCACGATGACCGAGCTGCACGACCACCTGAAGCTGTTGTGGGCGAAGATCGGCATCCTGCACTGCCGCCAGTGCGAACAGCCGGTGACGCGCGCGACGGCCGAATCCGTGGCCGCCGAGCTGCTGGCGCGCGGTGAGGGGACGCGCGCGCTCATCACCTTCACGGTGCCGTGGCCGGAGGCGCTGCCGTGGAGCGACGTGCGCGCCGGCCTGGTTGCCTCGGGCTTCCGCCGCCTGCTGATCGACGGCGAAGTGGTCGACGTCGAGGAGGGGGACGAGAGTTGTGTTGCTTAAACATAAAAACCGCGACCTCAAAAATGATGGGAACGCTAATCTATTGCTCAACAAAAGAAAATCCGTA
>JANNRA010000168.1:0-7293 GCA_031401035.1 bacterium | reverse complement strand
GGCGCGTCACGCGCAGCATCACGCCGCCAGTCACGCCCGCGCCTACTGCGTCACCACCGGTTGGCTCAATCCGCTGCTCGATGGCGTCGGGGTATTCACGACCGCCGCACGCCTCATCCACGCCCTGCAGCGCCCGCGCGCACTCGACTCGAACGGGTGACGGCGGCGCCGGGCTGCGGGAGGGGGGCTGGAGGGCGCCGCCCCGTCGGCGCCGGTTGGATAGGGCGACCGCACCCCGCTGCAACCGGCGCCGACGGGCGGCGCCCTCCAGGGGCCTGCCGGCTGCGCAATGCCGCAGCCGATGGCAATCGGGCGCCTGTGCACCGCCCTCGAGCGGCGCGCACTCCCACCATCAGCTGTGGCGCGGGCTGTGGCGCGGTGGTTCCCCCGGCAGCAGCGATCCGACTTGATCCGATCTCGACGACACCAGCTCCCGGCGGCTGCGGAAGGCGCGCCGCGCGCCGCTGAGCGGATCGGTGAAGATCAGTTCGCGCGCCAACAGCTGTAGCGGTGCCGCGTAATCGTCGTCCGCTTCGTCGCGCAGCGTCGGGTAGAACGGGTCGTTGACGATCGCCGCGCCCAGCGCCGCCATGTGCACGCGCAACTGGTGCTTCCTGCCGGTCACGGGCGTCAGCAGGTAGCGCCAGTGCGGCGGCGACGGATCCGCGGCGGCGCTGCGGCATGCCACATCCATCTCCAGCACCTCGATGCGCGTGTGCGAATTGGCGGCGCCGTCGATTTCGCGCATGCGGAAGAACGGCGTGCCGGCGACGATGCGCGTGGCGCGCGTGCACGGCAGCGGCAGCGCCGGCAGCGCCGGCGCGATGGCTTCGTAGTGCTTGGCGATGCGGCCGTCGCGAAACAGCGTCTGGTAGTCGCCACGCGTCGCGCGGCAGGCCGAGAACAGGACCAGTCCGGCGGTGCCGCGATCGATGCGATGCAGCGGCGCCAGGTCGGGATTGCGCAGGCGTGCGATCAGGCGGCTGAGCAGGGTCTCGCCCACGAAACGCCCGGCCGGGGTCACCGGCAGGAAGTGCGGCTTGTCCGCCACCACCAGGTGCGCGTCGACATGAATCAGCGTCTCGATGAACGGGATCGGTGTCTCCCGCGCCACTTCGCGAAAGTAATGGACCGTCAGACCGGCGCGGTAGGGATGCTCCGGTCCGATCGCCTGCCGATCGGCGTCCAGCACCCGACCGCGCGCCATGCGCTCCAGCCATTGCGCGCGCGGGATGGCGGCGAAGCGGCTGCACAGACAGTCCAGGACGGTGCGCCAGGGTCCGGGCGGCAGGTGCAGCGTGCTCGCCGCCGGCGGCGGCGCCGGCGGCGGTTCGGCGCCGGGCGGCGTTGGCAGGGACATCGTGAGCAGGGACATCGTGGGCAGGGATTTGGCGGCGATCCTCGCGCACCGCGGCCGCTGGGTCCACCCGTCCCGACGCGGCGCGCGATCGCCGCTGGACGTAGCGTTTGCAACACAGGTAGTACGGGTTCATCGCATAAGGGGGGATCATCGATGAGAAAGTCGATTGTTATTCTCGGCGGGGCGACCGCGCTGCTGTGCGCCTCGGCGTCGGTGCAGGCCCAGCCATGCGTCGGCGACTGCAGCGGCGACCGTGCGGTCGCCATCGATGAGTTGATCAAGGGCGTCAACATCGCCCTCGGGTCGGCGCAGATCGTGACCTGTGCGGCGTTCGACAAGAACGACGATACCCAGGTCGCGATCAGCGAGTTGATCGAGTCGGTCACCAACGCGTTGTCTGGGATGTGTCCGGGCACGCCCGGGGAGTGTGGCAACGGCACGCGGCTGGGCGACGAGGAGTGTGACGACGGCAACAACTTCGGCGCCGATGGCTGCGCGGCCAACTGCACCAACGAAACGGCGCGCGCGGGGGTCTTCGATGTGATGCGGACGACGGCGACCGTACAGACCGAGGCGATTCCCATTCCACTGGTCCTGACGGGCAGCTGGACCTTCCGCACCGGCAAGCGGCTTGCGGTCGACCGGCCGCTGGCCGACGGCACCGTTTCCAGGGCCGGTGAGATTCCCGCCGCTGTGCGCGCCGACGAGATCATCTTCCCGCCGGTCATGGTACCCGGCCTCGTCTGTGCCTGCGTGCGCGGCATTCCCTTCGAAACCTTCGGCCCCGGCAACGCCTCGAGCGGGTCGATCGCCTGCGGCGAATCGGGCATCCAGGCGGCGAACTACCGACTGGTGCAGGACCACAACACCTCGCCGGGCGATCCCAACAACCGCTCGCAAGGGGCACCGGACGATCCGGAGTGCGACGACGTCACGGCGCTGCCGGGCGGCAGCACCTCGACGGCCTGCCTGGAGGGCACGGGGGATAAGTGCAACGAGCCGGAAGACCAGCACATCGGGGTCTGCCGTAGTCCGCGCATCCTGACCCGCTCCGGCGGCGACGCCGGTCGCGGTTCGGCGTTCCTGCCGTTCAACGTCTCGATCAGCCTGCTGCGCGACGCGGGCACGTGCAGCACCGCCGGCAAGCCGGCCAACCGCCCCTGCCCGTACCCGCAGTACGGCGCCGACTGCCAGCCGTGCACGCCCGACGACACGGTCTTCACGGAGGCCGAGAACATTCCGCTGACGACGGGAATCTCCGAGGCGGCGGTGTACGACGCCAACAACAACGGCTCGGATGCCGTCAACGCGGTCATCATCGCCGCGGAGGAGAGCTGCTTCGGCAGCCCGTGCCTGAGCACCAACATCGGCTCGAACTTCGACTGCGAGCTGCTCGACGCCAACCCGACCGGCGGCCTGTCGGGCGGCTCGCTGGCCGTCACCTTCCCGGGCATCGACTCGGCGACGATCGGCGACAACACCACCGGCACCGTGTTCTTCAACCAGTGAACCTGGGGTGAGCGGCGGCTAAGAGAAAGGACTTACCACGGAGGCACGCAGGCACGGAGTTCGGATGAGACCTTACTCTGGGATCCTCCGTGTCTCCGTGCCTCCGTGGTGAATCCTGCTGCTCAGAGAAATCTGTCGTACCCCTCGGTCATGGCGCTGTGCGCGAGGACGCTGAAGCGGCAGGCGCGGCGGATGCGCGCCTGCTGTTCGCGCGTCTGGCCGCACAGTTCGAGGGCGCGCACGGCAAGGAACTCGCGCGCCGGGAGGGCGCGCTCGCCGACCAGGGACATGCGTGGCTCGGGTCTGGGGGCCGCCGCCACCGTCAGGAGCCGCCCGGCTGGGGGGCGGGCTCGATGACGTCCTGCCACTGCGGGCCGTCGACGAGGAGATCCGCCGTCCAGTCGCGGATCGACAGGCCGGCGATCGCGGTGCTGTTGAAGGTCGGCAACTCGAGCACTGTGTGCGTCTGCCCCTGGATGAAGAAGCGCTTGAAGCGCTCCGGCTGGCGGCTGCGGATGTCGTCGGTGACGGCGAGCAGCAGCGCCTCGTAGCCCGCCGGGTCGAGTTGCAGGAAGGTGCGGATGACGACATCGCGCAGGCTGCTGAAGTAGCCGACGCGCAGCGTCGGATCGCGCTGCAGCGCCCATTCGGTGAGGTAGGTGATCTGTTCCGCGCAGCGCGTGCAGGAGGCCGGGAAGCCCTCCGCGTAGCGCCAGTTGGTGAGGCGGTCCTGGACGCCCTGCGGGTCGCCGGCGTTCAGCAGGCCGGGGCCGGAATCGTTCAGGGTCAGGATCGGCGCCTCGGGGTAGGCGACGCGGGTGACGTTGTAGCCGCTGAACGTACCGTAGCCGCCGGCGCTGCTGCCGGCGACGACGATCTGCTCCGGGTTCGGGAACGCGGCGCGCATGACGTCGACGGCGGCGGAGAGGTTCTGCAGGCCGTGGTGGTAGACGCGCCCGCCGGCGTAGTCGACGACGTTGTCGCCGCCGAACACCGAGCCGTCGCAGTACGGCGCGTAGACGATGTTCCAGTCGCGGAAGGGGTTGGTCGGGTTGTCGAACTCGAAGATGCCGGCGCCGAAGAACGGATCGGCGGTGAGCTTGGCGGTCGGCGCCACCCAGCAGCTCTGGTTGTTCCAGCAGGCGCCGCCGCCCTCCTGGTAGAACAGCACCTTGTTGTTGCTGCCGCGGCGCACTTCGACGCGGTACTCGCCGCCGCGCAGGCAGATCGCCTGCGCCGTCGCCGGGTCGAAGCGATGGCTCTCCCAGACGCCGTTGGGCAGAGTTGCCGACGGCGTGATGGCGCCGAGGTAACGGCTGATGCCGGTGGCGGTCAGCTCGTCGACCAGCGACGGGGTAGCGGTATACGTCACGGTCACCATCGCCGGCGGCGTCGCCGTGGCGGTCGGCGTGGCCGTCGGCGGCGCGGTGGCAGTGCGCGTCGCGGTGTCGGTGGGGACGGCCGTGGCCGTGGCCGTTGCGGTGACGACGGGCGACGGCGTCGCGGTCGGCCGCGGCGAGCTGTCGTCGTCGCCGCACGCGGCAAGCGTGACGGCGAGCAGCGCGCCGCCCACGGCGCGCAAGAGTGGCATCGATCGCATCGAGAATCCCCCTTTGGAGTGGCGCTACCACGCGCGCCGCGCGAGCGCCAACGCGCGCGAGAGCGCCGGGTCCTGGAGGGCACCGCCCCGTCGGCGCCCAGAGGGTTCAGGGCAGCAGCGCGGCGATCGCCGACTCGAGATCGGCGAAACGTTGCACGAGTGGGCCCGCCGCTTCGATCTCGGCGCGGTGGCCGTGGCCGTAGTCGCAGCCGACGAAGCGGCAGCCGACGGCGCGGGCCGCGTCGACGTCGCTGGCGCGGTCGCCGATCATCACCATGTCCGCCGGGGCGGCCGGCACGGCGGCGAGGTAGTGGCGCAGGATGGCGGTCTTGTCGCCGACGTCGTCGGCGGTGACGCGCGGCAGGAAACAGTCGCCGACGCCGTAGGTGGCGAGCACCGTCTCGACGTAGCGCGTGCGCCCGTTCGAGGCGACGATCAGGGTGTGTTCGGCGGCGCGCAGGGCACGCAGGGTGGACGGAACCTCGCCGTACATCTCGCCCGCGCCGGCGGCGACGCGCCGGCAGATCACCACCAGCGTCTCCTCGTGCAGGTCGGCGAGCGCCGCCGCGGCGGCATCGGGAAACAGGTTGGCGAAGATCACCGGCAGCGGCCAGCCGACGTGTTGCAGGATCTCCGCCGTCGTCGGCACGCGCGCGAACGCTCCCGGATGCCGTCCGTTCACCGTCGCGATCGCCTCGCGGTAGGCGTCGCCGAGGAACGGCTCGGACGAATAGAGAACCCCGTCGAGATCGAACGCGAGCAGTGCCATCAGGGTCCAAAGACCTTCAACGCGAAGGCGCGAAGACGCGAAGGACTCTCATCTGGGCACAGTGTCTCCGCGCCTTCGCGTCTTCGCGTTGGAATCTTTTTCCTACTCTGGGATGCCCAGGCGCGCGTAGGCGAGCTTCTTCGCCCAGCGGTAGTCGGCCTTGCCGGACGGGCTGCGCACCATCTCGTCGACGAAGAGTACGGCGCGCGGCAGCTTGTAGCGGGCCAGGTGGCGGGCGACGAACTCGGCCAGCTCCTCTTCGCTCGGGCGTTCGCCGGCGCGCGTCTGCACGACGGCGGTGACCTGCTGGCCGAAGCGCGGGTTGGGCGTGCCGACCACCACCGCATCGTAGACGGCCGGGTGGTGTTTGAGGGCCTTCTCGACTTCCTCGGGGTAGATCTTCTCGCCGCCGGAGTTGATCGACACCGAGCCGCGTCCGAGGACGGTGATGGTGCCGTCGGCGGCGATGGTGGCGTGGTCGCCGGGGACCGCGTAGCGGGCGCCGCCGATGACCGGAAAGGTCTTGGCGGTCTTCTCGGCGTCCTTGAAGTATCCCAGCGGCACGTGGCCGCCGCGCGCCAGCCAGCCGCTCTCGGGGCTGCCGGGCGCCACCGGGCCGCCGAGATCGTCCCGCAGCACCAGCGTCTGGTCGTTCATCTTGAATGAGCCGGTGGTGGCCTTCTGGCCGGCGGTGGAGACCTGTTGGCCCTGGCCGCCGGTCTCCGAGGCGCCGAAGCCGTCGATGATCATCAGGTGCGGAATGCGCTCGAGGAAGGCGTCCTTGAGCGCCGGCGTCAGGATGGCGCCGCCTGAGAGGATGATGCCGAAGCCCGAGAGGTCGTACTGCTTGCGATCCAGCTGATCGATCAGCGGCCGGCCGAAGGCGTCGCCGACGATGGTCAGGAAGCGCACCCGCTCGCGTTCAATGGTCGACCAGACGTCGTCGGGGTCGAGTTTCTCGGGCGTGCCCTGGACGATCACCGTACCGCCGGCGTGTAGGGCGACGAAGGCCATCCAGTGCGCCGCGCCGTGCATGAAGGGCGGGGCGGCGCAGGCGCGCAGGTCGCCGGCCTTGGCGGCCTCGGCGACGGCCTCGACGTTGGCGAACTTCGGCCCCATCGTCGGCGCGCCGCCGAGGGCGCCGAAGAAGATGTCCTCCTGGCGCCACAGGACGCCCTTCGGCATGCCGGTCGTGCCGCCGGTATAGAGGATGTAGAGGTCGTCGGCCGACCAGGGCAGGTCGGGCAGCGCCGGCGAGGCGGCGGCCAGCGCCGCCTCGTAGTCGACGGCGCCGGGCAGCAGCGCGTGACCCGAGTCGTCGGCCACCTGCAGCAGCAGGTCGAGGTTGGGCAGCTCGGCGCGGATGCGCGCCACGTTGGGGGCGAAACGGGCATGGTAGACAAGGGCGCGCGCGTCGGCGTCGTTGAGCAGGTACACCAGCTCGTCGTCGACGTAGCGGTAGTTGACGTTGAACGGCGCGACGCGCGCCTTGTAGGCGCCGACCATCGCTTCGAGGTATTCGTTGCCGTTGTGCAGGTAGATGCCGAGGTGGTCCTGGCCGGACTCGAAGTTCTGCAGCCCGGCGCGCTCCTGGCGGCAGCCGAGGCCGCGCCCGGCGAGGTAGTTGCCGAGGCGCCGCGTGCGCTCGGCGAACTGCGCCCAGGTGAAGCGGCGGTCGCGGAAGACCAGGCATTCGCGCTCGGGGATCACCGCGGCGATGGCCTCGTTGAGCGCCGCCAGGTTGAATGGCGTGCTCATCGCTCCCACACCACGTACTCGTCGAGCGCCGCGCCGGCGACCAGGATGCGATACGGGCCGGCGACCTGCATGTCGGTCGCCGTCGTCGACGCCGGCTGGCCGATGCGGGCGGCATCCTCGAGCAGCGCGGCGCGCAGCTCGTCGTCGGTGGGGCGGGCGCTGTCGCGCGGCACGCGGATCAGGGCGAAGGCTTGCGAGGCTCCAGCAGGCATAGCCCTTCCCCTTAGGAGCCGAGGGCGAGCCGGTCAAGAAAGGGGGACGTTGGGGCGGAACGGACACTTCCGCCGCGGAAGTGTC
>JANNRA010000167.1:0-4001 GCA_031401035.1 bacterium | reverse complement strand
TGGGGCATCATCGGCCTGTGGTCCGGCCTGTGCATCGGTCTGATCGCGGTGGCCATCGTGCTCATCGCCGTCTGGTCGCGCCGCGCGGTGGGATTGATGTCGCACCACTGATCCGGTCGCGAAGGACTGCGGCGGGGGATCGCCGACCTCGATGGTGGCCTCGGAGACGCACGGTACAGTGGCACGGCGATCGGGACAGACGCGCTACTTCATGGGCACAGCCGGAGCCCGGGCGCGCGTCACCGGAAGGCGCGCCGCGTCGCCGCCAGGGGAATCGCGAAGGCCACCGCGAACACCGCGTTGAGCACCGCGTTGGGCCAGAAGCCGGTCCACAGCGACAGCGCCGTATCCGGCACGAACCAGGCGGTGAGCGAGATGGCGACGGCGACCCAGCCCTCGCGCGCGCCGCGGCGAAACGGCCCGTAGAGCAGGCAGAGCAGGGCGACGGCCCAGCCGACCATGACCGCGCCGAGCACGGCGTAGACGAAGCGCAGGTATGGGGCGGCGACGATGAGGGCGGGATCGCCGCCGGGGGTGGCGAAGAGCAGCAGGTTGAAGAATAGCGCTGTCGGTTCCGGCAGGACGACCATCGTCGCCCCGAAGAGCAGCACGCCGACGCTCGCCGCGACCAGCCAGCGCCACCAGAAGACGGCCGCGGCTGGCATCAGGCCGCCAGCGCCGCAGCCGGGGCGGCGGGCAGCGTGAGGGTGAAGCGGGCGCCGCCGGCGGGCGACGCGTCGACCTCGATACTGCCGCCGTGCGCCTCGACGATCTGCTTGGCGATGGCGAGACCGAGGCCGGTGCCGCGCGCCCGGGTGGTGAAGAACGGCTCGAACACCTTCTGGCGCAGGGCCGCGTCGATGCCGGGCCCGGAGTCGGCGACGCGCAGGGCGACGCGGTCGCCGCGGGCGCTGGCCTCGATCGCCACGCTGCCGCCGTGCGGCATGGCCTCGGCGGCATTGCCGAGCAGGCCGAGCAGCACCTGGCTGATCAGGTCGGAGTCGGCTTGCATCGTACACTCGCCGCCGCCGCCGCGTTCAAGGCGAATGTGCCTGGCCGCCAGGTCGGCGCCGGCCAGCAACTCGGCGCGCTCGACCAGATCGGCGACGCGCACCGGCCGCGTCGCCAGTTGCAGCGGCCGCGCATAGCCGAGAATCGAGCGCACGACGCTCGCCAGGCGGTCGATCTCGGTGATGATGAAGCCGCTCGCCCGATGCGCCTCGACCGCGCTCGCCGGCAGCGTCTCGCCGAGCGTCTGGGCGGCCGAGCGCATGATACCGAGCGGGTTGCGCACTTCGTGCGCGATCGTCGCCGCCAGCTGCCCGAGGGCGGCCAGCCGCTCGCTCTGGGCGACGCGCGAGCGCGCCGCGGCGATGGTCGCGCTCTGCGCCTGCAACAGCGCCGCCGTATGCCGCTCGCGCCGCTGCGTTTCGATCAGCGAGCCGAGCAGGTAGCCGAGCGCGGCGAACGAAACGCCGAAGTAGACCGCCATCGGCAGGCGGGCGTCGGCGCCGCTGATGGTGAAGGTGAAGCCGGCCAGTGACAGCGCGGCAATGTCGAGAATCCCGCCGGCGAGCCCGCCGATGATGCCCCACCAACGCAGTCGCAGGCCGCGCCAGGACTCTCGCGGAGCCTGCTCCAGGTGATGGTCGTCGGCGGCGGTGTCGGCGGCGGTGCCGAATGATGTCTGCATGTCGTCCCTGCCCTCGCAAGTTTCGCACCGACGACCCTGCGAGGGAAAGCGCTGCCAGTCGCCTGCGGGCGCGGCGCCGGCCCGTTGCCGGCGGGCAACGCCACCGTTGCTGGTCTGCAACGCGGCGCAACCGCGCCGGCGGCAGACGTCGAGTCGGCGTGCCGGCCCCTGCACGGCACGGCGCTTGAAGAAGGGGTCGGCCACTCACGCACGCAGCGCCGGGACACCCGGCAGAAGGGACGAGACACTATGAACAAGAAGCAGTGGCTGGTCGCATTCGTCTTGGCCGACTTCGTCGCCCTCAACGCCTTCGTGGTCTGGCACTATGGCTACGTCGGCTTCCTCCGCGAGGTGCTGTCCTCGCTCCCCGGGATCGCGGTATTCGTCGATCTCTGCATCGCCCTCACACTGGTCGGCGTCTGGATGTGGAACGACGCCAGGGCGCGCGGCATCGGCGTCGCGCCGTATCTGGTCGCCGGCCTCTTCCTCGGCAGCGCCGGCCCGCTCGCCTATCTGCTGCGCGCGCTCGGCCACCCGGCGAGCGAACGCGCATCCACGCCGCTGGCAGCCGTGGCGCGCTGAAAAAGAAACCCTTCAACACGGAGGGACGGAGAAACGGAGACTCCGTGTCTCCGTGTTGAGGTCTTTTCAGGCCGCCGCTTCGCAGGCGGCGATGGTCGTCTCGCGATCCGGCGGATCGGGCAGCAGGTAGCGGACGTTGCGGCGCTTGCCGCGCAGCAGGACGCGCAGCGAGCGCCACAGGACGTCGGGTTTGCCGAAGGCCTTCTCCGGCGTCTCGAGCATGTTGAACATGCGCAGGAAGGCGCGGAAGACGACCGGGTCGGAGCGCGTGGCGATGATCAGGCCGTCCTCGAAGAAGCGCGCCTGCAGGCGGCCGGCAAGGCGGCGCGGGCGCGCGTCTCGAGTTCGCGGGCTGCGGCGGCGAGGTCGTCGGGGGCGGCGTCGAGCGCCTCGCCGAGCAGGTCGGCGTGCAGAAACGCCTGCGCGCAGCCCCGTCCGTACAGCGGGTTGGTGCAGTAGGCGGCGTCGCCGAGGGCGATGAAACCGCGCGCCAGCGGCGCGCCGTCGACGACGAAGCGGCGCAGGCGGTTGATCAGGCCGCCCATCGCCTGCACCGGGTGGGCGGCGTCGCCGATCGGCTCCGACACGGCCGGGTCGACCCACGGCGTCAGCGGCGGCAGGGTCAGCGGCGGATGCGCCAGCATGTCGGGCTCGGCCGCGCCCACATCGAGCAGCCCCTGCAGGATGTCCGGATACTTGTCGCGCAGCAGCGAGCGCAGGCGTCCGAGGAAGGCGTGCGAGTGGCGCACCTGCGGTGCCCCCTTGCGCTGCCAACTGGCAAAGGCGCTGGCCGGGTCCGCCGCATCGGGCTCCGCATCGCGCTCGAGAATGGTCACCCGCGCGCCGCGATCGGAGAGCACGCGTGCGGCCGCCAGGCCGGTGATGCCGGAGCCGACGACGGCGGCGTGCAGATGCGCGAGTGCCGTGCGAGGCATGTCGGGTGATCCTGACAGGCGGCGAACAAGATTCAACCACGCCATGCCGCGTCGGCGTCAGGCGGGCGGCGTCAGGCGGTGATTGACAGCGGTGACACGGCTTTGGGAGAAGCTCGGATCATGGCGCGCCGTCCTGACGACGTGCGGTGGGAAGCGGCCACCGTCTACGACGTCGTCGCCCTCGGCATCCTCCTGGCGCTGCTGCTGCCGGTCGTGTCGCGCACCGTCGCCGGTGTCGACGGCGGCGACGGCGGCAGACTCGTCGTGGCGCTGCTGCTCGGTCTGCTGGCGGCGGATTTCGTCACCGGCTGCCTGCACTGGCTCGCCGACACCTTCTTCAGCGAGGATACACCGCTCATCGGCCCGGCGGTCATCGCGCCGTTCCGGCTGCACCATCGCGATCCGCTGGCGATGACGCGGCAGTCGTTCCTGCGCGTCAGTCACTCCAACGTGGTTGCGACCTCGGCGATGCTGGCGGCGTTCTGGGGCTGGCGTGCGACCGACACGGCGCCGACGCCGTTCGCCGACGCCTGGATCGCCAGCCTCGCCTGCGCGCTGTGGCTGACCAACCAGATTCACCAGTGGGCGCACGTGGCGCAGCCGCCGCGGCCGGTCGCCTGGCTGCAGGCCTGCGGCGTCATCCTGACGCCGGCGCGTCACGCGCAGCATCACGCCGCCAGTCACGCCCGCGCCTACTGCGTCACCACCGGTTGGCTCAATCCGCTGCTCGATGGCGTCGGGGTATTCACGACCGCCGCACGCCTCATCCACGCCCTGCAGCGCCCGCGCGC
>JANNRA010000166.1:0-22585 GCA_031401035.1 bacterium | reverse complement strand
GTCCGCGACCGCGCCCGATCCGCTCTGCTGACTGTCGAACATGCGCTCCATCTCTCGACGCCGCCGTATCGAGGATCGATCCGAAAGAAAAGATCTCACACGGAGGAACGGAGAAACGGAGACGGCCTGCCAGCGGTGACGTTTCATCGCCCCCGCAGCCGAGCCCGTCGTGAGCGGCCATGCCGCCGCTTCTGCGTGTGAAATTATTGTCAGAACGAGGCGAGCGAGGCCGCGCTGGTCGGTGTCAGTCGCGGGCCCGCCTTGCGCCGCCCGGCGCGGCACGGTAGCGCGGGCCGCACCTATGAGCGGGACGCGACCCGATCGACGCCCGCCGGGCTGGCGCGGCGGCGCCCTGCGGCCCAAAACCGCTTTGTGGCCCGGCACCCGTTGGGCGCTGGCGCGCGCCTGGGAGACCAGTCCGCGCGTGCTGGCCGGCGTCGTCGCGGTGGCGGTGCTGCGCGGATTGATTCCCGCCGGCCTGGCGTTGAGCGCGCGCGGCATCGTCAATGGCGCGGTCGCAGGAGTGGGGGCCGTCGCAGGAATGGGCGCCGTCGCAGGAACGGGCGCCGTCGCGGGGGCGGGGGCTCTCGCCCGGATGGGCGAGCTCGGCCCGCTGGCGCCGTGGCTGGCGCTGGGCTTTGCGCTGACGTTGTTGGAGGGGCTCGCCGGGTTGCTGGCGCCGTTGCTGCGCACGCGGCTGCGCGACGGTCTCGGCATCCGCCTGACCGGCGAGTTGCTGGCGCACGCGGCGACGCTCGACCTGGTGTTCTTCGAGGACCCGCGCGCGCAGGACCTGCTGCAGCGCGCCAAGGACAACCCCGCCGGGCACGTCACCTCCGGACTCGTCAACGCCATTTCGGCCATCAGTACCGGGGTACAGGTCGTCTCGCTGCTCGCCATTCTGGTGGCCATCGAGCCGTGGGTGGCGGTGGTCCTGCTGATCCTGGCGCTCCCCTATCTGGTGCAGCAGTGGCGGCTGGCGGCGGACCAGCACGCGCTCGAGCACGCGCGCACCACGCAGCGGCGTTGGACGGGCTACTTCATGAGCACCCTGACCGGCGCGGCGACGGCGGGCGAGGTGCGGCTGCTGCGCCTGGCGCCGCTGCTCGGTGCGCGCTTTGCGGCCCTGATGGAAGAGTTCCGCCGCCAGGACTGGCGCCTGGCGCTGCGCGGCGCGCGCCGCGGCGCCGGCTTTGTCACGCTGAGCACGACGGTGGTCTATGCCGCCGTCGTGCATGTCGCCTGGCGCGCGCTGCAGGGCGGCGTCAGCATCGGCGACCTGGCGATCTTCGGCGCCGCGACGGCGCGCCTGCGTCTGACGCTGGAGACCTTTGCGGGACTGGCCGGGGCGACGCTGACCGAGTCGTTGGCCATCGCCGATGTCATGGCCTTCCTCGCCGAGCGCCCACGCCGTGCCGCGGCCGCGCCCGCCGTGACGCCGCTGCCGGCGCCGGCGCGCGGTGAGATCGAGTTGCGTGCGGTGCGCTTCACCTACCCCGGCGCCGCGGCGCCGGCGATCGACGATCTCTCGCTGCACATCGCAGCGGGCGAGACGATCGCCGTGGTGGGCGAGAACGGCGCCGGCAAGACGACGCTGGTGAAGCTGATCGCACACCTGTACGAGCCCGATGCCGGTACCATCCTCTTCGACGGCGTCGACCTGCGCGCCCTGGCGCCGGCGGCGCTGCACGAGCAGGTCGCCTGCGTCTTCCAGGGCTTCGGCCGCTTCGAGGCGAGCGCCGCCGACAACATCGCCTACGGCGACTGGACGCGGCTGCTGGACGATCGCCGCGGCGTCGAGGCGGTGGCGCAGCAGGCCGGCGTCGCGGCGCTGATCGAGGCCCTGCCGCGCGGCTACGATACGTCGCTCGGGCGCGGCTTCGGCGAGACCGACCTGTCGGCGGGGCAATGGCAGGCCCTCGCCGTGGCGCGCGCCTTCGCCCGGCCGGCGGCGCTGCTGCTGCTCGACGAGCCGACGGCGCACCTCGATCCGCGCGCCGAGCGGGCCCTGCTCGAGCAGTTCCGCGTTCTGGCGCACGGACGCACGACGATCCTCGTCTCGCACCGACTGACCACTGTCGGGCTCGCCGACCGCATCGTCGTGCTGCACGCCGGGCGCATCGTCGAGGTCGGCACCCACGCCGAGCTGCTGGCCCGCGGCGAGCACTACGCGACGCTGCACGCGCTCTACGAGCGGCGCGGCCCGGGCGCCGAGCCCTGAGCGGCGTTCTCAGGCGCCGCTGGTCGGCGTCAGCAAGGCCTGCGCACCGTGCGCCGCCGTCAGAAACAAGCCCTCGCCGGTCTGCGCGTGCAGCCCGATGCAGGCCTCGGCGAACTTGATCGCGTGCTCGTCGCCGTGCGCGACGGCGCGGTCGGCGATGGTCGCCGCGCTCTCGCGCGGCGCCGCCGCCGGCCCGTCCAGCGGCGGCGCCGTGGCGAAGGCGGCATAGAGACCGCAGCCCGACTGCCAGGCAAAGCGCACCGCCGCGCGCTGCTGCGGCGGCGCCAGCGCCGGCAGCACGTGGCCGAGGGCGACGACGCTGGTGACGCCGTGGATGAAGACGATGGCGGTGAGCAGATCGTGGGCATTGGCGAGATAGGCGCGCGCGAACACTTCGGCCAGGGGCGGCAACAGGCGGGCGGGATCGTCGTCGACGTCGAGCTGGCCGATCACCGGCGCGAAGGGCGGGAAGTCCGCCAGCGCCTCGAGCGACGAGGTGATGGTGCCGCTGAAGCGGCGCGCCGCCGGCGGCACCATCGCTACCTGCGCCAGGGCCTGGCGCGGCGGTCGCGGACGACCCGCGAACGGCGCCGTCGGCAGCGTCTGGTAGGCGTAGGCCCAGGCGGCGAAGGCATCGCCCAGCTCGCGCCGGCGCGCCGGCGTCTCCGCGACCGCCAGGCTGCGCGCGGCGTGGCCGACGCGGATGATGCCGTGCGTCGCGGCGGCGCAGAAGCCCGGGGCGAGGCGCGCCGTCCAGGTGGCCAGCACCTCGCGCCACGGCGCCGCGGCGACGGCGCCGGCGAAGTAGGCACGCCAGTCGCCGGCGCGCTCGAGCCGGCCGAGGGCGGCAGGCCAGGTGGCGTCGCTGATCGTCGCCCGCGGCGCCGGCCAGGGCAGCAGCTCGGCGCGATAGTGCGCCAGCCAGCCCGGCACCGCGTCCGCTCGGCCCAGCGCGCAGAGCGCCTCGACCGCCATCGGCGCGTGGTTGGTCATGCCGTTGCGCAGGTCGGGGCCGGACTCGGCGAGCAGGTCGAGGGCGTCGTCGAGGGGGGCGTAGTCGGGAGCGCGCATGGTTGAGACCCCTGCCTCATATCCCGCCGGCGGATTCGCCGCACGCCGAGCAGGGCCGCGTCATCCAGGCGCGGTGCTCAGCTGCTGGCGTCGCGCCGGCGGATGCGTGCGTCGGCGCGTTGCTCGGCGATGAAGGCGCCCAGCACGGACATCGCCGGGGCCGCATCACGACCACATGCGAGGAGCCGAATCTGTTGATAATACCATGACATACTGGCGAAGCCGTTAATTGCCTTCACGACTGCGAAGGGCGATGACGGAGCGAACGGGCCGGGGCCGAGGCGCAGGCGGTCCTCGTAGCGTTCGAGTCCGGCGACGCTGCCGGCGAGGAGGCGGGCGGGTGCCTCCGGCGTCACGCAGAGCGGCCGGGCGATGCCGATGACGGCGACGCCGAGTGCCAGCGCTTCGGCCATCGCCGCGCTCGAGCGGAAGCCGCCGGTAACCATCAGCGGCGGCGTCCGCGCCGCCAGCAGGGCGCGTGCGAAGTCGAGGAAGTAGGCTTCGCGCGCCTGCGTCGAAGCGGGGAGGGTAGGCGTCTCGCTCGCCTCAAGGCCGGCGAGGTTCATCATCCGAGGCTGTTCGTAGGAGCCGCCCGAGATCTCGAGCAGATCGATGCCGGCGTCGGCCAGCCAGGCGGCGACCGTGCGGCTGTCCTCGAAGGCGAAGCCGCCTTTCTGGAAGTCGGCTGAGTTGAGCTTGACGCCGAGGGGGAAGTCGGCGCCGACCGCCTCGCGCACGGCGGCCACCGCCGCGAGCAGGAAGCGGGCGCGGTTGGCCAAGGCGCCGCCCCAACGGTCGGTGCGCTGGTTGGCGCGCGGGTTGAGGAAGGCGGAGATCAGGTAGCCGTGCGCCGCGTGCACCTGGACGCCGTCGAAGCCGCACTCGCGGGCCACCCGCGCCGCCAGGGCGAAGCGGCCGATGAGCACCTCGATCTCCGCCTCGCTGAGCGCCTGCGGCATGCCGAACTGCCGCCCGGGCAGCGCCACCGGCACCGCGGACGGCGCTTGCGGGTGGCGATTGACCCGCACCGGAGTCTGCCGGCCGGCATGGCTGAGCTGCATCCAGATGCGCGCCCCGCCGGCGTGTGCCGCGGCGCTCCAGGCGCATAGGCCGGCGCGCGCGGCGGCGTCGGGTTCAGCGTTGAGGACGACGTTGCCCGGGCGTTCGAGGTGGGCGCAATCGACGATGACGTTGCCGGTGAGCAGCAGCCCGGCGCCGCCGCGCGCCCAGCGCTCGTAGAGGACGGCCAGAGCCGGGCCGGCGCGGCCGTGCTCGGCCAGCCCCTCGGTCATCGCCGCCTTGGCGATGCGGTTGGGCAGCGTGGCGCCGTTCGGCAGGCGCAGCGGCGCGGCGAGGGCGGCGGCGGCGGACATGCGATGCAGGTGGGGGCGGGGAGGGCGCCGGCGGCGCCCTCCCCGCGTCGATCAGCTCAGGCCGTAGAGTTTCGCCGCGTTGCCGGCGCAGAGTTTGTAGCGGTCGGCGGCCGGCACGCCCTCGAACATCTTGTCGACCGTGGCGCGGGTGTTGGGCCAGTCGCAGCCGTGATGCGGGTAGTCGGTCGAGAACATCAGGTTGTCGATGCCGATGCGGTGCCGGTTCTCCACCGCGTAGCGGTCGATCATGAACGTCGAACGCCAGTTGCGGCGGTAGTACTCGCTCGGCTCGTGCTGCAGCTTCACCGGCAGCCAGGAGCGGTTGCGATGCCAGCGGTCATCGAGCTGCTCGAGGATGTAGGGGATCCAGCCCGAGCCGGCCTCGACCATCACCCAGGTGAGGTCGGGGAAGCGGTCGTGCACGCCCGACTGGATGATCTCGCCCATGTCGATGATCATGTTGGCGGCGCCGACGCTGGCCAGGCCGACCAGGTCGTCGCCGCGCGCCCCCTTCGGCTTCGGCTTGGCGAGGGCGCGCATGACGCGCACGTGGAAGTGGACGGCGACGCCGTTGGCCTGCGCCGCCGCCCAGAACTTGTCGTCTTCCGGCCGGATGGTGGCGCCGACGCTGGGCATGGTGTTGAGCCAGACGCCCTTGAAGCCCACCTTCAGGCAGCGCTCCATCTCCGCGATGGCCGCGTCCACCGACAGCGCCGGCATGCAGGCCAGGCCGATCAGGCGGTTGGGGTCGACCGCCATGACCTCCTTGGCCATCCAGTCGTTGTAAGCGCGCACACCGGCGAGCTGAAACTCGGGGTCGGCGTCGGAGTAGAAGTGGCTCATCATGCGCGCCGAGCCGAACATCACCTCGGCGTCGATGCCGTCCTGGTCCTGTTCCTTCAGGCGCGGCTCGCCGCGGAAGTTGCCCTGGTTGGACTGCGCGAAGGTGACGCCGGTCCAGCGGATGTCCTCGTGCGGCCGGCCGGCCGAGGCGTAGATGCCGATCGGCGCGGGCGGGATGTCGGCCGCGAACTGCCACGCCTCGCCGCCCTCGCCGTCCGAGACGACGCGCGGCACCTTATCGTGGAAGCGCTTCTCCATGTAGGTCGTCCACAGGTGCGGTGGTTCGAGAACGTGGGAATCGGCCGAGATCAACGTGTACTCGCGTGCCATGGGTCCTCCGCAGTTGAAATCAATTCGCTATCGAATTATACGAATGGCGCAATGAGGGCAAGTCCGAAAGCGCAGTTGACCGGGCGGCCGGTGCGCGTGCGCAAGGCGTCGGAGTTGATCGCCGACGCCATCCGGGCGCAGATCGCCGCCGGCGGGCTGGTGCCGGGTAGTCCGCTGCCGAACGAGAGCGAGCTGCTGGCGCATTTCGCCGTCGCTCGGCCGACGGTACGCGAAGCGTTGCGCATTCTCGAGACCGAGCGGCTGATCGAGGTGGTGCGCGGCGCGCGCGGCGGGGCGCGCGTCTGCCAGCCCGACATCCACGCCGCCTCCAGCCACTGTGCGCTGCTGTTGCAGTTGCAGGGCGGAACGATCGCCGATGTCTACGAGGTGCGCCGCCTGCTCGAGCCGGGCGCGGCGCGTCTGGCGGCCGAACGCGCGCCGCGCGCCGCGGCGCGCGCGCTCGGGGCGGTGATCGTCGAGGAGGAGGCGTTGGTCGGCGCGAAGCGTTCCCTGGCGGCGCTGGCGATGCGCTTCCAGGAGGTGCTGGTCGAGCGCGCCGGTAACCCGGCCCTGGTGCTGCTGGTGCGGCTCCTGCACGATCTGGTGTCGCGCCAGGCGGTGTCGCGCACGCCGATGATCGACGTCGACGACGCCGGTCGCGACCGCCTGCGCCGCCGCCTCATCGCCGCCCAGCGGGCCGTCACTGCCGCCGTCGCCGGCGGTCGCGGCGAGGCGGCGGAGCAGCTCTGGCGCGGCTATCTGGTCGACCTCGAGGCGAGCGTCCTCGGCGACGTGCAGAGCCGCGCCAAGGTGCGACGCCACCGGGCGTAGGGGAAAGAGAGAACTTCACCACGGAGGCACGGAGGTTTCCGGAGCGGGTGGGATTTCGCCTCCGCTTCGCCGTGCCTCCGTGTGAAGAGTCTTTGCTTCAGGAGGGGCGCCCTCGACCGAACGACGCTCCCGGGCTTTCCGGCAGCACGGGGATCTGTGCGCATGGACGGACAACCGTGCGACGCGCTAGAGAATCAGCAATGCACGACGAGGCGCACGGGTGAGCGACCAGGCGGAGCGCCTGCGCGCGCTCGCCGAGCTGAGCCGCAGCCTGGCCGGGGCGGGTGACCTCGATGGGCTGGTGCGCGAGGCGACGCGGCGCGCCCGCGAGTTGTTCGAGGCCGAGGGCTGCGCCCTGCTGCTGCTCGACCCGAGCGGGCGGGAGTTCCGCTTTCCGGTCGCCAGCCAGGGCGCCGTCGGCGCCGCCAGCGCCGCGCAGCTGTCCGATCTGCATTTTTCGGTCGAGCGCGGCATCGCCGGCTGGGTCTTTCGCAACGACGAGAGCGCGCTGGTCGCCGACACCGCCAGCGACGCGCGCTTCTACGACGCCGTCGACCGCAGCACCGCCATGCACACCCGCTCGCTGTTGTGCGCGCCGCTGCGCACGCGCGACGGCAACATCGGCGTGATCGAGGTCGTCAACCCGGGCGCGGCGTACCTGACCGAGGAGGCGCTGGAGTTCCTCGACGTGCTGGCGAGCGAGATCGGCGTCGCCTACGAGCGCGCCGACCTGACCCAGCAGCTCACCCACGAGGTCGTCGACCTGCGCCGCTTCTGCCGCCGCGCCGGCGTCGCGCTGTCGGGGCTCGGGGTGCTGTTGGCCCTCGCCGCGACCCTCTACCATCGCGCCCGTGTGTTGCCCTGGGCAGAGCTGCCGACGCGGCGTGGCGTCCTGATCGGACTGCTCTGCGTGGCGCTCGGGGCACTGCTGGTCGGCGTCGGGCGCGGCTGGCTGGTGACGCCGCGGGCCGGCAGCCGCTCGGGTTGACGCCGACGCAGCGCATTGAGCAGCACCCCCCATTGAGGAGCACCCCTATGGCACGACCGATGATCACCTTTCCGGAGCTGCTCAGTGACCCGCTGACGACGCTCGGGCGCGCCCGCGCCGCGCACTGGCTCGCCGACGCCGACAACGGCGCGGTCGCGGCGCTGACGCACGCGCGCGTGCGCGAGTTGTTGGCGGACGGCCGGCTGCACGCCGATTTCCCCGACTTCCTGCGCACCTTCGGGGTCAGCTCGGGCACCTTCTACGAGTGGATGGCGATCTCGCCGCTCAACCGCGACGGCGTCGAGCACCAGCGCTGGCGCACCGTCATGTCGCGCACCTTCACGCCGCGCAGCGTCGAGCGGCTGCGGCCCTTTCTGCGCGCCGCCGCGGAGGAGTTGATCGACGGCTTCGCGGCGCGCGGCGCCTGCGAGTTCGTCGGCGAGTTCGCCGACATCTATCCCTCGCTCGGGCTGTGCGAGCTGATCGGCGTGCCGCTCGCCGACCGCGAGCGCTTCCGCGGCTGGGCGAACACCATCGGACTCGGCTTCAACCCGGCCGTGCTGGCGATGCGCGTGGCGGAGATCGATGCGGCGCTGGAGGCGCTGCTTGCCTACACTGGCGAGCTCGCCGCCCGCCGGCTGCACGAGCCGCAGGACGATCTGGTGACGCGCATCGCCCAGGCCGGTCAGGAGGCCGGCTGGAGTGATCAGCAGGTACACGGCTCGATCGCCGGCCTGGTCTTTGCCGGCCACGAGACGACCAAGAACCAGCTCGGCTGGATGGTGGCGGTGCTCGCCGAGCGAGCGGACGTGTGGGACGACGTCGCCGCCGGCCGCCTGGAGGCGGCGCTGGTGGTCGAGGAGGTGCTGCGCTTCCGGTCCACCGTCACCACCACCGGCCGCACCGCGGCGGAGGCGGTGGCGGTCGGCGACGAGCAGCTGCCCGCCGGGACGCGCGTGCTGCTGTCGCTGTGGAGCGCCAATCACGATCCGGCCGCCTACCCGCAGCCCGACACGATCGCGCCGGCGGCCAACGACGCGGTGCCGCACATCGCCTTCGGCCATGGCGCGCACCATTGCCTCGGGGCGGCGTTGGCACGGGCCGAGCTGCAGGACGCACTGGCGGCGCTGACCGCGCGCCTGACCTGCCCGACGGTTGGGGCGGACGCCGCTTGGAAGCCGCCGGTCGGCATCACCGGCCCGGAGGCGCTGCCGATCACGTTCTCGGCCCGTTCGCGATGACAGCGTAGTCGCCTGGAGGGCGCCCCACCGTGGGCGCCTGTTGAACGGGCGCCTGCGACCTGACGTCACAGGCGCCCACGGAGGGGCGCCCTCCAGGGGGACGGGAGCTGCCGGTGCCCCGGGGGTCGTTCACTCGCCGGCGCGCTTCGCTTCCAGCTCCGCCCAGCGCGCGTAGAGGCGGCCGACGCTCTCCTGCGCCTCGTGCAGGGCGCTGGCGCGCGCCGCCAGGGCGGCGGCGTCGCTGGCCACCGCCGGGTCGGCGACCGCGGCCTGGCCGTGCGCCAGCGCCGCCTCGGCGGCGAGGATGGCGGCCTCCATGCCGTCGAACTCGCGCTGCTCGCGGTAGCCGAGCTTCCTGGCGGTCTTTCCCGCCGCTGCCGCGGCGCGACCGCGCGTCGGCCGCTCCGCTGCCGCGGCCGCCGTGCGCGCCTCTTCCCACTGCCGATAGTCGGCGAAGGGCATCGTGCCGCCGCTGCCGTCGAGCGCCAACACGGTGGTGCTGACGCGCTCGAAGAGGAAGCGGTCGTGCGTCACCAGCACCACCGCGCCGGGAAACTCGAGCAGGCTCTCCTCGAGCACCTCGAGGGTCGGGATGTCGAGATCGTTGGTCGGTTCGTCGAGGACCAGCAGGTCGGCCGGTTGCAGCATCAGGGCGGCGAGGTGGACGCGCGCCTGCTCGCCGCCCGACAGGCGGCCGACGGGCATCACCAGCTGCTCGGAGCGGAAGAGGAAGCGGCGCGCCCAGCCGGCGACATGGATCGGGCGGCCGGCGAAGACCACCTGGTCGCCGTGCGGTGCCAGGGCGCGGCGCAGCGGCAGCTTCGGGTCGAGTCCGCTGCGGTGTTGGTCGAGCATGGCGACGCGCAGGTTGTCGGCCCGCGTGATGCGCCCGCTGTCAGGTGCCAATTCGCCGGTGAGCAGGCGGATGAGCGTCGATTTGCCACTGCCGTTGGGGCCGAGCAGGCCGAGGCGCGTACCGGGGCCGAGCACCAGGTTGACGTCGTCGAGGATGCGACGCTCGCCGAAGCGCTTGCCGACGTGCTCGGCGACCACCAGCCGGCGCGTACGGCGCTCACTGGCGGCGAAGTCGATGGCCGCGACGCGGCGGTCGAGGCGCACCTGCGACGCCGCCAGCTCGTCGCCGAGGCGCCCCGCCTCGTCGATGCGCGCCTGCGCCTTGGTGGTACGCGCCTTGGGGCCGTGCCGCAGCCAGTCGAGCTCGCGGCGGACGCGGTTGCCGAGCGAGGCCTGCCACGCCGCCTGTTCGCGCAGCGCCGCGTCCTTGCGGGCGAGAAACTCGCTGTAGCGGCCGCGCGTCTCGAAGAAGCCGCCCGGATGCACCGGGTCGAGGTCGAACATGCGCCCGGCGACGTGCTCGAGGAACCAGCGGTCGTGGCTGACGACGAGAAAGGCGCCGGCATGCGCCTGCAGCAGCGCCTCGAGCCACAGGATGCCGTCGAGGTCGAGGTGATTGGTCGGCTCGTCCATCAACAGCAGCTCGGGCTCGCCGACCAGCGCCGCGGCGATGGCGAGGCGCTTGCGCCAGCCGCCCGAGAGGGTCTCCACCGCCGCCGTCGGATCGAGGAATCCGCAGCGGCCGAGCATCACCGTGACGCGCGTGTCGCGCTGCGTGGCGTCGAGCCCCTGGCCGGTCAGCGCCGCCGCCAGCACGTCGGCGACCACCGCCCCGGCGGGGAACTCCGGGTGCTGGACGACGAACGCCAGGCGCGTCTGGCGGCGTAGCGACAGCGTGCCCGCGTCCGGCGTCTCGAGGCCCGCCAGGACGCGCAGCAGGGTCGACTTACCGCAGCCGTTCGGGCCCACCAGGCCGATGCGGTCGCCGTCGTGCACGCCGAATGACAGCGCCGCGAACAACGGTGCCGCACTGTAGGCTTTGGCGATCTCCTGGCACCCGAGCAACAACGCCATCCCGCCTCCCTACCAGCCTTGGCGTCGGCAATCGACGGCGCCCCCGAATGCGGCGACGGTGATCGCCTCGCGGCGCCGCCTCTGGTAGCCAGCAGCGCATGGTGCGCTTCCCCGAACTGGGTTTTTACACGCTGCCGGGCCGTGTCGCCGACCCGCGCCCGATGCTGCAGGAGATCGCCGACGCCGAGCGTATCGGCCTCGGTTCGCTGTGGATCTCGGAGCGGCAGGACGTCAAGGAGGCGGCGGCCCTGAGCGGCGCCGCGGTGGCGCGCAGCGAATCGCTGGCGATCGCCGTCGGCGTCACCAACCCGAATACCCGCCATCCGGTCATGACCGCCGCCCTCGGGTCGACGCTGAGCGCGCTGTCGGGCGGCCGCTTCGCGCTCGGCCTCGGGCGCGGCTTCGCCATGCGCTCGGATATGTGGGGCCTGCCGCGCGTCACGCGCGCCATGCTCGAGGACACCGCCGGACTGCTGCGTCGCCTGTGGGCGGGCGAGAAGGTCCTCGGCCACGTCGGCGCGGCGGGGACGTTCCCCTACCTGAGCCTCGACTGCGTCGTCGCCGCGCCGCCGCCACTGCTGCTGGCGGCGCTGGGAGCGAAGTCGCAGGCGCTGGCGGGCCGCGCCTTCGACGCGGCGCTGCTCCATTCGCACTGGACCGACGCCGCCGTCGCCGCCTGCGCGGCGCGCGTGCGCGCCGCCGCCGAGCGCGCCGGCCGCGACCCGGCCGCGGTGCAGGTGTGGGCCTGCCTGGTCACCGCCTGCGACCTACCCGAGGCGGTCATGCTGCGCCACGTCGTGCGGCGCATGACGACCTACATGCAGATCCCCGGCTACGGCGAGCTGATCGTCGATGCCAACGGCTGGGACCGCGCCGTGCTCGAGCGCCTGCGCGCCCACCCGCTGCTGCAGGCGGGTCTCGCCGACGCGACCGAGTTCACGGCGGACGAGCTGCGCGCGTTGCGCGACGTCTACCCGCCGCACTGGCTGCGCGACGCGAACGCGGTCGGGACGCCGGCGCAGTGCGCGCAGCGCATTCTCGATCAGTTCGCGGCCGGTGCCGCCGGCGTCATCCTGCATGCCAGCGCGCCGGCGGAGATGGGGGCGCTGCTCGACGCCTATGCGGCGGTACGCCCGGCGGCGCGCTTCGCGGGTCGCTCGCCGGTGCCGGGGCGATAGCGCGCGCGGCGCCGCAACCCCTGCCGGGATGCGTACCGGTGCGGACCGGACCTGTCGCTCACAACCAGCGCTGCAGCCAGGCGATGGTGGCGGCGATGTCGTCGCGGTCGACGCCGTGCCCCTCGCCCTGCACGCGCAGGTAGGAGAAGCGCTCGGACTCGCCGGCGGCGGCGAAGGCGCGCGTCAGCGCCTCGGCGGTGGCGTCGGCGCAGGCCACCGGGATGATCAGGTCCTGGGTGCGGTTGATCATCAGGACGGCGCGGCCGAGCAGGCGCTGCGGATGGCGCGCCACTTCGCGCTCGCGCACCCAGGCGGCGTAGGTGGGGTCGAGGGTCAGGGGGGCGCCCTGCATGCCCATCGACGACAGGCGCAGGAAGCGGTGGAAATCCCCGCAGGCGGCGAGGGCGACGACGACACCGAGGCGGTGGTCGGCGGCGGCGGCCTGCAGCGCCACGAAGCCGTTGGTCGAGGCGCCGGTCATGCCGAGGCGGGTGGCGTCGATGACGTCCGGCATGCTCTGCAGCCAATCGAGCACCTGCGGGACGATCTCCGTCGCGGTGGCGTCGATCTCCCGCAGGTAGCGTTCGCCGAGCAGCCCCGCAGACGGCGAGGCGAGGACCCAGGTGCCGACCGGGTCGGCCACCGGCGTTGGCGCCGGGCCCTTGAGCGCCGGCCAGTTGACGCTGTACGTCACCCCGACGTAGCCGGCGGCGAGGAGCTCGCGGGTGCTGCCGCCGGTGGCGATCACGGCGGGTTTCGGTCCGCTGGGGGCGAAGGGTATGTCGAGACGCACACTGATGGCGCCACGCGCGAGTTGCGCCTCGCGGACCAGGTACTCGGTCGCCGGCGGCGGCGCGGCGAGCGGCGGTCGCGACGCCGCCGGTGGGGCAGCGCAGCCGGCGGCGGCGACGAGCGTCAGGGCGAGCAGCTGGCGGCGGAGCGGGACCATGAGCATGCGAAACCGAATCCTACGCGCAGGTCGGGCCGGCGCGCCAGCGGCGGCGCTCCTTCTGGCGGGCCTGGCGCTGGCGGCGCTGCTCGCCGGGTGCACGCCGCGGCCCTTGCTCGAGCGCGCCGTCGCGGCGCGCGGCGGACCGCTGCGCGGATTGATCCAGCGCATCGATGCCGAGGTGTACACCGGCCTGCCGGGCCCCTGGCAGTGGACGCGCGCCTTGCTGGCGCCGGATCGCTACGCCTGGACGATCCAGACCAGCCGCGATCCCGACTGGTATCTGTTCGACGGCAGCACCGTGCGCGCCTTCGTCGGTGGCGCGGAAGTGGCGAGCGACGCCAGTTCGCGCGCGCCGCTGCGCAGCCACGCCCGCTTCACCGCGGTGGTCAACCTCGACGCGCTGGCGGCGGCGGGCGTCGTGCTGGCGCCGCTCGCTGCCGCCGACCTGCCGCCGGAGGCGCGCGAGGGGGTCGAGGCGCGCTTTGCCGACGGCGCCGTTTATCGACTCGGCTTCGACGAGCGTACGCTGCTGGTGTGGGCGCAGGGGCCGCTCGACCTGGCGCCGATCGGCGCCGGCGACGCGACCGTCCGCTTTGCCGACCATCGGCGCGCCGGCGGACTGCTGCTGCCGTTCACCGCCTCGTATGCGTTCGGCGTGCGCCGGCTCGCCACCGAAACGGTGCGCGCCGCCTGCGTCGACCCGCCGCGCCTGACCGCGGCGTCGTTCCTGCAGCCGTCGGCGCTGCCCGACTGCCCGTGACCCACAGGGCCCCCCTACGAGCACGGCGCGCCGAGCGGCGCCGGCGCCGGCACCAGCGGATGGCCGTCGGCGAGCACGTTGCGTGCGAAGCAGCCGTACTGGAACTTCACCTCGTCGAGCTGGAAGGCGATGTGGTGCGAGATGATGATGCCGTCGCCGACGTACGGCGCCACCACGCCGGTGTAGGGCGTGCCGTCGCCCGAGACGAGGTTCGCCGCGACGGGGTAGGGCACCTCGGCGCCGCGACCGACCGCTGTCAGCGACGCGGGTAGCAGCGGCTCGGTCGCCGCGCCGGCGCGCTGCGTTCCCGACGCCACCGCCATCGCCGCATAGATCTGGTTCGGGAACTCGGGATCGTCCAGGCCGACCGGCTGGTAGATGTCGCGCGCCGGCTGGCCGGGCAGCGGGTTTTCCGCCAGGCGTGCCGCGAAGACCACTGTCTCGGCCCACTCCCACGAGGTCTCGAGCAACGCCATGCCGGGATGCAGGTGGGTCACCGGCGCCATGGTGCCGAGCAGGACCGGACCGACCAGCGGGCGGGTGTCGAAGTCGGCGACGCTGGCGACCAGCACCACCAGGCTCCACAGGCCGCCCGAGCCGGTCGGAATCAGCCCCCTGACGCGCGGCTCGACGGCTGCGAAGTAGTTGACGTACTGCCCGCCCATCGACTGGCCCTGGGCGACGATGCGATCGGTGCGCAGGCGGTAGGCGCTGTCGCCGCCGGGCAGCGCGGCGCCGCCGCAGGTGGCGAGCAGCACCGGGTCGATGCGCAGCCGCTCGAGGGCATCGAGCAGCAGGCGCTGCTCGATGGTGCCCTGGCGGAAGGTGTAGGGATACGCCGCCAGGTTGCTCAGGTTCAGATAGGCGCGCGAATCGGCGCCGGGCAGGCGCTCCGGGTTGAGCGGCATGGCGGCGGCGACGGTCGCCAAGCCGTGCGCGGCGAGGACGTGGGCGGGGCCCTCGCCCGGCACCGGCGTGCCGCCGCTGCTCAGCACCGGACCGCGATCGACCACCTGCGCCGCCAGCCCGCCCGAGCCGTGCACGTACTGCACCATCGGATAGCCGCCGGCCGGCATCGGTTGGCGCGGAATGGTGATGACCAGCGGCGCCGGCTCCATGCGTTGCACCAGCGGCAGGCCGTCGGGGCCGAAGGCCCAGTCGCCGAGGGTCGGGTAGGGCGGCGTGCCGCGCTGATACTGCGGCAGGGTGATGGTGCCGCGCAGCTCGCAGAAGCGCGGGTGGATCTCGTCGAGCACGAGGTCGGCGATCTCGACCGGATCGCGCGCCAGCAGGGCGCTCGACTGCGCCGCGAACTCGGCCACCACGTCGCCGACGCTGAACACCGTCGCCGCCGCCACCGTGTCGCGCGCCACGCCCACCAGGTCGAGCGTCTCCCACAGCGGCGCGAACTGGCTCCGCAGCGCCGCGCCGTGCGCCCCCGGCGGCGTGCCGCCGGCGCGCAGCTGCAACAGCGCCATGGGAACGCCGAGCGGCGCGCCGGCGGCATCGCCGAGGGCGCGCCGCACCACCAGCGCGTAGCGCCGACCGGGCGGCAGCGAGACGCCGGGCAGCGTCGCCACCGCCAGCGCGTTGGCCGGCACATAGGCATCGGGCGGCGGGTTGGTGGCGATGAGCGGGAAGAGGCGGCCGCGCTGCGGCGAGCTGGGCTCGACGTCGATGAGCAGCAGCGGCTGCGCGAGCTCGGCAGGGATGATCTCGGTGATGTCCCGCGCCGCCACCGGGCCGCTGAAGCGGGTGTACACCACCGGCACGGCCGGGAACGCCGGCCGGCGCTCGGCGATCGACTTGACGGCGGCGACGAAGGGGCTGCTGGCGGCAATCGGGAAGGCGGTCAGGTCCGGGGTGCCGTCCGCCCGCAGTCGCAGGTCGATCGGGTAGGGCAGGTCATAGAAGGCGGCGGCATCGGCGAGGTCGGTGTTGCTGTCGAACGAGACGGCGGCGCCCGCCGCGGCCCCGTACAGGGTCGCCGCCAGCGCCGCCCCGGAGGCGACGGCGCCGTCCACGGCGCAACCCGGCAGGGGCGCGCAGCTGCCGATGGCGGCGCCGTCGACGCCGTCGCAGGCGGCTGCGATGGCACGCGCGGCACGCGCGGCGACCACCCCACCGTCCGGCGCGCAGGCGGCGGCCAGCGCGTCGAGCGGCGCGGTCGCGTCGACGCCGCGCTGGCAGGCGACGGCGCGGGTCAGCATCGAGCGGACGATGCGCGAGCGCTGCCGACCGACGGCGCGGTGACAGGCGCGCTGACGCCCGACGTCGCCGAACGCGGTCTCGCCCTGCAGGGCGGCGCCGCTGGCCCGCACCTCGCTGTCGATCAGCGCCGCCAGCGCCGCCGTCGCGTCGCCGCCGGGATAGGCGGCGCGCGCCGCCGGGGCAGCGGCGCAGCGCGCAGCGACACGCGCGAGGTCGGTCTGGATGGTCGCCTGCTGCGCGCCGTTGCAGGCGCCGGCGGCGCCGTCGCGCTGCTGGTGGCAGGCATCGAGTCGGCGCAGGGCGTCAGCCACCGCGACGCGCCCGTAGGCGCCGATGGTGGCACGACAGCGCAGCTCGTCGGCCGGTGCGGCGAGGGCGGGGGCGGCGAGGCAGACGAGAAGCAGCGTGAGGCGCGCGCGCATGCTCTACGAAAACCACGGCCGCGCCGTGAGAGTCCAGCGTCGCTGCGATCCGCGTCTTGACATAACTTGGGCGAGCGCCCTAAAAGCACTGTGCATGGAGTTGGCCGAGCGCCCAAACAGAACCCGCGCCGGCACCGCGGTGCGGCCGAAGGGCCAGGCGCGCAGCGCGGCGATCCTCGACGCGGCGACGGCGATCCTCGTCGACGAGGGCTACGCACAGCTCTCGACGCGCAAGATCGCGGCGCGCGCCGGCATGCACCCCGGCAACCTCCAATACTACTACCGCACCAAGGCCGACGTGGTTCGTGCCCTGCTCGAACGCTATCTGGCGGCCTCGGTGGCGGATATCGAGGCGCGCATCGGCGCCGGCAGCGGCACGCCGGCAAAGCGGCTGCAGGCGATGCTCGACGGCATCCTCGACGACCAGCACGACGCCGACGCCTGCCGCATGTTCTGGGAGATCTGGGCGCTGGCGGCGCGTGATCCGCTGGTGGCGAGCGCCGCGGCGGCGTTCTACGAGCGCTACCGCGCCGGCGTCAGTGCGGCGCTGCGCGCCGTCATGCCGCGGCTGTCAGCGGCCCGCGCCAGACGGCGCGCCGCGCTCCTGGTGGCCCTGTGCGAGGGCCTGACGATCTGGCGCCTGTCCGGCGGCCGCCGCGCCCGGCTCGACCCCGCCCTGGTGCGCGAGGCGCGCGCCCTCTTGCCCTGCTTTGTGGAGGCCTGATGAAGATCGAAGGCTGGTTGGATCGGTTCCTGCGCCAGCGCCGCGTCGCGGTGCTGGCGATTCCGCGTCCGGGGCGCTCGCCGCTGGCGACGCCGGTGTGGTTCGACTGGGACGGGTCGGTGATCCGCGTCCAGGTCGAGGCGAGCAGCGCCAAGGCCCGCGCCCTCGCCGGCGACGCGCCGGTGCCGGTAGCGCTGACCGTGCAGAGCGAGGTGCCGCCCTATCGCTACGCCGTCATCCACGGTACGGCGACCTTGCACGCCAACGACCGCCCTGGCCTGCGGCGGCGGTTGGCGCGGCGCTACTTCGGCCGCCTCGGTGGGGATCTGTACGTCGCCCAAGAGGAGCAGCGTGGCAACGGCGACGAGGCGCAGCGCGTCATCGAGATCGTTCCCACGCGCACGGTGTCGCACGACTTCCGCCCCGAGGCGGGGCTGAGCGGGCGCCTCTACTTCGCCATTTATCGCTGGCTGCGGCCGGTGCCGGCGTAGGCGCGGCGTGCGGGCGCGCATCTACGACGCCGCGATCGTCCGCCTGACGGCCGGCTGGTACAGCGCCGTGCTCACGCGCCTGCCGCGCGGCTGCCGACTGCTCGACGTCGGCATCGGCACCGGCAGCGCGCTGCTCGTCAACGCCGCGCTGGTGATGGAGCGCGACCTGCACGTCGTCGGCGTCGACATCGACGCGGCCTACGTCGAGTGCTGCCGCCGCGCCATCGCTGCCGCCGGCCTGGCGCAGCGCATCGCCGTGCACCGTGAGTCCGTGACGGAGCACCGCGGTGGTCCCTACGACGCCGTCTACTTCAGCGGCAGCTTCATGCTCCTCCCCGATCCCGCCGCGGCGCTGCGCCACGGCGGCACGCTGCTGGCGCCCGGCGGACGCGTCTATTTCACCCAGACCATGGAGCACCAGCGCTCGCGTCTCCTCGAGGTGGTCAAGCCACTGCTGCGCCGGCTGACGACCATCGACTTCGGGCGCGTCACCTACGAGGCCGAGTTCCGTCAGGCGGTGGCGGCGGGCGGCATGATGCTCGAATCCCTGCAGGCGCTGGCGCCGGGAGCCCGCCGCTCGTCGGTGCTCGCCGTGGCGGCTCCAGTTCCCTCGCCCGCCTGACAGGTGGGCGAGAGTCGCCCGGCTTCGCCCATGCAGTTGCCCGATCGGTTCCGATGACGATCCCCTGACCCTGACGCTCTCCGTGCGGGAGAGGGGATCCCGCTCACGACCCGGCGACGGTCATGCGGGCGATCTTGATCGTCGGCGCGCAGATGCTGCGGCGCATCACCAGGTCGTCGCCGACCGCCTCGATATCCTTGAACATCTGCAGCAGGTTGCCGGCGATGGTGATCTCGCTCACCGGGTAGGTGAGCTCGCCGTTCTCGATCCACAGCCCACCGGCGCCGCGCGAATAGTCGCCGGTGGTGGCATTGACGCCAAAGCCCATCAACTCGGTGACGTAGAGGCCGGACTTCACCGAGGCGATCAGCTCGCGCGCCGGCGTCGCGCCGGCGGGCAGGAAGAAGTTGGTCGGGCTGACGTGCGGCGAATCGCCGACCGAGCGCGACGCGTTGCCGGTCGAGCGGCGCGACAGCTTGCGCGCCGCGTAGGTGTCGCAGAGGTAGGCGGACAGTACGCCGCCCTCGAGCACCGGTGTGCGGCGCGTCGGCAGTCCCTCGCCGTCGAACGGCTTCGAGCCGAGGCCGTTGGCGAGGGTGCCGTCGTCGTAGACGTTGAGAAATGGTGGCGCGATGGCCTCGCCGAGTTTGCCGACGAGGAACGAGAGGCCGCGGTAGATGGCGCCACCGGAGACGGCGCCGGCGAGGTGGCCGAGCAGGCTGCCGGCCATGTCCGGATCGAACACCACCGGCACCTGCGCGGTGCCGACCTGGCGCGCGCCGAGGCGGCGCAGGGCGCGCGCCGCGGCGGTGGCGCCGATCGAGGCCGGCGCCTCGAGGCGGGCGAGGTGGCGCTGGACGCTGTACCAGTGGTCGCGTTCCATGCTGCCGTTCTGCGACGCCACCGGCACGCAGCTCAGCGAACAGCTCGAGCTGCGATAACTGCCGTGAAAGCCGTTGCTGGCGGCATAGACGACCAGGTGCGAGCCGGCGTCGAACTCGGCGCCCTCGGAGTTGGTGATGCGCGCGTCGGCGTCGCGCGCCGCCGTCTCCGCTTCCAGGCACCAGGCGGTCGCCTGTTCGGCGGTCACCTGCCCGACGGCCGGGTCGAAGAGGTCGAGCGACGTCGCCGCGCCGGCCAACTCGCCCGCTTCGGGCAGGCCACTGAACGGGTCGGGGGCGGTGACGCGCGCCAGCGCCACCGCGTCGGCGGCGAGCTGCTCGAGCGCCGCGGCGGTGAAGTCGGCGGTCGAGAGGATGGCGCTGCGCTCGCCGGCAAAGGCGCGCAGGCCGAGGTGCTTGGCGCGCGCCCGCTGCACCTTCTCCACCGTGCCGAGACGGACGCCGACCATCAGCGAATCGCCCTCGGCGACCACCACGTCGGCCGCCGTGGCGCCGTGCTGGCGGGCGCCGCGCAACAGCAGGGCGGCGATCTCGTCGAGTGTCAGGGCGCTCACGCCTGCGTCCCGCCGACGGTCATCGCGTCGATCTTGATCGTCGGCATGCCGACGCCGACCGGCACCGACTGGCCGTCCTTGCCGCAGGTGCCGATGCCCTCGTCGAGCTTCAGGTCGTTGCCGACCATCGAGACGCGCGTCATCGCCTCCGGGCCGTTGCCGATCAGCGTCGCGCCCTTCACCGGTCGCGTCACCTTCCCGTCCTCGATCAGGTAGGCCTCGGTGGCGGAGAAGACGAACTTGCCGCTGGTGATGTCGACCTGGCCGCCACCGAAGGACACCGCGTAGACGCCTTTCTGCACCGAGCGGATGATCTCCTCGGGCGTCGAGTCGCCGGCCAGCATGAAGGTGTTGGTCATGCGCGGCATGGTCATGTGCGCGTAGCTCTCGCGCCGACCGTTGCCGGTCAGCGGCACGTCCATCAGGCGCGCGTTGAGGCGATCCTGGAGGTAGCCGCGCAGGATGCCGTTCTCGATCAGCACCGTGCGGCCGGTCGGCGTCCCCTCGTCGTCGCAGTTGAGCGAGCCGCGCCGGTTGGCGATGGTGCCGTCGTCGACCACCGTGCACAGCGGCGAGGCGACGCGCTCGCCGATGCGGCCGCTGAAGGCCGAGGTGCCCTTGCGGTTGAAGTCACCCTCGAGGCCGTGCCCGACGGCCTCGTGCAACAGCACGCCGGGCCAGCCGGGGCCGAGCACGACCGGCATCGAGCCGGCCGGGGCATCGTCCGCCGTCAGGTTGCGCAGGGCCTGCTCGGCGGCGGTCTTGACCCAGCCGCGCCAGCGGTCTCCCTCGCTGAGGAACGAGAACTCGACGCGCCCGCCGCCGCCGGCGGTGCCGTGCTCGCGGCGGCCATTCGCCTCGGCGATGCAGGTGACGTTGAGGCGCACGAGCGGCTGGATGTCGCCGACGACGACGCCGGCGGAGTTGACGATGAGGACGATCTTCTGCTCGACGCCGATGCTCGCCATGACGTTGACGATGCGCGGATCGTGGGCGCGGGCGGCGAGATCGATGGCGTTGAGCAGGGCGATCTTCTCGTCGAGCGCCGCCGTCAGCGGCGCCTGCGCCAACGCGTACAGGTCGTGCGAGGGACGCGCCGCGCGGACGGCCACCGGCGCGTGCGCGGCGCTGCCGTCGGCGATCGTCCGCGCCGTCTGCGAGGCGAGGCGCAGGGTCTCGACGCTGACGTCGTCGGTGTGGGCGCAGCCGGTCTTCTCGCCGGCGACGACGCGCACCCCGGCTCCCTGTGAGACGTTCTTGGCCGCCTTCTTGACCAGCCCCTCCTCCAGCACGAAGCCCTCGGAGGTGCGGAACTCGAAGTAGAGGTCGGCGAAATCGGCCTTGCGGGCGATGGCGGTGCCGATGGTGTCCTCGAGAATGCGCTCGTCGAGCGCGAAGCGGTCCAGGAAGAAGCGACGGGGTTCGAGCGCGGTAGACATGGGTCGGAGGCTAGCAGCCGCGGCACAGCGCGACTACATAGGCGCATGCCTTCGCGAGCCCACGCGACCGGTGCCACCGCGCTGCTCGACTTCGCCCAGTCGCGCGGCATCGACTACATCTTCTGCTCGCCCATCGCCATCCTGGCGCCACTCTGGGAGGCGCTCGCGGCCCGCGCCGAAGGTGGCGCGCCGGAGACGCCGCGCTACCGCAACTGCCGCCACGAACTGCTCGCGGTGTCGCTCGCCTCAGGCTACGCCAAGGCCACCGGCCGGCCGCAATTGGTGCTGCTGCCGACCGGCCTCGGCGTACTGAACGGCGCCATGGGCCTGCGCAGCGCGCTGCAGGAGCGCGTGCCGATGCTGGTCGTGTCGCCCGACACGCTGACCTACGGCGGCGATGCCGCCGTCGATCCGGGGCCGGAGTGGCCGTCGCTGCTCGTCGACCTGGTCGGTCCGGCGCGCGCCGGCGAGGTGGCGGTGAAGTGGGCTCGCGAGGTCCGGACCGCCGCCGAGTGGCTGCCCGAGCTGCGCCGCGGGCTCTATTTCGCCGCCGCGGTGCCGCGCGGGCCGGCTTTGCTGCAGGTGCCCTTCGACGTCCTCATGCGCCCTGTCCCCGCTGATGACGAGACGCCCCTCGAGGCGGCGCCGACGGTGGCGCCGCCGGCGCAGCTGGCCGCGGTCGCCGCCCTCCTCGCCGCGGCGCGCGCGCCGCTGATCGTCACCGAACACGGCGGGCGCAGCGCGGCCGGCGCCGCGGCGCTGCTGCGCCTGGCCGAGACGCTCGCCGCGCCGCTGTTCGAGTTCTGGAACCCGGCGGTCGAGAACGCCCCGCGCCAGCATCCGCTCTACGCGCACGGCCCGGTCGAGCCGGTGTTGGCGGAGGCCGACGTACTGCTCGTCGCCGGCTGCAACGCGCCGTGGCATCCGCCGCAGACGCCGCTGCGCGCACATGTGCGGGTCGTCGTCCTCGACGAGGATCCGCTGCGGCCGCGGGCGCCGTTCTGGGGCTACCGCACCGATGTCGCGGTGGCGGGCGACGTCGGCGCCAACCTGGGCGCGCTGGCCGAGCAGGTTGCCGCGCTGGTGCCGCTGCCGGACGCCGCGCGCCGCCGCCGCGTCGAGGCGGCCAACGTCGAGCGCCTGCGCGGCCTGGAGGCGGCGACCGCCGCGGAGCAGGGCGACGGCGTGCACGCGACGGCGCTGTTCGAGGCGCTGCGCGCCGCCCTGCCGGACGGGGCGACGGTGGTCGACGAGATCATCGCGCCGCTGCCGCACATGCTGCGGACGCTCTTCCGCGGCGGCGCCCTGCGCCAGGTGCGCGGCTGGTGCGGGGCACTCGGCACCGGCATCGGCACGGCGCTCGGCGTCGCCCTGGCGCGACCGCAGGCGCCGGTGGTCTGCGTCGTCGGCGACGGCGCCTTCCACTACACGCCGATCCCCGCCGCCTTCGGCTTCGCCCAGCAGTACGGCGTCGGCCTGCTGGTGATCGTCTGCGACAATCGC
>JANNRA010000165.1:0-4992 GCA_031401035.1 bacterium | reverse complement strand
CCGCTTCCTCCTTGGCGGGCCCCCCGCCGGGGGGGCGGGGGCCTGGGGCCCCCCCCCCCACAACCACCCGCCCCCCCCGGAGCGGCGCCCTCCACTCTCAGGACCAACCGGCGCGGCTGAGGAGGAACTCGGCGAGCAGCGGCACGGGGCGGCCGGTGGCGCCCTTGGCGTCGCCGGAGACCGACGACGTGCCGGCGATATCCATGTGCGCCCACGGATACGCCTTGGTGAAGCTGGCGAGGAACAGGGCGGCGGTGATGGCGCCGGCGGCGCGGCCGCCGAGGTTGCTCATGTCGGCGAAGTTACTCTTGAGCTGGCCCTGGTAGTCGTCCCACAACGGCAGGTGCCAGGCCCGATCGCCGGTCTCGGTGCCGCAGCCGAGCAACTCGGCGGCCAGGGCGTCGTCGTTGGCGAACAGGCCGTGCGCGTGCGCGCCGAGGGCGACGACGCAGGCGCCGGTGAGCGTCGCGACGTCCACCACACAGGCGGGCTCGAAGCGCTCGGCGTAGGTGAGCGAGTCGCACAGGATCAGGCGGCCCTCGGCATCGGTGTTGAGGATCTCGATGGTCTGCCCCGACATCGAGCGCACCACGTCGCCCGGCCGGCTGGCGTTGCCGCTCGGCATGTTCTCCGCCGCCGGGACGATGCCGATGACGTTGAGCGGCAGCCCGAGGCGGCCGAGGGTCTTGAAGACGCCGAGCACCGTGCCGCCGCCGCACATGTCGAACTTCATCTCGTCGAGATCGGCGCCCGGCTTGAGAGAAATGCCGCCGGTGTCGAAGGTCAGGCCCTTGCCGACCAGCACGATCGGCTTCGCCGTCGCGGCGCCGCCCTTGTAGTGCATGACGATCAGCTTGCACGGCTGATCCGAGCCCTGGCCGACCGACAGCAGCGAGCCCATGCCGAGCTTGGCCATGTCGGCGCGCTCGAGCACGTCCACCTTGAACTTGAACTCCTTACCGAGCGCGCGGGCGGTGTCGGCGAGGTAGCTCGGGTGGCAGACGTTGCCCGGCAGGTTGCCGAGATCGCGGGTCAGCGCCGTACCCTCGGCGATCGCCAGGCCGCGCCGCACCGCCTCCTGCAACTCCGCGGTGACCTTGTCGGCGATCGCCAGGGTGATCTTGCGCGCGCCGGTCGCCGGCGCCGGCACGGCGCGTGGGGCGTCGAAGCGATAGGCGCCGTCGGCGAGCAGGCGGCTGGTGTGCAGCAGGCGCCAGGCGAGCGAGCGGCCGCTCAGCTCGGTAGAGAGGACCAGTGCCGCGTCCGTCGCCGGACCGTTGGCCAGCGCGCGGGCGGCGCCGGCCAGCGCGTCGCGGAAGGCGCGCTCGCCGTAAGCGGCTCGCCCACCGAGGCTGACCACCAGCACGCGCTCGGCGGCGACGCCGGGCAGGTTGTGCAGAAGCAAAGTCGCGCCCGCCTTCGGACCGAGTTCGCCCCGGCGCAGCAGGGTGGACAATCGCTTCTTGGCGGCCTGGTCGATGGCCCGCGCGGCGGGCGGCAGCGGGCCGTCGGCGAAGGCGCCGACGACGACGACACCGGTGCGGATCTTCTCGGCGGAAGCGGTCTTCAGGGTGATTTCCACGGCGGACTCCTCAGCAATAGGGGGAATGGAGGTTCAGCGACGGACTGTGGTCCGCCGTCACGCGAGCGGTCAATTCGGCAGCGGCGCGCTCACTGGGCGACGACCTGCACCGAGACGTGCATGCGCTCGAAGGCGCCGGCCGCTCCGGCCCACGACCCGGCGAGCGGCAGCGCCTTCTCCTGCTCGCGCGCCACGGCGACCGAGATGTGCTCGCTGCCGGCGCGCTTGTTGTTGGTGGGATCGAAGCCGCGCCAGCCGGCGCCGGGGATGTAGATCTCCGTCCAGGCGTGCGTGGCGCCATGCTGTCCGTCTCCCATCTGGATGTAGCCGGTCACGAAGCGCGCCCCGAATCCCCAGTGGCGGGCGGCCTCCATCATCAGCACCGCGTAGTCGCGGCAGGAGCCGCTGCCGAGGGCGAGCGTCTCGTGCGGCAGGCGTACGCCGGGCTCGTCGCGCGACGTGTACTGCAGGGAGTCGTGGATGTGCGTATTCAGCGCGTTGAGCAGCGCGTACGTCTCGATCGCCTGCCCGGGACGGTAGAGCCCCTGCAGCCACTGTTGCAGTGCCGGACCGTCGTAGGGATAGCTCGGCAGGCGATAGGGAATCAGCTCCACCTGCTCGTTGGTCGCGTACTGGAACGGGAACGACCGGGCGCTGGGCTCGATGAGGCACTCGACGGGGTCGTCGTCGTACAGGTCGACGTGCAGGTCGCTCAGGACACGCAGCACGCGACCGGGTGCCGCGAAGGCGATCAGGGCGACCGAGTTGCCCTCGATGTCGCGCATCCACCGCACCGTCGCCTGCGGCTCGATCTCGACGCGCCCACTGGTGATGCGGACGTCGTGCCCCTCGCGCGGCCGCATCAGCGCCCGGTGCGGGCCGAAGGTCACCGGCTCGCGGTAGTGGTACTGCGTTTCGTGCGTGATGCGGAGGCGCTTCATGACGAGCCGTGCGATGGCTGCCGTCAGGCCTCGGGCTGCGAGGCGAAAAGGTCGAGCCCCAAGCGGCAGGCGAGGAACTTGGCGACCAGCTGCCCTTTGACGCTGTTGCCGGCCTTGTCGAGCGGCGGCGCGAAGGTGCCCAGGCCGCCCTTGCCGGGCGAGACGGTGACGATGCCGCCGCCGATGCCACTCTTGCCTGGAAGGCCGATGTCGTAGAGCCAGTCGCCGGAGGTTTCGTACAGTCCCGCCGTCGCCATCACCGCCAGCGCGTAGCGGCAACTGTCGGCATCCACCACGCGTCGCTTGGTGAGCGGATTGACGCCGCCGTCGGCCAGCGTCGCGCCCATCACCGCCAGGTCCTTGGCGGTGACGTTCAGCGCGCACTGCTTGGTGTACAGGTCGGTCGCCTCGGCCGGATCGAGGTAGATGCGCTGCAGGCTCTGCAACATGCGGGCGATGCTCTGGTTGCGGAAGTTGGTTTCCGTCGCCGAGGCATACACCTCCTCGTTGAGCGGCAGCGTGTGGCCGGCGAAGTGTGACAGCCCCTCGTGGATGAACTGCCAGCGCGCCTCGTGCGTCGCCCCCGGCACCAGGCTGGTGGTGGCGATGGCGCCGGAGTTCACCATCGGGTTGGTGCGCCCGCCGTCGCCGGCCTCGATGGCCGCCACCGAGTTGAAGGCCCGCCCGGTGGCGTTGACGCCCAGCTTGGCGCGCGCCTCTTCCGCCCCGATGGCCTGACAGACGAGGGCGAAGACGAACGGCTTGGACACGCTCATGATCGAGAACTCGTCCTGGTCGTCGCCGGCCTCGTAGACGTTGCCGCTGGTGCCGACGACGCAGATGCCGAAGCGCTCGCTCGGCACCCGCGCCAGCGCCGGGTAGACGGTTGAGTTCGCGCCATCGGTGTTCGAGCGGAAGCGCTCGTGCGCCTCGTCCACCAGCGCCTGCACATCCACCGGCGGCGGCAGGTGGCCGGTGGAGACATAGGGGGCGGCCACGGGCTGTTCGGGCGTCGGCATGGGGTGCTCCTGCGTCGGCGGTGCGTGACGGTTGCGATGAGACGGTCGCAACTATGCCGGGAAAATCGCCTCCGTCAATCGTGCTGGTAGTCGGGCCTTTCGTCGTTGCGAGGTTCCCCTGGAAAATCGCGGAGCAGATGGCCGAAGGCCCCGCCGATCGCGCGCGCCGGCTTGACGAGGGATCGGTTTCAGTCGAACTGGGGCGCGATCGGAGGGATTTATGAACGCCGACCTCGCCATAGTTCTGCTCTTGTTGGTCGCCGCGGTGGCCATGTTCGTCCTCAACAAGCCGCGCATGGATGCCGTGGCGCTGTTGATGATGGTCCTGCTGCCGTTCACCGGCGTGGTCAGCATGTCCGAGACGCTGGCCGGCTTCAGCGACAGCAACATCGTCCTCATCGCGGCGCTGTTCGTCATCGGTGAGGGGCTGGTGCGCACCGGCGTGGCGCAGCGCCTCGGCGACTGGCTGATCGCCCGCGCCGGCAGCAGCGAAACCCGCCTGATCGTGCTGCTGATGACCACCGTCAGCGCCCTCGGCGCGGTGATGAGCTCGACCGGCGTGGTGGCGATCTTCATTCCGGTCGTCCTGCGCATCGCGCAGAGCACCGGCACGGCGCCGAGCCGCCTGATGATGCCGCTCAGCTTCGCGGCGCTGATCAGCGGCATGATGACCCTGGTCGCCACCGCGCCGAACCTGGTGGTCAACAGCGAGCTGGTGCGCCAGGGGGCCGACGGCTTCCACTTCTTCAGCTTCACGCCCTTCGGCGCGCCGCTGCTGGTGCTCGGCGTGTTGTACATGCTGTTCGCGCGCCGCTGGCTCTCGGCCGAGCAGCCGGCGTCGGCGACGGGCGCCGCCGGGCGGCCGACCCTGGGCGAGTGGATCGAGCGCTACCAGCTCGCCGAGCGCGAGTATCGGCTGCGCATCACCGCCGGGTCGGCGCTGGTCGGCAGGCGGCTCGAGGAGCTAGACCTGCGCACCACCTCTGGCGCCAACCTGCTCGCCATCGAGCGCGGCGGCCGCTTCTCCCGCGAGCTCATCCAGCCGACGGCGAAGACCACCCTGCAAGCCGACGACATCTTGCTCGTCGACCTGTTTGCGCAGGAGTTCGACGTCGAGGCGCTGCGGCAGCGCTTCGCGCTCGAGAAGGTGCCGCTCACCGGCGACTACTTCAGCGATCGCTCGCAGGATCTCGGCATGGCCGAGGTGATGCTGTCCGCCGACTCGGAGCTGGTCGGCCAGACCCTGCTCGCGGCCGAGTTCCGCAGCCGCCACGACCTGACGGTGATCGGGCTGCGGCGCGGCGGCGTGGCGCATGCACGCGGCCTGCTGGAGGAGACGCTGCGCGTCGGCGACACGCTGCTGGTGATCGGCGCCTGGAAGGCCATCCACACCGTGCCGGTCGAACACACCGGGCTGGTCATGCTCGATCTGCCGGCCGAGCGCGACGAG
>JANNRA010000164.1:0-40418 GCA_031401035.1 bacterium | reverse complement strand
GCGACTGGGTCTGCGTGGGCCGCTCCGAAGACTTGAGCGCGACCGGCGATTTTTTCGTCGTCGGGCTCGGCGACGAGAGCCTGGTCGTGACGCGCGATCGCGATGGCCGGCCACATGCGTTCCACAACACCTGCCGGCATCGCGGATCGAGGCTGTGCAGCACGCCCCGCGGCCGCTTCGCGATGTCTTCGGCCAAGGCGGTGGTGGGGACGATTTCCAGAGACATATCGGGCTCCTCGGTGCGGCGACGGTGAACAATTCCTTCCAACTGCCGTCTCACAGCATGGCTAACCGTGGCTGGCGGTCCAGTCAAGCACGTATGCAGCGCCGCAACCTTGAACTCGCCAGAGGCTTCAGCCTATAGATGCGCGGTTTTCGCGACATGTCGTTCTCTCCGCGATACTTGGTTGTGGCCAACCTATTGCTGCTCGCCCTGGCGGCCTATTCGGCGTCGTCGATCGTCGGAACCACACTGGCCAGCAAGCTGATGCCTACGACCGAAGTGATCCTCTCGCCCCCGCCCCCCCCGATCGAGCTGGAGCCGGCAAAGCCGGCGCAGTTCTACGGCCTGATCCACACGCGCGACATTTTCAATTCCGCCCGGCCGGAGGCGGCTGCGCCGGTCGCCGCCGCCGCCCCGGTCGTCACCCAGCTCAAGCTCAAGCTGTGGGGGACGGCGGTCTTCGAGGCGGGCAGTTCGTATAGCATCATTGAAGATCTGGGCGCGCGGAAGCAGGGCGTCTACGGCATCAACGCCACGGTGCCGGGCGGCGCGACGGTGAAGGCCATCGAATGGGAGCGGGTCGTGCTGGCGCACAACGGCAAGGACGAGATCCTGACGCTCGAGAAGACGTCCGCGCTGCCGGGTGTGGCGCGGCCCGGGCCCGCGGCGCCGGCCGCGCCCGATGCCGGCGCCGGTATCCAGCAGACGGCCGAGAACGCCTTTGTCATTCCCCGCAGCGAGGTCGACAGCGCCCTCGAGAACATGAGCCAGCTCTTCACTCAGATCCGCGCCGTGCCGCATTTCGAAGGCGGTCAGTCGGTCGGATTCCGCCTCTTCGCGATCCGTCGAGGCAGCCTCTTCGATCGCATCGGGTTGAAGAACGGCGACATCATCCGCAGCATCAACGGCAGCGAGATGAACGATCCGACCAAGGCGGTCGCCCTGCTACAGGAGCTGCGCGACGCGTCGAACCTGGATGTCGATATCACCCGCAATCAACAGCCCAGTAAGCTCAACTACGCGTTTCAGTGAGATCAGGCGCCGTGCGAGGGACTATGCAGTGGTTGCGCTCGGGGCTGTCGCTCCTCGGCCTGATGGTCGGGGTCTGCAGCACCACCATCGTGTTGGCGCAGCCACCGGCTGTGCCGCCGCCCGCCGTCGTTCCGGTGCCCGCCGCGCCTGCGCCGGCTCCCGCCCCGCCGCTGCCCAAGACGCGCGTGTTCGACGCCCCGCCGCCGTCGCCCGACGACAAGCTGATCACGATGAACTTTCAGGACATCGACCTCGATGCCCTGGTGAAGTTCATCAGCGAGATCAGCGGCCGCAATTTCATCCTCGACGACCGGGTCAAGGGCAAGGTGACGATCATCTCGCCGGGCAAGATCTCGGTCGATGAGGCGTACGCGGTCTTCAATTCGGTGCTGCAGGTGAAGGGATTCACCACCGTGCCGAGCGGCTCGGTGATCAAGATCCTGCCGGCGGCGGAGGCGAAGAGCTCGACCGTCGAGACGGTACTGCCCGGGGGGCGGGGCGCGACTGGCGACGAGTTCGTCACCAAGTTGATCACCCTCGACAACGTCGACGTCAACAACATGCTGGGGATCATCCAGCCGCTGGTGTCGGCCAACGGCCTGCTCGCCGCCTACACCGCGACCAACACCATCATCATCATCGACAGCGCGTCGAACATCGACCGCATCACGTCCATTCTCGATGAGCTCGACGTCGCCGACCGCGACCGTGGCGTCGAGGTGTTGAGGCTCAATTACGCCTTTGCCGGTGAACTGGCTGCGACCCTGGCGCAGGTGCTCGAGGACCCCGCCAATGCGGCGCCGCGCGGCGGTCTGGCCGGCGGCGCGGCCGCCGCCAACCGCCCTGGTTTGCCCAATTCACCGGCGATGCGTCGCGCCGCGGCGGCGGCTGGCGTCGCGGTCCCGCAGCCGGTCGAAGGCGGTACCGGGCAGGCGTCGTACAAGATCATTCCGGACGAGCGCACGAACGCCCTGATCGTCGTCGCCGGACCGCTCGAGATGCGGAAGATCAAGGACCTCGTCGTCCGTCTCGACGTGCCCCTGCCGTTCGGTACCGGGCGCATTCACGTATACTACCTGAAGCACGCCAACACCTTCGAGATCGTGCCGATCCTGTCGGATCTGATCGGCGGCGGCCAGGGCATCGGCGGACTCGGTGCCGGCCTGCTCGGGCGCGGCCTGTCTGGCCAAGCGTCCTCGCGCGGCGGCCGACTCGGCCAGCAGGGCGGTCTCGGCGGCATCGGCGCCAACCTCGGCGGCGGGCTGCGCGGCCAGGGCGGCCTCGGCGGCGGCGGTTTCGGCGGCGGCGGCGGCGGTTTCGGCGGCGGCGCCGGCGGCGGTGCCTTCGGCGGCGGTGGCGGTAGCCTGCGTGGTGGCTCGCTCGGCGGCGGCGGGCAGGGCGGCCTGGCCTCAGCCAGCGGTGGTCAGAACGAACAGTTCGAAGGGGTCGTGCGCCTCAGCGGCGATCCCTCCACCAACTCGCTGATCATCAACGCCTCGCCGCAGGACTACGAGACGCTCAAGCAGGTCATCGTACAGCTCGATGTGCGCCGGCGCCAAGTCTACGTCGAGGCGATCATCATGGAGGTCCGCCTCGAGACCAATCGCGAGCTCGGCATCGAGTTGCAGGGCGCCGCCGGGACCAACAACGGCGTCCTGCTCGGGCGCACGAACTTCGGCAGCATCGACAGTTTGCTGACCAATCCGGGCAGCATCTCGGGGTTGATCGCCGCTGCAGCCAGCAACCAGACGATCCGCCTGCCGAACGGCACGGTGGTGCCGGCGCAGATGGTGTTGATCACGGCGGCCGAGGGCAACTCTGACGTCAACATCCTGTCGGCGCCGAACATCGTCACCACCGACAATCAGGAGGCGGAGATCGTCGTCGGCCAGAACGTGCCGTTCATCTCCTCGACCTCCACCAGCGAGACCAACCTCGGCAATCAGTTCAACACCGTCGAGCGGCGCGACGTCGGCATCACGCTGCGTATCACCCCGCAGATCTCCGAGGGCGGCATGGTGCGCCTCGACATCTTCGAAGAGGTGTCGGCGCTCGTGCCGAACGCGCTCATCGACGCGGCCCAGCTCGGCCCGGTGACGACGATCCGTTCGGCCACGACCTCGGTGGTGGTGCGCGACAAGCAGACCGTGGTCATCGGCGGCCTGATCGCCGACGGGACCAACAACCGCGAGAACAGCGTCCCGTTCATCAGCGACATCCCGGTCATCGGCAACCTGTTCCGCAGCACCTCGGGGCAGCGTGAAAAGATCAACCTGCTGATGTTCCTGACCCCGCACATCATCCGCGATGCGCGCGAGCACCGCGACAAGTCGATTGAAGAGCGCGACAAGCTGAAGGCGCACATGGAGCAGCAGGGGATCCGCTACCGCAAGCGGAAGATCCTCGACAATCCGTCGTGGACGCCCGACATCCCCGCCGACGACGCGACCGGCGATGGCGCGACGGAGTCGATGCCGGGCAAGGGCGCGACCATCTACCAGCCGCCGGCCCTGCCGCCGCTGGGCGCGACCACCGGGGCGCCGCCGATGGCGGTGCAGACGACGCGGCGCGCCAGCGAGGCGCCGATCATCGATCGGGCGGTGGAGCAGCCGCCGACCGGCACGCCGCTGCGCTTCGTACTGCTCGCCGCCTTCGCCGAGCGCGGCACGCCGCCGCCGGGGCTGCAGTCGACGAGCGGCCTGGTCGCCGTCGAGCTGCCGCAGGACTCGAGCCTCACCACCTTGTTCAAGCCGGGCGGCCAGTACCGCTTCTCGAGCGACAAGTTCGAAGGAGACTACCGGGTCCTCGAGGCCTACCGCAGCGGTCCCGAGGCCTTCCTGGTCTACCCGGAGGGTCTGATGGTCGACTCGGCCAAGGGCGAGCAACTGCACTGGCGCAGCTTCGACGACGCAACCTCCGCTGACGCGAGCGCCTGGACTGCGCTACACTGAGCCGTGATGGCGGTTGCGGCGAAGTCACTGGAAGCATGCCTGATCGAACAGGGAGCCGTCTCCGAAGCGATCATCGAGAAGGCGCGCGAGCGCCAACGCGACGGCAAGCGCCTCGGGGACGTCCTGCAGGAAATGGGCGCCGTCGATCCCGCCGCCTGGGCGAGGGCGATGGCCAGCCATTTCGGCCTGCCGTTCATCGAGAAGCTGCCCGATGACGGAACTGCAGCCGAGTACGTCAACAAGCTGCCGATCAACTTCGCCAAGCGCTACCAGTTGCTGCCGGTCGAAACGCACGGGGCGACGGTGGTCGTCGCCACCGCCGACCCGAGCCAGCTCGGCCCGCTCGATGACGTGCGCGCGTTGTTGCGCAAGAACGTCCAGGTGGTGGTCGCGCCGGGACCGGTGATCGTCGACGCGATCAACCGCATTTATGACGCCGCCTCGAATACCGCGTCCGACCTCATGGAAGGTCTCGACGAGGACCGCCTGGAGATGATGGCGACCGACTTCGAGGAGACCCAGGATCTGCTCGACGCTGACGAAGAGGCGCCGATCATCCGCCTCGTCAACTCGGTGCTCTTCCAGGCGGTGAAAGACCGCGCCAGTGACATCCACATCGAGCCGTTCGAACGCGACCTCATGGTGCGGTTTCGCATCGACGGCATCCTGTACGACATCATTTCGCCGCCGAAGCGCTTTCAGCCCGTCATTACCTCGCGCATCAAGATCATGGCGGGGATGAACATCGCCGAGAAGCGCCTGCCGCAGGACGGCCGTATTCGCATCAAGCTGGCCGGCAAAGAGGTCGACATCCGCGCCTCGAGCGTGCCGACCGCTTTCGGCGAGCGCGTCGTCATGCGTCTGCTCGACCGTTCCGCCACCATTCTGCAGCTCGACGAGCTCGGTCTGAACGGCCACAAGCTCGAGATGATCGACACCCTCATCCACCAGTCGCACGGCATCATCCTGGTCACCGGCCCGACCGGCAGCGGCAAGACGACGACCCTCTACGCGGGGCTGTCGCGCATCAACAGCACCGACAAGAACATCATCACCATCGAGGACCCGATCGAGTATCAGCTGCACGGGGTCGGTCAGATTCAGGTCAACCCGAAGATCGAGCTCACCTTCGCGGGCGGCCTGCGTTCGATTCTGCGCCAGGACCCCGACGTCATCATGGTCGGCGAGATCCGCGATGCGGAAACCGCCAAGATCGCCATCCAGGCCGCCCTCACCGGCCACTTGGTGTTCTCGACGCTGCACACCAACGACTCCTGCGGCGCCATTACCCGCCTGATTGAAATGGGCATCGAGCCGTTTCTCGTCGCCTCGTCGGTGATCGCGGTCATGGCGCAGCGCCTGTTGCGCCGCGTCTGCCCGAGCTGCCGCGAGCCCTACCGCCCGTCAGTCGAAGAGATGCGCCAGCTCGGTGTCAGCTCCGACGACCTCGAAGGACATCAGGTCTACCGGCCGGGTCCGGGTTGCGCCGACTGCAAGCAGACTGGCTATCGCGGCCGTCTCGGCATTCATGAGCTGCTGGTGATCGACGACGAGGTACGGAATCTGACGATGAAATCGGCCGATTCTTCCTCGATCCGCCGCGTCGCGGCCGCCAAGGGTATGAATTCCCTGCGCGAAGATGGCGCTGCCAAGGTTCTGGCCGGCCAGACCACCATCGAAGAGGTCCTGCGCGTCACGCAGGAGGATCTGATCTGACCGGCGTCGACGCGCTGCGGCGTGAATTCTCGCAGGCGGTCGAACGTCGGAAGGCGACAGGCGCATGCCGGTTTACGCTTACAAAGGACTGAACGAGAAGGGCCGCAACGTCGGTGGCGTGATCGATTCCGACACGCCGAAGAACGCCCGTCTCAAGCTACGACGCGTCGGCATTTTCCCCACCGAGCTGAACGAGACGCGCGAGCAGAGCATCGGCGCCACCGCGGGCGGCGGCTTGCGCCTCGGCAGCTTCAACGTCGACGTCTCCGGGCTGTTCGATCGCATCACGCCGCAGGACGTCGCGCTCATGACCCGCCAGCTCGCGACCCTGGTCGGTGCCGGCCTGCCGCTGGTCGAGTGCCTGGGCGCGCTGAAGGATCAGGTCGACGGCCCGCGCCAGAAGAAGATCCTCTCCCAGGTGCGCGAGATGGTCGTCGAGGGCGGCACGCTCGCCGACGCGATGAAGCAGCACCCGGCCGTCTTCAACGACCTGTACGTCAACATGGTGCGCGCCGGCGAGGCGAGCGGCGCGCTCGACCTCGTCCTCATCCGCCTCGCCGAGTATACCGAGCGCGCCGCGGCGCTGCGCGCCAAGGTCCAGTCGGCGCTGACGTACCCGGTGTTCATGGGCCTCGCCAGCATGGGCATCCTGTTTTTCCTGCTCTCCTACGTGGTGCCCAAAGTGACGCGCATCTTCGAGGAGCGCGATGCGCAGCTGCCGACCATGACCGTCGTGCTGCTCGCCGTCAGTGGCTTCATGTCGAACTACTGGTGGGCGATCCTCGGGGTCCTCCTGGCCATCGTCGTCGCCGTGCGCCTCTCGGTGCGCACGCCGGCCGGCCGCCTGCGCTTCGACGGGTACGTGCTGCGCATTCCGTACTTTGGCAAGGTGCTGAAGAAGGTTGCGCTGGCGCGCTTCGCGCGGACCCTGTCGACCCTTCTGCTCGGCGGCATTCCGCTCCTGCAGGCGCTCGACATCGTCAAGCACGTGGTCAGCAACATGGTGCTCAGCAACGCCATCGAGGACGGCCGCAACAGCATCCGCGAGGGCCACAGCGTGGCCGAGCCCCTCAAGCGGAGCGGCCACTTTCCGCCGCTCCTGGTACACATGATCTCGGTCGGCGAGAAGAGCGGTGAACTCGAATCGATGCTGTCGCGCGCCGCCGACGCCTACGATGGCGAGGTCGAGGCGTCGGTGTCGGCGCTGAGCAGTCTGATGGAGCCGGTGCTCGTCATTTTCATGGGCGCCGTCGTCTTGTTCATCGTCATGGCGATTCTGCTGCCCATCTTCGACCTCAACCAACTCGTCAAATGACCCGGGCGCCAGTGTCCAGCCCGGTTGGAGGCCTCCCCATGCATCGTCGTTCCCTGCAAGCCGGTTTCACGCTGATCGAGATCATGGTCGTGGTCCTCATCCTCGGCCTGCTCGCCGCCCTGGTCGTGCCCAAGATCGTCGGCCGCACCGACGATGCGCGCGTCACGCGCGCCAAGGTCGATATCAAGGCCATCGAGTCGGCACTCAATCTGTTCAAGATTGACAACGGCTTCTACCCCAACTCCGGCGAAGGCCTCACCGCACTGGTGCAGGCGCCGCCGCGGGCCCGCAAGTGGAGCCCGGACGGTTACCTGGACAAGGTTCCGGTCGATCCCTGGGGCACCGAGTACATCTACCAGAGCGACGGTCGCCAGATCGTCATCGTCTCGACCGGCGCCGACGGGGTCGAGGGTGGCGAAGGCTATAATGCCGACATTTCCAACCACTCGATCGAGTGAGCGCAGGCGTGGCGATGCCGGCTTCACGCTCATCGAGATCGGGCTCGTCATGCTCATCATCGGTCTCGTGCTGGCGCTCGCCGTGCCGCGCTTTCGCGATCAGGGGCGGGCGGAGCTCATGTCGCAGACGCGCAAGCTCGCCGCGACCTTTCGCTTCCTGCAGCAGGAGGCGATCCTCAACGGCCGCGTCTATCGACTGAACTACGACCTCGACCAGCAGCGCTACTTTGTCACCGAAGCGGAATTCGGCGACGCGTTTCTCCCCAGCACGGGTATCCTGGCGCGTGACGTGACGTTGCCTTCGACCGTGCAGCTCGCCGACATCGACGTGCCGGACCTCGGCGGCAAGATCTACGAGGGCACCGGCTTCACCCATTTCTTCCCGGACGGCTACGTCGATCCCACCGTCGTGCACCTCGCCAACGGCGAGGAGGCATACACGCTCTTCGTCCCGAACGGACTGACCGGCCGTGCCCATGTCACCGCAGGCTACCTCGACCTCGGCAGTCGCAGCTGAGCGGCGTGCCGGCCCGGCCGGCTTCACGCTCATCGAGGTGCTGGTGGCGCTCACCATCGTCGCCTTCGCCTTCGTCGGCCTGCTCGGCCTCCACAATCGCAACCTCAAGCTGATCGGCAACGACCAGGATCTCACCCGGGCGACGCTCCTCGCCCGCCAGCTGATCACCGAGATGGAAGTCGTCGAGCAGTGGCCCGACACCGGCACCTCGCGCGGCGAGTTTGCCGATGCGCCCGGCTTCGCGTGGGAGCGTGACGTCGGCGACACCGAGCTGGAAACCGTGCGCCGCGTTGTCGTGCGCGTCATCTGGGACGAGCGCAGCCCCAACGCCTGCGAGTTGGTGTACTTCATCCGTGACCGTCGCGAACCCGACGATGTCTGACCGCCGGCGCGGCGGCTTTACGCTGCTCGAGCTGCTGCTCGCCATCGCCATCCTCGGGCTCCTGATGGCGACGGTGTACGGCTCGCTGTCGCGCGTCGAGTCGTCGAAGTTGCTTGCCGAGAGCCGCTCCGAGCTGTACTCCGCCGGTCGCCAGGCAGTCCTCAAGATCGCCGCCGATCTCGAGGCGGCACTCCCGCCGCCCTCGGGCGATCGCGTCTACTTCCGCGGTACCTCCGGCGCCGGCACCTCGCCCGACGTGCAATTCGTCATGATGAACCGCGGCGGCTACGGCCAGCAGCGCGTGCGGCCGGGGCGCGTGTTGATCGTCTACAGCCTTTCGCCGCTGGCCAAGCGGCGCAACGAATACGGACTGCTGCGCGAGGAGTACCTGTACAAGGCGATGCTCGACAAGGCCGATGGCCTGACTGCCGACGACGATCCGGTCGATGAGAACGCGCCGCCGACCGAACAGGCGGCGCTGCTGCTCGACTGTCCGGACATGCCCGACGATCTCAACCTGCCCGGCGCCTGCCAACCTGTCGTCGAGCTGGGCTTCCGCTTCTACGACGACGTCGTGCGCGACTGGCGCGACGAGTGGGACAGCACCGCGGAGGCGACGCTCGGTCGCCTGCCGGCGGCGGTCGAGATCCACCTGGCGCTGGCCGACGAGGACGGCGGCTCGCACGAGTTCGGCACCATCGTCGACCTGCCCCTGGCGCGCGGCCAGCCGACGCCGATCGTCGGCCGGAATCCGGCCGGCGGGCAGGCCAATCCGGTACCCAGTCCCGAGCCGGGGGCGGAGCCGTAATGACCCGCGCCCACCCGCTCGGTCCGTCGCCGCTCACTAACGAGCGCGGGCTCGCCCTGGTCGTCGTGCTGGCGATTGTCGCGCTGCTGACGATTACGGTGACCGAGTTCACCTTCAACACCCAACTCGACCAGCACCGCACCCGCAACGCCGTGCACGCCCTGCAGGCGCAGCTCCTGGCCCGCTCCGGCATCAACCTCGCCGAGGGCTTCCTGATGCTCGACGAGGAGCCGGCGTACGACGCCTATACCGAGGATTGGTGGTTGCAGTTGATCGAGTTCTGCCGCGAGCTGCCGGTCGACCCATCGATGCGCATCCGCTGCTTCGTGCGCGACGAGAGCGGCAAGCTCAATCTGAATCAGACGCGCGAGCCGATCCGTCGCGTCCAGTCGCAGACGGTCACCGCCAGCGCCGTGCTGCGCGATGCCCTGCGGTGCATGTTCGAGCGCCGCGGCATCGAGGTCGACGTGGTCGACAAGCTGGCCGACTACTGGCAGCAGGAGCCGCCGGCGAACGCCGATGGGACCCCCGGACAGATTCCGGACTTCACCTCACTGGAGGACTTCGGTGCCAGCTTCGGCATCCCCACCGAGCAGTTGCAGACGCTGCGCGGCGTGGTGACCGCGCAGCCGCGCGCGGTCCTGGGGCGGATCAACGTGAACACCGCACCGGCCGAGGTCCTCGCGGCGGTGCTCAACGCCGAGCAGCAGGGCTGCCCGCCCAACGCGCAGGTGGAACAGATCCTCGAGCGGCAACAGGATGTCGATCAACCGTTCCGGTCCAGTGGCGAGCTGACGGCGGTCCTGCAAGGCCTCGACAACGCCAGCATCAAGGGGACGCTGTTCGATGTGCGCAGCCGGCTCTACCGGCTGGAAGCGAGCGCGCTCTCAAACGTCGATCCCGAGCAGCCGGAGTCGGGTGGTATTGGCCAGACCATCAGCGCCCTGGTGGCGCGCCAGACCGGCCCGGCCCGTCCCGGCGCCCTTGCCGGCGGGGCCGTCCGCACCGGCGGCACGCCGAGCGGAAAGCCCTTACCCAACTGGACTTTGCGGCCGCTCGACTGGCAAAAGGAGGGCGGCGCCCGCCTCTTCCGCACCCAGCCCGGCGACGAGGACGAGTCGGGCTCCTTGGATGACGAGACCGACGCGGCCGACGACGCCGACGAGTACTGACCCCCGGTATGCCACAACGCATTCTTTCACTCGAGATCGGTGACGCGGATCTGCGCGCGGCGGTCGTGCAGACCAGCTTCCGCGACTACAAGGTCGAGGGATTTTTCCACGAGGCGCTCAGCGGCGATCTCGATGCGCAGCTCAAGCGCTTTCTCGAAGCGCACGGCCAGGCTGGCGACACCATCCTCTCCGTGCTCCCCGGCGACCGCGTCACCTGGCGCACCTTCTTCCTGCCCTTCCGCGATCAGAAGAAGCTCGCGCAGACCGTGCCCTTCGAGCTCGAGAACAGCGTTCCGTTCGGTCTCGACGAGGTGGTGGTCGACTTCCAGGTCCTCGCCCGCGACCGCGCCGGCACCACCGTGTTGGCGGCGCTGGTGCAAAAGCAGGATCTCGAGCGGCACCTCGAGCTGCTGCGCCGTGGCGGCGTCGACCCAAAGATCGTCGACGCCGGCCCGATCGCCGCACTCAACGTGCTCAGCCTGGTGCCAGAGTTGCCGCCGAGCTTCACGTTCCTGGACTTCGGGCCGCGTGCGGTCACCGTCGCCCTCTATCGCGCCGGCAAGCTGGTCGGGCTGCGCAGCCTCGGCCGCCAGCCGGCGGCCGAGGCGAACGGCAACGGCGCCGCGGCAGCGGCGGGCGACGACGCCGTCGTCGCCGGCGTGCGCTGGACCCTGCTGGCCCTCAACGGCGCGCCCCTCGACGATGACCTCGTCTGCTACGCCGCCGGGGATGCGGCCGAGCTCAACGGACTGAGCGCGCCGTTGGCGGCGGCGCTCGGTGCGCAGGTGCGGCGACTCGACCGCCTGCCGCTACGCACCCTGCCGCCCGGCGGCGGTGCGCAGGCGTCGGCGTTCAGTGCCAGCCTCGGCCTGGCGCTGCGCGAAGTCGTCCCCACGGCGGCGCTCGGCGTCAACTTCCGCAAGGGGGAGTTCACCTTCCACCGCGGCCAGGAAGCCCTGCGTCGCGGCTTGCGCACCGTCGCCCTGCTCGGGGTCGTGGTGCTGGTGCTGACGGTGCTCGACATGTTCGTCAAGCATCGCGCGCTCCAGCAGCAGGCGGCCGCGCTCGACGCGCAGATTCAGACGGTCTTTGCCGCGACGTTGCCCGACCTCGGCCGCGTGCCGAACCCCAAGGCGATCCTGCAGGCGGAGGCCGAGGCTCTGCGGCAGCGCGTCGTCGTGGTCAGCGACGTCGTGCCGGTGTCCACCTCCACCAGCATCGACATCTTGCGCGCCGCGGCCAGTGCCGTGCCGAACAAGATCCGCATCGACTGCGAGGAGTGGACGATGGATCCGGACGCCGTGCGGGTGCGGTGCAACACCGAGACCTACGACGCGGTCGATGCCGTGAAGGACGGCCTGCGCGCGACCGGTCTCTTCAGCGATGTCGAGGTGAAGGACGCCAAGACCAGTCCGAAAGGCGGCATCGATTTCCGCATGACGCTCAAGCTGGACAAGAACGTCCGCCCGCGCGGAGAGAAGCCGTGAAGCTCGACCTGAGCCCGATCCTGGCGACCTACCAGCGGTTGTCGAGCCGCGAGCGTCTGCTGGTCGGTCTCGCCGGCGCGGCAGCGCTGATCATCGCCCTCTACACCCTGGTCTGGGAGCCGCTCAATCAAGGCCGCGCCGAGCTCGCGCGCCGCATTCAGGTCAAACGGCAAGAGCTCACCGAGATGCAAAGCATGCGCGAGGACTACCTCGCCCTGCTCAACCAGTTCGAACTGCGCCAGAAGATCATCGAGCGCGCCGATCCCAAGTTCTCCCTCTTTCCGCATATCGAGGCGACCGTCGGGCAAGTGGTCGGGCGCGAGAAGATCGCCTCGATGAATCCGACCAACAAGGACATCGGCGACGCGTACCGAGAGGAATCGGTCGAGATCAAGCTCACCGGCATCTCGTTGCAGCAGCTCACCGATCTGATGTACCGCATCGAAAAGTCACCGCAGCCGCTGCGTTTCACCCGTATGTCGGTGAAGAAACGCGTGCGCGACCCGCAGAGCTTCGACGTCACCGCCACGGTGTCGATGCTCAAGGCGCTGGCGCCGCCGCCCGCGGTCGCGCCGGAGGGCGCGTGATGCGTATGCCGGCCCTGCGGCTGCCCGCCTGGCGGCCGTCGTTCGACTGGTTCGACGGCGTCAACCGCCGCGCCGTGCTGCTCTACGGCCTGTATACGGGCATCCTCTTCTTCATCTTCCTGCTCGGGAACCTGCCCGCCAAGGTGCTGGTGCAACAGGTGATGCACAGCGCCGCGCTGCCGGGGATGCGCTTTGATTTCGACGACGCGCGTTTCGCCTGGTTGCGGGGCATCGAACTGCAGCGCCCACGCCTGGTGTCCGACGACCCGGGCCGGCCGCCCTTCCTGGAGGCGACCAGCTTGTTCGTGCGACCGGGCCTGAGCGGCTTGTTGCGCGGCGAGGTGCGCTCGCTGCAGGTGGGCGGCCAGCTGTACGGCGGCACCCTCGACGGCAGCTTCGCCAGTGGCGACCTGCAACGCGGCACGATCACGCTCGATGGCGTGCAGCTGCAGCGCTACCCGCTCCTCGCCGAGTTCGTCAGCGGCGGACAGATCGCCGGCATCCTCTCCGGCGCCGCCACGCTCGAAGGGCACGTGGGCGACCTCGCGGATCTGCGCGCGGCCGGCGAGTTGACGTTGGCCAAGGTCAGCGTCACCGATGCGAAGTGGAACGGCTTCGTCATCGCGCCGCTGCACTTTGATTCGATCACCGCCAAGTTCAGCCAACAGGGCAACCGGCTGGAGATCCAGGAGTTCGAGGCCGACGGCAAAGAGCTGCAGATCAGCGCCAACGGCCAGATTGCGGTGCGCGCGCCGCTCGCCGACAGCGTGCTCAATCTGAAGCTGTCGCTGGCGCCGGGGCCCGAGTGCCCGGACGAAATGAAGGCCGTGCTCGCCGCCATCATGCCGCCGCCCGCCAAGGGGGCAAAGCCCGACGCGCCGCGGATGCTGAGCGGCACGCTCGCCAAGCCGCGTCTGCGCTGAGGCGCGCCGCGCGCCACCGTGACGTTCGAGTCAGGGAGACGACCATGATCGAGATCCTCGATCCCACCGCCCGCGGCCACGCCGACCGTCTGCCCCTGCCGGAACGCCTCTGCAGCGCCACCGGGCGCGTGCTCGGCTTGCGTGTCGACCGCGCCTGGCCCTCGTTCGGTCGCGTCGCGCAGCGCTTCGCCGTCCTGGCGCGCGAGCAGTTCGGTGTGCGCGACGTGGTGCTCTTCGACCCCGACATCCGTATCGGTACGACGGACGAGGAACGCCGCAAGATCGCCGGCTTCGTGCGCGACGTCGACATGGCGATCGTCGGCCTCGGTACGTGAGGGTCGTGTACGTCGTGGAGTGTCCACGACACGATCGAGGTCCTGCGCGCCGGCAAGCCGGCCGCGGTGGTGGTGACCGAGGTGTTCGTCAACCTGGCGCAGACGGCCGCGCGCGCGCGCGGCGTCGACCCCATCCCGATGCTCGTCCTGCCGCACCCGATGGAAGGGCGCGGCGAGGCCGAGATCGATCACATCGCCGCGCAGCGCTTCCGCGACGCGATGGCTCTGCTCGTCTCGCCATGACCCGCCGATGCGCGGCACGCTGACCTCCGAATCCCTGGCGGCGCCGGCGGATGCCGCGGCGTTCACCGACCTCGCCGAGGCGCGCGGCTGGGGCGACGGACTGCCGCTGATTCCACCCACGCCGGCGCGCGTGCAGGACATGCTCGAGACAATCGACGAGCCGCCCGAGGCGGTGATCGGCGTCGTCGAGCCGGGCCGCGGCGAGGCGACGGCCGAGAAGATCGCCGTCAACGCTGTCATGGCCGGCTGCCCGCCCGCCTGCTTCCCGGTCGTCGTGGCGGCGGTGCGCGCGGTGTGTGAGCCGCGCTTCAATCTGTACGCGCTCAATACCACCACCTGCTGCGCCGCACCGGCCCTGATGGTGAACGGCCCGGCGCGGGCCGCCCTCGGCATCGAGGGCGGCTACAGCTGCCTCGGTCACAACGGCCGCGCCAACGCGACCATCGGGCGCGCGCTGCGTCTGGTGATGCGCAACGTCGGCGGCTCCCTCCCCGGCGCGGTGAGCAAGTCGACCTTCGGGCAGCCCGGGCGTCTCTCGCTCTGTTTCGGCGAGTGGGAGGAGCGCAGTCCGTGGGAGCCGTTCCACGTCCGCCGCGGCTTCCAGGCGGAGGACAACGTCGTCACCGCCCACTGCGCGACCGGCACCCAGGACATCGCCGATATCTGGGCTGACAGCGGCGAGGAGTTGCTGATCCTGCTCGCCCACTCGATGGACTGGATCGGCAACAACAAGGTGCTGGTGCCGCAGGCCGACGGCGAGGTGATGCTCCTGCTCTGCCCCGACTTCGCCGAGAAGATCGCCCGCGACGGGCTGGCCATGGCCGACGTGCAACGCCTGCTCCACGAACACACACGCACGCCGCTGACGCGCTGGCCGCGCGGCTACTGGGCGAAGCTCGAACAGCGCGGCTACGTCGAGGACGGGGTCGTGCCGCTCTGCGCCACGCCGGAGCAGTTTCTCGTCGCCGTCGCCGGCGGCCCTGGCGGTCACCACGCCCTCTACTTCTGCGGCTTCGGGCTCACCTGGTCGGTGTCGGTGCCGTTCGCGCTGGCGCCGAGCCGCACCGATGGTGAAGTGTGCGAGGTGCCGGCGCGCCCGAGCGCGGCCGGCGCGGTCTGAGGCGATGGCGGCGCCGGCAACGCTCGATACCGCCCTGCGCGCCTGGGCGGCGCGCTGGGGCGACCGTCCGGCCGTGCTCGGCGGGGCGGCGACGCGCACATTTGCCGCGCTCGACGCCGATGCCGATGCCTGGGCGGCCCACCTGGCCGGCCGCGGTATCGGGCCGGGTAGCCACGTCGCGCTGCTCGGAGCCAACCAGCCGGACTGGCTGGCGGCCGCCTTCGGCGTCTGGCGCGCCGGCGCGACGCTGGTGCCGATCTCGACCTTTGTGACCGCGCGCGAACTCGGCGAGATCCTCGCCCACGCCGACGCGCGCGCCCTGATCCTGCAACCGCGCATGGCCGGTCGCGATCTCACCGCCCTGGTCGGCGCACTGCCCAGCGGCACCGCCCCGGCGCACGTCCTGCCGCTCGCCGCCCCAGCACCCGCAGCCCCCGCTGTCAGCGCCGCAGCGCCGCGCGCCACCGCGTGCATCCTCTACACATCGGGCACCACCGGCACGCCCAAGGGCGTAATGCTCTCGCACGCGGCCATCCTCGCCACCATCGCCCCGACCGCGATCCGCGGCGGCCTCGCGCCGGAGGACGTGCTGCTCTCCACCCTGCCGCTCTTCTGGGTCGCCGGTCTGGTCATCCGGGCCCTGCCGACGCTGGCGTCCGGGAGTGCGCTGCTCCTCCTCGAGACCTTCTCGGCCGCGGCGGCGCTCGCCGCCCTGCGGACACACCGCCCCACCGGCCTGCACCTGCGCCCGCCTCAGGTCGCGCAGCTGCTCGCCCATGCCGACTTCGACCCGCTGCTGCTCACGCCGGTGCACCGCGGCGGCGGGCGGGTGGAGTGGTTCCAACCGTACCTCGATGCGCAGCGGACGCGCTTCATCACCGGCTACGGAATGACCGAGACCGCCGGTTACGTGACGGCGCTCGATTGGCGCGACGAGGCCGCGGCGCGCGCGGTCCGCATCGGCTCCCCGATGCCGGGCGTCGAACTGCGCATCGTCGACGGCGAGGTGCGCGTGCGCGGTCCCGGCTTGTTCAGCGGCTATTACCGCCAGCCGCCCGGCAGCGGCCTGGACGACGACGGATTCTTCCGCACCGGCGACCGCGGCCGTCTCGCCGACGACGGTGTCTTTCACTTCGACGGCCGCAGCAAGGACCTGCTGCGCGTCAAGGGAATCAACGTGTCACCGGTCGAGGTCGAGAGCGTCCTCGCCGGCCACCCGGCCGTCGAAGCGGCGCATGTCGTCGGCCTGCCGGCGGATGGTCTCGAACAGGAGGTTGTGGCGCTGATCGTCAGCCGCAACGCCGCGCCGCTTCCCGAGACGGAGCTGCGCGCCCTCGCCGCCGCCGCCCTGTCGCACTACAAGCGGCCAGGGCGGTATCTGAGCATCGGCCGCGACGAGGTCCCGCTCGGCGGCACCTCGAAGCCGCAGCGCGCCGCGTTGGCGGCCCTGGCGGCGGCGCGTCTGCCGCCGGGCTGACCGCGACCGCAGCCCCCTCGTTGACGCCCCGCCGCCAATCGTCGATCTTGGGGGTCCACGATTCACGGAGGCGACCATGGCGTATGAACAGATCGAGACCCGGCGCGATTGCGAGGGCGTGCAGATCCCCCAGGGCGTGGCGGTCACCATTCCCGCCGGCACCACCGCAGTGATCACCCAGTCCCTCGGCGGCAGCTACACCCTGCAGATCCCCAGCATGGGCGGGCTGTTCCGGGTCGCCGGGCGGGACGCCGACGCGCTCGGACGACAGGTGGAAGCGCCCGCCGTGGCGGTCCCCGCCGCCGATGGGCCGGTGTCCGAGGACGCCGTCTGGACCCAACTGCGCAACGTCTACGACCCAGAGATCCCCGTCAACATCGTCGACCTCGGCCTGGTGTATGACCTGCGCATTCTACCCCTCGGCGACGGCCGCAACCGCGTCGAGGTGAAGATGACCCTGACCGCACAGGGTTGCGGCATGGGGGGGCCGATCTCGACCGACGCCCGCCAGCGTATCGAAAGCCTGCCCGGAGTGGACGAGGCGGACGTGCAGGTCGTCTGGGATCCCCCCTGGAACCCGCACATGATCTCGCCCGAGGGACGCGCCAGACTCGGCATGGAGTGAGTTCGGGAACAAGGTACCTACCGCATTTTTTTATTGTGGACGCGTGCCGTCCATGATAAGCCGTGGAGAACTGAACGTTGGTTCTGCGCAACGTTTCTAATCTCTAGCGGAGCGCGACTTATCGAGCGCGCATCGGCCAAGAGCCGAGAAAGCGGATGGATCCATGGTCCCCAAAATGTCCCCGGTGATAATTCCGGAGGAGTTGATCGCCTCCGAGCCGGCGCTGCCGACCCAGTTCCACGACATCTGGCACCGGACGAGATACGTCTCGCCGGAACGCTCGCTCGTCTTGTCGGTGGTCTGGCAGGCGGTCATCGACCTCCAGAAGTACCGTTTCGCGTTGCGCCGCCGCCAGCAGCGCCTCTACATGGAGGCCTACCGCTGGGTGTACTCGACCGATCGCCAGTGGGCGTACTCGTTCGAGAACATCGCCGAGATGCTCAACGTCGATTCGGACCGTCTGCGCGCCCAGTTGATCGGCAACAACGATCCGGTGGTCGTGCCTGCGGCCCCCGAAGCGCCGGCTGAGATCGAAGAGGCGGCCTGAACAATCGCCGGCGGCGCCGCGGCGCCGCCGGGGTCCGGCTCACCGGTGCAGAAACACCGGGCAGTCGGCGTTGCGCAGCACGTACTCGGTGGTGCTGCCGAGAACCATCTCGATGATTCGGCCGTGCCCGTAGGCGCCGATGAAGAGCAGGTCGTGGCCGCGCTCGCGGATGAAGTTGGCGATTCGCTCCGGCGCATTGCCGGTTTGTTGCAGGTCAGTGGTGACGCGCAGGCCGTACGGCGCCAGGTAGGTCTCGGCCTCGCTGAGGACGCGGCGGCCTTGCGCCTCGTCGCGATTCACCGTCAACACGGCGAGCGGCAATCCGAGCGTGCTGCAGAACTCCGCCGCCTGCTGCATCACCGCCGCGGCGCGGGCGCTGCCGTCGTAGGCGAGCAGCGGCACGGCGCACTCGCTGAAGGCCATCGGCGCGATGAAAACCGGCTTCGGGCACTTGCGCGTCACGCTTTCGGAGGTGCTGCCGAGCAGGCCGCTGGAGAATCGTTCGTTGACGCCGCGGTGGCCGATGACGACCAGGTCGGCCGTACGCGCCCGTTCGCTGATCTCGTTGGCGACGATGCCCATTCCCAACACCGTGTCGGTGGGGACGCCGCGCGCTGCTGCCTGCGTCGCGAAGCCGTCGAGCAGGGCGCGGCCGCGCTCCTCGAGCACGCCGCGCATCTTTGACGAGAAGTCGAGGTAGGGCTCGAAGCCGAGCGAGCCGGAGATGTCGTGGAAGAACGAGCCCTCGATGGAGACGATGTCGACGACGTGCAGACCGATGACACGGCCCCGCAATCGCTCCGCCATCCACAAGGCGTAGCGCGCCGCGGTGTGTGCGTGCTCGGAGCCGTCGATGCCGACGAGGATCGTTTTGATCATGTCGGGCCCGTAGCACGGGCCACCCCACCCGACCAGCGCGCCTTTACATCTCACCGCCCCTCTTCTAGGTTCCGGCCCGTATGGCGGCGAAGGTGGCAACGGCGTCGGCGGCGCACACGGCGATGCTCGACGAGTTGAAGGCGGCGGTGGAGAAGATGGGTCTGCGTGTGCGTGAAGAGCGCCTGCTGCGTGAGGTCGGGTATCGCGTGCACAGCGGCTGCTGCCGACTGGGCGCCGATCAGATCCTCTTCCTCGATCGGGCGCTGCCGCCGGCGGCGCAGATCGACGTGCTGGTCGACGAACTCGCCGGCCGTTCACTCGACGACATCTACCTCTCGCCGGCTGCCCGGGCCCTCGTCGAGCGCGCCGTCAAGGAGCCGCGCGATGGCGGACCCGAAGCGCACGGCGGATGAGCGGTTCGCCCGCTTCAAGGATCATCTGCGGGCGCAGCGGCTGAAGTCGACTGCCCAACGCGACACCATCGTCAAGGCGTTCATCGAGAGCCAGCGCCATATCTCGGTCGAGGAACTCTACACCGAGGTGCGGCGGCGTAACCCACGCATCGGCTATGCGACCGTCTACCGGACGATGAAGCTGCTGACCGAGTGCGGCGTCGCTGCGGAACGCCACTTTCGCGATGGAGAGGCGCGCTACGAGAGCGCCGAGAAACAGCACCATGACCATCTGATCTGCGAGGGGTGCGGCAAGATCGTCGAGTTCGAGGAGCCGCGCATCGAGCAGCTGCAAGAGGACATCGCCAAGCGCCTCGGGTTTCAGTTCACCGGGCATAAGATGGAACTGTACGGCCTCTGCCGCGATTGCCGTCGCAGTCGCCATCACGTCGCCGGCTGACCGGCGGCTCCCTGTCGGTCTTGACTTCGCGTCGCTGCGGGACATAACTGAAATTGATTTTCAGAATCGACCCATGCGCCGCCTGTCTGTCCCCTGCCGCGCCGCGCGCGCGCTCTGCTCGCTGCTCTGCCTGACGTGGCTCGCGATCGGCGCCGTGCCGACGCAGGCCAAGGTCTTCTACGCGCGGGACGAGGCGTTGCGGCTGGCCTTTCCCGACGCCGACCGCGTCGAGACGCGCGACGTCTTCCTCACCGTCGCGCAGCGCGCGACCATCGAGGCGCGCGCCAAGTCGACGCTCGAGTCCGATCTGCTGACGCTCTATGTCGGCCATCGCGGCGCGGCCGTCATCGGCTACGCGGTGATCGACACCCGCACCGTGCGGACGCTGCCCGAGACATTCTTGGTGGTCCTCTCGCCGCAGGGCGCCGTCGCGGCGACGCATCTCCTCGCCTTCTACGAGCCGCTCGAGTACTCGCCACCGCACCGCTGGTTGGCGCAGTTTCACGACGCGACGCTTTCGGACGAGTTGCGCGTCGGCCGCGGCGTCGTCGCCATCACCGGCTCGACGCTGACGTCGGAGGCCGTCGTCGGCGGCGTGCGACGCGCCCTGGCGATTTTCGACGTTGTGGTCTTGGGAGGCTGAGGCTTGCGTTTCGTCGTCACCGGGGAATGGACGCGCAACCGCATGCTGAAGGTGGTCGTGTCGTGCTTCCTCGCCTACACGTTCATCCTGTGGGTGACCAACGCCGGCCTCTACTTCGCCAAGATGGGCCTGACGCCGAGTTCGGTGGTCGAGTACTACCGCGGCAACGAGGAGAAGTTCCTGCAGCCGCGCTCGTTGCAGGGGTTGCTCGAGACGCTGCACTTTCACGCCTTCGCCATGGGCATGCTGCTCATGACGCTGACCCATCTGGTGCTGTTCGTGCCGATCTCGATGCGCACCAAGGGCCTGGGCATCGCCGTCGCCTTTTCCTCCGGCATTCTCGGTGAGCTGAGCGGCTGGGGCGTACGCTTCGTGCACCCGGCCTTCGCCTACCTGAAGGTCGCCTGCTTCCTGCTGCTCGAGGGCGCCATCCTGTGGCTGGTCGTCGTCGTCGCACATGCGCTGTTTTCCAATGCGCCGAGCGCCTACACGCAGGGCAACAGCGCGCCGGCCCGTCCGCTGACGTGAGCCCGGTGATGGGCGGCGGTGCCGTCGTGGCCGTGTTGATGCTGGGGCTCGCCGCGACGGCGTCGGCGGCCACCGTGCGCAATGGCCATCCGGTGATGGGCACCGTGCTCGCGGTGACGGTGGTTGCCGCCGACGCCGCCGCGGCCCATGCGCTCACCGATGCGGCGTTCGCCGTGGCGCGGCACTGGGACGACGTACTGACGACCTGGCGGCCGGAGGGGGAGCTGGCCCGGCTCAATGCCCGCGCCGGCACCGGGCCGGTGGCGATCAGTCACGATCTCGCCGCGGCGCTGCGCCAGATGGTGGCACTGGCCGCGGCGACCGACGGGGGCTTCGACCCCGCCGTCGGCCCGCTGGTGCAGCGCTGGCGCGGGCCCGCCGCGCCGCTGCCGCCGCCGTCCGCCAGCGCCGCGACGCGCATCGCGACCGCGTTGACGCTCGACGGCGTCACGGCGACGCTGGTCGCCGGCGCGGCGCTCGACGCCGGCGGCGTCGGCAAAGGGATAGCCCTCGACGCCATGGCCGCGATGCTGCGCCAGGGCGGCGCGCAGGCGGCCTTTCTCGATTTCGGGGGGTCGAGCCAACTCGCGTTCGGTGAGCCGGAAGCCGCCGCCGGCGGTTGGCGCGTCGCCGTTGGCGGTCTCGCCGCCGGCCGCGTGCTCGGCGAGATGACCCTGCGCGACGCGGCCCTGTCGACCTCGCGGGCGTCGTCCGGCCCGAATCCGGCCGGGCCGATCATCGACCCGCGTTCGGGCGCGCCGGTGTTCACGCCGCGCCTGGCGACCGTGCGCGCCGCCGAAGCGACGACGGCGGAGGCCTGGACGAAAGCCCTCGTGGTGCTCGGCGGCGCCGGCGTCCCCGTCGCCGCGCGTGCCAGTGTTGCTGTGCTGTTTGAGGATGCCGAGGGCGTTATCCGCGACGGGTTTCCCCTCGCCGCGATGCCCGCGCGCTGAGGCCCGGGCATCGGTTCGTCACGGCAACGGGTGCAGGGCGAAGAAGTCGAGGGCTCGGGCGCTGGCGACGAAGCTCTGGCTCTGGGCGCCGAACAGGCAGTCGCCGATGCCCGGAATGGCCGGCGGGAGGCCGCCCGGCCAGGTGTGACCGCCCGCGGCGATGGTGCACAGGACGACCTCGGCCTCGTTGCGGCAGCGGCCGTGTGTTTCGCAGACGCCGTCGCCCTCCACCAGGCGCGGCTTGGCGCTGCCCGGACAGCCGTTGCGGTCCTGCCAGGCGGCGATGGTGTCGGGCACCGACGTACTGTCGATGCCCGCCAGTCCGCAGTCCATGCCGCCGGCGAACGGCGCGTTCTGGTCGGCGGTGCCGTGGACGTGCAGCACCGGCATCGGCCGGGTCGGCGCGCAGGCGAGCGTGTTGTCCGTTCCCGCCACCGGTGCCACCGCGGCGATGCGCCAGGAGCGGTCGCAGGCGAGGCGATGGCTCAGTTGGGCGCCGTTCGACATGCCAGTGGCGTGGATGCGGCGACGGTCGATGCACACGTCGGCCTCGAGCTGATCGAGCAGCGCATCGAGAAAGCCGACGTCGTCGATACCGGCGGTCTGCGCGTAGCCGCAGCAGCCGCCGGCGTTCCAGGTGCGCACGCCGGCGGGGCTCGCGACGCCGTCCGGGTACACGACGACGACGCCGTGCGCGTCGGCCAGCTCTGCCAGGCGCGCCGTCGCGAACGCTTGCGCGCCGCTGCCGAAGCCGCCGTGCAGGACCATCACCACGGGCGCCGGGGCGGCGCCGGCGAAGTCGTAGCCGGCGGGTACGTGGACGCCGAAGGTGCGGCTGCGGCCACCGTGCACCAGCGAGCGCGCGTTGGCGCCGCTGGTGTAGCCGGTCACGGCGGCGCCGCAGGCCGCACTCGGGCGCGGCGTCGTCGGCGCCGGCAGGATCGCGCCGGCCGCGCCGCTCAGCCGCTCGCCGTCGTTCGCCGCCAGCTCCGCGGCTGCGAAACGCGTCGTCAGGCAGACCCCAGTCGCGTCATTGGCGAGTTGGGCGACGACCGGCGCCTGCAGCGGCAGGGGCGGCACCGACAGCGCCGCGCCGCGCCCCTGCAGGAGCGCCTTGGCGCGGTCGCCGGCGTTGGCGCGCAGGAGCAGCTTCTCGACTCCGCTCGCCGCCGCGGCATCGGCAAAGCGGAAGCCGCTGCCACTGGCTTTCCAGCAGGGCGCGCCCGCGCAGGTCCCGCCGCCGGCCGCGTCGATCTGCGCCACCAGGCCGCCCGCATCGTACAGGCACAGCGCCGTCTCGCTGCCGGCGACCGGGTCGCCGAAGCCCGGCCGCAGGGTCGCCTGGCCGCGCGTCCAGCGCCACTTGAGCTGGTTGCGGCTCGGATCCACGGCGTCGCGACGCAATTCGAGGCGCGATGCCGTGGCGACGCGGCAGTCGTCGCGCGGCGCTGCCGGGCAGGTCAACGCCGCGGCGGGAGTTGCCAGCAGCACCAGAACCAGGAGCGGCGCCGCGACACGCATGACCGCAAGTTAGGGCAGCGGCCGGGCTCTGGCAAACGCCGATTGGCGCGCCACCCGACGGCCGCTGCGCCGACAACGCCGCCTGCAGTGGCGGGCGCGATCCGAGGCTGGCCAGGTAGGCGCCGCAGTTCGCGTACTGCTCGCCGAGGAAGCCGAACCGCTTCGTCAGCAGCAGGCTGTAGCCCATCCTAGTGCCGGCGGCCGTGACGTCATCCCCACCGGGGTACAGGGCAGCGTCTGCATCTCATTGGGCGACGCCGAACTCCCCGAGCAGCCACAGGACGCGAACGGAGCGCGACCGCGGCGAATGGAACAGGCTCAGCGCGGGATGTCGGGCAGCCAGGTGGCGGGCTGCTGCCGGAACAGCGTCGGCGCATCCCAGTAGTCGCGCCACAGAGTGAGCAGGCCGTCGCGAAACTTGAACACCGCCGCCACGTGCAGGGTGGCGCGCTCGCCACTCGGATGGTGCCAGACCTCGGTGCGCTCGACCATGATCGTGTCACCCTGCTCGAGTAGTTCGTGGATCGTCGTCGGCAAGCGCTCGAGGGTGGCCAGGCCGAGGACGAGCTTGGCGCGAATGGCCTCGCGACCGACCGCCGTTGCCTCCGCATAGGGCATGTCGTCGTACGCGCAGTCCGCGGCGCAGTGCGCCACCACGGCATCGAAGTCGAGGCGTTCGAGATCGGCGAACAGCTGGCGCAAGCGGTCGGCGTTGGCAGACATGGGTGCAGCCCATAGCGGGAACGCCGGCCGGTCATCAATCCGGCGCGGCCCTTTGCCATCGGTCGGGCCGCCCGCGCCGCGGCGCCGGGGCTAGGCGGGACGTGCCAACGCGGTTGCCAGTCGGTCGAGGGCGGCGGGCGCGACCGCAACCCCGGCCAAGGTCGTCTCCAGCGTCTCTCGCCAAGCCGCCGCCGGCGCGGCGGGCAGCCGTTCCAACTCGGCGCACAGCACGTCATCGATGCGTCCCAGCGCGGCGCGCAGTACATCCAGCGACGGGCCGGGAGCGCCGCTTGCCGGCGCCGCGCGCTGCAGCGCTTTCGCCATCTCGATCAACTCCGCGTATACGGCGGCGGCACGCATCGGCGCCGACGGCACCGCCGCGCCGACGCGCTCGCGGACGCGTGCCTCCTGGGCGCGGTCCTCGATCGGCAGGCCGGCGGCGCGTTTCGCCCCAGCCACGTCCGCCATGAGATCGAGGCGCAGACGCACCAGCGCCGCCACCGCTTCGCGTGCCGCCGTCGCGGCGTCCAGCGCCGCCGCCGCTCCCAGGAAGCGCGCCCGCTGCGCCGGCAGCCAGCCGTCCGATTCGCGCTCGCGCAGCCAGGTGTCGATGCGGGCCGCCAGCCGGCCGCGCTCAGCCGGCAGCAGGTAGGCCTTGTGGTCGTGTGTCAGCGGCGTCAGGGCGACGAGCGGCCGCGGCGAGTGCTGGGCGTACGCGTACAGCTCGGCGGTATCGGTGACCACCGCGTCGACCTGCTCCGCCTCGAGGGCGGCGAAGATGCGGTTGTCGGCGATGGGTCGCAGCGCCGCGCGCGGGAAGCGCCGCTGCGCGACGCGTTGCAGGTGGCCGCCGGCATTGACGCCGAGCCGCACCGCGGGCCGGTCGAGCGCGCGCAACGACGGATAGCGGGTAGCCTGCGCGCGCGGCACGACCGGGATCGCCGCCGTCACCGCGTACGGGCGCGTATAGCGGCCGACCAGAGCGCGCTCGGCGCGCATGGTAACGCCGCCGACGGCGACGTCGAAGCGCGCCGCGGCGGTCGCCGCTGTCAGTTCCGGCCACGCCAGGCGGGTCCAGGCCAGTTCCAGACCGAGATCGCCCGCCAGTCGCGTCATGACCACGACGTCCAGGCCTTCGTAGGCGCCGCTCTCCGTCGTGCGGCTGAACGGCGCATAGTCGAAGCTCGCCGCGACGCGCAGCCGCGGCGCCGGCGGCGGGCGCGGGGCCGGCGCCGGCCCCGCGCAGGCGGCGAACAGTGCCAGCGCCGTGACGGCGGCGACGGCGGTGAACGGAGGCGGCGATTCTGACACGGTGCGGCTGGCGCGGGCGGGGCGCGCGCCGCCCGCATTGACAGGCCCGAACCGGCTAGGCAAGACCGCGGGATATGGCAATGCTGATGCACGAAGAATTTGCGCAGCTCGTGCGCTGCCTCGCCGACGACCTCGGCGTCCAACGCCTGCGTGACAAACTGGTCGCCATGCGCGGCCTGGTAACGCGCCGCGGCGCGCCGTCCACCGAGGCGCTCGCCGACCAGCTCTACCAGCTCACCGGCGGCCTGCGCCGCCAGGTCCCGGCCTCGATCGCCGTGCAGGGTCTGTGGGCCGAGCAGGTCGGCGGCAAACTTGGCGAGGCCGGCGAGAAAGCTCTGGAAGCCCTCGCCGAACAGATCAACGGCTGTCTCGGCGAGCGCGAGGCGGTGGCCGAGGGCAAGGACGCCGAGCTGGCGACGCTGCTGCAGCAGTACCAGCAGCGCCTGGCCGAGGCGATCGGGCCCGAGCGCGCCAAGCTCGACATGCTGCTCAAGGCCGTGCCGGCCGTGGCGGCGCGGCTGCGCGCCGCCGGCAAGCCGGCGGACTGACATCGCGGCGCGCCATGCGCCCGCTGCAGGCGCTGCTGCCGCCGGATCGCGTCGTCGCGGCGCGCGGCTCGCTCGACGTGCTGGTCGGGCGCGTCGTCACCGACTCGCGTCAGGTACGGCCTGGCGATGTGTACGTCTGCCTCCCAGGCTACCGCAGCGAGGGGGGCGAGACGCGCGCCGACCGGCACGACTTCGTGCCCGCCGCGCTCGCCGCCGGGGCCGCCGCGCTGGTCGTCGAGCGCGACGTCGCGGCGCCGCCCGGGGTCACGGTCGCCCGGGTCACCGACGCCTGGGCGAGCGTCGCCGCCATGGCCGCGGCACTGCACGACCACCCCTCGCGCGCGCTCGAGGTGGTCGGCGTTACCGGCACCAGCGGCAAGACCTCGACGACCTACTTCGTCGACGCGATCCTCGCCGCCGCCGGTCGCCGCGTCGCTCGCCTGGGGACGATCGAGTACAGACTCGGCGACCGGGTCGTCCAGGCCGAGCAGACCACGCCCGAGGCGCCGCTGCTGCAGGGTCTGCTGCGCGAGGCGGTCGACGCCGGCTGCACGGCGGCGGTGATGGAGGTGTCGTCGCACGCGCTGGCGCTGCAGCGCGTCGCCGCCATCGACTTCGACGTCGCGGTATTCACCAATCTCAGCCGCGACCACCTCAACTTCCACGCCGACATGGACGACTATCGCCGCGCCAAGGGACGGCTGTTCGAGGCGCTGGCGCGCGAGGGGCGGCACGGTACGGCGGTGATCAACGCCGATGATCCGCAGGCCGACTATTTTCTCGGCGTCACGCGCGGCGCGCGGCTCACCTACGGCGTCGAGAGCGCGGCGCAGGTGCGGGCGCGCGATGTGGTCATGACCCTGCGTGGCGTCACCTTTACCGCCGCGACGCCGCGCGGCGACCTGGCGGTGCGCCTGCGCCACCTCGGCGCCTACTCGGTCTACAATGCGCTGGCGGCGCTGGCGGTCGGCGAGGCACTCGCCCTGCCGCTTGACGCCATCGCCGCCGGACTGGCCGCGGCGCCGCCGGTGCCGGGGCGCTTCGAGCTGGTCGACGCCGGGCAGGACTTCGTCGTCGCCGTCGATTACGCGCACAAGCCCGACGCGCTGCAGCGTCTGATCGCCAGCGCCCGCCACCTGCGGCCGCGGCGGCTGATCACGGTGTTCGGCTGCGGGGGCGACCGCGACCGCGGCAAGCGGCCGGTGATGGGGCGCATCAGCGCCGCCGGTAGCGATCTCACCGTCGTCACCTCGGACAACCCGCGCGGCGAGGATGCGGCGGCGATTGTCGCCGAGATCGTCGCCGGCGTGCGCGCCATCGACCACGACGCCTCGCGCCACGTCGTCGAACTCGACCGCGCCCGCGCCATCGGGCTGGCGATCGCCGCGGCGGGGACGGGCGACATCGTGCTCATCGCGGGAAAGGGGCACGAGCCCTACCAGCTCATCGCCGGCGTCAAACACGACTTCGACGACCGCCTGGTTGCGCGCGCGGCGCTGCAACTGCGGCGGTGATGCCCCCTCCCGCGTCACCTGCGCGAGATCTGCGCCGCAATACCCTGGAGGGCGCCGCCCTCCCCGGAGCGACCCCAGGGCGCAGCAGAATGCCGTTCACATACGGCAGCCGTCGAAGGCGGCCGCCAGCGTCTCCACCAGGCCGTCCGCCGCCAGGCCGCCGCGACTGGTGAGCATGCGTACGCCGGCCGAGAGGAACGCTTCTTCGCGCGGCTGCGGCTCGGCGTCGAGCAGGAACAGGATCGGCACCTCGCGTGAAATGTCGGCGGCACGTAATCCGGCGATGGCGCGGAACACGTCGACGCAGCTCGGCGACAGGTGCAGCACCGCCGCCTCCGGCCGAATGGTCGGGACCAGATCCAGTGCCTGGCGTCCGTCGAGCACGACGGCGGTGGAGACGCCCGCGGCGGTGAGTTGCAAGCGCACGTCGCTCATCACGTCGATGTCGTTGCTCATCGCCAGCACGCGTCGCAGCTTCGGCACCAGGCGGCTGAGCGCCGCGGCGATGTCGAGCTGCGCCACCGGCAGGATGGCGAAGTCGACCGGCCCGAGCCAGAAGCCCTTGGGCTGGCCGCTGGTCAGCGCATAGCCGACCAGCGGCATGTACGGGATGCCGCTGCCGTTGCGCATGTGGCGGATGACGCCCCAGGCCGGCGGCGTCGCCAGGTTCACCGCGGCGCCGGCGATGCGCCGCTGCTTGCACTGGTCGGCCGCCGCGATCGTCGGCGCCAGGGCGCTGACGCGGTGGCCGAACTCGAGCAGCTGGCGCGCCGCGTCTTCGGCGCCGTCCTCCGCGTCGAGCAGGAGCAACTCGCCGGCCTCCGCCGCGTCGGCTTCGGCGAACGCCTCGGCATCGACGGCCGTCGTGCCGGCAGGGGCCGCGTCGCGCTCGATGACGAAGATGGCGTCGGCGTCCTCGACATCGTCGGCCTGCAGGTCCAGGACGCCAAGGTTCTCCTCGGCCGACTGCAGCAACAGGTCGCGCTCGGCGAGCTGGTGCGCCAGGCGCGTCTCCTCCTCGCCGAGCGCCGCGAGCTGGTCGCGCACCTGCGCCAGCTCGTCCGCATGGGCGGTGGCGGCGGCTTGCGCGCCGGTCTCGACGGCGCGGCGGGCCTCGATCTCGACGGCCAGTTGGGCCTGCGCGGCGACCAGTTGCTCGTCGCGCACGCTGCGCAGCTCGGCTTCCAGCGCGCCGAGGCGCGTCGTTGCGGCGCCGTGGTTGTCGGCGAGGGCGGCGTGTTCGGCGGCGGCGGCGCTGGCGTGCGCGCTGAGTTCGCCGTGCTCGCCGCGCAGGCGCTCGGCGGCCGCCTCGAGCCGCGCCCGCTCGGCCGCCATCTCTGCCAGGGCCCGCTGCTGCGCCGCGCCCTCCTGCTGCGCCGCCGCCAGCGCCCGTTGCAGCTCATCGCGGGCGCGCGCGGCCTCGGCCAGGTCGACGCGCAGCCCGTCGAGCGTCGCCTCGGCATCGTGGCGCCCGCGCATGATCTCGTCGGCGGCGCTGGCGCGGGTGGTGTTGAGGATCGCTGCCAGGCGGGCCACCTCGGCTTCCAGCGCGGCGGTGCGCTGCTGCGCCGCCGCCACGGTGGTCTGGCGCTCCTGTTCGAGCGACTCGCCGCCGGCGGCGAGCACCGCGACGCGCGTCCGTAGCGCCTCCCGGTCGTGCGTCAGGGCGGCCTGCGCCTCGGCACCGGCGGCCAGCTCCGCCGCCAGGCGCTCGCCAGCGGCGCGGGTTTCGGCCAGCTCGCCCTCGATCTCCGCCAGGCGGACGGCCTGCGCGGCCTGCGTCCCGTCGCTCTGCGTCGCGAGATCGAGGAACTCGTCGAACTCGGCCTGCAGCGCGGCGAGCGCCGCGGCGCGTTCGACGAGGGCGGCCTCGCGCTCGGTGAGGGCGTCGCGCAGGGCGACGCCCTCGCTCTCGAGCCCCGTGCGCTCCGCTTCGAGTTCGGCGACGCGGACCCGGGCGGCTTCGGCGGCGGCGGCGCGCTGCTGGCCGTCGCTGGTCAGCGTCGTCCGGGTGGTCTCCAGCTCGTGCGTCTGGGCCGCCAACGCCGCCTCGACCGAGGCGTGCATGTCGCGCAGCGCGGTCAGCTCCTGCTGGACCTGGGCCAGGCTGGCCAGCTCGGCGCGTGCCGCGTCGAGTGCCACGCTCAGCGCCGCGTGCTCCTGTTCGCGGGCGGCGAGCGCCGCCGACGTCTGCTCGAGGCCGGTCTCGGCGCGGCTGCGCTGATCGTGGCTGGCGAGGACCTCCTGGCGCAGCCGGGCGATCACCGCCTCGGTCTCCGTGCGGGCGGCATCGGCCGCCGCGAGCGCCGTCTGCAATTCGCCGGCGCGCGCCGCGCGCGGCGTCAGGTCGGCGACGGCCGCCTGCAGCTGATCCACCTGCGTCTGCGCCGCGTCGGCGGCTTCGGCAGCCATGGCGAGACGACGGCTGAGGTCGTGCGCCTGCTCTTCTATCGCCGGCAGCGCCGCGTGCGCGACGCGCAGTTGCGCCAGTTCCTTGTCGAGCAGGACGGCGCGATCCTGCGCCACCTTCAGGAAGGACTGCGCGGTGACACGCTCGGCGGTCTCGCCGGCGCGCAGGCGCTCGGATTCCTCCAGGGCCGCGGTGAGGCGCGCCAGTTCGCTCTTCAGCGCCGCCAGGCCGCGCAGCAGGGTCGGTTGCGACGGCGTCGCCTCCTGCTCGACCGCCCGGGCGGTCGCCGCGGCCGAGGGTGGCAGCTCGCTGAGGGCCACGGCGCAGACGCGCAGCGCCTGACTGAGCGTCTTCAGCACGCCGTCGGCGAAGCCGCGCGGGGTGGGCGAGAACAGGACGACGACGCCGACCGGGGCGTTGGCGTGGAAGAAGGGCAGGGCGGCGATGGTGAGTCGGCGCGGACTGATGGCGGCGAGGGGGCGCGGGACAAAGGGGTTCTCGTGCGCCGCTTCGATGACGTTGATGCGGCGGTTGCGAATGCTGCGCACGGGGATGTCCCAGGCGCTCATCATCGCGTCGCCGCTCAGCACGTGCACCGCGTCGCTCTCCAGTCCGACGTGCGCCGCCAGCTGCATGCGTCCGCCGCGCGCTTCGTAGCTGAGCAGCGCCGCCGCGCGCAGGCTGGTGGCGCGGGCGATCAGCTTGATCGCCTCCTCGGCGAAGGCCTCGCGCGAGGGGCGGATCGCGTAGATCTGCTGCAGGCCTTCGCGCAGCGTGCTCAGGCCGGCGCCGCTGGTGCGCGGTGTGGGGGCGCCCGACAGCATGGCGACCGCGGCCGGCGCTTCACCGGACTCGGTCGGCTCGACCTCTGGCGGCTCGGCAGCAGGGACCGCAAGCGGCTCTGCCGCATCGACCTCGAGGGCGGCGGCGGACTGCGCGGCGGGGGCGCGCCGGACGCGGGAGAACAGCCCCATCGCTCACTCCGGAGCGAGGGCGGACTGGACCTCCCACCACCCGGGCTGGTCGCCGGTGTCGACGATGAGTTCGAGACGCTGCTCGGCGGTTCGCTCGTTCGACATCTCCATCCACACCAGGCTCGCCTGCAGGGTCATGTCGTGTCCGTCCTTCTCCAACACGAAGGTCAGCGGTGCGCCCTCCTGCGGATCGCCGAGGGTCTGGCGGTCGACTCGGGTGGGCATGCAGGCCGCGGTGAGCACGGCGAGGCCGGCCGGCGAGATGGATTGGATCTCGAGCGGCAGTCGCAGTCCCGGCTCGACGCGGCCGGCGTCGAGCGACAATCGGGCGCTTGTCCCCGGCGGCAGGCCCGACAGACCTGGCGCCCGGTGGTCTGAATCCATCTGCACGGCACGCGTTGTCGCAATTCGCATACCATCAGGGCCGCGGCGGCGCCGGGTGGCGCCGGCATGCCCGCGCCCGGCTGTCTCAGGCGCGCCAGCGGCGGAGCGGCGATTTTCCGACACTGGCATGTGAGGTGACGTGTCCGACCCGTCGCCGCGGCCGCGTTACGCCCGAGGTCGCCGATCCCGGGGGAGGGGGAGAGTCACGCTGCGGAGCAGGTCGGCTGCGCAAAGCCCTTGCGGCTGGCTGGTGAGTAGGGAAAAACAACAAGTGTGCGCACGCCAGAGATCAGCCGACGCGACGGACTCAACCGGTCGGCTCGGCCGGCGCGGCGGCGGTGGACGCATGCGCGCGGTTGAGATGATTGCCGCCGGCGGGGTCGCCCTGCGGCCGTCGAGCGGCTCGTTCGAGGACGCCGTCGGTACTCTCGTCGACCTGTTGGTCGCGAACCGCTGTCTCGACGCCGTTGTGCGCGAGCGCGCCGTGCAAGCGGTCTGCGACCGCGAGGCGATCGCCAGCACCGCCATCGTCGAGATCGGCGTCAGCGTGCCGCACGCTCGGGTCGAAGGGGTCGATGGGGTCATCTCCGCCCTCGCCGCGGCGCCGACGCCGCTCTACCACGCCATGACCGGCGTGCCGATTTCGATCATGATCATCGTCCTGTCCGCCCCGGAGTTGGTCGGCGACCACCTCAACACGCTCGCCGGCGTCTCGCTGCTGCTGCAGTCCGACGCCACACGCCGCGGCCTGAAAGAGGCCGCCGACGTCGCCGCCGCGCTGCGTGTGCTGCGCGGCGAGAACGGCGGCCCGGCCTGAGCGGCGCTGCACCCTCCGGAGAAGGATGGGGCCCGGTGGCCCTCCCGGTCTTCAAAACCGCGTGGTCTCGCGCAAGCGGGACGGAAGGTTCGACTCCTTCCCTTCTCCGCCACTTCGCATCGAGCTGGCACCGGTGGCAGTGCCATGAGGCGGGTGCGATGGCGAACTGGGTCAACGTGCGTCTGCTCGCCAGTGGGCTGCCGACCGACGTCGAGCGCTTTCGCCGCGCGGCGGGAGCGCGGAGGGGGCGCATCGCCACGTCGGACAGTTCGATCTTCAGCGCGGAGGATGATGGACGTCGCGGAGCAGCATTGGCAGGCGGCCGGACTAAATGGCTGACGCGATCGCGCGCCGCAGCGCCTGCGACCAGACCGCGACGGGGCGGTCGATGAACGCCGTCGAGCGCTACCGTGGCGCCCTGCTCGGGTTGGCGGCCGGCGACGCGCTCGGCACGACGCTCGAGTTCCGTCCGCCCGGTTCGTTCACTCCGATCGACGATATGATCGGCGGCGGTCCCTACGACCTCCGCCCGGGTGAGTGGACCGACGACACGTCGATGGCCCTGTGCCTGGCGGAGAGCCTGGTCGAGCGGCGCGTCTTCGACGCTCGCGACCAGATACAGCGCTACCTGCGCTGGTGGCGCGAGGGGTACCTGAGTAGCACCGGGCACTGCTTCGACATCGGCAACACCGTCGCCGCAGCGCTGCGGCGCTTCGAGCAGACCGGCGAGCCATTCAGCGGCGCGACCGATCCGCACTCGGCTGGCAACGGCGCGCTGATGCGTCTGGCGCCGGCGGCGCTGGCCTTCGCCGCCGATCCGCGCGTGGCGGTGCAGCGGTGCGGCGAGAGCTCGCGCACCACGCACGGCGTGCGCGATTCCGTCGACGCGTGCCGCTACTTCGGCGCCCTGCTGGTGGGGGCGATCCAGGGGCGGTCGAAAGCGGCGCTGCTCGACGGGTGCTTCGAACCCGCCGCCGGATGCTGGCTGGCCGCGCCGCTGTCGCCGGCGATCGCGGCGATCGCGCAGGGATCGTTCCTGACGCGCGAGCCGCCGCAGATCCGCGGCACCGGCCACGTCGTCCGCTCGCTGGAGGCCGCCCTGTGGGCCTTCCATCGCACGCAGTCGTTCCGCGAGGGGGCCCTGCTGGCCGTCAACCTCGGCGACGATGCCGACACCACCGGGGCGATCTATGGACAGCTCGCCGGCGCCTTTCATGGCGAACACGGAATTCCCCAGCTCTGGCGCCAGCGCCTGGCGCACCGCGAGCGCATCGTCGAACTGGCCGACGGCCTGTTCGAGCTCGCCGGCTGAGGCGATCGGGCCGGCGACCGATGCATGTCGGCGCCAGATATCGTTCGAGAAACCGGACCGGCGTCGGCTAGACCCCGCCCCTATGGGCATGTCTCGGGTTACGCACCTCGCCGTCGCCGTTGTCTTCATTGCCACCGCGTCCGCGGCGTCGGCGCTGCCACTCAGCCCGGGCGAGCGGCGCTGCGTGACGGCGGTGGACAAGGGCACCGCGACGTTGGCGAAGACGCAGGGGACATTGATCCTCAACTGCCTCAAGCAGGCAGCGAAGGGCGATCTCGGCGCGCTGCCGACAGTGGAAGCCTGCGTCGCGGGCGACGCCAAGGGGCGCACGGCGAAGCGCCGGCTGAGCGTGCTGGCCAGCGAGCTGCTGAAATGCCAGGCGGGAAGCCTGCCGAGCTTCGCCTCGGCCACCTGCGACTCGACGTGGTCGAGAACCCCAGCGTCGGCGAGATCGTCCACCTCGGCGCTGCCGTCGAGGCGCGTTTCGACGTCGCCCTCGCCGTCGACGGGGCCGGTCTGACCTTCGCCCTCGCCGCGCCGGCGCCCGCCGACGTGACGGTCGCCGTCCTCGTCAACCCACTCGGCAGCAGCGAAGCCGCGGTCGCGGCGCTCGTGCCGACCGTCCTCACCGGGGTGCTGCCGGACCTCGCCGGCGCGCTCGGCACCATTCCGCTGCCCGGCGTCGTCGGCCAGAGCGTCGAGGTGTCGCGCAGTCCGTACTACACGGTCTTCGCCGAGTTCGGCTCGCTCCTCTGACGGGCGCGTTGCCGCCTCAGGCGCGGCCGAGGCGGACCAGGGCGTCGAAGGATGGCAGCGCCCGCAACAGGGCGGGCAGGCGCTCGCAGATCACCCAGCGGTGCAGCTCGCCGAGGTCGATGCGGGCGAGGTACTTGTCGCGCTGGTCCGCCCACAGCACGACGCGGCTGGTGCCGGGCGCGCCACCTTCCGGGGGAAAGACCGCGACGATGCCCCAGCCGCGGTCGGCTGGGCGCAACTGGCCGGCTTCCTCGATCAGTTCGAGCCACCCGTCGTGGACGCCGCCGTTGGCGTCGTAGATCCAGACCTCTGACTTCATATCGCTTGCGCGCCGCATACGGCGGGCGCGGGCGTCTGGTCAACTGATCGGCGCGCGGCGCGGGCTCGCAGTTGCGCCGCGGTCAGCGTCGACCCGTCCGGGCTCCAGCCCGGCGGGCCGAAGATGTGGCCGAGTCGCGCCCGCCAGGTCGGCGCCCGCCGTACGTCACGCCACAGCGCCGCCCATTCGTGGAAGGCGATGTGCAGCGGCGCGAAGGAGTCGAGATTATACGTCAGGCCGTAGCGCACCGGGGCGCGTTCGGGTTCGAAGGTACCGAACAGCTTGTCCCAGGTGATCAGGATGCCGGCGTGGTTGCGGTCGAGATACTCGGGGTTGGCGCCATGGTGCACGCGATGATGCGAGGCGGTGTTGAACACCCGCTCGAACGGGCCGATGCGGCCGACGAGCTCGGTGTGGACCCAGAACTGGTACAGCGTGTTGAAGGCGATGGCGGTGAGGACGTTGCCGATGCCCATGGTCAGGCTGGCGCGCGTGTCGCGCGCCTCGTAGCCGCGGTAGGGCCGGCGCGCGGCGAGCACGCCCTCGAGCCCCATCAGGACGATGAAGGCGGGGATCGCATAGACGGTCGGATCGATGGTCATGCGCGTGCTTCGGTCAGCCCCGCTGGGTCGATCAGGTGGGCGGCGATGTCGTGCAGCGTCGCGACGCGCGCCGCCTCGTCCGGACCACCGCGCGCGATGACGCGCGCCGAGGCCATGCCCTGCATGGCGTCGAGGATCATCGCCAGGGCGGCGTCGAAGCGCGCGCCGCGCCGCGCCGCGGCGGGAAAATAGGCGCGTGCCAGGTGCGCGACGTTGGCCTGATGGCGGGCGGCGATCGGCGTCAGGTGCGCGCGCAGGTCGTCGTCGGTGCGGGCGGCGGTGAACAGTTCGACGGCGGCGGGATAGTGCGGCGCGCTCATCACCGACCACAACAGGTCGATGCCGGCGCGCAGCCGATCGGCCTGCGGCGGCAGGGCGGCGAAGCCGTCCTGGTAGTCGCGCGTCAGGCGCGCGAAGAGGTGCTCAACCGCCGCGGCGACCAGGGCGGTGCGGGTCGGATAGTGGTGCAGCTGCGCGCCGCGCGACACGCCGGCGCGCCGCGCCACCACGGTCGTCGTGGTCCTCGCGTAGCCGCACTCGACCAGGCAGTCGAGCGCCGCGTCGAGCAGCTTCGCCTGCGTTGCGGCACTGCGCTCGGCCTGGCTCCTTCGCGGCATGCAGCGGCTCTACTTTGCCTAGAAAAAACAGTCAAACCTGTTTGTTTCTGGCATCATTGGACCGCACTGCTTACGAAGCAGGCACGTTGGTCGCCGCCGAATTAAGCAGCAACACCGAGGGTATCGATGCCGCTGATGGCACGCAGTGCCGGTCTGGTCGCTGCGGCGGTGGTATGGCGGTTGCTTCGTCGCCCTGCAGTTCGCAACCACAACAACGGCGGCTGGCGCGTGCAGGGCGTCCGGCACGCGACACCGGAGAAGGGGGTCACCTGATGAGAAACACGGGAACTGCGGCCGCGATCGGCTGCCTGGCGCTGGCGCTCAGCGCCGGAATGGTCCTGGCGCAAGACGAGCAGGAGCCGGGCGGCGAGGCCGAGCGCGTCGACACGGCCGAGCAGGTCAAGGCGACCGAGGAAGCGGCGGCCGAGGAGACGAGTTGGATGCCGGGTGGCTTCTCGGGCAACATCGCCTACGTCACCGACTACTCCTTCCGCGGCGTGTCGCAGACGCAGCGCGACATGGCGGTGCAGGGCGGCATCGACTGGAACCATGACAGCGGCATCTTCCTAGGCGGCTGGGCCTCGCCGGTCGATTTCGGAGACGCCTACATGGAAAGCGACTTCTACGGCGGCTACCAGGGGGCGCTGGACGAGTTCACCTACAAGGTCTCCAGCACCTACTTCTACTACCCGGGCGCCGACCAGTTCAGCTACTGGGAGTTCGGTCTGTTCGCCGGCTACAACTTCGACGTCGCCTCGGTCAGCACCGGCGTCATCGGGTCGCCGGACTACTACGGCCTGCTCGGCACCGGCTGGTACGTGCCGGTTGGCTTCGCCGTGCCGATCGGTACCGTCAAGTGCCCGTTCGAGGGCGCCGAGAACTGCTTCGACCTGAGCTTCGACGCCAACGCCGGTTACACCCACACCGAAGAGAACATCTTCGCCGACCAGCACTACTTCGACTGGAACATGGGGCTGGTCGCCGCCCTGCCGTTCAATCTCAAGCTGGATTTCCGCTACGTCGACACCGACGTGAAGGACGTCCACGACGCCGGCGCCCGCTTTGTTTTCGCGGCGAAGTACGCCTTCTGATCCATTCCTGAGCGATGGGCGCAGGCGCCGTCCGGCCGGTGCGGAACCGGTCAGACGGCGCCTGCGCACCCCTCCCCCCAGGGCCGACCGCGGCCGTGGGGGGTACTTTGCAGTCAGGCGGGGAATCGGGTACCTCCAGCGGGTTTACGTCAACCCGCAACCACAAGGAGCACCCGATGCGGCATCTCACCACCGCCGTCCTGACCCTGCTGTCGACCCTGGGCGTGTCGTCAGCCTGGGCGGAAGAAGTCGCCCACAAGAGCGAGATTGCCCTCGTCCTCCCCGACCTGAGTCAGGTGACGATGATGGGCACCAGCGGCCGCGCGCTGCTCATCGCCGGGCTCTTCGTCTGCGTCGGCGGCCTCGGCTTCGGGCTGTGGATCTACAATCAGCTGCGCAATCTGCCGGTGCACCGCTCGATGCTCGAGATCAGCGAGCTGATCTACGAGACCTGCAAGACCTACCTGATCACCCAGGGCAAGTTCATCCTCGTGCTCGAGCTCTTCATCGGCGCGGTGATGGTGGTCTACTTCGGCGTCCTGATGAATCTCGAGCCCATGCGGGTGGCGATCATCATCCTGTTCAGCCTGATCGGCATCGGCGGCAGTTACACGGTCGCCTGGTTCGGCATCCGCATCAACACCTTCGCCAACTCGCGCACCGCCTTCGCGGCCCTCGAGGGGCGCCCGTTCCCCTGCTATGCGATTCCGCTCAAGGCCGGCATGAGCATCGGCACCCTGCTCATCTCGATCGAGCTGCTGCTGATGCTGATGGTGCTGCTCTTCGTCCCGGCCGACCTGGCCTATGCGTGCTTCATCGGCTTCGCCATCGGCGAGTCGCTCGGCGCCTCGGCGCTGCGCATCGCCGGCGGCATCTTCACCAAGATCGCCGACATCGGCTCGGACCTGATGAAGATCGTCTTCAATATCAAGGAAGACGACGCCCGTAATCCGGGCGTCATCGCCGACTGCACGGGCGACAACGCTGGCGATTCGGTCGGCCCGACCGCCGACGGCTTTGAGACGTACGGGGTCACCGGCGTCGCGCTGATCTCCTTCATCCTGCTCGCCGTGCCGAGTGCCGAGGTGCAGGGCCAGCTCATCGTCTGGCTGTTCGCCATGCGCGTCATGATGATCATCGCCAGCATTCTCTCGTACGCCATCAACGAGGGCTACCAGTCGGCGAAGTATGCCAGTGCCACGCACATGAACTTCGAGCATCCGCTGACGGCGCTCGTCTGGCTGACCTCGATCGTCTCGGTGGTGATCACCTACATCGCCTCCTACCTGCTCATCCCCGACCTCGGCGACGGCACGCTGTGGTGGAAGTTGTCGACCATCATCACCTGCGGCACGCTCGCCGGCGCGATCATCCCCGAGGTGATCAAGATCTTCACTTCGACCAACTCGGCGCACGTGCGCGAGGTCGTCGAGGCCTCGAAGGAGGGCGGCGCCTCGCTCAACGTCCTCGCCGGCCTCACCGCCGGTAACTTCTCGGCCTACTGGATGGGCGTCGTCATCACCGGCCTGATGGCCACCGCCTACTGGGTCAGCCTGTACGGCCTCGGCGACGCCATGCCCGACGGCCGGCCGATGATGCTGGCGCCGGCGGTGTTCGCCTTCGGCCTGGTCGCCTTCGGCTTCCTCGGCATGGGCCCGGTGACGATCGCCGTCGACTCGTACGGCCCGGTGACCGACAACGCCCAGTCGGTGTACGAGCTGTCGCTGATCGAAACCCTTCCGAACGTGAAGCAGGAGATCAAGAAGGAGTTCGGCTTCGACGTCGACTTCGAGCGGGCCAAGGATCTCCTCGAAGAGAACGACGGCGCCGGTAACACCTTCAAGGCCACCGCCAAGCCGGTGCTGATCGGCACCGCCGTGGTCGGCGCCACGACGATGATCTTCTCGATCATCATGATGCTGACGCACGGCCTGACCTCGAATCTGGCGCTGCTCACCATCCTGCACCCGCCGTTCCTGCTCGGCCTGATCATGGGCGGCGCGGTCATCTACTGGTTCACCGGCGCGTCGATCCAGGCCGTCTCCACCGGCGCCTACCGCGCCGTCGAGTTCATCAAGGCGAACATCAAGCTCGACGACGGGGCGCAGCGGGCCTCGATCGCAGACTCGAAGAAGGTGGTCGAGATCTGCACGCTGTACGCCCAGCGCGGCATGTTCAACATCTTCCTCGTGGTCTTCTTCTCGACCCTCGCCTTCGCCTTCGTCGAGCCCTACTTCTTCATCGGCTACCTGATCTCGATCGCCCTCTTCGGCCTCTTCCAGGCGGTCTTCATGGCCAACGCCGGCGGCGCCTGGGACAACGCCAAGAAGGTCGTCGAGACTGAGCTGCGCGCCAAGAACACGCCGCTGCACGAGGCGACGATCGTCGGCGACACGGTCGGCGACCCGTTCAAGGACACCTCCTCGGTGGCGATGAATCCGATCATCAAGTTCACCACCCTGTTCGGCCTGCTCGCCGTCGAGCTCTCCGTGACCCTCGGTCGCGAGGCGCCGATGGCGAATACGCTGCTGGCCATCACCTGCTTCCTGGTCAGCACCATCTTCGTCTACCGCTCGTTCTACGGCATGCGCATCAAGTCGGACGACTGACCGATGTGGTGTGGGGCGCTGACGCGCCGCACTCCACATCGGATGCATGCGGTGACGGGATTGCCGGGGCCGGATACCGTATGGCTGGCTGCGGCGTATGTGGCCGCATGCGCCCAGGCACGAGCTGTCCGCGGACGGGACGTTCATCGTCACCGCCGCCACGCTCGGGCGCAGGCCGGTGTTCCGGGGGCGCGAGCAGGTGCTGCACGACGGGGTGCTCACCCTGGCCGCGGAGATGGGCTGGCGACTCCAAGCCTGGGCGGTGTTCTCGAACCACTACCACTTCGTCGCCGACTGCCCGCTTGGCGGCGCTGCGACTCTGCGGCCCCTGCTGCGACGGCTCCACGCTGGATCCGCGACGGTCGTGAATCGCGCCGACCGCACTCCAGGCCGGCAGGTCTGGGCGAACTACTGGGACACGGCGATCACCAACCAGGGCTCATACCTGGCGCGCCTTGCCTACGTGCACCTGAACGCGGTCGAGCACGGCTTGGTGACCCGAGCCGCGCTGTACCCGTGGTGCTCCGCCACGTGGTTCGAGAGCACCGCATCCTCCCCGTTCGTGCAGACGGTCTATTCGTTCAAGACCGACCACGTTCACGTGCGCGATGTGGAGTGCGGCGCGTGAGCGCCGCTATGCCTTCGCGCTGCGTGAGCGGCGCTGACGCGCCGCCACCGCACAGCGGCGCTCACGCGCCGCACTCCACATCGGTCGGCACCAGGTCGGCGGTGCGCAGCTCGCGCACCCGGCCGGCGAGTACGAAGCCGCCGCGCAGGCGGAGGTCGGCGGACGAGGCGCCGATCATGACCTCGAACTCGCCCGGCTCGACGACGAAGCGCATGTCGGCGTCGAAGAAGGCGAGCTGGCTGAGGTCGAGCGTGAACCGCAGGCGCGTCGAGGCCCCCGCCGCCAACGGCACGCGGGCGAAGCCGACGAGCTGCTTGACCGGCCGCGTGACGCTGGCGACGACGTCGCGCACATAGAGCTGCACCACCTCCTCGCCATCGCGAGTGCCGGCGTTGCTGACGCGGCAGGCGATGTCGATCGCGCTCGCGCCGGGCGCGATCGACAGATCGGCGTAGGTGAACTGGGTGTACGATAGGCCGTGCCCGAAGGCGTAGAGCGGTGTCGTTGGC
>JANNRA010000163.1:0-72492 GCA_031401035.1 bacterium | reverse complement strand
GCCCACAGTTTATCGAGCACGCGCACGACGATCCGCCGGTGCCGTTCCTCGGTCGTGCGGATGAAATCGTCGAAGTGACGCCCGTTCCGCCCCAACGTCCCCTTTCCCCCTTTCCCCTCATCGCCGGGCGCGCCGCGCTGTGGTATCCCGGCCGGCGAGGTGAACGGGATGTTGCAGCAGAACGGACCCATGACGTTCGTGATCTTCGGCGGCGGCGGCGATCTGGCGCACCGCAAGCTGATCCCGGCGCTGTTCAACCTGTGGCTGGACAAGTGGCTGCAGGAGCCGTTCCAGATCTTCTGCGTCGACGGCAAAGCGGCCGAGCAGGCGGCCTACCTGCAGCACCTGCGCGACGGGGTCGACGCGTTCAGCCGCCAGGGCAAGGCCACCGACGCGCAGTGGCAGATCTTCAGCGCCCGCATCACCTACATGCAGGGCGACTTCGACGACGCGGCGAAGTACGCCTCGCTGGCGACGCAGCTCGACCGCCTCGACGAGGGCTGGAAAACCAAGGCGATCCGCGTCTTCTACCTATCGACGCCGCCGACGCTGGTGCAGATGATCGTCACTCACCTGCACCAGTCCGGCCTCGGCGACTGCGCGCACACGCGCCTGGTCTGCGAGAAGCCGTTCGGCCACGACCTCGACAGCGCGCGCGAGCTGAATACCTTCCTCACCAGCCAGTTTCCCGAGACGCAGCTCTACCGCATCGACCACTACCTCGGGAAAGAGACCGTGCAGAACATCCTCGCCTTCCGCTTCGCCAACGGCATCCAGGAACCGCTGTGGAACCGGCGCTACATCGACTCGGTGCAGATCACCGTCGCCGAGGCGGTCGGCGTCGAGCACCGCGGCGGCTACTACGACCACTCCGGCGCCCTGCGCGACATGATCCAGAACCACCTGCTGCAGCTCCTCTGCCTGGTGGCGATGGAACCGCCGGTGTCGTTCGAGGCCAACGAGCTGCGCAGCAAGAAGGTTGATGTGCTGCGCGCCATCCGCCGCATCGAGCGCGAGGAGCTGCCGCGCACCGTCGTGCGCGGCCAGTACGCCGCCGGCTCGATGGCGGGGCAGAAGGTCCCGGGCTACCGCGAGGAATCGGGCGTCGACCCGCGCTCGGCCACCGAAACCTTCGTCGCCCTCAAGCTGTACCTCGACAACTGGCGCTGGCAGGACGTGCCGTTCTATCTGCGCACCGGCAAGCGCATGCCGGGCCAGGCCTCCGAGGTGTGCATCCAGTTCCGCCCGGTGCCGCACATGGCCTTCCCGCCCGAGGTCATCGGCGAGCTCGAGCCCAATCGCCTCTTCCTGCAGATCCAGCCCGAGCAGGCGATCGTCGAGAGCTTCCAGGCCAAGTATCCGGGCCCGACCATGCGCCTGGCGACGGTGGAGACGAAGTTCTCGTACAGCGAGTTCAACGAGCCGACACCGGAGGCGTACGAGACCCTGCTGCTCGACGTCATGCGCGGCGACGCGACGCTGTTCATGCGCGGCGATCAGGTCGAGGAGGCGTGGAAGGTGGTGATGCCGATCCTCGAGTACTGGCAGCATCAGGGCGCGTCGATCTCCACCTACCCCGCCGGCTCGTGGGGACCGGAAGCGTCGAGTCAGCTGCTCGCCCGCGACGGGCGCCTGTGGGTGGAGCCGCGCGGGTTGCAGGCGTAGCGGGCCCCGCTCCCGCCGGGAAAGGGCCTGGGTGAGGGAATCCCAATCGACGATGCCCACCTACCTCGTCTCCGATAGCACCAGCGAGGGCTTCGCCACCGTCACACTGTCGAATACCGCCGCCGACCTGCACGCCACCTTCGCCCCGACGCTGGGCATGATCGGCTGCTCGCTGCGCCATCGCGGCGCCGAGCTGCTCGGGCAGCGGCGCGGCCTGGCGCAGTATGCGGCGACGGGATCGACGATGGGGATTCCATTGCTGCATCCGTGGGCCAACCGGCTGCGCGGCGACGCCTACGCGGTCGGCGATCGCCGCGTCGTCCTCGACCCCACCTCGCCGCTCGTGCATCGCGACGGCAATGGCCTGCCGATGCACGGCCTGCTGTCGGCGTACCCGGGCTGGCGGATCGTCGAGCGCGCCGCCGATGCCGACGGCGCCCGCCTGAGCGCCGAGCTGGATTTCGCCGCCGATGCCGCCCTCCTGGCGGCCTTCCCGTTCCCGCACACGCTGCGGCTCGACCTCGGACTACGCGCGCAGACGCTCACTGTGACCACCGAGCTGCGCGCCGGCAGCGATGTCGCCGTGCCAGTGTCATTCGGCTTTCATCCCTACCTGCAGCTGCCCGACGTGCCGCGCGCCGCGTGGCATCTCGAGGCGCCGGTACGCCGTCGCGCCGTGCTCGACGCGCGCGCTCTGCCGACGGGCCGCACGGTCGATGCCGACCTACCGCCCGGTCCGCTCGGCGACCGCGCCTTCGACGATCTCTACCCGGAGCTGGCGCCGCCGGCGCGCTTCGTCCTCTCCGGCGGCGGCCGGCGCCTGACGCTCGGCCTCGACGAGGGCTATCCCTGCGCGCAGATCTTCGCACCGCCCGGCGACGCGGTGATCTGCCTCGAGCCGATGACCGCGCCGACCAACGCCCTGGTCAGCGGCGACGGTCTGCGCCTTGCGGCCCCGGGTACATCATATCGCGCCACCTTCTCGATCACGGTGGCTCCCGCCGCCTCACCCGCCTGACCTGCGGGATCGCCACGGGGTTGGTCTTCCTGGCGGGCGCCCCCCCCGCGGCGCCGGTTGTATAGAGCCACGCGCGTACCCCCCCCCACGCCCCGCCCGGGGGGGGGCCCCCCCGGGGGGGGGTGGTTCTCGCGCCCCGCGCCCGCCCCCGCGCCCGGGCCCCGCGGGGGCGCCGCCCTCCCGTCCCTGATTCTCCCCGCGGGGAATCAGGCCGCGCTCAGGCGGCGTTCGATCTCGCGCAGGTCGGTGGTCTGGCCCATCAGGACCAGGCGGTCGCCGGCGGCGATGGTGCGGCCGGCGGTCGGATTGAACTCCGTCTCGCCGCCACCGACGCGGATGGCAATGACGATCAGGCCGAGCTGGTCGCGCAGGCCCGACGCCTGCAGCGTCACGCCGTCGCAGAAGCTGCCGGCCGCCACCTCCACCTCCTCGATCTGCAGCTCGAGGCTGCGCGAGTGCGTCGCCAGGTCGATGACGTCGAGCACCGCCGGCCGCAGCAGCGCGTGCGCCATGCGGTGGCCGCCGATGACGTACGGCGAGACGACGCGCGTCGCGCCGGCGTGCAGCAGCTTGCGCTCGCTGCGCTCATCCTCGGCGCGCGCGACGATGCGTAGGGTCGGGTTCAGCTCGCGCGCCGAGAGGACGACGTAGACGTTGTCCGCGTCGGTCGACAGCGCCGCCACCAGCCCCTGCGCCGCGGCGATGCCGGCCGCCTGCAGCACGGCATCCTCGGACGCATCGCCCTCGACGCACAGATAGCCGTCCGCCTCGGCCAGCCGCAGGGTCTCGCCGTCGCGGTCGATGACCACGAACGGCGCCGGCTTCGCCGCCAGTTCCTTGCAGACGATGCGCCCCATGCGGCCGAAGCCGCAGACGATGATGTGCTCCTGCATCTGCCCGATCTGTCGCTGCACTTTTCGCCTCCCGAATCCGCGTTGCAGCTCGCCCTCGATCAGGTCCCGCGCTACCAGGGTGGCGCTGTAGAAGACGATCCCGACGCCGCTGACAATCAATGCCATGGTGAAGATCTGACCGCCCGGTCCGAGCGGCACCACCTCGCGGAAGCCGACCGTGCTGAGCGTCGTCACGGTCATGTAGAGCGCGTCGAGGACGCCCATCCCGGTGATGGACATGTACCCGACGACGCCGACGCCGATCAGGGTCGCCAGCGCGGCGCCGGCGGTCAGCAGCGGCGGACGACGCGACACGCAGCGTCTCTAGCCCTCTGCGGCGCCGACGGCCAGCCGGAGCGAATCCGCCGTTGACGCCCCGCACGACGGCGGCTAGCCTTGAACGGCGATTCACCAGGCGAGAAGGAGACGGGCATGGACGCGGAAACGACCCTCGGTAGCGGCGCCGGCGAGCGCCCGGACATCGAAACCCTGCTCGCCTCGTACGACGTCACGTACGCCTGGAACTACGGCTCGGTGAAAGAGGGTCTGCGCGACCTCTACGAGAAGGCCAAGCGCGACCAGTGGAACGGCACCGAGCAGCTCGCCTGGGACACGCAGGTCGACCCCGAGGGCGAGATCATCCCGCAGAGCTACAACCCGCTCGAGGACTACGCACCGTTCAAGGCCCTCGACGAAAAGCGCGTCCGCGAGTTCCGCCACGCCACCATCTCGCTGCAACTGTCGCAGTTCATGCACGGCGAGCAGGGCGCCCTGATCGTCGCCTCGCAGCTCACCGGCGCCGTGCCGTGGATCGACGCCAAGTACTACGCCGCGACGCAGACCATGGATGAGGCGCGCCACGTCGAGGTGTTCAGCCGCTACCTGCGCGAGAAGCTCGAGTGGGAATGGCCGATCAACCCCAACCTCAAGCTGCTGCTGGACATGATCATCCGCGACAGCCGCTGGGACATGAAGTACCTCGGCATGCAGATCCTCGTCGAGGGTCTGGCGATGGCGGCCTTCTCACAGATGTACCAGCTCGCCGTCGAACCGCTGGTGCGCGACCTGGTGCGCTACGTGATGAAGGACGAGTCGCGCCACGTCGCCTTCGGCGTCCTCTCGCTGCGCGGCTACTACACCGACATGGTCGACTCCGAGCGCCGCGAGCGCGAGGAGTTCGTCATCGAAGCCTGCCACCTGATGCGCGACCGCCTCATCGGCGACGAGATCGCCACCCACTTCGGGTGGCCGCGCGCGGACGTGCGCGAACAGGTGATGCAGTCACCGATCATGCGCATGTTCCGGCAGTCGCTGTTCGCCCGCGTCGTGCCGAACATCAAGAAGCTCGGCCTGCTGACGCCATGCGTGCGGAAGGGGTTCGAGGACCTCGAGATCCTGCAGTTCGAGGATTTCGACGCCGACGCCGCCGACCGCGCCATCGGGCTGGGCTGACCTAGCCGGGGCTCCGCCTCGCGCCGCGGTGGTCGCCGGCAGGTGCGGAGCGGCGTTGGGAATCGGGAAGCGACACCTCCGGATTATCTATTCGACCGACCTCCTGCCCGCCGGTATGCGATAATCATCGCTACTCAACTTGGAGGATGATCATGACCGAGGAGCTGTTCGCTGACCGGCGCAAGGGACAGGAGGAAGCCTTCTTCGCCAAGCAGGACGAGGAGGCGCGTCAGAAGCTACGGCGGCAGGAGGATTTGGCCCAGCGCCGCGGCGCCCTGCGGGACGCGACAGGGATCGCGGACGACGGCATGCTCGATGCGTTGCTCGCGCACGGCATCGACGCCGAGGCGACCGGCGCGTTCGCGTTGCTGCCGCTCGCCGATGTGGCCTGGGCGGACGGACGCGTCGAGGACGCCGAGCGCGACGCGGTGCTGACGGCGGCCGCCGGCACCGGCGTGGTCGAGCCGGGCCTGTCGCGGCTCGAATCGTGGCTGACGACCCAACCCGAGGAGGCTCTGCGCGAGACGTGGCGTGCCTACGCCGCGGCGCTGGCGGCCGGGATGGACGCGCCGGCGCGAGACGCCTGGCGGCAGGAGCTGCTCGGCAACGCTCGTGCCGTGGCGGCCGCCTCGGGAGGATTCCTCGGCTTCGGCAGCAAGGTGTCGGGCGCCGAGGAGGCGGTCCTGCTGGGGATCGAAGCGGCGCTCCGCTAGGCGGTCCCCGGCACCGCCTCTGCCCTCGCCGCCCGTCGGGGCTGGCTAATCGGCGCCCGACGCGAGACCGAAGTGCCGCCGCGCCTCCTCGGCGATGGCGCGGCCGATGGGCAACGAGGCGGTGGCGGCGGGCGACGGCGCGTTGAGGACATGCACCAGGCCGCCGAGAGCCTGAATGGAGAAGTCGTCGACCAGGGCGCCGCCGGGGTCGATCGCCTGCGCGCGCACACCGGCGCCGGCCGGGTGTAGGTCGTCCTCGCGCAACTCGGGCAGCAGGCGCTGCAGGGCGCGCACGAAGGCGGGTTTGCTGAACGAGCGGTGAAACTCGCCGGCGCCCATGCGCCAGTACTTGCCGGCCAGCTTCCAGAAGCCGGGATAGCTGAGCGTGTCCCAGGCCTCGCGCAGGTCGAAGTCGGTCTTGCGATAGCCCTCGCGCTTGAACGCCAGCACCGCGTTCGGGCCGGCCTCGACGCCGCCCTTGACCATGCGCGTGAAATGCACCCCGAGGAACGGGAAGGCCGGGTCGGGCACCGGGTAGATCAGCGCCTTGACCAGGTGCTGCCGCGCCGCCGTCAGGTCGTAATACTCGCCGCGGAACGGAATGATGCGTACCGGCGGCGTCGCGCCGGTGAGGCGGGCCATGAAGTCCGAGTACAGCCCGGCACAATTGATGACGTAGGGCGAGCGGGCGCTGCCGGCGGTCGTCTCGACCACCCAGTCGGCGCCGTCGCGGCGCAGCGCCGTGACGCGCGCCGCGGTGCGGATCTCGCCGCCGCGCTCGGCGACGATGGCGGCGTAGCGCTCGGCGACGCCGACGTAATCGATGATGCCGGTCGAGCTGACCGCCATGCCGCGCAGGCCGGTGGCGTGCGGCTCGATCTCGCGCAGCCGCTCGGCGCCGATCATCTCGATGCCGGGCACACCGTTGGCGCGCCCGCGCCGCTCGAGTTCTTCCAGGCGCGGCAGCTCTTCGGCCAGCGTCGCCACCACCACCTTGCCGCACACGTCGTGGGCGATGCCGTTGGCCTGCGCGAAGGCGATCATCTCGCGCGCCCCCTGGACGGTGAAGCGCGCCTTCAGCGAGCCGGGCTTGTAGTAGATGCCGGAGTGGATGACGCCGCTGTTGTGGCCGGTCTGGTGCCGCGCCACCGCCGGCTCCTTCTCGAGCACGATCGGCCGCGCCGGCCGTTCGGCCTCGACCAGCGCCTTGGCGGTCGCCAGGCCGACGATGCCGCCGCCGATGACGATGATGGTGGGGTCGGTGGACATGGGACGGGAGGCATAGGAGATGCGCGCCGCGCGGGCAAATCGCTTCCCCGACGCCGGCGAGCAGCAGTGGCCGGGTCCGCGGGCGTCCCGCCCGCCGCGCAGCGCGCCGCGTCGCGCTTCATTGACCATGTCAGCGCAGCGGACGTACACTCATGTCGATGGGCGACGTACGGCGCGTGTCTCGCGCGACGGTGATGGCGGCATGGATCGCGCTGTCCTCCGGCATCGACGCCATCCACACCTTGGCGCCCGCCGTGGCCACCACCTGTCTGACATGTGATGCGCGGCTCGTGCACGCGGACTGCTCCCCCGGCCGCTATGGGGAGATCCTGCCCGTCGGAGTTGCCCCGACTCTCGCGGCGGAATGTGAAGAGACGTCGTGCGCTCCGCCGATCCCGCCGGGCTTCGAACCCACCTGCGGCGTCCTCCATCGGACGGTGAACCCGGATCATTTTCTCATTCGCGACCGTCGCGTGCGGCGCGTTGCGGGCATCTTCGAGGAGGTTGGACGCTGTGGCGACGCAACCCTGCTGGGGTTCTCCGCATCTCTGCCAGTCGGCAGATACGTGGTTTCCTCCCGCGTTTCGGGCTGTGTCCCGGTGGCGGACGACATCCTCGTCGGCCCACCGAGGGCGACGTTTCTGGTTACCGACTCGACGATGCCTGGCGACTGCGACGGCGACGGTGCAGTCAGTGTCGACGAACTGATTCTCGGCGTCGCCCTGGCGCTGGGGAGCGAACCTATGGCGTTGTGCCGCCTGCTCGACGCGGATGACAACGAGCTCGCGGACATCAGTGAGGTCCTGCGTGCGGTGGTCGCCGCGCTCGAGAACCGGCGCTAACCCCGGTCCTCCCCCAAGAATGCTCGCTCGGAGAACCGGCCAGCGCGGCCGCTGGCACACGGCCACGGCTGGCGCGCGAAGGCCGCGGCTGGAAGCGCGTACGGCGCGCCCGTCATGCAGCGCGCTGCGCTGCGGGCGAGACGCCCGCGGTCCCAGCCACTGCTCGCTGCGTCGCGCGCTTCTCGTAGACCCATGATGCCGTCGTCGGTCTTCGAGAACCTCGCCGCCCTGTCGCGCCTGCCGTGGTTCGATCTGCACGACGACCGCCTGGTCGTCTCCGACCGCTCGGTCGGGCCGGTGATCGACATGCACTCGCATATCGCGCTCGCCTACCTGCTGCCGATGCGCGTCGACGTGCACCGCGCCACCGAGCACACCGAGCACTACCTGCCGGCCTGCTGCCCGATCGATTTCGAGGTCTACCAGAACCGCAACTTCACCCCCGAGGCGCTGAGCGCCCTGAAGCGCGATCTGACGCTCGGCAGCCTGCGCCGCGGCGGCATGCGCGCGACGCACACGGTGCCCAACCTGGTGCGCGAGATGGACGAGCTGGGCATCGTCCACTCGGTGCTGTTGCCGATCGACCTCCCGTACATCTCGAACAACGCCGCGCACGCCCTGGCGGCGGCGCGGCGCGAGCCGCGGCTGCGCCCGTTCGGCTCGGTGCACCCGATCGTCGACCGCGTCGGCCTGCGCCTCGACGAGCAGGCGCACGAAGGCGCGCTGGGCGTGAAGATGCACCCGGCGGTGCAGCTGATGGCCCCCAATCACCCGCGCGCGCTGGCGCTCTATCGCCAGTGCGCCGAGCGCAACCTGCCGGTGCTATGGCACTGCGGCCCGGTGGGCATCGAGTTGGCGTCCGGCCGCCGCCGCTCGCAGGTGGCGCTCTACGAGCAGGCGATCGCCGAGCAGCCGCGCACGCGCTTCGTGCTCGGCCACGCCGGGGCGCTGCAGATGGAGGCGGCGCTCGATCTGGCCTGCCGCTACCCGAACGTATGGCTGGAGCTGTCGGGGCAGTCGCTGGCCAACGTGCGCACCATCCTCGACCGCGCCGATCCGGCGCGCGTCGTCTACGGCAGCGACTGGCCGTTTTACCATCAGGCGCTCGGCATCGCCAAGGTGCTCATGGCCACCGTCGGACGCGAGGCGCTGCGCGCGCCGGTCCTGTACGGCAACGCGGCGGCGCTGCTGGGGCTGCCGCAGTGAGAGCGCGGCCGCGTGGCGCCGCCACCGCACTGCCGCGGCGGCGCGAGCGCGGCGCGGCGGCCGAGCGCAGCTACCTCTACGACCGCGCCTACGTCGACGCCGCGACGCGCGCCGAGATCCTCACCTGGCTGGCCTCGCTGCACCCGCTGTGGGAGCAGCGCTACTCGACCCGCCGGCCGCCGCCGCGCGGCCAGGCGCAGCGCCCGTTGCTACGGCCGGTCTACTGGCTCGGCAACTGGCAGTTCGCCTGCCTGGGGTACTACGAGCCGCCGCGCCGCACGCGCAACTGCGCCGTCGCCGCCGAGCCCTTTCCGCCGGTGCTGACGCGCCTGATCGGCGCGGTCGAGTGGCGCATTCGCGCCCAGTTCGCGGCCGCCGACGTGCCGCCCGGCTGGCACCTCAACACCTGCCTGATCAACTTCTATGGCCGGCGCCGCGACGGCGAGGGCTGGGTCGACGTGGCGCGGGTCGGCGACCACCGCGACTTCGAGCCCGGCCCGGTGGCGTCGATCTCGCTTGGCGCACGCGCCCTCTTCCAATTCGTTCGCCGCGGCGCGGTCGGAGGGCCGCCGGTGCGGACGCAGTGGCTCGAGGATGGGTCACTGCAGGCCTTTGGCGGCACGCACTGGAAAGACGAGCTGCTGCACCGCGTGCAGCGGGTCGAGAGCAAGGCCGCGCCCGAGTTGCCGCCGTCCATCGACGGCTTCCGCACCCGCCGCGTCAATTTCACCTTCCGCTATGTCCCCGACGCGCACGTCGTGGCGTTGGCGGACCTGGGCGCCGGCGCCAGGGACGACGTCGCCGACTACGTCGCGGAGCTGGCCCGCTTCTCGCCCTTCTTTCGGCGCGCGCTGCGCGCTTCGAGCAGTTGAAGCGGCCGTGCTACGGTGCGCGTGTGATCGTGGCTGACGCCTGGAGGACGCAACGATGAGCACCCTGTCGATGACCCGCGCCGAGCGCGAAGCCTTTCTCGCCGACACCCACGTCGGCATCGTCAGCATCGCCGAATCCGGCCGCGGACCGCTGACCGTGCCGGTGTGGTACCGCTACACGCCCGGCGGCACGCTGCGCTTCGTCACCGCCGCGAGCTCGCGCAAGGCGACGCTGCTGCGGAGCCAGAGCGACATCGGGTTCTGCGTGCAGAGCGAGACGCCGCCCTACCGCTACGTCAGCGTCGAGGGTCCGGTGACGCTGGGCGCGCCGGATTACGAGACCGACATCCGCCAGGTCGCCATCCGCTATCTCGGCGCGCCGATGGCTGAGGCGTATCTCGCCATGAGCGCCCAGGAATCCGACCCCACCGTCCTCGTCGAACTGACGCCGCGGCGCTGGTGCTCGGTCGACTACGGCAACCTCGGCTGACGGCGGGGCGGAATGCTGCGGGAGGGGCGCTGGGCGCCGCCTCGGATCTGACCTTCGCCGACTGCACCGAGAAGCCGGCGCCGAGCGAGAACCCCGGTAGGAAGCGGTAGGCGATGACCGGGTTGAAGTTGAAGGTCAGCAGTTCGGCCTCGGTGGTGTAACAGCGGCCGGCCCAATCGTCGTCGTAGCCGAGGCTGCCGCCGACGTAGGAATTGAGGCTGGCGCCGACCTTGAGCGCCGAAAGGATCGAATAGACGCCGTCGCATAACATCGGCGTCGCTTGGCAACTCCACATGCCCGGTAAGGGCGCGCTCAGGGATCGCGGCGGGTCTGCGCACCAAGGTAGTCCCGCTTGCCGAGGGCGACCCCGTTGTGGCGCAACAGGGCGTAGGCATGCGTGACGTGGAAGAAGAAGTTGGGAACGGCGTGCTCCATGAAATAGTCGGAGCCGCTCATGACTTTGCCTTCCCAGCGCGGGGTGGTGATGACCCGCGTCGCGGCGCCGGCGTAGTCCGCCTCCGAGATGCCGTCGAGGTACCCGACCACGGAGCGAATCCGATCGCGCAGTTCGCCCAGGGTTGTCTCGGTGTCCGCATGCTGCGGCCCGTCTTTACCGGTCAGGCGCGCCGCCGAGAGTTTCGCCGTGTCGCAGGCATTCTGCACCTGGCGGACGAACGCGAACTGATCCGGCGCCAGGCGCGCCTCGAGGAGGACGCCGGGGTCGAACCCCTTGGCCTTCGCATGCGCCTCGGCCGCCTCCAGCCATTTGTCGAGTTGGCCCAACATCTTCTTCATCTGAGCGTGAAATGTATTGAACATCGCTCGCTCTTATCCCGGATCGCCGGCGCGCAGAAGGGCGCGGCAGCGGAGGCCGCCGTGACCCGTGCCGACCTACTCAGCCGCGTCAGCCACGAAGGCGGCGGCGGCGCGGGCGGCGTTCTCGGCGGCGAGCGGATAGTAGGCGAAGAACTGACTCGGGAAGCCCGGCAGATCGAGCGGATCCTCGGCGCCGTCAGAGACCGCCCGGAAGGCGATGAACGGCAGACCGCGCGCATGCGCCTCGCGAGCGATGGCGGCGGTCTCCATGTCGACCGCGATCGGCTCGCGCTCGACCGCCGCCGGCGCCGCCACGTCGCAGCCGAAGACCTCGCCGCCGTTCGGCTGGCAGGGGAACGGTTGGTCACCGAAGGAGTCGGCGCTGCTGCCGCCGCCGCCGACGACGATCGACGGCGTGAAGCCCAAGCAGACCGGATCGCCGCGCACGGTCGTGCAACGCTCGAGCGCGACGCCGCCGCTCGCCGCGAGGCGGGCGGCGCGCGCCAGCCAGGCGGCATCGACGGCGAACGGGGGGGCGTCGCCAACGGCCCAGCTGGCGGGGACGACGACGTCGCCGATGCGCAGTGGGCTGCCGGCAACGCCGGCGACGACGACGCCGACGACCGGCACCGCGGCGAGCAGCGCCGCCGTCGTCGCCGCGGCGTTGCGCAGCCCGATGCCGGTCATCGCCACCACCACCGGTACGCCCGCGATGCGCCCGAGGCGCACGGTGCGACCGGCGACGCGGCGCGTCTCCTCGACCGCGGTGTGCGCCAACACCGCGGCGAGCTCGGCCGGGAAGGCGCTGAGGACGGCGAGACGCTGGGGGTCGCCGTCGGCGTCCGTGCCGCAACCGAGCACGGACAGGAGCGCCAACAGGCGGGGGGCGCGGCGCAGCCACGCGCTCCGGGTCATCATTCCACCAGCTGCGGCAGGATGTCGCTGATCGAGCCGCGCAGAACGACGTCGCCGATCTCGTCCATCTCCGTCGGCTCGGCGTTGAGGATGACGATGCGGGCGCCACTGCGTTTGGCGAGCGGCACGACGCCGGCGATCGGGTAGACGCCGAGCGTCGAACCGACCGCGAGCAGCAGGTCGGCCTGGCGGGCGGCCTGCATGGCGCGCTCGAGATCCTCCGGCACCAGCGCCTGGCCGAAGGAGATGGTGGCGGACTTGAGGATGCCGCCGCACGAGCGGCACGGTGGGTCCTCCTCGCCGGCCTCGACGCGCGCCAGGGCGCGCGGCATCGGCGCGCGCTCGCCGCAGTCGAGGCACACCACCTCGCGGATGGTGCCGTGGATCTCGACGATCTTCTCCGCCGACGAGCCGGCGGCGCGGTGCAGGCCGTCGACGTTCTGGGTGATCAGCGTATGCAAGACGCCGCGCCGCTCGAGCGCCACCAGTGCGTGGTGGCCGCGATTGGGTTCGCGCAGACTGGCGAAAGTCTCGAGGCGGCTGCGCCAGGCGCGTTTCCGCACCTCGCGGTCGGCGACGTAGTGCCGCAGGGTCGCCATCTTCTCGGCGCCCGGGTTCTTGGTCCACACGCCCTGCGGACCGCGGAAGTCGGGGATGCCGGAATCGGTCGAGATGCCGGCGCCGGTGAGCACGACGACGCGCTCGGCGGCGGCGATCCAGGCGTGGGCGACGGCGATCGGGTCGGCGCTCATGCGCGGCCCCGCAGCACGCGGCCGGCGCGCGCGGCGCGGTCGAAGCGGCCGTCGCGCACCACCACCGCGCCGTTGAGCACGACGCTGTCGATGCCGGTCGGCGGCTGGTCCCAGCGATCGGCCACCGTCGCCGGATCGAACACCACCAGGTCGGCGGCCAGACCCGCTGCGATGCGGCCGCGGTCGGCGAGCTGCATGCGGTCGGCGCTGAACCCGGTCATGCGCCGTACCGCCTCCGGCAGCGTCAGCAGCCCGAGTTCGCGCACGTAGCGGCCGAGCAGGCGCGGGAAGGTGCCGAAGGAGGCCGGGTTGTCGACGCCGTTGCCGGTCAGGATGGTATCGGTCTCGAAGCAGCAGGCGCGGTGCGTCAGCACCTTGCGCAGGCTCGACTCCTCGGCATCGCGGCCGGAGTAGTTCCAATTGATGATGCGCGTCTGGCTGCCCAACTCGCCGACCAGGTCGAGATAGGTCTCGGTCGGCGTCGTGTCGCGCTCGCGCGCGATGTCGGCCACCGTGCGCCCCTCGTAGTGCGCCAGCTCGCGGCGCGGCACCCAGAGGATCTGCGTGTCCTCCCAGCGCATGCCGAGCGACGGAAAGATCCAGTCGAGCGTACTGGCGCACTGCTGGCGCATCTCCGGATCGCTCACCGCACGTTTCAGCTGCGGCAGCGCCCAGGGCGGCATGAACACCACCAGGGTGGTGTTGCCGCCGACGTAGGGAAAGGCGTCGCAGGCAACGTCGACGCCCTCGTCGAGCAGCGCGTCGAGGTGCTCGAGGATCCGGTCGGTGGTCGGCCAGGTGCGGTCGCCGACGAAGATCAGGTGCGAGTGCTGCACCTTGACGCGGTGCGCGCGCCACACCGCGGCGGTCTCGTCGAGGGCGAGCAGGTTGGTGGGCGGCTGATCGGGCGCGGCGCGGTGATCGAGGGCGACGTAGCTGCGCGCGTGCGAGGTGTAGATGCCGCGGCGCTCGGCGAGCGGGGCGGTGACGCCGACCAGTTCGTCGAGATCGGCGAAGACGCCGGGCGCGTAGCCGAGGCCGGTCGAGAGGCCGATGGCGCCCTCGTCGAGGGCGGCGCGCACCAGATCGGCCATCTGCGCCGTCTCGGCCGGCGTCGCCGGACCGGGCGTGGCCCCTTTCACCGCCGCGCGCACCGTGCCGTGGCCGACCAGTTGAGCGACGTTGAGCGCCAGGCCGCGCTGCTGCAGCGCGTCGAGATAGCTGCCCATGCCCGACCAGCCATAGTCGAGATCGCGGTCGTGCAGCATGCGGCCGATGAGTGGCAGCAGGGCGCGGTTGCCGTCGATGAACGGCGCCGGCGAGCAGCCGCAGTTGCCGGCGACGATGGTGGTGATGCCCTGCTCCAGCAGCGGCGCCAGCACCGCGCCGTGGTCGGGCTGCGGCAACACCCAGTCGCTGTGCGAGTGCATGTCGATGAAGCCGGGGGCGACGACGCGACCGCCGCAGTCGAGCACCTGCGCCGTCTCGGCGCCGGCGAGATCGCCGATCGCCGCGATGCGGCCATCGCGGACACCGACCGCTCCCGGCACGCCGGCGGCGCCCGTGCCGTCGAGGATGGTGCCGCCCTGCAAGACGAGATCGAAGGCCATGGATTTCCGCAGACCATAGATGACGACGGATGGCCATAGATGGCGACGCTGCCCACACCGTCCAATCGGTGGGGCCGGTCCTGCGACCCCCTCACCCTGACCCTCCCTGCGGGAGAGGGGACCTTGACGAGCACCGCGTTGCTTGTCCGGATCCCCTCTGCCGCAGGGAGAGGGACAGGGTCAGGGTGAGGGTACCTTTTCCGGTCTGTGCGTACTCCCGGAAAGGATCCCTCACCCCGACCCTCTCCCGCACGTCATGCGGGAGAGGGAGTTAAGTCATTCCCTTGGTGATCCCCAGCACGCGGTTGAAGAACCACACCATCGCCGGATTGGTGAACCAGAAGCGCTGCTTCCACAGCGGCGAGTGCCACTGCGAGCGCGGCAGCGTGCCGTCGAGGATCTCGGTGACGGCGGCGGCGCCCTGCTCGCCCAGGGTGTCGAGAATACGCTCGCCGAGCTCGGCGGAGGCCTTGGCGGGGGCGCCGGCGTAGGTTTCGGCGCGGAAGAAGCGCAGGCCGCCCTGGAACGCCCTGACCATCTTCAGGACCCCCGCCGGCTTGCCGCGCTCGATCGGCGGCGGCGCCTCGCCCTGCTCGGCGAGCCAGGTGTCGACCGTGCGGCGCGGCAGGCAGGCGTAGTCGCGGTCGACCCACTCGGGATGCAACGCGAGGAGCTGCGAGGTCTCGACCAGGCCGCCGTGCGTGTCGCCGACCAGGTCCTCCTTGTCGACCCCGGGCAGGCGTCCGAGCACCTCGTAGAGCTCGGAGCTGCCGCCGGTGAGGCGGCTCAGCAGCACCGAGAAGATGCACACCATCTGAATGTTGCGCTCGCGGCTGACGGTGTCGCAGGCCTGCTCGATGGCGAGGAAGTGGCGCGGGCTGCCGTGGAAGTTCGATACCAGGATGTTGCGGAAGCCCTGTGCCGCCAGGGTGCGGCCGAGGTCGCGGATCACCGCCTGGGTGGTCGAGGGGTGGAAGAAGAGCGAGCCCGGGTGCGGCAGCGTGTCGGTGGCGGTGTAGAGAAACGGCAGCTGCAGGAACGTCTTGGTGCGATGGCGTTCGGGCAGAAAGCGCAGCATGCGGTGCGCCAGGCCGTCGCCCTCGAGCGCGTCGGCGCCGAACGGCAGGTGCGGGCCGTGTACTTCCAGCGGCGAGCAGGTGACGAGCACGACGCAGTTGGCGCGGTCGAGTTGGTCGAAGGTGCGCTTGTTCAGCGTCTCCCAACGCAGCAGTCTGAGTTCGGTCGGCGCGGCTGCGGTGTTCGGCATGGGGTTCCTTTCCGGGGATCGACGCTCCCTCGGCGGGGTCAGCGCTCGGGCGCAATCTCCTCGAGTTCGCGGTTGGCGGTCTCGGGGAGGAACAGGGCGATGACCAGCGGCGCGACGGGGACCAGCACCAACATGCTGGTGATCGCCGCCGCGTGGCTGCCGGTGGCGCTGTACAGAACCCCCTCCAGCCACAGGCCGCTGGCGGCGCCGAGGGTGGCGATGATGGCGCGCGCGCCGGAGGCCGTGGAACGGTAGGAGGTCGGGAAGAGCTCGCTGCCGAGGGCGGCGAACAGCACGACGACCATCGTCACGCTCATCGCCATCAGCCCCCAGCAGAGCGGCACCAGCAGGCCGTCCAGGTTGTAGAAGCCGGCGGCGGCGGCGCCGAGGACGAGCAGGCCGACGACCAGCACCGCCTTGCGGCCGAAACGGTCGCCGAGCGTGCCGGCGATGATGTTGCCGAGCAGCCCGAAGATGCCGACCGTCAGGTACATCACCGCGACGTCGCGCGGCGCGTAGCCATGCACCTCCTGGAGGAACTTCGAGGCGAAGAACATCGCCGTCTCGGTGACGAAGGCGAACGGGACGATGGCGGCGCCGAGGGCCAGCATGCGGCCCGGATACATGCGGATCAGATTGCGCAGCGGTTGCAGGACGGCGGCGAGGCCGCCGCCGTCGCGGCGGGCGGCGCGGTGGGCGGTGAAGCGGGCGGTCTCGTCGAGCGAGCGGCGAAACCACGCCAACAACAGCAGCGGCGCGACGCCGACGACGTACAGCGCGCGCCAGCCATAGGGTAGCAGGTCGACGAAGGAGAACATCAGCGAGGCGATGCCGTAGCCGAAGGCGCCGAGCGCGCCGAGCATGCCGATGCCCCAGCCGCGGCTGCGCGCATCGAACTCCTCGGCGATGACGACGATGGCGAGGATGTTCTCGGCGGCGATGAAGGACCGGGCGACGAACTGCACCGCCATGAAGGTCGTCGCATCGGTGGCCAGGGCGGTGAGGAAGGTGAACAGCGTGAAGCCGACGATGGTCACCAGCAGCAGCGAGCGGCGGCCGATGCGGTCGGCGAGGACGGTGAGGACGACGGCGGGAATGACGCCGAGCCGCACGACGGCGAGCAGGCCGCCGACGGCGTCCTCTGGCACCCCCAGGCCGGCCTGGATCTGCGGCAGGGCCATGCCGAGCAGGGCGCCGTCGTAGTTGTCGACGAGGTTGGCGACGCCGAGCGCCAGCAGCACCCGCCACTGGCGGTCGGTCAGCGGCGGCGCGCCGAGCAGACGCTGCAGACGGGAACGCGGATGGGCCAAGCTCGGTAGTGAACGGGATTCGGCGCTGGCTGTCCAGCCCCGACACCCTCCGCATGCTATGCATCTGCGATGCCGATCACCGTCCGCCGCGGCATCGGCGCCGCGGTGCTCGCCGCCGTTCCCCTCAGCCCTTCTTCCCCTCCAACGTCTGCTTGACGTTGGCCAGGTACTCCGCTGCGCCGCCGCTCGCCTCCTTCTCCGCGAATGACTTCACCAGTCGCTGCAGCAGCGACGGCACCGGCGTGTCCGGTGCCAACATCTGGGTGAGCGTGATCTTCGTCCCGGCGCCGCTCTTCGCCAGCCGCAGCTCGCCATCGACATCGGTGTTGTCGTCCTTGCCGGCGGTGCCGACGAAGGCGATGCGGCTCTTGCCGTCGCCGGTGTAGGCGGCGGTGTACCGCACCTTCATGGTGATCCCCATCGCCGAGCGGTCGTCGTAGACGAAGCGATAGGTGTCCTTGCCGGCCTTCTTGCAGCTCGCCAGCCCCGGGATGCACGTCGAGGAGCCGACCACATCCCAGAGGTACTTGTAGACCTTCTCGATCGGCGCCCTGACGGTGACCGAGGACTCGACCCGGGTGGGAAACTTCGCCATGGCTGGGCAAAACCACAGATGGACGCGGATGGCCACAGATGACCGACGACGAAATCGACGCCCTCGGTGAGGACGTCCCGCTGCTCGCGGGTCTGCGCACCGCACGCGCCGTGCGCCGCCTCAAGCCCGACCCGGTGCCCCGGGCGCTGATCCGCAAGGTCTGCGAGGCCGGCACGTTCGCCCCCAGCGGCGGCAACCGCCAGCCGTGGTCGTTCATCGCCGTCAGCGAGCCCGCCCGGCGCGCCTGGGTGGCCGAGCGCTACCGCGCCGTGTTCACCGCCTACATCGCGCCGGCCGTCGAGGCGGCGCGCGACCCGGCCTACCCGGAGGTGAAGCGGCAGGCGATGCGCGGCGCCATCCATCTCGCCGAGCACCTGCACGAGGCACCGGTGCTGCTCTTCGTCGCCGGCTGGACGCGGCGTGGCCTACCGCAGACACAGGCGCTCTTTCCCGCCATCCAGAACATCCTGCTCGCCTGCCGTGCCGTTGGCCTCGGCGCCTCGCTGACCACCGTGCACCTCGCCTTTGGCCGCGAACTCGACGCCTGGCTCGGCCTGCCGGAGAACTGCCCCAGCGCCGCCATGCTGCCCATCGGCTGGCCGCGCGGCACCTTCTGGCGCCCGCCGCGCCGGTCGATCGACGAATGCCTGCACTGGGAGAAGCTCGCGTGACGACCGCCGGCACTCCGTGGTTGACCGTCGCGCTCAGTGTGCGATAGCTAGACCTATGTCGTCGCAGCCCACCCGCACCTGGTTTTTCTACTTTACCTGGCCTTTGCCAGGGCTGCGGGGTCTGACCTCGGCGTGACACGCCGACCACACCGATGAACCCGAAGCCCTGGGGCCCCAAGCCTCAGGGCTTTTTTGTTTTCTGGAGCCGCCCATGCACACCAGCGAACCGATCGAAGACCGAAACCTCGCCGCGCTGCGCCGCCTGCCGGCGCCGCGCGCAGTCAAGGAGCGCCTGCCGCTCAGCGAGGCGGCAGCGGCCACGGTCCTGACCGGGCGGCGCGCCGTTCGCGACATCCTGCACGGCCGCGACGTGCGCCGCCTGCTCGCCATCGTCGGACCGTGCTCGATCCACGACCCAGCCGCGGCACTCGAGTACGCGCATCGGCTGCGGCCCCTCGCGGCCGAGGTCGACGACGCCGTGGTGGTGGTGATGCGCACCTACTTCGAGAAGCCGCGCACGACGGTGGGCTGGAAGGGGCTGATCAACGACCCGCACCTCGACGGCTCGCGCGACGTGCCGGCCGGGCTCGAGTTGGCGCGCCGCCTGCTGCTCGAGATCAACGCCCTCGGCCTGCCGTGCGCCACCGAGCTGCTCGATCCGATCGTGCCGCAGTACATCGCCGACCTGCTCGCCTGGGTGGCGATCGGCGCGCGCACCACCGAGAGCCAGACGCACCGCGAGATGGCCAGCGGCCTGTCGATGCCGGTCGGCTTCAAGAACGGCACCGACGGCGGCATCAAGGTCGCCCTGCAGGCCATGATCTCAGCCAGCCACCCGCACAGTTTCCTCGGTATCGATGCCGACGGCGGCGTCGCCGTCGTCGAAACCACCGGCAACCCCGATCGCCACCTCGTCCTGCGCGGCGGCGCCCACGACGCCAACTACGGACCGGCGGCAATCGCCGCGGCGGCGGCGCTGCTGGTGCCGGAGGGCAGCGAGCGGCCGATCATGGTCGACTGTTCGCACGACAACTCCAGCAAGGACCACAACCGGCAGCCGGCGGTGGCCCGCGCCGTCCTGGCGCAGGTGCGGGCGGGCAACCAGCGCATCAACGGCCTGATGGTCGAGAGCAACCTGCAGCCCGGACGCCAGGATTGGATCCCCGAGCAGCCGCTCGCCTACGGCGTCTCGATCACCGACGCCTGCATCGGCTGGGACGATACGGAAGCGCTGCTGCGCGACATGGCGGCGGCGGTGCGCGAACCGGTGAGCGCGGTCGCCTGACCGCCCTGTAGCCGCGGCACCTGTGTCGGAGTCACGCGCGTCGAGCTGCGCGACGCGGCGCGCGGCCGCACGCTGCTGACGGAGGTCTGGTACCCGGCTGCCGAGTCGGCGCGCGACGTGGCGCTGGCCGACGACGCGCCCTTCCCGCTCATCACATTCTCGCACAGCTCGAACGGCATCCGCTTCCAGAACACCTTCCAGGCCGAGCACCTCGCCAGCCACGGCTTCGTCGTCGTCGCGCCCGACCACCAGGGCAACACCTTCTTCGACATGAGCGGCACCTTCGAACAGCTCGCCATCGACCGGCCGCTCGACATCATCTTCCTGCTCGACGAGTTCAGCCGCCTTACCGACGAGCGCGGGAACCGCCTCGGCCGGCCAGGCGCCGGACGGCGCGCTGCTGATCGCCGACGAGCGCGTCGCGCCGGCCTTCAAGATCCGCGAGGACACAGTGCGCGCCCTGGCTGCCGAGGCCGGCTTCGGCCGCACGCGCGTACGCGACGCCGACGGCGGCTTCTTCCGCCTCTACGAGCTGCGCGACGAATCGGGCGCGGCGACGACGGCGCGAGGAGACGGTTCCTGGGGCTCATGACGCGCAGCCGGCCAGGGCGGCGTTCACCGCCTGCACGAGCTCGCTGATGCTCACCTCGTTGTTGCCGTTGGCGTCGAAGCGGGGGCACTGCGCCACGGCCGCGGCGCCGAGGGCGATGCTGACGCCCCGCACCAACTCGTCGATCGAGACCGCGTCGTTGTCATTGCAGTCGCCGAAGCACCGCCCCGGCGTCGGCGTCGCCGACCCGGTGGTGGGACGACGCGTGGGGGTGGGCGTCGGTGGCGGGCCGGTATACGGCCCGCGCCGGTAGACGACGCCGAAGTCGCCGTCGCTCAGCCACAGGGTCGACGCGCCGGCCGGCGATATGCTGTCGGCCGCCAGCGGCTGCCGGCGGAGCTCGAATCCGGTCAGGGCGCTCGGGCTCACCTGCGAGTAGACCACCGCCGCATCGTCGCCGGTGTAGCCGGGGACGCCGAAGCCCCCGACGGCCCCGACCTCGGCCGTGTCGCCGGTGTCGAGGTTCGCCGTGATGATGGTCGAGACGCCCGCGTCCTGGTCGAAGGCGTCGAAGGTGAGGAAGTTGTCGCTGGTCTGGCTCAGGGACGGGAAGCTGAGATCGAAGCCGGGCACCGGCGGCACGATGGTGAGCGTCGTGTCGGTCAGCAGGTCGAGGGCGTAGATGCTCCACACGCCGACCGCATCGCCGCCGGCTTCGATGACGTTGAAGGCATCGTAGAGGAGGAAGCGGCCGTCGGCGGTGAAGTCCATCGCTTCGGCGTACAGCACCGTGTTCAGCCCGCCGCCGTCGAGTTCGGGCGCCCGCAGCAGGTAGGTCTCGGTCTCCTCGTTCTCGAGGTCGATGACGGTGATGCGGTTCTCCGGCTCGCCGGCGTCGTCGAGCAGAACCAGCGCCACGCGGCTGCCGTCCGGCGCCAGCGCGATGGAGAAGACGCTGCCGGCGAAATCGAGGCAGGTCTCGGGCTCGCTGCCATCGGTGAGAATGGCGCAGATGTCGTTGGCGCTGTCGACGAAGAACGCGTAGCTGCCGTCGCCCACCACCGCCGGCCGCGCGCCGGCGATCGCGAAGGCGCTCAGCGCCGCTCCGAACTCGGGGTCGTCGCCCAGCGCGGTCTCGCGACGGCCGAGGAAGTATGCGTCACTCTCGGGGTCGTAGTAGGCGAACAGCGTCGCATCGGGACCCGCGACGGGGGGGAACGGCCGCGGATCCGGGGTACCGGTGCCGTCGAAGATCTCGACCACGTCGAACGCCTCCGCGCTGCGCTGCGCCTGCGCCGAGCCGGCGCCGAACAGTTCCTCCGCGGACGCGACCGCGGCCAGCCGCAGGTCGATGAACTGCGAGCTCGCCACCAGGTGCACGGTCTGCGCGCGGTGGAAGATGCGTGCCGCGTCGCGCAGGCCGAGCGCCGCGGGCAGCCCCTCGGCGAGCTGGTAGAAGGCGTGGTTGATGATCGAACTGTTGAGGTGCACGCCGCCGTTGTCTCGGTTCTTGAAGTTGTCGAGGAACGGATCGTCGGGCGCGATCAGCTCGCTCAGGCGGGCCGGGTAGACGCGGCCGGCGGCGATTTCCAGCGCGTTCGGATCGGCCATGTTGCGCGACGGCTGCGCGAGGACCGAGCCGATCAGCCAGTCGTTGTCGCCGAACGTGCGCGCCTCGACCATCTCGCCGAAGATGTCCGACAGCGCCTCGTTCACGGCGCCCGACTGGTCGCGGTAGACGAGGTTGGCGGTCTTCTCGGTGACGCCGTGCGTCAGTTCGTGGGCGACGATGTCGAGCGCGCCGGCGTACGGCAGGCCGTCGCCGAAGACCATCAGCGTGCCGTTCCAGAAGGCGTTGCGGAACTCGTTCGAGAAGCGCACGACGCCGAGCAGGGTGCCGCCCTCGCCGTCGAGCGAGTCGCGCCCGTGCCGCTCGAGGAAGTAGTCGTAGGTCTCGGACAACCCGAAGGCGGCGCTCACCGCGTCGGCGACGGGCCAGGCGGTCGCCGTGGGCGACGCGATCAGCGCCAGCGGGATCATCCCCTCGCCGTCGGGCTCGCGGTTGCGGGCGTCGAGGACGACGATGCCGCCGCGCGTGCGCTCGGCGCTGGGTGGGTCCGAGGTTGGGTCGTACATCGGCTTGCTGGTGTCAACGAGGTAGTGCGCGCCGTCCTCGCGCCAGACGTTGAGCGGGCGGCGCTCGCCGAAGAGATCGAGGCCGCTGCCGGCGACGTTGTCGTCGGTGATCTGGTCGAGGGCCAGCAGCACCGCACCCGACTGGGCATCGACGACCACCAGCCAACGGGCCGCCAGCCCCTGGCGGATCTCGATCTTCCACGCCAGGCGCGGCGGGCGGTCGCCGGGGGCGAAGACGATCAGCTCCGTCGCCTCGGCGCCGTCGCCGAGCCCCGCGGCGTCGCGGGCGCGCGCGACGGCGGCGGCGGCCGTGATCGTCGGCGTACCCGCCGTGCGCCGCGGCGTCACGACGTAGGCGCCGTTCATCAGGTCGACGTTGCCGCCGGGGTCGAGGTGCACGGTGAGTTCGGCGGGCCAGACCGGCACGCCGCGAAAGGTCTGCGCGAAACGAAGGTGGCGGCGCCCGAGCTCGTCCTGGTGGCGGCGTTCGAGGCGCAGCTCGCGGTCCGGATCGTCGAGGCGCAGGAGACGCGCGTTGACGCGCAGGAAGGCGCGCGCCGTGTCCTCGTCCTGCCCCGCGCCGGCATGCAGGCTGGCGGCGCCCCCCGCGAGGCGTGCAGCGCGGATCTCGCGTGGCGTCCCGGTGTCCGGGCGCAGGCGGACGCGGACGTCCGCCCCGGCGCGCGCCTGCAGCGCTGCCAAGCCGGCGACACCGCCGGCGGTGCCCGCGCGCCACTGCCGTAGCCGCGCGCGTAGCGCCGCGGCTCGGGAGTCCCCGCCGGCGCCGTGCGCCGCGGCCGGGGCAGCAGCGTGGGGGGCCTGCGCCAGCGGATGGACGCGGATCAGGTCGCGCAGACGCGCCGCGGCGGCGCCGGCGTCGCGGGCGCCGGACGCGGTGAGGACCGCGGCGCCGGCGAGGGTGGCAAGGAACAAGCGGCGGCACGACATCGGCAACCCTCCACTGGTGTTTCAGCGTGGCGGCGACGACAGCACCGTCGGCACCTGCTCGAGCACCGCGCCGTCGCGCGCGTCGATTGTGACCACCCAGCCCTCGGCGAGGCTCGGGCGCGTCACGACGCGATAGGCGAGGCGCGGCGGATCGATGGCGGCGATGCCGAGGGTGGCCGTGCAGGCGCGGCAGGCGGCGGCGCCGAGCACGGCCGCCGCGGCCTGCTGTGCCTGCGCGGCGCTCAGTGCCGGCGTGACCTCGAGCGCCGCCGGCAGCGCGGCGTAGTGCCCCTGCACGCGGGTGACCCGGCGCTCGGCATCGAGCTGGACGAGCAGCTCGCCACGCCACACCTCGAGGCCGCCGTACGTCTGGTCGAGCCGCACATGGGCGAAGCCGAGCTCGTCGGTGGTGACGGCGCGCACGCGCAGCGCCGCCGGCGGCGCCAAGCGGAAGAACGCCGGGTACGCCTCGACGAAGCGCAGGGCCAGCGCGCCGGCGTCGTCGCGCGCCCGCGCCGCCGCAAACGCCGGATCGGCCGCCAGCGCGTGCGACAGGTCGGCCCCGCGCAGCCGCGTCACGGTGTCCCACCGCGCGTCGCGCCGTACCTCGACCACCGTCGGCGGGGCGCTGCCCGCGGGCGCCTGCGGTGGTGTTGGGGGTCCCGCCGCGCAGGCACCTGCCGCGCCGCACGACAGCACGACCCCGAGCATCAATCCCGCCTGGCTCGCCATGGTGGCAGTCCTTGCCGCGCCGGCGCGCCGCGCGCAAACCGTGGGACCACTTCGGCTTCGTCACCTCGCCGGGCAGCGACACCCCGGTGCGTCCCATTGACCGCGTCGGCGCGAGCGTGCCAGTTCCGGTCCTGCAGGACGCCCCGCTGCGGAACTCCAGCCGCGGCCGCAGAAGGGCGAGCGCTGACGAGGAGCACCAACCATGTTGAGCACGGCGTCATGCATGGCGAGGTCCGGCGTATGCGGTCTTCTGCTCGCCTGTCTGGTCGGGTGTGGTGGGGACGCGACATCGGATGCAGCCCTCCCAACCGACGTCGGCGTGTCCGGCAATTCCTTCACCCTCAATGGCGTGGCGTGGATACCAAAAGCCTTCAATCTTGCCGGCTTCGTCTCCACCTCGCTCTACCTGAAACACCTTCCATCCCAAGCCAAGTACAATGGATATCTGGCGGACACCGAGGATGGCCCAGCGCTCTTCGCTGCCATCCAGCGCTGGGGAGCGGACACGGTGCGTGTGTTCGTCAGCCAGTACTTCCTCAGTCCGGCATCGAAGCGCTCGCCGTTCCACGATCCTCAGTACTTCGACCAGGTCGTCTCGATCATTCGTCAGGCACGGCGCAATGGCCTGGTCGTCGAGATCGCGATGCAGGACGAGGAGGAGAGCGGCGGTCCGATGTTCCACGGCCTGCCGACCAGCGAGACCCTGCAGGCCTGGCTCAGGTTGAACAAAGTCTTTGGTCGCGATCAGGGCGTGATGTACGAGCTCTACAATGAGCCGACGCAGCCCGCGCAACCGCCTCCGTGCGGGAGCGCGGAGACACCAGCTGCACCGTCTCCGCGCGCGGCGGCCCCTCCCACTGCCGCACAATGGGGGCTGTGGCTCGAGGGGGGAACCGGCCACTACCCGGAACCCGGCGAGCAATCGCAGTGTTTCCCCGCCCTCGGCATGCAGACACTGATCGACGAACTCCGGGCGGCCGGGTCGGTCAACACCTTCGTGCTCGACGGCCTCGCGCTGGCGACGACGATCAACGGCGTTCCGCCGGTGCGCGATCCGCTCAACCGCGTCGGCTATGGCATTCATCAATATCTGCAGGAGGGGACCGTCGGTCCCGCGGACTGGGAGTCGAACTTCGGCGCGCAGAGCGGACGACTGCCGATCTTCGTCGACGAATGGTTCGCCTGTGCGAACACCAAGCCCGGACTCCAGAACCAGGCGAGCTATCAAATGGCCGTCGATTTCCTGAATTACCTGCAGATGAAACGGATTGGCGTTGGCGGATGGGCGATCGACGTCACGGGCTACATGGTGAACGACGTGCCCGGATGGACCCAGCCTTCGTACTACGCAGGGTTTCCGCCGACAGCGGAGTACCCGAAGCTGATCGGTGACGCCGGGATGCTGATCATCAACGCGTTTCTCGCGGACTATCAGCGCCCGCTGACGCTCGACGACGGCACGAGACTCTACCAGCAGCCATCCCCGACCTATCCGCCCATCGAATGCTCGACGTGACGGGTGCGAGCATGAGGATGCGACCGACGGCGCTGATGTTCGCGCTGGTCCAGCCGCTGCCGACCGCGACGGCGCCGACAACGAGCACGCCGCGTCCGAGCGAGGCCCTCGCCGCCTTCGCCGGCGACGATTCTGGCGGTGCGTGGCGCCTGGTGATCTCGGACCGCAACGACGATGACGTCGGGCAGCTCGATGGCTGGTGCCTCGATGTGAAGGCCGCGCCCTAGCTACAGCCGCTCAGGGCGTTATTCACTGCCGCCAGGATCTCGTTGATGGTGACTTGCGCGTCGCCGTTGGCATCCCCCAGCGGACAACTGCCGATCTGCGCGTTGCCCAGTGCGACGTTCACCATCGTCAGCAGCTCGTTCACCGCCACCGCGCCATCGCTGTTGCAGTCGCCGACACACGGCGGCACGGCGTCGAGCAGGACCACGGTGGCGCCGGCGGCATGCGCCGCCGGGGCGGTACCGTTCACACCGCGCTCGACGGCCAACAATTCGCCAGGCTGCGGTACCGCCGCCCCGACCGTCAGGCGAGCAGCGGGCGCCGCCTGCCGGCCCGTGTAGCGCAAGTGCTCGGCGTCGATCCGCACCGTGCCCAGCGCCGGAAAGGGCGCGATGTCGCTGACCGCGATGCGGTCGTCGGCGACGCCCAGAGCGGTCGCCAGGGACGCCGAGGAGGGCGCCGAGGTCGGCGTGCCGGTGGCTCCGGGCGTGGTCGGCGTCGCCGTGTCGCCCGGCGGCGCGGTGGCGGTCGCGATCGCCGTTGGCGTCGGCGTGCTCGTCAGGGTGGCGCTGCGAGTCTCCGTTGGGGTTCGCGTCGCCGTCCGCGATCGCGTCGGCGCCGGGCTCTGTAGCGTGGCGACCTAGAGCTCTGCGTTGCCGCTCGCGTCGCCGGTGAGATTGCAGGTCGAGCTGAATGCGAACCGGGTGGCGTCGGCGTTGATCGACGGGTTCCCATCCACGCAATTGGGCGTCACGATCTCCTGGAACACGCCGGGAGCCGTGGCATCGAACCAGAAGAAGTTGCGCTGATTGACGCCGGTCCCGGCGAGATTGCACTGGGATTGGAAGAAGACGCGCAAGCCCGCGGCGTCGATGCGCGCGGCGGCGCTCTGGCAGCCATCCTCCTCGGTCACCTGCGCGATGCCGCTGGACTCGTCGAAGATGAAAATCTCTCTATTGTCAGCGAACCCCTTCAGCCCGTCACACGGAGCGTCGAACGCGATGCGCGTGCCGTCGGCGTTGATCGTCGGGCGCATAGCGCCACAGGACCCGGTGGTGTGGGTGATCTGCCGGACCATCTCAGTCGCCACGTCGAAGACGTAGATCTCGGAGCCGTTATCGGCGTTGTCGAGCAGGTCGCAGTTCGAGGCGAACGCGATGCGCGCCCCGTCGGCGCTGATGGCGGGCGCCATGTGAAACCCGGCGCTGCACCCGCTGCTGGGGACGGCCGCCGTCACCGCGTCGGCTCCGGCATCATAGAGGTAGATGCCTGACGTGGAGTCCGACGCCTGCGTGGGGTGACAGGCGGTGGTGAAGGCGATGCGTGAGCCATCGCCGTCGATCGTCAGCGACCCCAGGACGCAGCTCGGGACCGTGGAGATCTGCCGCAGCGGGCCCGCCGCGATGTCGTACGCGTACAGAAACGATTGTTGCCGCGTGTTCGTGCCGGTCAGGTCGCAGGCCGACGTGAACGCCAGGCGCTGGCCGTCGGCGCTCATCGCCAGCGCGCCGTTAAAGCAGTTCTGGGTATTCGTGATCGGCGTGAATGCCGCCGTCGCGATATCGACGATGAAGAAATCGCCGACGGGATTGGCCGGCGCCCCGGCAAGGGTACATCCCGACCCGAAGGCCAGTCGCTGGCCGTCGGCGCTGATGATCGGCGGGTTGCTCCCGCATCCGGTGGTCATCGTGAGCTGCGTGACGTTGAACGCCGCCGCGGCCGCGCCCGGGGTTGCGAGCAGGCAACCGAACACCGCTACCTTCGCCAGCCGCATAACGGTCACTCCTGGACGTGTTCGCCGGCGCGGCCGACTTCGTCGACGCCCGCCTTCACCGAGGGCTCGTCGGCGAGGGCCGGGGCGGCGAGGAGGATGGCGAGGAGCAGATGGTGGTACGCATGCAGTCTCCTGTGGAGGGCGCTGCGGTTGATGGCTATGCCTATCATGGCACCGTCGCCGGGCGCATGGGGACATCGTCGACGACAGCGGACGCTCAGGGCACCGGCACGCGGTTCGCCGCCGCTTCCTGCAGCACGTGGCGGGAGCGCCAGAACACCTCGTCGAAGCCGTCGGCGTCGCTGTCATAGAATCCGCGCACCGCCCCGTGCGAATCGACGAGGATGAGCTTGCCGGTGTGGGCGATGTCGAAGGCGCCGTCGCCTTGCTGGAGCGCGTCGCCGAGGGGAACGCGAAAGCCCTGCACGGCGAGACTGCGCACCGCCTCGGGCGCGCCCGTCAGCAGTCGCCAGCGGCTGGGGTCGACGCCGTAGCTCGCCTGCGCGGCGCGCAGGCGCTCCGGCGTGTCGTGGGTCGGATCGACGCTGATGCTGACCAGACGGATCGCACCGAGCCCGGCCTCGCGATAGCGCGACTGCAGGGCGGCCAACTCGTGCATGAGCGTCGGGCAGATCGACGGACAGCGGGTGAAGAAGAAATTTGCCACGTAGACGTGACCGCGCAGCTCGTCACTGCCGAACGGCCGGCCATCGGTGTCGACCAGCGCGAAGCGCGGCACCTGAAACAGCGGCGCCGGCGGCGGCGGCTCACGCCGCAGCAGCGGCCGAATCAGGGTCACCGCCACGCAGCCGATGAGCAGTCCCCAGAGGTACGGGCTGCGCAGCAGCCGCCTCGTCCTCATGGGCATTGTCGGGCGATCAATTTCTCGAGCACCAGCGCATAGCGATACTGGCGCAGGTTCTGGCGCGCGTTCAGGAGGATCAACAGGATGATGATCGGCCGCGCTCCGAGCGCGAAGCTCGGGTCGCGCAGGCGCTGGTAGCCGGAGACGATCGCCAGGCCGGCGGCGACCGCAATCCCCGCGAACGACAGGCGGCGGAACAGGCGCTTGCGACGCACGGCCCGCTCAGCGAAGGCGCGCTCCGATTCGCTCATCGATTGCCGCGCCGTATCGCTCATGGCTGGCGCCCTGTCTCGCAGACTCATGCGGGGAACGCCAGGTCTTCGCACGCGCCCACGTCTTCGCACGCGCCCGCCTCGTCTCGTCGCGGACGCGCAAGTGTTGGCACGCGCGCCGCACACCACCTCCATTGCGCCGAAGTCGCCTTGACCTCTCGCTGGCGGCCGCGCTAAGGACGCCGAGCGCTTTTCCAAGACCACGGGCATCGCACGGCCACGCGCAACGTGGGGGGGGTTGGAGACGAGTAGTCGGTGAAGTCGGGCTGCGGGTGTGGGTGCTGCCCAGCGGGCGGCGGAGTCGCCCACTTTGCAGCCTTGTGAATCAGGGGCGGGCTGGTGGCGCAGATATTTCCCGAGCAAGCCAATCGAGTACCGCTAGCCCTCGGAGTGGGACTACCGGTCGCGCTCGTCGCCGCCGTCGCCTTCGCCTGGTACTATTTCTCGCCCTGGTACACGCAGGTTGGCTATCAGCCGACCCAACCCGTTCCATACAGCCATCGCCTGCACGCGGGAGATATGGAAATCAACTGTCGGTACTGCCATGCCCGCGTCGATGTCTCGCCCGTGGCCGGTGTCCCGCCGACGCAGGTATGCATGAACTGCCACAAGCTGGTCGGCCGCGACCGCCCGACACTGCAGCCGATTCGCGACAGCGCCGCCAGCGGCTTTCCGATCCGCTGGGTGCGCGTGCACGAGCTGCCGGACTACGCCTACTTCGATCATTCGGTGCACGTCCATGCAGGCGTCGGCTGTGTCTCCTGCCACGGCCGCGTCGACCAGATGGAAGTGGTCCGTCTCGAGGCGCCGCTCAGCATGGGTTGGTGCCTCGACTGCCACCGCAACCCCGGTCCGCATCTGCGGCCGGTTGATGAGGTGACCAATATGCGGTGGATACCTCCGCCCGACCATGCGGCATGGGCTCAGGCGACGATCACCGCGCACCAGCTCCAGCCCCCCGTTGACTGTTCGGGATGCCATCGATGAGCGCCACCGGCGAGCCACGCTATTGGCAGACGGTCGCCGAGCGCGACGCTCGGTCGGCGCGCGAACCGGGCCCTCTCGAGCCGGGATCCGGGCATGAGTTCCCTGCCGGAGCAGCGGATGCGCCCGACGACATCAGCCGCCGCACGATGCTGCAGCTGGTCGGCGCTTCCCTGTCGCTCGCCGGGCTGGCCGCCTGCCGCCGGCCAGCAGAGCACATCGTGCCCTACGTCAACGCCCCCGAGGCGATCATTCCCGGGATCCCGCTGCAGTACGCGACGACCATGCCCTTCGCCGGCAGCGCTCTGGGCCTGGTGGTGGAGAGCCACGAAGGGCGTCCGACGAAGATCGAAGGCAATGCCCGCCACCCCGCATCGATGGGCGCGGCGAGTGCCTGGGCGCAGGCGGCCATCTACGGCCTCTACGATCCGGACCGCGCCCGCAGCCTCAGCCGCCGCGGCGCCGATGCCGCGCCGCCGAGCTGGAAGGACTTCGCCGACCAGTGGAAGATCATCGCCGCCGAGCTGGCGCCCGATCAGGGTGCCGGCTTGGCGCTGGTGTGCGAGCCGTCGACCTCGCCGACGCAGGCGCGCCTCACCGACGCGCTGACGCGGCGCTTCCCAAGGCTGCGCCTGGTCACCTACGCGCCGCTCGGCGGCGAGCAGAGCGACGCCGGGCTCGCCGCGGCGCTGGGCGGCGCCTACGAGCCGATGTACCACGTCGACCAGGCGCGGGTGCTGCTGGCCCTTGACGCCGACCTGCTGTTCGACGATCGCGACGCGGTGCGCCACGCGCGCGGCTTCGCCGATGGCCGACGGATGGCGACCACGGACGGCACCATGAATCGCCTCTACGCCGTCGAGAGCGCGCTGACCGTGACCGGCATCGCGGCGGACAACCGCCTCCGCCTGCAGAGTAGTCGCATCCCCGCGTTCACCGCCGCCCTCGCTGCGGCCCTCGGCCTGGCGCCGGCGCCAGCGGCTGCAGCCGATATCGATCCGCGCTGGGTGGCCGCAGTCGCGCGCGACCTGCAAGCGAACGCCGGTCATTGCCTGATCGTCGCCGGACAACATCAGCCGGCGGCGGTCCACGCCGCCGTGGCCTGCCTCAACGGCGCGCTCGGCAACGTCGGCACGACGGTGACCTACGCGGCCGCCATGGAGTCGGCGCGTTCGCGAACGGACGCCCTGGCGCAGTTGGTGGCGGACATGCGCGCCGGCGCCCTGCAGGCGGTGGTGATCCTGGGCGGCAACCCGGGCTATGACGCGCCGGTGGATGTGGATTTCGCCGGCGCGCTGCAAAAGGTCGCGCACCGCATCCGCCTCGGTGGGCACGTCGACGAGACCTCGGCGCTGTGCGAGTGGCACCTGCCCGAGGCGCACTTTCTCGAGGCGTGGGGAGACGCGCGGTCGGTCGGCGGCCCGCTGTCGGTCATCCAGCCGCTCATCGCGCCCCTCTTCGCGGGCAAGAGTGTCATCGAGGTACTCGCGCTGCTCCAGTCCGGCGAGGAGAAACCCGGCTACGACCTGGTACGCGAGACCTGGCAGAAGCTGGCCGGGCCCGACTTCGAGGCCACCTGGAGTCGCACCCTGCACGACGGCGTGCTGCCGGGCAGCGAGCCCGCGGCGGTCGCGCCGCCGGCCAACATGCGGATGCTCGGCGAGCTCGCCGCCAGCCCGCTCACGACCGCGCCGCCGGCGGACGCGCAGCGGCTCGAGATTGTCTTTCGTCCCTCGGCCGCGGCCTACGACGGGCGCTTCGCCAACAACGCCTGGCTGCAGGAGCTGCCGGAGCCGGTCAGCAAGCTGACCTGGGACAACGCCGCGATCCTGTCGGAGGCCACCGCCAAGGCGTTGGGCCTGCAGCGCGGCGACCTCGTGCGCCTGACGCTGCATGAGCGCGAGCTGGAGGCCGCGGTGCTCCCGCTGCCCGGCAGCGCCGACCACTCGGTGACCCTGGCGCTCGGCTACGGCCGGCCGGCCGCCGGTCGGGTCGGCAGCGGCGTCGGCTTCAATGCCTATCGGTTGCGCACCGCCGCGGCGCCGGGCGTCGACGCCGGCCTGACGCTGCAGCCGACCGGGCGCACGTACGCCCTGGCGACAACCGCGGAGCACTGGAGCATGGAGGGGCGGGTCATCGTCCAGGAGGCGGCCGTCGCCGATTACCGTCAGCATCCGGCCCTGGCGCGCGACCACGAGGCGCACCTCCCGAAGCAGCAATCGCCGTGGCCGCCGCTCGACTTCACCAGCAGCCCGCAGTGGGGCATGACGATCGACCTCAATACCTGCATCGGCTGCAACGCCTGCGTCGTCGCCTGCCAGAGCGAGAACAACATCCCGGTGGTCGGCAAGGACCAGGTGGCGCGCGGCCGCGAGATGCAGTGGATCCGCATCGATCGCTACTTCTCGGGCCGGGAGGACGCGCCGGACTCGGTCGTCTTCCAACCCCTGCCATGTCAGCACTGCGAGAATGCGCCCTGCGAGCAGGTCTGCCCGGTGGCCGCCACCGTGCACGACAAGGAAGGGCTCAACGTGATGGTGTACAACCGCTGCATCGGCACCCGCTACTGCTCGAACAACTGCCCGTACAAGGTGCGGCGCTTCAACTTCTACAACTTCACCAACGCACTGCCCGACACCCTGCAACTGGCGCAGAACCCCAACGTCACAGTACGGGCCCGCGGGGTGATGGAGAAGTGCTCGTACTGCGTGCAGCGCATCAATCGCTCGCGCATCGACGCCAAGCTCGCCGACCGCCCGCTCGGCGACGGGGACGTGCGCACGGCCTGCCAGCAGACCTGTCCGACGCAGGCAATTCAGTTCGGCAACCTGCGCGATGCACAGAGCGCCGTGGCGACACACCGCGCGTCGGAGCGGAACTACAACCTGCTCGCCGAGCTCAACACGCAGCCGCGCACCACCTACCTCATGCGGCTGCGCAACCCCAATCCGGAGTTGCTGCCGTCGTGAGCCCCCGGCACCCACTGCTCGCGGCCGTGCTCGGCGTCGCGCTCGCCGGCTCCAGCCTCTGCGGCTGCGTGCGGGGATGCAACTCGTCGCAACCGCCGATCCTCATCAACCCGAGTATGTTCAATCAACCCAAGGCCCTGCCGTACGCGTCGAGTGACTTCTTCTTCGACGGCAAGGCAATGCGCGATCCCGTGCTGGGGACGATTGCGCGCGGCCATCTGCCGGCGGCGGCGCGCGAGGAGGGTGCGGTGGGCGACCACGAGGCTCGACAGGCGCGCGGCCGCGAGCGCTACAACATCTATTGTCAGCCCTGTCACGACGAACGCGGCGAAGGTCGTGGCATCCTCGCCGAGCGCGGCAAGGTGCCGACGCGCAACCTGCTCGAGCAGAAGGTGCGCGACCTTACCGACCAGAAACTGTTCGACACCATCACCGACGGTACCGGGCTGATGGCCGGGTACCGCTACCCCATCACAGCGGTCGACCGCTGGGCGATCGTCGCCTACGTGCGCGGCCTGCAGGCCGACGCGCCACCACCCGAGGCGGCGCCGTGAACCGCCGCCTCGTCGGGCTCGCGCTCGTCGTCGCGGTGCTGGCGCTCGGCGGCGTCGTCCGTGTCTGGACGGCGCTCAACGACCAGGGCTATCGATCGCCGATCGCCTCGAGCGACCCCCTGCCGGTGCCGCGCGATCGCGGCCTGGCGGAGATCAGGCAGGCCGAGGAGGCCGCCGCCGCGGCCAAGCCCTACGAGCCGCCGGCCTATCGCGCCTTCCCGTTCGCCCCCAGTCGCGTGGCGGTGTGGGTGGCGGCCCAGCTGCATCTGATGTTCGCCGCCTTCGTCCTCGCCGTGCCGATGTTCGCCCTGATCATCGAGTTCATCGGCTATAAGACCGGCGACAAGCGCTACGACCGGCTCGCCTACGAGTTCACCAAGCTGCTGTCGACCTCGTTCTCCTTCACCGCCAGCTTCGGCGGGCTGCTCACCTTCCTGCTCATCATCCTCTACCCCGCCTTCATGAACTATCTGATGTCGGTGTTCTCGTGGACGTTCCTGCCGTACGCGCTGTTGTTCTTCTGCGAGGCCGGTTTCCTCTACAGCTACTACTACGGCTGGGGGAAGTTTCACCCGTTGGTGCATCTCGGCCTCGGCCTCGGCATCAACGTCGTCGGCACCGCCATCATGGTCATCGCCAATGCCTGGGCGTCGTTCATGATGACGCCGCAGGGGGTGGCGCCCTCGGGCGCGCTGAACGATCTCTACGCCGCCTTCGACAACTACTCGTGGATGCCGATCAACATCCACCGCTTCATCGGCAACATCGCCTTCGGCGGCTCGATCGCTGCAGCCTACGCAGCCTGGAAGTTCCTGCACGCGACCACCGACGAGGATCGAGCGCACTACGACTGGATGGGCTACATCGGCAACTTCGTCGCCATCGCCGCCTTCCTGCCGCTGCCCTTCGCCGGCTACTACCTGGCCAAGGAGATCTACGCCTACAACCAGGCGCTCGGCATCATGATGATGGGCGGCGCGTTCTCGTGGCTGTTCATCATCCAGGCGGTCCTGATCGGCAATCTCTTCCTCGCCGCCAACTATTACCTGTGGCTGGGCATGGGCCGGATCGACGGCGTCCAAGCGTACCAGAAGTACGTCAAGTACCTGCTCGCAGCCATCGCCGTCTGCTTCGCCGTCTGGGCGACGCCGCGCGCGCTGCTCGCCACCGCCGGCGAGATCCGCACCATGGGCGGCACGCTGCACCCGATCCTCGGCTATCTGGGCGTCATGTCGGCGAAGAACACTGCCGTCAACGTCCTGATCCTGACCACCTACGTGAGCTTCCTCTTCTACCGGCGGACCGGGAAGCAGCCGACCGTGTCGTGGGCACGGGCCGGCAAGACGGCGCAGTTCCTGATCTTCGCCGTCGCCACCGGCATCGTCATCTTCTACGGAATTTACGGCTACTTCGTCGAAGCGGCCGTACGCATCAGCTTCTCACTGCCGCAGGTGACGGCGGTGCTGGTGGCCATGGTCGCCATGACCATCATCGACATCTTCCTCATGCGCGGCTCCGTCGCCCTGGGCGAGACGCGCTGGGGACGCATCCCGGCGAGTTCGCAGTACTGCCTGATCTTCATCGCCGTGACCTTCACCTGGTTGATGGGGCTGATGGGGTACGTGCGCTCGGGCCTGCGCTCACATTGGCACGTGTATGGAGTCATGGCCGACACCTCCGTCGATGCCTTCACGCCGACGCTCGGCTACGCCACGCAGGTCATCTCGGTGTGCGTCCTGCTGTTCTTCGCGCTCATCGCCTTTGTCTTCTGGCTTGCCAGCCTGCACGACAAGCCCAACTGGGGCGGTGAGCCCTCGGCGGCGGACGCGCACGCGCACGAGCCCAAGAAGGTGGCGGCCGTCACATGAAGTCGCCCGTCGGCCTGAATGTCGTCGGCGTGGTGGTCGGGGCGACCCTCTTCTACACCTATATCGGCCAGCTCGTGCCGCAGAAGGAGATCCAGCCCCCGGCGGTGATTGCGATCGACGCCGGCATGACGCCGGCGCAGCTCGCCGCGATCGGCGCCAAGATCGCCAACGACAAGGGGATGTGTCTGACCTGCCACACCATCGGCGCGCCGCCGGGGCCGCACCGGTTCCCCGACCTCGCCGGGATCGCCGACCGGGCCAAGACCAGGATCCCCGGCGTCGGCCAGCGCGACTATTTCGCCATGTCGCTGTGCCACCCGGACGACTTCGTCGTGCCGGGGTTCGCCAAGGGCATGCCAGCGGTCAACAAGGCGCCGATCGGGCTGTCGGATCAGGAATTGCACGCCGTCGTCGCCTGGCTCGAGAGCCTGGGCGGGCAACCGACGATCACCTTGGCCGAGCCGTTGCCGGCGTGCGGAGCGGCGACGTGAGCGGAGGTGGGTCGTGAAGTGGTCGATCATCGGGCCGATTCTCGCCCTCATGGTCGCGCTGCGACTGCTGCGCGCCGGCCTGCTTCCCTGGCTGTTCGTCTGGATGGTCGGCCTGTACGCGACCTTGCGCTACGGCTTCGTGACGCCGATTCCCAACTCGGCCGTGCAGATGTACACCGCCATCACCGCGCTGGCCCTGGGCGCCTACGCCACCTCGAGTCGCGAGCGCACCCGCCAAGTGGTCGACCCGGTGCTCGCCTTCGTCACCGAGCGGCGCTTCACGGTGCCGCTGGTGGCGGTCGCCGTGCTTCTGCCTGGGCTCGCCGCCTGGGCGGCCTATCGGGGGCTGCAGCAGCCCATCGAACCGCCGTTCTTCGCCCGCTCGGTGCACCCTGCCCCGCCGGTGGAAATCTCGGTGCACGGGGAGAAGATCGATCTGGTGCGCGCCGAGAACCCCTTGCGCGAACTGGAGACCGCGAACACCGAGGGCTTCGCGGCGCACGTCGCCAACGGGCGCCGGGTGTACTACCAGAACTGTTTCTTCTGCCACGGCGACGCGCTCGGCGGCGATGGCATGTTCGCCTACGGCCTGAACCCGGCGCCGGCGAATTTCCTCGACTCTGGCGTGCTGCCGAATTTCCAGGAGACGTTCTTCTTCTGGCGCATCGCCAAGGGCGGTCCCGGCATGCCCGAGGAGGGCGGACCGGGCGATTCGGCTATGCCGGAGTGGGAGCGCATACTCAGCAACGAGGAGATGTGGGAAGTCCTGCTCTTCCTGTACCACGACACCGGCTACAAGCCGCGCGCCCTGGACGAGGAAGCGCTCGGGGCGTCGCACTGAGATGGCGAAGCGATTGATGGCCCGTAGGACGACGCTCTCCCTCGCCGTAGCGCTGTCACTGGCGGCGCGCGCCGCCGCCAGCCCGCCAGATCTCGGCAGCGACGCACAACGCGAGGCCGGCAGAGCGCTCTACGCCCTGCACTGCGTCCAGTGCCATGGTGAGCAGGGCGACGGTAACGGCGACGCGACGCCATTGCTGCTGCCCAGACCGCGCGACTTCACCGCCGGCAAATTCAAGATCCGCTCGACGCCGAGTGGCGCATTGCCGACGACCGAGGATCTGCGGCACATCATCCGCGTCGGCATGCCGTACACCGGCATGCCGGCCTGGCCGCAGTTCAGCGACGCGCAGCTCACCGAGCTCGCCTACTACGTGAAAACCTTCGCCCCCGACTTCGCCAACCCCGAACGGCAGCCCGAATCGATCGACATCCCCGCGCCACCCGCGCTCAGCGACGAGTCGATCGAACGAGGCAGGGCGCTCTACGCCGAGCTCGGCTGCGCCGGCTGCCACGGGGAGCTCGGACGCGGCGATGGTAGCTCTGCCGCAACCCTCAAGGACGATTGGGGACACCACATCCGCAGCGCCGATCTCACGCAGCGCTGGACGTTCCGTGGCGGGCCGACGCGGCAGGACATCTTCCGCGCCTTCTCGACCGGCATAAACGGCACGCCCATGCCGTCGTTCGGGGACGCGTTGTCGGCCGAACAGCGCTGGGACCTCGCCAACTACGTCCATTCGCTGTCGCCGGGCGACACTCCCGACTATGCCGTCGTCGTCGTCGCCAAGAAGGTGGCGCGCCCCCTCGATCTCGCGCAGAGCGCCGAACTCTTCAACGGCGCGCCGCGCGCCTTCCTGCCGGTGATCGGGCAGATCATCCAGCCCGGACGCGCGTTCCATCCGCCGCTCAACGGCGTCGACGTGCGCGCGGTTTACAACGACACCGACATCGCCATTGAACTGCGCTGGAGCGACCGGCGCGCCGACACCTCCGGCCGCAACGGCCCTGATCTGCCGGTGCCCGCGGAGGAGGATGCCGGCGCGGTCGCCGCGGCGACGGCCGGTGCCGCAGCCGAGGCGGAAGGCGTCTGGGGCGACGCGGAAGCGGCGCCCGAACCGCAGGCCAAAGCCGCGGCGGACGCAGGCGAGGACGTTTGGGGCGAGGCGGCGGCCGAGGCGGCGCCGGCGGCGGCGGCGAGCGCATACTCGGACGCCGTAGCGATTCAATTTCCGCTCGAGAAGCCGGCGTCGATCCGCAAGCCCTACTTCCTGTTCGGCGACCCGGATCACCCCGTCAACCTGTGGTTCGCCGACCTCGCACAGCAAGGGCCCGCGCTCTACCTCGGGCGCGGCAGCGACAACCTCGAAGCCCTCGGTCCCCGCGACCTCACCGTGTCGAGCGCGTACGACAAGGGCCAATGGACCGTCGTCTTCAAGCGACGCCTGCGCAGCCGCGGTGAGATTGCCTTTGAAGAGGGCGGCTTCTTGCCGATCGCGCTGTCGGTCTGGGACGGGATGAGCGACGAGCGCGGCAACAAGCGTGCGCTCAGCGGATGGTGGACGATTTATCTGTCGCCCGGCGAGGAACCCTCGCCGATGCGCGCGATGGCGCGCTGGGCGGGCGTGACGCTCGGCCTCGAGCTGGCGTTCATCGGCTGGGCGCGACGGCGCGCGCGCCAGGCAGCTTCGCAGTGAATGGGAGGACTGTAATGTACGACTCGATTTACGTTCCCGTCGACAACTCCGACTTCTCCAATGAAGCGATTCGGCGCGGGGTGGAGCTGGGCGTGTCTTTCAACGCCAGGATGGTCGGCTGCCACGTCTACGCCGCCAAGATGCACGACTATCGCTTCAAGCAGATGGAGTACACGCTGCCCTCGGAGTACCTGGAGGAAACCGAGCTCGAGCGTCAGCGCAAGATCCACGACAGCCTCATCACCATGGGCCTGAAGCTCATCTCCGACAGCTACCTCACGCCGATGGCCGAGCGCTGCGCCGCCGCCGGGCTGGCGTTTGAGCCGCGCATGATCGACGGCAAACACACCACCGAGATCGTCAAGGACCTCGCCGCCGGCGGCTATGGGCTCGTCGTCCTCGGCGTCCTCGGGCTCGGCCGCGTCCGCGACAGCCAGGTGGGTTCGGTGTGCGAGCGCGTCGCGCGCTACGCGCAGCAGGACGTGCTGGTGATCAAGCAACTGCCGGAGGGCGACCAGGCAGCCGAGCGCGACACCATTCTGGTCGGCATCGACGGCAGCCCGCAGTCCTTCGGAGCCCTGATGACCGCCATCGATCTCGCCAAGCGCTTCGCCAAGAAGGTGGAAGCGATCGCGGTCTACGACCCGTACCTGCACTACACGGTCTTCAACGGGATCGTGAACGTACTGACGGAGTCGGCCGCCAAGGTGTTCCGCTTCGAGGAGCAGAACCAGCTGCATGAGGAGGTCATCGATACCGGCCTGGCGCAGATCTACCTGTCGCACCTCGAAGTGGCGGCCAAGATGGCGGCGGCGGTCGGCGTCGAGATCCAGAAGACGCTCCTCGACGGCAAGGCGTTCCAGAAGATCCTCAATCACGCCCGCAAGACGGCGCCGTGGTTGCTGGTCGTCGGACGCACCGGCATCCACAGCGGCCAGGATGAGTCAGATCTGGGCAGCAATACCATCAACCTGTTCCGCAGCGCGCCCTGTGACATCCTGCTCACGACGCGGCTGGAGATCCCGGAGCTCGACGTACGCGCCGAGGAGTCGATCCGCTGGACGCCGGAGGCGGAAGAGCGCATGAAGCGCGTCCCCGATCTGGTTCGCGGCATCGCTCGCACGGCGATCTACCGGCTGGCGCTCGAGAAGGGCCACAGCGTCATCACCAGCGATCTGCTCGACGAGGCCATGGACCGCTACATGCCGAAGGGCGCCAAGGCGACCACCCAGCTCGCCGAGAGTCTGGTGCTCGAGCATGCACGGGACAGGACCGTGTCGATGTGTCGGCGCTGTGGGGTGACCGCCGCCGAGGCGCATCCGGTCGCCTGCGCCGTGTGCGGCGGCGACGCCTTCGAGGTCATCTCGCCGGAGATGGTCGAGCAGCTCATCGCCAGCGAGGGGGGCGCGAGTACCGAGGCGACCTACGATGGGCGCAAGCTGGTCTGGACTCGCAGCGCCAAGGTGGCGTTGTGGACCCTGCGCGACCCGTACAAACGGCGCCGCACCAAGGCGCGTATCGAGAAGGCGGCGCGCATCCGCCGACTCGGCGCCGTCAGCCTCGAGTTTGCTCAGGTGATCATCGAGGAGGAGACAGGCACGCCTCTGGTCATGCCAGCGGATGAGCCGGTGAGCCTCCCGGACGAGGCACCGGATGGCAAGCGGCTGATCGCCCGCGATGACAAGAACAACCCTCTCCTGTCGGAGTTCGCGTGGGCAACCGACGCGGCGGCGCGCGTGCTGCGCGTGCCGGCCGGCTTCATGCGCAACCGCACCCAGCAGCGCATCGAGGAGATTGCGCGCGACCGCGGACTGCGCGCGATCGACCTCGGGCTGGTCGAGGCGGGCATCGAGGACGGCCGCCGCCAGATGGAGGAGATGATCGAGGGCTACAAGCAGACTCCCGCCGCCGCCCGCGCCGGCAGTGTCGCGCCGGTGGAGCGGCCGGCGGGACCGATCGCCGGGGCGCTGGCCCTCAATGAGGTCGGCGTCATGTCGGTGATGGAGGAGGCGCGACGGCAGAAGCCGGAGAAGGCATGACGGGGGAGGCGGCGACATCCGGTGCCAGGCTATCGGTTCTGCCGTACGGACGATCTGCCGCTGCTGGTCGATGCGTTCGCGGCATGCTGGGGGCCGCACTTCGGCGCCGCCCAGGCCTTGGACCTCGACGATTTCAAGCGCGACGCGCGCGAGCTCAATCTGTGGACGTCGAGTTGCATGCTGGCGACCTCTGGCGCGGAACCGATCGCGGTGCTGCTGGGTGCCAAGCGCGACGAGGCCTATCTCATCCATCGCCTCGCCGTGAAGCCCGGCCACGAGCGCCAGGGACATGGCCGTCATCTGCTCGATTCGATGCGCCGCAAGGTGCAGATTCTCGGGCCGCCGCGCTTGCTGGTCGAGGTGCGCGCCGCCTCGGTCGGGGTGTGCCGCTTCTTCGAGCGCTGCGGTTTCACGGCCGCCAGCCGCTATGTGGACTTCGTCATGGACACCGAGCCCGAGGCGCCGGCATCAGCGACCGCGCTGGTGTGCGAGGCCTCCCTGGAGGAGTTGCTCGGCAGCGCCATCGATCTCGCCGGCAATCCGCCGCGCGCCTGGGAGCGCTCCCTGCAGACGCTGCAAAATCGCAGCGGCCAGATCGCCGGTCTCGCCGTCGCCTCTGATGCCCGCGTCGAGGCGTATCTCCTCGCTCGTACCCGCTCGCGGGGCGTCGACATCGTCGCCCTCGGCGGCGCCCGGCCCGAGCTCTTGCCGCTGCTGGTCAGTGCCCTCTATGTTCGGTCTGGCGGTCCACTGCGGATCCCGAAGCTCAGCGAGGCGGAGATCCCTTTCGCCGGGCTGACGGCGTTGGGCTTCCGGGCGGCGACGGAGTACGTCGGCTATGCGGCGGATTTTTCGGATCTCTGAGTCCCGATGCCGAAGACATGCAGCCGAACCAGGGGGGCAGCCGGGATGAACGGCCAGGAGCGCCAAGGATGGCGTTGGTGAAGCGGTGAAAGGATACTTCGATATCCAGGGCGACGGCGGCTCTGACGTCATCGGTCAGGTGACGGCCAAACAGGCGCAGATCGCGGCGGGGCTGGCCGGCGTGCGCCACCGCGTCGCCATCGGTTCGGGCAAGGGAGGCGTCGGCAAGAGCACCGTCACCATGCAGCTGGCAGGCGCCCTGCGCGCCGCGGGCGCAACGGTCGCCATTCTCGATGCCGATCTCAACGGCCCCTGTCAGGCACGCCTCGCCGGCCTCGCCGGCGTGCCGATGCTCCCAGGTGAACACGGCGCGATCATGCCGCGCAGCGCCGCCGGGATCGGCGTCGTCTCGATGGGCCTGGCGATCCCGGAGCCGCAATCCCTCGAGTTCGACAGCGTCGCCGTGGGCGATTCCTACGTCTGGCGCGCGACGCGCGAGTTCGCGTTGCTCGGCGACCTGCTGGCCGGCATCGCCTGGGGCAGCCTCGACTTTTTGCTCATCGATCTGCCTCCCGGCGCGGAGCGCACCGTCCAGTACGCTGAGTTCCTCGGTCCGCAGACCGCGCTGGTGCTGGTGACGACGCCTTCGGCGTTGTCGCGCGGGGTCGTGGCGCGCTCGGCGGCGGCGCTGCGCCAGGTGCCGAACCGCGTCCTCGGCTACGTCGAGAACATGAATGGGTATCTGTGCGGCGGCTGTCAGTCTCTGCAGCCGCTGTTCCCGCCCGGGCCGGCGCTCGAGGTGGGGGCGCCATGCCTCGGAAGCGTCCCCTACGATCCGGTGCTCGCCGCGGCCTGCGACCGTGGCGAGCTGTTGCGCGTCGACGAGGCGAGCCCGACCTGGCGCGCGATCCGCCAGGTTGCTGAGGCGATCCACGCCGCTCTGGAGGTCCGATGAAATTCTTGTGCGTGCTCTGCGATCAGCCGATGAAGTTGCTCGAGGTGGCGCCGCCGGAGCGCGGCGCCCTCAGCGTCGTCTACGAATGCCCCGAATGCGCCCATCGCATCGCCATGCTGACCAATCCGTTCGAGACCCAGCTCGTGCAATCGCTCGGTGTGCAGATCGGTCCGGGGGGCCAGGCGAGCGAATCGAAGTGCCCCTTCCCGGGCATGATCGCCCCGTCGCGACAGGCCGAGGCGGGGGATCTCGCGATCGCCTCGCCGCAGGCGGAGGCGGGTGCGGATCTCGTGTGGACTGGTGGGGCGCTGGTGCGCCTGGAGAAGATGCCCGAGTTCGTCCGTCCGATGGCGCGCGCCGGGATCGATCGCTACGCGCGCGAGCAGGGCTTTAGCGAGGTCGACGAGCAGGTGCTCGAGCGCGCCAAGGTATTCTTCGGGATGTGACATGACCGCACCGGCGTTCGAGCAGCCATACGTCATCTCCTGGAACCTGACGTATCGCTGCAACCTGACCTGCGAGCACTGCTATCTCGACGCCGGCCCGCGTCCCGAGGTGCACACCGACGCCTTTGCCGACCGCCGCGAGTTGCCCACCGCCGGCTGTCTGCGGGTGATCGACGAGGTGGCCGCCTTCGCGCCCGAGTGTCTGCTCATCCTCACCGGCGGCGAGCCCCTGCTGCGCCGCGACATCATCGACATCGTCCGCTACTCGGCGAGCAAGGGGCTGTGGGTGGTGATCGGCACCAACGGCGTGCGGATCACCCAGAACCTGGCGGAGATCCTGCAACGGGAGGGGGCGCGTGGCATGTCGCTCTCCCTCGACGCCCTCGACGCCGAGCGCCACGACGCGTTTCGCGGCGTGCGCGGAGCCTGGCAGAACACCGTCGACGGCGCCGGCATCCTGGCGCGCGCCCGCCTGCCCTTCATCGTCCAGACCACCGTGGCGCGGCACAACGTCGGCGAGCTCGGCGCCCTCGCCGAGTTCGCCGCCGCGGTGCTCGGCGCGACCGTGTGGAACCTCTACTTCCTCGTTCCGACCGGACGCGGCGCGCACGTGTCCGACCTCGACGCCGCCGACTACGACCGTGTCCTGGCCGAGCTCTTCACCATCCAACGCAAGTTCGCCGGCCGTATGCTGGTGAATGCCAAGTGCGCGCCCCACTATGTTCGCGTGCTCGCCGAGCAGGATCCGACCTCGCCATTCCTCAAGAGCTACACCGGGGGCGCCGGAGGATGCCCGGCCGGAACGCACTACCTCGGCATCCGGCCGAACGGCGACGTGACCCCGTGTCCGTACCTGCCGCTCTTCGGCGGCAACCTCACGACGTCGAGCCTGCGCGACATCTGGGACGACTCGGAGGTGTTCACCCGCATCCGCCAGCGCACCGCCCTCGGCGGCAAGTGCGGCGCCTGCGAACTCGCGCCTGGCTGCGGCGGCTGTCGGGCGCGCGCCTTCGGCATGACCGGCGACGTCATGGCCGAGGACCCGCTGTGTACGCACACACCGGGAACGCTGCGCCTGCCGGCGCCGGCCCTCGAGTACGGCGTCGAGACGCCGCGGCGGCTCGCCTGGGAGCCGGCTGCCGAGGAGCACATGAAGCAGATCCCGGCGTTCGTGCGCGGCATGGTCAGCCGCCGGGTCGAGGCCTACTGCAGTGAGAACGGCCTGCCGCGCGTCACGGTCGCGATCCTCGCCGAGATCCGCGCCAAGATGCCGACGCCCAAGCTCTTCGGCCGCAAGTAGCGCCGCCCTTCACCCCCAGATATCCTCCTCGGCGCCGCCCTGCTTCTTCGCCTCGGCCTCCATCCACGTCTGGAACTGCTCCGCGGTATCAATGGTGACAAAACCGCGCATCCGGTAGTGACCGAGGCCGCAGAGCTGGGCGCAGGAGATCTCGTAGTTCCATTCAGCGTTGCCCAAGCGCGTCCGCATCTCGTCGGTGGTGACGGTCGGCACGAACCACAGCGGCGTCGACATCCCGGGAATCACATCCTGCTTGACGCGCATCTCCTGCAGCCCGAAGCTGTGGATGACGTCGAGACTCGATACGTGGACGATGACCGGCTTGTTGACCGGCAGGTGGAGCTGGTTGACGGTGACGACGTCGTCGGCCGCCGTCTGGTCCTTGCGATCGAGCCCGACCGGGTTCGACTGGCCATCGACCAGCGCGGGAGATGTCGCGCCGAACTTCCCGTCCGGACCGGGATAGTGGATGTTCCACGCGAACTGCTGGCCGACCACGCGCACCACCGTCGCGTCCGCCGGATCGGGAAAGTCGTCGACCCGTTGGGCCCACAACGGCACCGAGAAGCCGATCAGCAGAACCGCCTCGGCGACGATGACGCCAACCTCGACGTAGGTCGAGTAGTGGTTCTTCACCCCGTCGGGATTGGCCTGCGGGTTGCGCGCAGCGCGAAAGCGCACCAGGGCGATGACGAAATAGGTGCTCCACCCGACGAAGAGCACCGCCATGAGGATGTGGACGTAGAACGTCAGGTCGTCGATCGCCCCCCCATGTGCGGACGCCAGGGGAGGCAGATTGAGAATTCGCTGGATCATCTAGGCCTCTTTCTTCACCAACCGCAGCATCGGGTGGGGCATCGGATCGCGGACGTTGCGCACCCGCCGGCGCAGATAGACGAAAAAGAAGATGCCGAAGGCCGCCTCGACGAGGAGGACGGTGCCGAGGAGAAACCACACGCCCATCTCCACGCTCTTGGTCATCGGCGCGTTCGGATCGCCGAAACAGACCGAGCACGCGGCGGCCGGCGCCACCGCGGCGAAGAATGCGCCGCACGCCGCCGCACCCGACGTCAGCAGGCGATCGACTCGGCTCATGAGTTGGGTATCCCCTTGCGCATGCTGAGAAACCAGTTTCCGTACCCGATCAGTCCCAACCCCGCCACGAACGACGTGATGCCGCCCACTAGATAGCCCCAGCGCCCCTCGGCACCGAACATCCAGACACACCACGCACCGAACGCCACCGACAGCGTCACCGCCATGGCGATGAAGAGCAGGTGGATATTCTTAAGGCCCATGGCACCCCGCCTGGCCGCCTAGAGACCAATCCGGTCCATGGTGGTCAGCAGCGGCAGGATCAACAGCACCAGGAAGAACAGCACCGTGACGCCCAACACCAGGAAGATCACCTTGGTTTCGGAGAGCAGGCGCATGAAGAACAGCACCACCAGGCTCGCCTTGAAAGTGGCGACCGCCATCGCCACGGCGACCGCCTCGCGCTCCTCCAAATGGAGATAGGAGACGCCGACCGAGACTACCGTCAGCGCCAACAGCGAGACGAACACGACCATGAAGCCGCGCACCGTCCGGTCGATGTCTATCGCGTGGTTGCTTTCCATCGTCACGCCCTCACATCAGGTACAGAATCGGGAACAGGAAGATCCAGACGATATCGACGAAGTGCCAGAAGAGCCCGGCGTTCTCGACCCGATTGACGAGCAGGAGCTGATCACCCGACTGCCAGTAGCTCCGGCCGGTCGCCCAGAAATAGCCGTTCGCGCCCATGCCGAAGATGATGTGCAGGGCGTGCAGCCCGGTCATGGTGAAATAGATCGCCAGGTACGTGCTCGTGCTCGGCCCCAGGTTGTGATGGAACTTGGCGGAGTACTCGAAGTACTTGATCAGCAAGAAGACGCCGCCGAGCACCACGGTGGTGCCGATGAAGCGCTGGAACTTGGCCAGGTCGCGCCGTTCGAGCGAGGCCCAGGCCATGACCATCGTCACGCTCGAGGTGATGAGCACGACGGTGTTGAGCGCGCCGAGCGGCACGTTCTGGATCTCCCAGCCGCGCGGCCAGCTCTCGGATCCCATACGGAGCACGATGTAGGTCGCGAAGAACGCGCCGAACAGCATGATTTCCGAGGCCAGGAAGAGCCAGATGCAGATCTTGCTGTTGGTGACGCCGGTGTCCTCGCGTGGCTCGGTGATGTACGGAATGAGCGCGTCCATCACTCACGACTCCTGCGTCTGCGGCACGAAGTCCACCGCGTGCCCCGGAAGACTGTAGTCGTACGGACCGCGGTAGACGACCGGGGTGCGGTCAAAATTGCCATGCGGGGGCGGCGACGGAGCCTGCCACTCCAGCGTCGTCGACTGCCACGGATTACGGTCGACGACGTCGCCGTGGCGCAGGCTCCAGAAGAAATTGACGATGAAGGGGAGCTGACTGAGCCCCAGGAGCCAGACCGACCATGAGCTGAAGGCCGTCAACCAGGCCACCTCTGGACCGAAATCATAGGTGGCGCCGCCATCGTAGAGGCGCCGCGATACGCCGGCCAAGCCGATCCAGAACATCGGCAGGAAGACGCCGTTCATGAATATCAGCGAGCCCCAGAAGTGCAGCTTGCCAAGGGTCTCGTTCATCCGCCGGCCGGTGGCCTTCGGGTACCAGAAGTACAGTCCGGCGAAGAACGCGAAGATGGTTCCCGGCGCGACGACGTAGTGGAAGTGCGCGATGACGTAATACGTGTCGTGCAGATGAATGTCGGGGGCGCTCAGGCCGAGCGGCAGCCCGGTCAGCCCGCCGATGCCGAACATCGGCAAGAAGGCGAGCGCAAACAACATCGGGGTGTTGAAGCGAATCGAGCCGCCCCACAGTGAGAGCAACAGCGATGCGAGAATGACGACTGAGGGAATCGAGATGATCATGGTGGTCGTCTGGAAAAACGTCGCCATGCCGCTGCCCATGCCGGTGATGAACATGTGGTGCGCCCAGACGATGAACGACATGAAGCCGAGGAAGAACAGCGAGTAGACTATGGCGTTGTAGCCCCAGAGGGGTTTGCGGGTGTTGTTGGCGATGACCTCGGCGACGATGCCCAGGGCCGGCAGGATGAGCACGTACACCTCGGGGTGCGCCAAAAACCAGAACAGGTGCTGCCAGAGGAGCGGATTCCCACCGCCCGAGTTGAGCATCTGTTGGCCGCTCACCACCAGACCGGCGGGCAGGAAGAAGCTGGTGCCGGCGAGACGATCCATGAGCTGCATGACGGTGGCGGCCTCCAGCGGCGGGAAGGCCAGCAGGAGCAGAAAGGCGGTCACGAACTGCGCCCAGACGAAGATCGGGAAACGCCAGAAGCTCATCCCCTTGGCGCGCAGCTGGATCGTCGTGGTGATGAAGTTCAGCGCACCGAACAGCGACGAGGTGATGATCAGCACCATGCCGAACCCCCACGCCGTCTGTCCCGGACTGATGATGGCCAGGGGCGCGTACGACGTCCACCCCGACTGCGCGGCACCGCCAGGCAGGAGGAAGCTCCCCAGCATCACCAGGCCGCCGAGCAGGAACAGCTGGTAGCTCCACATGTTGATGCGCGGAAACGCCATGTCGCCGGCGCCGATCATTAGCGGCAGGACGAAGTTGCCGAAGCCGCCGACACCGATCGGCACGACGCCCAGGAAGACCATGATGGTGCCATGCATCGCGCCGAGTTCATTGTAGAACTCGGGCAGCATCACCCCGCCCGGGGCGCGCGCGTCGCCAAGCCAGGAGCCGATCAGCGGAATCGGCATACCCGGATAAGCGAGCTGCCAGCGCAGGACCATCATCAGGCAGAAGCCGAAAAACAGGAAGAGCAGACCGGTGACGGTGTACTGGATGCCGATGACCTTGTGATCAGTCGAGAAGACGTACCTGCTCCAGAAGCCGAGCTCCTCGTGATGCGTCGGGTGGGCAGCATGCGGCGCCGCCTTTGCCGTCTGCCCACCCTGGTGTTGTCCGACCATGAACGCGCTCCTCTTCCGGGGGATGGGGCTATTTGGCTCCGCCCGGCGGGCTGAACTTGAAATCCACCGTCTTGGTGTCGCCCTCGGCGACGGTGACCGACCCGGTCTGCTTGCCGAGCTTTTCCTGCCAGGCTTCGATCTCGTACGTCCCCGCCGGCAGATCTGCGATGCTGAACTTCCCGTCGTCCTTGGTGACGGCGTAGAAGGGATTGGTGACGACCATCGCGTACGCCGTCATCCACGGGTGCACGTCGCACTTGATCTGGAACGGCTCCTCAGCTTTCGCGAAGACGTGCTCGGCCTCCTTGCGGGTCGGCGGCATGGCCATGTTGAATGGAGGGTTGACCTTGGGCAGGGCGTGCACGTTGTGCAGGACGCCGTCCGAGTTGAGCATCTTGAGCGGCTGTCCGGCCTGCAACACGAACACGCGCGGCTGGTACACGCAGCCGTTCTGATCCATGACCACCGGATCCTTGGGCGGCGGGTAGGTCTTGCCTTCCGGCAAGCCCTTGACGACGCGCACCAAGATATTGCCCATGGTGGTGCCGCCGGCGCCGAGCACCAACATTTCGTTCGGCACCGGCGCCTTATGCTTGGCGGCGCAGACCGGATCCGCGTCCATGGACAGCGGCTTCAGGTTCGGCGGCTTGCCGTCGAAGGTGACCGTCCCGGAGACGGTGGCGGCCGACGCGACCGTTCCGCACACGCAGATGGCCGCCAGGGCGGCGGCGATGATCTCGATCTTCGTGCCACGACGCATGATTTCTCCTCTATCTAAAGGTTCTCGAACGCCAGGGACTCCGCCAAGCGCGGGTCACCCAGCGGCACCAGCGCGCGGCGGCTCGATGCCCACCCGAAAGCGCCGAGGACAAATCCGACGACGGCAATCATCGTCGTCGCGTCCAGGGCGTACAGCTCCGCTCCATGCGGCGAAAAGACCGGCATGACGCACCAGTAGAGATCCATGAAGTGCATGCCCAACAGCCACAGCGCGGCGCCGACCAGCAGCGGCGCCGAGCGCTTGATGGCGCGCGACATCAGAAAGAAGAACGGCACGACGAAATGACCGACGATGAGGGCCGTTCCGATCGTCCCCCAGGAGCCGTGCGCGCGGTGTATGTAGTACGCCGTCTCCTCGGGAATGTTCGCGTACCAGATGAGGAAGTACTGCGAAAAGGCGATGTAGGCCCAGAACACGGTGAAGCCGAAGAGCAGCTTGCCGAGGTCCTGCATGTGCTCGACGGTGACCACGCCGCGCAGCGGCCCACGCGCCTGAATCGCCGTGATGACGATGATCAGGAAGGCGAAGGCGGCGAGGGCCGACCCGGTGAAGTAATAGACGCCGATCATGGTCGAGTACCACTCGGGCTCGATCGACATGAGCCAGTCGACGGAGGCGAAGGTGAGGGTCAGTGCAAAAATGAGGAGTCCCGGGGCGGCAACCCGCTGCAGCCGGCGCGTGATGCGCTCATCACCACTGGCATCCTGTTGCTGCGATTGGCGCGAGAAGTACACGGCGAGCCCGCTCCAGGCGACGAAATAGAAGACGGCGCGAATCAGAAAGAAGGTCTCGTTGAGGTATGGACGCTTGCCGAGCAGGATCGGGCTCTTCGCCACGACGGCGGCGTCGGTCCAGATGAACAGCTCGTGGCGCCCGATCCAGATGGGGACGAACAGGACGGCGAAGAGCGGCAGCGTCGCCATGGCGTTCTCGGCCACCCGGCGCACGGCCACGCTCCAGCCGGCCCGGCAGAGGAAGACGACCAGGGTGAAGAACAGGCAGCCGAGCGCAATGCTCAGACCGTAGAGATAGGCGACGAGCCAGGCGGCGTAGAAGCGCTCGGGGTTCGCGCCGGCCAGCAGCAGCGAGGCCACGAGCCCGAGGGTGCCGACGGCGGCGCCGACCCAGGCCAGCCGAGCGAGCGGCCCGCCATCCTGCCGCGCCAGGATCTCGCGCGCGAGCGGGGCCTGACTCACGCGACCCTACTCTCCGGCGGCGCCAGCGGGCTCGGCTGGCGCTGCACCAGCTCGACCTCAGTCGCGCCGATCTGGAGGAGGAAGCGCGCCGTCGCCGTGGCGTCGAACTGCGCGTCCCAGGCTTCGATGGAGATGAAGAAGCCATCGTCGGTGACGCGCTCGAAGCGCCGCGAGTTGAACAGGGGATGGAAGAGCATGGGCAGCTGATTGAAGGCGAGCATGGCCACCACAGTCGAGAGTGCGGCCAGCAGCACGCCCAGCTCGAAGGTGATGGGGATGTAGGGCTGCCAGTTGAACACCGGTTTGCCGCTGACCAGCAGCGGATAGGCGATACCGTTGGCCCACATTTGCAGGGCAAACCCGCCGATGGCGCCGCTCAGGCCAAAGACCAGCGTCACCCAGGGGATGCGCGAGCGACCGAGCCCCATGGCCGTGTCGAGGCCATGGATCGGAAACGGGGAGTGCGCGTCCCAGCGCGTATAGCCGGCGTCGCGCACGCGCTCGCAGGCCCGATACAGATCGCCCGGCGTGGCGAAGACGGCCAGCGCGCCAAACGTCTCGCCGGGCGGCAGGCTCGGAACGAGCAGCGTCATGGCAGGGCTCCCTGCACCACCGTCTCGGCGGGCCAGGGCCGCGTGCCGGAGAGGGCGTGCGCGTCGGCATGCGGATCGGCGGCGGGGAGCACGGTCTTGACCTCGGCCGTCGCCACCACCGGCAAGAAGCGGACGAACAGGCAGAACATCGTGAAGAAGAGCCCGAAGCTGCCGGCAAACGTCGCGACCTCCCAGATCGTCGGGGTGTACATGCCCCACGACGACGGCAGGAAGTCGCGATGCAGCGAGGTGACGATGATGACGAAGCGCTCGAACCACATGCCGATGTTAATGAGAATGGAGACGATGAAGTGCACGACCATGCTGGTGCGCGCGGCCTTGAACCAGAACACCTGCGGCGAAAGCACGTTGCACGTGATCATCGTCCAGTAGGCCCAGGCGTAGGGGCCAAAGGCGCGGTTGATGAACGTGTACTGCTCGAAGGGGTTCTGGCTCCACCAGGCGATGAAGAACTCCATGGCGTAGGCGTACCCGACGATGGTGCCGGTCACGATCATGATCTTCGACATGTTCTCGAAGTGCAGGAGGGTGATGATGTTCTCGAAGCCGAACCCCTTGCGGGTGATCACCATCAGGGTGATCACCATGGCGAAGCCCGAAAAGATGGCGCCGGCGACGAAGTAGGGCGGGAAGATCGTCGAGTGCCACCCCGGCACCTGCGAGACAGCGAAGTCCATCGACACGATCGAGTGCACGGACAGGACCAGCGGCGTCGCCAGGCCAGCGAGAACCAGGTAGGCCATCTCGTAGTGGCGCCAGTGACGCTGCGAACCGCGCCAGCCGAGGGCGAAGGCGCCGTAGACGAGTTTTCGGATGCGGGTTTTGGCGCGGTCGCGCATGGTCGCCAGGTCGGGGATCAGGCCGACGTACCAGAACACCAGCGACACGGTGCCGTAGGTCGAGACGGCGAAGAAGTCCCACAGCAGCGGGCTGCGAAAGCCCGGCCAGATCTGCATCTGGTTGGGCAGCGGGGCCATCCAGTAGATCACCCATGGCCGGCCGACGTGGATGCCAGGAAAGATCAGCGCGCACATGACCGCGAAGATCGTCATCGCCTCGGCGGAGCGGTTGATGGAGGTGCGCCACTTCTGCCGAAAGAGGAACAGGACGGCGGAGATGAGGGTCCCGGCGTGACCGATGCCGATCCAGAAGACGAAGTTCGTGATGTCGAAGCCCCAACCGACCGGGACGTTGAGCCCCCAGACTCCGATGCCCTCCCAGAACAGCCAGGCGATGGAGATGGGCAGCAGGCTGAGCAACGACAAGGAACAGACGAAGGCGACCCACCAGCCACGGCTCGGACGGCGCTCCATGGGAGCAGCGACCGCTTCGGTAATGGAGTGAAAGTCGTGCCCGCCGAGGATAAGCGGTGCCCGTCCCGTCACGGGTTCGAACGAGATGTTGTCTTCCGCGTCTACGCGAACGAGCACTCGCCCCCCCTGCTGTCGCCCTGACTCCGACCTTCGAGTCGGCGGTTCATACATACTCCGGACAACCGGGGCAAGCCGTTCGTCAAGCCCTGTCAGCGGCCAGCGATTCTGTCCTCCCCACGGGGCAAGAGGAGGGTGAGGGGGGATGGAGCCCTCAACCGACCCGCTACGACACCGTCGCCAGGCGCAGCGGCCGCAGGAGGTCGAGGCGGGCGGTGATACGGACCGTCAGGGTATCGAGGTCCATGCCCGCGTCGGCGAGCTGCTCGGCGCGCTGCCCGTGGTCGATGAAGGCATCCGGCAGCGCCAGCAGCTCGAGGCGGTTGGCGTCGAGGTCAGGCCGCGTGCGTGCGAACTCGAGCACGGCGGAGCCGAATCCACCCGCCAGGGCGTGGTCCTCGAGCGTGAAGACGATCGGTTGCCGGGCGATTTCTGCGCCGATCAACGCGTCGTCGAGCGGCTTGGCGAAGCGGGCATCGACGACGGCGAGCTGACGGCCGGAGGCGGCGGCGACGCGCCGGCGGATCTCGAGTGCGGCGTAGACCAGCGGGCCGTACGCGAGCAGGCAGCCGTCGGCGCCGTCGGCGACGCGCTCGCCCCGCCCCAGCGCCAGCGGCGCGGCCGCCAGCTGGGTGTCGGGGCGGGCGCCGCTGCCGCGCGGGAAGCGGATGGCGACCGGCCCGTCGTGCGCCGCGCCGAACTCCATCATTCGCGCCAGCATCCCGGTGTCGCGCGGCGACATGAGGACAAAGTTCGGCAGGCAGCGCAGGTAGGCGATGTCGAAGACGCCGTTGTGGGTGGCACCGTCGTTGCCGACCAGACCGCCGCGGTCGAGGCAGAACAGCACCGGCGCCTTCTGCAGCGCAACCTCCTGAAAGAGCTGATCGTAGGCGCGCTGCAGGAAGGTCGAGTAGATGGCGCAGATCGGCCGGTGGCCGGCGAGCGCCAGGCCGGCGGCGAGACCGACGGCGTGCTGCTCGGCCATGCCGGCGTCGATGACGCGCTCGGGGTACCGCGCCTGCACTGTGGTGAGTCCGGTGCCGTCGAGCATGGCGGCGGTGAGCACTACCGCACGCGCGTCGCGCGCCAGCATGGCGGCGGCCTGCTCGGCGAAGGCCGCCGTGAAACTCGGCCCGCCCTGCTGCGGATACTCGGCCAGGCCCGCCACTCCGCGCCCGCTGGCGGCGTGGTAGCAGGTCGCCTCCGGCACATCATCGCGATAGCCGCGCCCCTTGCGGGTGACGGCGTGAATGAGCACCGGGCGGCGCATCCAGCGCGTGGCGCGGAAGGCGGTGCGCAGCGCCTCGATGTCATGGCCGTCGATCGGGCCGTAGTAGAAGAAGCCGAGTTCCTCGAAGATGATGCCGAGGGCGTGCTGCGGGATGATGCCCTGCAGCGAGTGGTACCAGCGCTGCAGGACGTCGTCGACGTCGTCGCCGATGCGCGGGATGCGCCGGATGGCGCCCTGGATGGTGCGCAGGCGCTGGTTGAGCCAGGTCGAGCTGCGCGCCCGCGACAGATACGCGCTGAGCGCTCCGACACTCGGGCTGATGCTCATCTCGTTGTCGTTGAGCACCACCACCAATTCGAGATCGCTGAACGAGCCGCCGTGGTTGAGCGCCTCGAAGGCACTGCCCTCCTGCAGCGAGCCGTCGCCGATCACCGCCACCGCCTTGCGCCCGGCGTCCGCCTCGCGGCCGCGCCAGGCGAGCGCAAAACCCATGGCGGTGGAGATGCTGGTGCCGCCGTGGCCGGTCTTCACCGTGTCGAACCGCGACTCGGCCGGGTCGGGAAAGCCGGACAGACCGCGCCATTGGCGCAAGGTGGCGAAGCGGTCGCGGCGGCCGGTCAGCAGCTTGTGTGGGTAGCACTGGTGGCCGACGTCCCAGACCAGCGTATCGCGCTCGTTGAACTGGTACTCGGCAAACAACGCCAGGGTGAGCTCGACGACGCCGAGGCCGGCGCCGAGGTGCCCGCCGGTCTGGGTGACCGAGTCGATAATGAAGGCGCGCAGCTCGGCGGCCAGGGCGCGCAACCCCTCGCCGTCCATGTCCTTGACGTCGTCGGGTGTGGCGAGGGTGTCGAGCAGCGGGGTGAGCATCAGCGTTCCTACGCTACACCGGGCCGACAGGGGAGCAAGCGGAGGGCGCTGCCGCCGCCGCGCCGCCGCTACTTGCCGGGGACGCCCAGCCAGCCGCGGCTGATCATGTCCGACATGGTCAGCGAGATCATGATCGCCAGGAACACGAAGCTCGAGCCCATGAAGACCCAGGTGAGTTTCGCGCTGTGGCGCAGTTCCATGAAGAAGTACATCACCAGCAGCGCCTTGAACGACGCTATCCCCAGCGCCACCGGGGTATTGAGGAAGGACATGTCGAGAAAGGCGGCGCCGACCGTCACCGCCGTCAGGGCGAGCAGCGCCATGTACACCGCGACGCAGGTGGAGACCGGAAGAGCGTTGGCTTCGTTCGACATCGCGCGCCTCAGTGCCGCCCGAGCAGGTAGAGTAACGGGAAGAGGAAGATCCACACCAGGTCGACGAAGTGCCAGTACAGACCGACCATCTCGACCGGGGTGTAGTAGTTGCGGTTGAACATCCCCTGCCAGGAACGGACGATCAGCACCATCAGCAGGCCGGCGCCGACGACCATGTGCAGGGCGTGCAGGCCGGTCATGGCGAAATAGAGCGAGAAGAAGAGCTGCACGTGTTGCGCGTCGGGTCCGTCCCAACGGAAGGACGCGCCCGGGATCACGTGATCGTGCCACTTGTGCCAGTACTCGTAGGCCTTGACGCCGAGGAAGATGGCGCCAAGGATCTGCGTCAGGATCAGGTTGGTGACCAGCATGGCGCGTTTACTCACCTGCGCGGCATGCACCGACAGGGCCATCGTCAAGCTGCTGGTCAGCAGGACGAGGGTATTGAAAGCGCCGAGCCCGATATCCAGGTGATGACTGCCGTCGTGGAAGGCCTCGGGGAAGGCCGTGCGGTAGACCACATAGACGGTGAACAGGCCGCCAAAGAACATGACCTCGTTGACGAGGAACAGCCACATCCCCAGCGACGAGGCGTCGCGCTGCTGCGCCGCGTCGTCGAAATGATGGGCGACGTAGGGCGTCGTCTGCTCAGGCACGGTGGGCCTCCGGCGCCGGCGCGTCGTGCGGCAGGTACTGGTAGGGCTCTTCGGTCACCACGGGCGTGACCGCGAAGTTCTCGGTCGGCGGCGGCGAGGCCGTCGTCCACTCGAGGCCGGTCGCCTTCCACGGGTTGGCCGGCGCCCGCTTGCCGTACTTCAGCGACCAGGTCAGGTAGATGAGCGGCACCAGGTAGCCGACGGCGAGAATCGAGGCGCCGGCGGTCGAGAGCACGTTCAGTACCTGGAACTCGTCTGGATACGCGTGGTAGCGGCGCGGCATGCCGAGGTAGCCGAGGATGAACTGCGGGAAGAAGGTCAGGTTGAAGCCGATGAAGACGATCAGCGCCGAGGCGCGGGCGAAGTTCTCGGGGTACATCCGACCGGTGATTTTCGGCCACCAGAAGTGGATGCCGCCGAGATAGCCGAGCACCGCGCCGCCGACCATGATGTAGTGGAAGTGCGCGACGACGAAGTAGGTGTCGTGCACGTGCAGATCGAGGCCGATCGCGGCGAGGAACAGTCCGGTGAGGCCGCCGATGGTGAACAGCCCGATGAAGCCGAGGGCATAGAGCATCGGCGCCTCGAAGGTCACCGCGCCGCGGAAGAGCGTCGCCGTCCAGTTGAAGACCTTCACCCCCGACGGGATGGCGACCGCGAAGCTCAGCACCGAGAACACCAGTGCCGCGTACACCGACTGGCTGCTGGTGAAGAGGTGGTGGCCCCAGACGACAAAGCCGAGCACGGCGATGGCGACGCTCGACATGGCGATGAAGCTGTAGCCGAAGATCGGCTTACGCGAGAAGCAGGTGATGATCTCGCTGACCACGCCCATGGCGGGCAGGATCATGATGTAGACGGCCGGGTGCGAGTAGAACCAGAACAGGTGCTGGAACAGCACTGGGTCGCCGCCCAGCGCCGGATCGAAGAAGCCGATGCGCAGGCCGCGCTCGAGCGCCAGCAGGAAGACCGTGATGGCGATGACCGGCGTGCCGAGCACCATGATCAGGCTGGTCGCGTAGTGCGCCCAGACAAACAGCGGCAGGCGGAACCAGGTCAGGCCGGGCGCCCGCATGCGGTGGATGGTGACGATGAAGTTGAGGCCGGTGAGGATCGACGAGAAGCCGGTGATGAAGATGCCCATCGCGGTGAGCATCACGTTCGAGTTGGAGAACGTGGTGCTGTACGGCGTGTAGAACGTCCAGCCGGTGTCGACGCCGCCGGCGATGACCGCCGAGAGGGTGAAGATGCCGCCGAAGATGTAAATGTACCAGCTGAGCAGATTGACGCGCGGGAAGGCGAGGTCGCGCGCGCCGATCATGAGCGGCACCAGGAAGTTGCCCAGCACGGCGGGGATCGACGGCACCAGGAAGAAGAAGATCATGATGATGCCGTGCATGGTGAAGAAGCGGTTGTACGTGTCCGCCTGCATCAGATCGCCCTTCGGCGTCAGCAGCTCGAGGCGGATGCCGGCGGCGAAGAGCCCGCCGAGCAGGAAGAAGACGGTGATCGACAGGAGGTAGAGGATCGCGATGCGCTTGTGGTCGATGGTCAGCAGCCACGACGAAACCGAGTACTCCGCGTTCAGATAGTTTTTGCGCGGCCGATCGGGCGTTTCCGATGCGGTGGACGCGTGCTCAATCGCAGGTGCTGCCATGGCCGTCGTCCTCTCAGGATGCGCGGTCGCCGGCGGCCGGCTGCCCGTGGGCCACGCCCTGGCCCGGCGCGGGCGCCCCCGCCGTCAGCGATTTGATGTACTGAATGAGCTGCATGACCTGCTCCTCGCTCAGCTGGCCCTGGAACGTCGGCATCACCGGCTGGAACCCGGCGACGATTTTGGCCGTCGGGTTGAGAATCGACTCGCGCAGATAGTCGTCGGTGATCGTCGCCGAGGTGCCGTCGGCGAATTGCACCGGCTTGCCGTAGACGCCGACCAACGACGGTCCGAGCGCGCCGCCCTGTGGCTGGTGACAGGTGGCGCAGGCCTTGGCGGTGAAAAGGGCCGCGCCGGCGCCGACCGGTGACAAGCCGTCGACGGGCGCGGCAGCAGGCGCGGCGGCGGCGCTGCCGGCCGCGGCGATAACCGGCGGGAGTTCGGCCAGCCAGGCCTGGTAATCGGCCGGCTCCATCACCACCACCTTGCCGATCATGCCGGAGTGCTCGGTGCCGCAGAACTCGGCGCAGAACATGTGGTACTCGCCGGCCTTGGTGGGCTCGAACCACGCGGTCGTATAGCGCCCGGGCAGAACGTCGAATTTCACGCGGAAGGCCGGCACGTAGAAGCTGTGGATGACGTCCTCGGAGGTCATGGTCAGCTTCACCGGCTGGCCCACCGGGACGTGCAGCTCATTGATCTCGCGCCGGCCCTGCATGTGCTGCAGCTTCCACATCCACTGCCTGCCGACGACGAACACCTCATGGGCGTTGTCTGGTGGGCGGGAGAAGCCGAAGAACAGCCAGGCGCCCCACGCGAAGATGACCATGGTGAGGCCGAACGGCAGTACCGACCAGGCGATCTCGAGCAGGTTCGAGCCGTGGATGGGATGACCGACCTGGTTGTCGGGCGTGCGCCGGAACTTCACGGAGAAGCCGATCAGCGCGACGGCGATGCCGACGCCGAAGACCAGGCTGACGACGATCAGGAAGATGTACAGGTAGTCGACCTGGGCGGCCATGGTCGACGCCTGCTCGGGGAAGAGTGGGAACGCGGTCGCGCGCATCATGGTCTCACTGCCACCGCAGGCGGCGGCGTCGCGGCTCGGCGCACGGCGCTCTCGCGCCGCAGCATGCGGAACAGGAACAGGGCGAAGGCCAGCACGGTCAGCGCGCCGCCGATCCGCACCAGGGTGAGCACGAGCATGCTGTAACGCCCGGTCGACGGGTCGTAGCTGAAGCAGAAGAGCAGCACCTGATCGACCGCCGAGCCGATGCGCTGCTGCGCCGCCTCCATGAGGCCGAACTTCACGTCACGCGGCGCGTACTCGACGCCGTAGAAGTAGCGCGCCAGGATGCCGGTGGGGGTCAGCACCATGATGCCGGCGGCGTGCGCGAACTCCTGCTTCTCGGGCAGATAGTTGTACCGGAAGCCGACCGCGTCGGCGAGGCGCTTGATCGAGTCCTCGTCGCCGGTCAGAAAGTGCCAGCCCGCCGCGGCACCGAGGCGCTTGTAGTCGCGCAGGTAGGTATCCTTCTTCTGCGTCGCCAGCGCCGGCGTGTCGCGCGGGTCGAAGCTCACCGTGATGACGTCGAATTCGTTGCCGACGTCGAACGGCAGCGCCTTCATGGTGCTGAGCAGGCCGTTCAGCACCAGCGTGCAGAGCATCGGGCACTCGTAGTAGACGAGCGACAGGATCACCGGCTTACCGCGCAGCAGGCTGCCGAACGTCACCGTCTCGCCCGCCTCGTTGCGAAACGGCAGGTCGAGCGGCACCTGCTGGTTGAGCCGCTGGTCGATGCCGACCTCGCGCAATTCGGCGGGTCGCGCGTCGGAGCCAGCGCGCGCCGACAGCGGCGCCAGCGCCAGCAGCGCCGTCAGCGCCAGCGCGAGGCAGCGGCTCATCGCGGCACCGCCGCCGCGGCACCGCCGCGCTGCGCCAGGATGTCCATGGCGCGCGCGATCGGAATGCGCGCCATGCCGGCGGCCGGATCGACCCACCCATAGGTGGTGAGGAGCTCCTGCTCGGCGGCGCGCAGTTCGCGCATGTCGCGCAGCGGGTGCGTCTGCAGGCGCGGCTCGGGCGGCAGACGCGGTCCGTCGGCGGCGGCGAGCGGGTTGGCCGGCGGGCTCAGGCGCGATTCGACGACGGCAAAAAAGTCGAACAGCCCGAGCATCGCCGCGGCGGCGATGGCGACGAGCAGCAGCAACGCGACGCCGGAGACGACGATCGGCGTCAGCCGCAGATCGCGCGTTTCGTGCGCGTGCGCCGCGGGCGCGCCGTCGGGCGAGACGGAACTCATGCGGTCACCTCCACGGGCAGCGCCGGGTCGCGCAGCGGCACGATCGGATGGCTCTGGAAGTTCCACAGGAACGCCGCCATCCAGACGCCGCCGACGCCGAGGACCGCCGCGAAGTCCAGCCAGTGCAGGGCGAACGTACCGGGCGAGAACACGGGCGCGATCATCCAAAACAGATCGACCAGACGCATCACCAACATCAGGAGGGCGACGAGCACCAGGCGGCGGGGATTCTGCTTCAGCTTGCGCGACAGCAGGATGAAAAAGGGCAGGAAGAAATGGAACGCGATCAGCGCGATCGACACATACAACCAGCCACCGCCGATGCGCTTCAGGTACCAGGGCGTTTCCTCGGGGATGTTGCCCGACCAGATGATGAGGAACTGCGAGAGCGCGAAGTAGGCGTACACCATGACGAAGGCGAGCAGCATCTTGCCGAGGTCGTGGAAGCGCTCGCTGGTGGCGACGCCGCCGACCGGCGTGGTGCCGGCGAGCAGCGCCAGGATGGCGATGGCGAAGGCGAGGGCGCTCATCACCTGGCCGGCGATGATCAGCAGGCCATAGATCGTCGAGTACCAGTGCGGCTCGAGCGACATCATCCAATCGACCGACGCCAGGGTCATGGTGAGCACGTACAACATGATCGCGGCGCGCCCGAGCATCTGGAACTTGCGCACGTAGACGGGGTCGCCGGTAGCGTCCTGCTCGGCCGACCAGCGCACGAACAGGCGCGTACAGCCGATCCAGATGGCGAAGTAGATCGCCGCCCGAATGATGAAGCCGGTGCTGTTGAGGTACGGCGCCTTGTGTCGCAGCACCTCGTCGGCGGCAACGACGTCGAGATGCGACCACTCGTAGAGATCGTGGATGCCGAGGACGATCGGGACGAACAACACCGCGACCAGCGGCAGGGTGCGCATCGCCGCCTCGCAGATGCGGCGGATGACGATGCCCCAGCGACCGCCGGCGATGTGGTTGAGAGCGACGAAGCCGAACGAGCCGAAGGCGATGCCGCCCCAGAACATGAACGCGACCAGGTAGGAGCGGAAGAACTGTGCGTGATCGCTGAGGGCGCCGGCGCCGGCGACAGCGAGACCGAGCACGCCGAGGCCGAGGGCGGCGCGGGTGCTGCGGCGCAGGACGTGCCCCTCGGGCAGGGTGAAGGCGGTCGCGACGCGGCTCATTGTCCGCCTCCAAGCGCGGCGCGGTCGGCCGCGGAGAGATCGGCGACCGCCGCGTACTGGCTGAGCTGCAGGGCGCGGATGTACGCGACGATCGCCCAGCGATCCTTCGGCGGCACCTGGGCCCGGTACGCGGGCATGCTGGCGAAGCCATTGGCGATGACCTGGAACAAGTACCCGTCCGGCACCGCGCGCAGGCGCGGGTCGTGGAACGACGGCGGCTGCTTGTAGCCGCGCTGCACGATCATTCCCTCGCCGCTGCCAGTGCGATCATGGCACGGCGTGCAGTAGATGTTGTAGCGGCCCTGGCCGCGCTCGATCACCTCCAGGCTGGTGCCGAGCGGGTTGATCGCGACCGGGCCGTTCGCGCCGACGCCCTGGTAGAGGGCCTGGTCCTCGTCGAGATGACCGCGCGGCACGACGCCCGCGACGAGCGGACGCGAGGCGCGCTGGTCTTCGAAGAGCACGTTCTGCTCGAAGGGCTCGAACTTCGGCTGATTGTGCATGTCCTGCCGGCAGCCGGCGAGGCCGGCGACGAGCAGGCCGGCAACGGCGGCGGCGCCAAGAACAGTGCGGCGCATCAGCGATCCACCTGCGACACGTGCGTCGGCTGCAGACGGGACAGGAAGCCCCAGGTCTCGTCGAGATCGAACTTCGGGTCGATCGACTCGATGCACAGGAAGAAGCGCTCGCGCGAGGCGAGCGCGAAGCGCGGCACGTTGAAGACCGGATGATACGGCATCGGGAAGCCGTTCAGCCCCAACATGCCGAACACCGCCGTCAGCGCGGCAAACAGGATCGTGCACTCGAAGGTCACCGGGATGAAGGACGGCCAGCTGTTCAGCGGCCGGCCGCCGACGTTGAGTGGGTAGTCGATCACCGACGTCCAGTAGCAGAGCGAGAAGCCCGCCAGGCCGCCGATGATACCGCCCATCAGGACCAGCAACGGCAGCCAGTTCTTCTTGTGCGGCATCGCCTCGTGCAGCTCCTCGATGGGGAACGGGGAGTAGCAGTCGTACTGCAGGTAGCCCGCCTCGGTGGTCTGCCTGGCGGCCGCGACGAGCTCGGTCGCGCTGGGAAACTCGGCCATCAGTCCGTGCACGAGCGGATCGCCGGCGATGGTGGCGTGCGCCGCACTCATCAGTGGTGCCCCCCTTCGCCGCCCTCGACCTTGGCCTCGGGCACCATGGTGCGCATCTCGAAGATCGAGATCATCGGCAGGAAGCGGATGAACAGGAAGAGCAGCGAGACGAACAGGCCGATCGTGCCGATAAACGTCGACCAATCCCAGAACGTCGGGTAGTACATGCCCCACGACGAGGGCAGGAAGTCCCGCGACAGGCTGACCGGGATGATGATGAAACGCTCCAACCACATACCGACGCTGACGATGAGCGAAATGATCATCAGCCAGGTGACGCTCGAGCGAATGCGCTGGAACCACAGCAACTGGATCGAGACGATATTGCAGAAGATCAGCGCCCAGTAGAGCGGCGCGTAGGGCCCGACGAAGCGGTTCCACATCAGCGCGACCTCGAAGATGTTGCCGCTGTAAAAGGCCATGAACGTCTCGACCAGGTAGCCGTAGCCGACGATGAGGCCGGTCGCGAGGGTGATGCGCGCCATGAGGTCGAGGTGGCGCATGGTGACGAAGTCCTGCAGCCCGTAGAACCGGCGCAGCGGGATGGCGATGATCATCACCATCGCGAAGCCGGCGAAGATGGCGCCGGCGACAAAATAGGGCGGAAACACCGTCGCGTGCCAGCCCGGCACCTGGCCGACGGCGAAGTCGAAGGACACGATCGTGTGCACCGACAGCACCAGCGGCGTCGAGAGCGCGGCGAGCAGCAGATAGGCCATCTCGTAGCGCTGCCAGTGGACGGCCGAGCCGCGCCAGCCGAGGGCGAGGGCGCCGTAGATGACGCGCCCCACCTTGCTCTCGGAGCGGTCGCGCAGCGTCGCCAGGTCGGGCACCAGGCCGACGAACCAGAACAGCAGCGACACCGTCGCGTAGGTCGATACCGCGAACACGTCCCAGATCAGCGGGCTGCGGAAGTTCGGCCACATCGCCATCGTGTTCGGATAGGGCAGCAGCCAGTACGCCAGCCACGGACGGCCGGTGTGGATGATCGGGTAGATGCCGGCGCAGGCGACGGCGAACAACGTCATCGCCTCGGCGAAGCGGTTGATCGACGTGCGCCAGGTCTGCCGGAACAACAGCAGAATGGCCGAGATGAGCGTGCCGGCGTGACCGATGCCGATCCACCAGACGAAGTTGATGATGTCGAGGCCCCAGCCGACCGGGACGTTGAGTCCCCAGATGTAGGTGCCCTTGTAGAACAGGTAGGTGACCGAGATGAGCAGCAGCTGCAGGGCGGCGAAGCCGATGGCGAAGCCGACGATCCAGCCGAGCGGCGTCTTCTTGGTGAGGACGGCCTCGCTGATCTTGTCGGTCACCGAGCCGAGCGTGTGGCCCGGCTCGATGACGGGCGGCAGCCCGTCATCGCGGCGCGGGTCGGATCGTTCCTGTGCGGCCATCAGCCCCTCGCCAATGCAGGGTTCGGGTTGCGCACGCCGGCCAGGTAGGTCGTTCGCGGCAGCGTCCCGAGATCGTTCAGCAGGCTGTAGTTCAGGGGGCTCTTCTTGAGCGCCGCCACCTTGCTGCTCTGGTCGTTGATGTCGCCGAAGGTCAGGGCGTCGGCCGGGCACACCTGCTGGCAGGCGGTGAGGATCTCGCCATCCTGGACCGGTCGCTCCTCGCGCCTGGCGCGAATGCGGACGTAGTTGATGCGCTGCACGCAGTAGGTGCACTTTTCCATGACGCCGCGGCTGCGCACGGTCACGTCGGGGTTGAACTTCATCTCCTCGACCGGCGTCTGCGGGTCGTTGTACAGCGTGAAGTTGAAGCGGCGCACTTTGTACGGGCAGTTATTCGAACAGTAGCGCGTGCCGACGCAACGATTGTACACCATCGCGTTGAGGCCTTCGCTGTCGTGCACGGTGGCATTGACCGGGCAGACGGTCTCGCACGGGGCCTGCTCGCAATGCATGCAGAAGACCGGCTGCATGACGGTCTGCGGATTGTCGAGGTCGCCCTCGAAGTAGCGGTCGACGCGGATCCACTGCATCTCGCGGCCGCGCGACACCTGGTCCTTGCCGACCACCGGGATGTTGTTCTCCGACTGGCAGGCGAGGATGCAGGCGTTGCAACCGACGCACGAGCCGATGTCGACGGTCATGCCCCAGGCATGGCCTTCGTACTTGAAACCCGGGAACATCGATTTGTCGCGCATGCTGTGGGTGTGGGCGAACTCCGGATCCTTTTCGAACTGGGCGAGCGTGCCGACGCGCACCAGGTTGCGGCCTTCCATCGAGTGATGGTCCTGCGTGCAGGCCAGCGGGTAGTGCGTGCCGAGCTTGACGACGGCGGCGCCGCGCACGCTCCACGGCGCGTCGCTGGTGCGCAGCGCGTAGGTGTTGAAGCCGACGCCGGTGCCGACCTGGCCGGCCTTGGTGCGGCCGAAGCCGAGGTACAACGTGATCGCGTCCGGCGCATGCCCGGGTTGGATCCACACCGGCACCTCGAGGGCGCGGCCGCCGACGGTGACTTCGATCAGCGCGCCGCGGTCCAAGCCGAGCTTCTCGGCGGTGGCCGGGGCGATCAGGGCCGGGTTATCCCAGGTCAGGCGGGTCACCGCCTTGGGCACTTCCTGCAGCCAGCCGTTGTTGGCGAAACGCCCGTCGTACAGACTCGAATCGGGGCGGAAGACCACGTCGATGCCGGGCTCGTCGGCGGCCGGCGGCGGCGGCAGCACGCCCGCGCCCCAGCTCGACGGCGCCGCCACCCAGGTGGCGGTGACCGGCTGACGCGCCGTGCCGGGGACGACGCCGTCGTGTACCGCCTTGCGCCACTCGGCTTCGAAGTCGGCGGTGTTCCACTGCGCCTTCCAGGTGTCGCGCACCAGATCATGCGCGGAGGCGTCCGGCTGCCCGAGCAGCGCCGCCAGCACTTCGACCGTTGCCTTGCCGTCGTACAACGGCGCGATCAGCGGCTGCACGATGCTGGCGGTGCCGTCGAAGGCGCGCGTGTCGCCCCAGCTCTCCAGGTAGTGGGCCGCCGGGATGTGCCAGTGACTGAGGTCGGCGGTCTCGTCGTAGTAGAGCCCGTAGTGGATGCGCGTGCCGACCTTGTCGAGGCGGGCGGTGAAGTCGAGATCGACCGGCGCGTCGTAGACTGGGTTGACGTCGAGCAGCAGCAGGGTCTCAACCTGGCCCGCGTCCATCGCCGCGACGAGCTCGCGCAGCGACTGGCCCTGGTCGACCGGCGCCGCCGCCACCGGCTCAATGTACACCACCGTCGCGTTCTCGTTGCCCAGCGCCGCGTTCATCGCGTAGGCGAGCAGGTGCACCGCCGCCGGCTGGCTGTCGCCGGCGACGACGACGCAGTAGCCCTTGTGCGACTGCAGATCGGCGACCACCGCGTCGATCCAGGCGCGGTGCGGTTCGAGGCCGACCGGGGCGCGCACCGGCAGGCCGAGGCCGCGCGCCACACCAATCGCCAGCTCGACCACCTCGGCCGGCCGCAGCGGCAGGCGGTGGTCGGCGGTGGCGCCGGTGTTGGTGGTCGAGGTCTCGGCGACGTAGAGGCGGTTCATTGTGCCGCCGCCGGCGGCGACGCGGCGGCGCGCCGCGAAGTCCTTCACGTAGCGCACCATGCCCGGGCCGCCGCCGAGGAAGTCGGCATCGAGCGAGAGAACGCGATCGGCCTTGTCGAACCGGTAGCGCACGTCGAGCGGTTGCCCGAAGGCGACGCGCGCCGCGGCGTGGCCGGCGTCGCGCGCGATCGGCTGGTACTGGTGCCAGGTGGCCTGCGGGTACTTGGCCAGCAGCGCCGCCATCTGCGCCGCCAACGTCGGCGAGCTGACCGTGCCGGAGAGCACACGCAGGCCGGCGCCCTGCGACGTCGCCTGCGTCGCCATCAGCGCCGCCAGGGCGGTGGAGAAGTGGCGCCAGGTCTGCACCTCGCCGACGTGGCGCAGGGTCTGCGAGCGATCCGGGTCGTACATCGTCAGCACCGAAGCCTGCGCGAGCAGATCGGTGGCGCCGAGGCTCGCCGGATGATCGGGGTTGCCCTCGACCTTGGTCGGGCGGCCCATGTGGCTCTCGACCAGCAGGCCGGTGGCGACGCCATCGACCGCCATGGCCGTGGCGAAGTACAGGGGTTCGCCTGGGACGATGTACTCGGGCGCCTTGACGTAAGGGAAGACTTTCTCTTCGGGCTGCCGGGTGCAGGCGCTGACGCCGGCCAGGGCCAGCGACGCGCCCATCAACTTGACGAAGGTGCGCCGGCCGACCGGATCGAGGACCTGCGGCGCCTGATCCGGGAACTCCGCCTGCAGGAACGAGCGGAACTCGTCGGTGTCGGCCAGTTCCTCGAGGCTGCGCCAGTAGTGCTGGCCGCCCTGCGCGGCCAGGCGGGCGCGCAGCGCCGGCAGGTCGAGGCCCGAGCGCGGCTTGGCGCCCGCCGCGGCGCTCTGCTCTTCGGTGGTGAAACTCATGCTGTCAGACCTTCGTTGGCTGGCGCGCTCAGCGGTGGCACGCGGTGCAGTCCTCGCGGCCCTGCACCTGGTGCGCCGCGACGAGTTCCTGGCCGAGATTGGGCTGGTCGTCCGGCGGCTGCCACTCCATATTGAAGATCTCGGAACGTGGCCGCAGGTTCGGCGCCGGGTTGCGGTGGCAGTCCAGACACCACGACATGAACAACGTCGGGCTCTGGTAGGTCAGGTTCATCTTGTCGACTCGGCCGTGGCAGCTGACGCAGCCGACGCCCTTGGCGATGTGGATGGAGTGGTTGAAGTAGACGTAGTCGGGCAGGTCGTAGACCTTGGTCCAGCGGATCGACTCGTTGGTCCGCCAGCTCGCCCGCACCGGCTCCAGCGTCGGGCTCTGCGTCCAGATCTGCGCATGGCAGTTCATGCACGTCTGGGTGGGCGGAAAGCCGGCGTTGGCCGAGGTCTCCACCGAGGTGTGGCAGTAACGGCAGTCGATTCCCAACTCGGCCGTGTGGTGCTTGTGGCTGAATTGGACGGGCTGCACGCGGACAACTTCCTGCCCGGTGTTGTACGTGGAGCGCGAGATCCGATCGAGGCCGAACAATCCACCGCCGACGAGCAGGGCACCGGCGGCGAGGCTGACCTTGGCCAGGACGTTCGAGTACGAACCGAATACTTGTGACATGGATCAGCCGGATACTAGGGGCGCTTCCAGGGCATTATCAACATAAGCCGCCGTGAAATCGGCTACGCGCTTCATGCAAGGGTCCTTATCGCTCCAACATCCAGGTCGACAACCGCCGGGGCGTGATCAGAGGGCCGCTCCAACCGCCGCGGCGCCTTGTCGATACGGCTGGCGCGGCAGACGGCGCGCAGCGGCTCGCTGAGCAGCACATGGTCGATGCGCAGGCCGTGATTGCGGCGGAACGCGCCCATCCGGTAGTCCCACCACGAGTACTCGCCGGGCGGCTGCTCGAAGAGGCGGAAGCTGTCCGCCAGACCGGTGGCGAGCAGGCTGCGGAAGGCTTCGCGCTCCGCCTCGCTGCACAGCACCTGCCCGTCCCAGGCGGCCGGATCGTGCACGTCGCGCGCCTCCGGCGCCACATTGAAATCGCCGAGCACGACCAGGCGCGCATGCTGCGCCAGTTCCGCGACGAGGAAAGCGCGCAGGCGCGCGAACCAGGCCAGCTTGTAGGCGTATTTTTCCGCGCCCACCTTCTCGCCGTTCGGACAGTACACGTTGACCACACGGACATCGCCGATGGTGGTCGCCAGCAGACGCCGCTGCGGATCGTCCGCACCCGGCAGCTCGACGCACGGCTCGCGTAGCGCCTGCCGTGCCACCGTCGCCACACCGTTGTACGTCTTCTGGCCGCTCGCCACCGCCTGGTACCCCAGTTCGGCGAACGCGGCGGCGGGGAAATCCCCCTCGACGCACTTGATCTCCTGCAGCGCCAAGACGTCCGGCTGCTCCGTGCGCAGCCACTCGAGGACATGCGGCAGGCGCACCCGGAGCGAGTTCACGTTCCATGTCGCGATCTGCATGTGCGGCTCGTCGTCGTTGTAGGGTGGCTCGCTGAACCGAGTCGTTCGCGTCTATCGGGTTGGGGGCGAATTGCAAGGTAGCGGCGGCGCCCGAGGTCGGTGCGCAACGGCTGGGCGCGCTTGACCGCCGGCTGCATTCCTTCGAGAGTGCCGGGACCTTTTACCGGGGAGCCGAGACCACATGTCCGACATCGAATCGTTCCGCGCCGCGACACACGCCTGGCTGGAGGCCAGCGCTCCGGCGTCGATGCGCCAGCCCCTCGCTGAGCACGAAGAGCCGTGCTGGGGTGGTCGCCGCGCCGCCTTTCCGAACCCCGACGTGAAGCGTTGGCTCGACGTCATGGCCGACCGCGGCTGGACGGCGCCGACGTGGCCGCGCGAGTACGGCGGCGGCGGCCTCGGCCGCGACGAGGCGCGCGTCCTGGCGCAGGAGATGGCGGCGCTGCGGCTGCGGCCGCCGCTGATCGGCTTCGGCCTGACGATGATCGGGCCGACCCTGCTGCAGCTCGGCACCGAGGAGCTCAAGCGCGCGCACATTCCCGCCATCGCGCGCGGCGAGGTCCGCTGGTGCCAGGGATACTCCGAACCGGGCTCCGGCTCGGACCTCGCCAGCCTGCAGACGCGCGCCGTGGTCGACGGCGACGACTTCGTCGTCAGTGGCCAGAAGGTTTGGACCTCCTACGCCGACCAGGCCGACTGGATGTTCCTGCTCGTCCGCACCGACCCGACGGCGGCCAAGCACGAGGGCATCACCTTCCTGCTCATGGACATGACCAGCCCCGGCGTCAGCGTCAAGCCGATCAAGCTGATCAGCGGCTACTCGCCGTTCTGCGAGACCTTCCTCGACAACGTGCGCGTGCCGCGCCGCCAGGTGATGGGCGAGCTGAACAAGGGCTGGGGCGTCGCCAAGGCGCTGCTCGGCCACGAGCGCACGATGATCGCCGATATCGGCAAGGGCCTCGGCGGCGAGGGCCGGGTGCGCTCGGCGGCGCAGCTGGCGCGCGACGTCGTCGGTCTGCGTGACGGCCAGCTCGCCGACGCCGCCCTGCGTCATCGCCTGGCGCAGGTGGAGATGGACCAGCGTAGCCTCGACTGGACCCTCGCCCGCTCGCGCGACACCGCCAAGGCCGGGCATGCGCCCGGTCCCGAGACATCGATCTTCAAGTACTACGGCACCGAGCTGAACAAGCGCCGGCGCGAGCTGATGGTCAGCATCCTCGGCCCGCAGGCGCTCGGCTGGGAGGGCGACGGCTTCGAGCCCGAGGAGGTCGAGCTGACGCGCGAATGGCTGCGCTCGCGCGGCAACTCGATCGAGGGCGGCACCTCGGAGATCCAGCTCAACATCATCGCCAAGCGGGTGCTGGGCCTGCCGGATTGACTCGCGCCGGATTTCAACGCGAAGACGCGAAGGCGCCGAGGGATTCTGCTCGGCTTCGCGCCTTCGCGTCTTTGCGTTGAAGAGTGCAGACGAGGGTTTCGACCATGCAGTTCTTCTTGAGTGATGAACAGCAACTCCTGCGCGCGTCGGCGGCGGCCTTCGTGCGCGACCGCTCGTCGCTGCGGCGCATCCGCGCCCTGCGCGATGCGCGCGACGCCGACGGCTTCTCGCGCGAACTGTGGGCGGAGATCGCCGCGCTGGGATGGTTGGGCATTCCGTTCAGCGAGGCGGACGGCGGGCTCGGGCTCGGGATGAAGGAGCTCACCCTGGTGCTCGAGGAGTTCGGCAAGGGTCTGCTGCCCGAGCCGCTGCTGACCTCGCTGCTGCTCGGCGGTACCGCCATCGCGCGCGCCGGCAGCGCGGCGCAGCGCGCGGCGCTGCTGCCGGGGCTGATCGCCGGCGAGCGGCTGCTGGCGCTGGCCTTCCACGAGGCCGGCAGCCGCTACGATCACGCGCGCGTCGCGACGCGCGCCGAGCCCGCCGGCAACGGCTGGCGCCTGCACGGCGAGAAGCGGCTGGTGCTCGACGGGCACGTCGCCGATCACCTGATCGTCAGCGCCCGCACCAGCGGCGAGGCGGCGGCGCGCGACGGGGTGACGTTGTTCCTGGTGCAGCGCGGCGCCGCCGGGCTGACGGTGACGCGGCAGTCGACCCTCGACGGCCGCAACGCGGCGCTGCTGCGCCTCGACGGCGTCGCGGCCGCGCCGGCCGCCGTCGTCGGCGCCGTCGGCGACGGCGTGGCGCTGGTCGACGCGGTCCTGGCGCGCGCCACCGCCGGCCTCTGCGCCGAGATGCTCGGCGGCATGGAGGCGGCCTTCGCCCTGACGCTCGACTACCTGAAGACGCGCCAGCAGTTCGGCGTGCCGATCGGCTCCTTCCAGGCCCTCAAGCACCGTGCCGCGATCCTGTTCACCGAGATCGAGCTGGCGCGTTCGGTGGTGCTGGCGGCGGCGATGGCGCTCGACGAGGAGCAGCCGCACGCCGGCGAGATCGTCGCCGTCGCCAAGGCGCGCTGCTCGGATACGTTCATGCTGGTCGCCAACGAGGGCGTGCAGATGCACGGCGGTATCGGCATGACCGACGAACACGACATCGGCTTCTTCCTCAAGCGCGCCCGCGCCGCCGAGATGACGTTCGGCGACGCCGCCTGGCACCGCGAGCGCTTCGCCGCCCTGCAGGGCTACTGACGCCGCGCGCGCCGCGCGACGAGATCGGCATGGCGCGTCGCGACTGGTCGATCGTCCTCGCCTGCCTCGCCTGCCAGATCGGCATGGGCGCCGGCGGCTACATCTTCCCGGTGTTCCTCAGGCCGGTGGTCGAGACGCTCGGCTGGTCGCGCACCGAGTACGCGCTGGCGACGCCGATCATGAGTACCACCGTGGCGCTGATCGGGCCGCTGGTCGGCTGGGTCTCGGACCGCCGCGGCCCGCGCCCGGTGCTGGTGCTCGGCAGCCTGCTGATGAGCGTCGCGCTGCTCGGCGCCGGCGGCATGCAGACGCTGCCGCAGTTCTACCTCGTCGCCCTCGGCGTCGGCGTCGCCGTCGCCTGCCTCGGCGACCTGCCCACCGGCGCTGCCGTCGCGGCGCGCTTCCGCGACCGCCGCGGCCTCGCCCTCGGCCTGGTCTACATCGGGTCCAACATCGGCGGCGCACTGGTCCCCCTCGCCGGCGCGCTGCTCGCCGCCGGCACCTCGTGGCGCACGGCCTTCCTCGCCATCGGCGCCACGCTGTGGCTGCCGCTGCTGCCGGCCGCGCTGAGCGTCGGTCGGCCGCCAGCCGCCACCGGGCCGCTCGCCGCGGCGCGCGAGGACTTCGACTGGCGCGCCCTGTCGCGCCAGCGCGACTTCTGGCTGCTCTTCTGGGTGCTGTTCGTCTTCTATCTGTACCGCCTCGGGCTCAACACGCATCTCGTCGCCTTCCTCGGCGATCTCGGCTGGTCGAACCTCGAAGCGGCCGGCAGCTTCAGCCTCACCCTGGGGCTCGGCATCGGCGGCAAGCTTTGCGCCGGAGCGCTCGCCGACCGCATCGGCGCGCGCCCCGCCGTGCTCGGCAACTTCATGCTCATCGCGCTCGCCTCACTGCTGCTGCTGGTACCGCGCGTCGCCGGCGCCCTGCCCGCGTTTCTGGTCGTACACGGCGTCGCCACCGCCGCCGAGGACGTCGTCATCCCACTCGTCATCGCGCAGCGTTTCGGCAGCGCCCACCTCGGCCGCGTCTACGGCCTGCTGCTGCTCGCCCTGGTCCCCGGCGGCATCCTCGGTCCGCTGATCGCCGGTCGGGTGTTCGACGCGACGGGCAGCTACGCGCCGGTGTTCGCGGCGTTCGCGGTGGGCAACGTCACCGCCGTCCTCGCCCTCGCCTGCATCCGCCGCCGCCCCGAACACGCACCCGCATAGCCGCGCCCCCAGCGAGGGGGCTGCGTTGGAATGGCGCGGCCCGTCACCCGGCGGAACGGGCCCGCCAACGGTGCCACAGCAGCCAGGCGGCGGCGACGAGGGTGACGGTCCAGGCGAAGACGTCGCCAACGCGCGTATAGACGGTGGCCAGGTGCAGCGGCCGCACCTCGGCGCGCAGGGTTTCGGCGGTGAACATGCCGAGGCGGGCGAGGACGCGCCCGAAGGGGTCGACGAGGCCGGTGACGCCGGCGTTGCCGACGCGGACGAAGTAGCGCCGGTTCTCGACGGCGCGCCAGACGGCGATCGCTTCGTGCTGGTACGGTGCCATGGAGTTGCCAAACCAGGCGTCGTTGAAGATGGTCAGCAGCAGCTCGGCGCCGTTGGCGGTCATGGTGCGAGCGCCGTCGGCGGGGACGTCCTCGTAGCAAATGAGGGGCGCCAGACGCAGTTTGCCGGGCAGGTCGAGGGTGACCAAGCCGTCGCCGGGCGTGAACTGGCCGGTCTGCGGACTGAACGAGTACAACCACGGCAGCAGCGACGCGCCGGGGATGTACTCGCCGAACGGGAGCAGTACGCGCTTGTCGTAGCGGCCGTAGACGGTGCCGGCACCGTCGACCAGGAAGGCGCTGTTGAACAGCCGCGGCTGGCCGCCCGGCGGTGGGTACTCGAACGCCAACCCGCCGTAGAGCAGCGGGATGCGCGTACCCGGATATGGGTGCGCCTCCGCCGGCAGCCGCTCGGCGCCGCCCTCGACCCACTCCTGCGCCACGGACTCCGGCCAGATGAGCAGCTCGACACTGTCCTGCAGTGGTGCCGAGAGGGCGCGATAGGTGTCGAGGTTGATCTCGAACAGCGCGATGTTGCCCTTCTGCTTGGTGCCGATGTTGCCCTGCACGAGTCCGACCGTCACGACCCGCGCGGCGTCGATGGCTGCTTGCACCATCGGCATGCGCCAGACGCCGTAGACGACGAGCAACGCCGCCGCGGCGCCCGCCGCCGCCAGCGGCGCCCAACGGCGCGGTGTCCGCAGCACCAGTGCCACGCCGGCGCTCGCCCACAGCAGGACGAAGCTGAGCAGGTAGGGGCCGGCGAGGTCGCCGCTCTGCAGCAGCAGCGTCGCCTCGAGCTGGCTGTTGCCCATGCGCCACGGGAAGAGGTTCGGGAAGAGGAACTCGAGCGCCACCCACAGCACCGGCACGGCGAGACCGAGCGGCCCGAAGCCCAGCGCGCGGACGCCCCAGGCGAAGAGCACGAACTGGGTCGCCGACAGGGCCGACAGGCAGGCGTAGAAGAACAGCGCCAGCACATACGGGAAGCCGCCGAAGACGTGCATCGTATGCACGAGCCAGAAGAAGGCCGGGATGTTGGTGGCGAGCCCGGCGACGAAGCCGAGGCGCAGCGCCTGGCGCCGTGAGTCGGCGCGCTCGAGCGCCAGCAGTAGCGGCGCGAACGCCACCCAGGCGAGCGGCCAGAGCGAGAAGTCGAGCCAGGGCGCGGCGATCAGCAGGCCGGTGGCGAGCGGCGCAAGCCACGCCGCTCGGCCCGATAGCGGCGCCGGCGCCGCGGCGGCGTCAGACACCGCGGGCGGGTCCGCGGCGGCGCTG
>JANNRA010000162.1:0-38969 GCA_031401035.1 bacterium | reverse complement strand
GCCTCCCTTCGTCCATTCGCTTTGCGACCGCCCCCATGGCGGCTCGCGTCGACAAGGTGGGGCTCCCGTCTTCCTTCCTTCAACCCCGCTGCCGTCTCCCCCCTTCGGCCATGCACTCATCGAGTACATGGTAACTCCCTGCGGGAGAGGGGACCCTGCAAGTACCGGCCTGCGGGCCAAGGTTTCCTCTCCCGCAGGGGAGGGTCAGGGTGAGGGGATCGCCGAAGCCACCAGTCGCAGGCCAGCCACAGCGCCACCGCCAGGAACAGCGCGTTCAGCGCGTAGACGCGCTGGATGTTCGCCTCGCCCCAGAAGCTCGGCGAGAAGGCGAGGCAGCCGGCGGCCGTCAGCGCCGCGGCGCGGCCGCCCCCGAGGCGGCGACAGACGAGGAACAGCACGGCGCAGGCGAGCGCGGCGCAGGCGGCGCTGAACAGGCTGACGCGGAAGGCGACCGACCCCACCGGCAGCAGCGTGCTCCACAGCTTGGCGAGCAGAATGTAGAGGGGGTACCCGGTCGGGTGCGGCACGCCGAACACCCAGGCGGCGGTGACCAACTCGCCGCTGTCGCCGACGGCGATCGTCCGCGCGGCGCCGGCGGCATAGACCGCGAACAGCGCCGCGGCGAGCGCCAGCGCCAGTCCCAGGTCGCGACGCGCTGCCCGCCCCCTCACGCTGGGGACCACTGCTCGCGCAGGGCGCGCTTGTCGACCTTGTACATGGCGTTGGTCGGCAGCGCCGCGACCACGGTGAGACCGTCGGGCCGCTTGTAGCTGGCCAACTCGCGGCCGACCCACTCGCGCAGCTCGTCGAGGCGCGGCGGGTCGGCGGGATCGGTCGGCACCACGAAGGCCCAGCCCTTGTGGCCGAGGACGTCGTCGGGAACGCCGAGCACCGCCGCCTGCGCCACTTTCGGATGCTGCTGCAGCGCGTCCTCCACCTCGCCCGGATAGACGTTGAACGCGGCGCGGAAGTACATCTCATTCTCGCGCCCGATCAGGTGCAGGTAGCCGTGCGCGTCGAGGAAGCCCATGTCCTCGCTGTAGAGCCAGCCGGCATCGTCCAGCGCCCGCGCCGTCTCCTCCGGACGCCGCCAGTAGCCGCGCATGGTGGCCGGCGACAGGACGGCGATGCGGCCCGGCATCCCCGCCGGCAGCGGGCGGCGCTGCGCATCGACGATGCGCACCTCGACGCCGGCGGTCGGGCGGCCGACGCTACCGGCGCGCCGCTCGGGCGGATCGCTCGGCAGGGTGGCGCTGATGATCGCCGTCTCGGTGCACGAGTAGCCGGTGTACACCTCGACGCCGAGCTTGACGCGGATCTCCTCGACCAGATGCGGTGCCAGCGGCGCGCCGCCGAAGTTGACGCTCTTGACGAACGACCAGTCCTGGCCGGCGAACTCCGGCGCGCGCATGAGCATCACCAGCACCGGCGGGAAGCCGCCGAGCCGGGCCGGGCGGCGTTGCTGAAGTTGCGCCAGACACCAGCGCGCGTCGAAGCGATCGTGCAGCACCAGCGTCGAGGCGAGCGTCAGCTGGATATGGACGCGCGCCATGCAACCGACGTGCGCCAGCGCCATGCCCGGCCACAGGTTCGGATCGCCCGGCTTGGGCGGCGCGGCCAGGCGGGAGGTGAACAGGCGCGTCAGCGCGGTCATCGCCGCGGCGTCGTAGACAGCGCCCTTCGGCGTCCCGGTGGTGCCGCTGGTGTAGACGATGGCGATCGGATCGGCGGCGGTTACCGCGGCCTCGGCGGCGGCGAGATCGACGCCGGCCGCGGCGCCCGCCGCCTCGAACGCGGCGAGCGATTCGGGCCCGTCGCCATCGAGGCGCACGAGGCGCTCGAGGCTCGGCGCGCGCTCGCGCACCGACGCGATGAGCGCCGGGAAGTCGACGCCGTCCGCCTCGCCGACGCTCACCACCAGACGCGGGTCGGCGTTGGCGAGGATCTCGCCAATCTCCTGCCGCCGGTAGCGGGTGCTGATGCCGGCGGTGATGGCGCCGATGCGTGCCGCACCCAGGTAGCAGAACAGATACTGTGGAATCGGCGGCAACAGCAGCACGAGGCGGTCGCCGCGGCCGATCCCCGCCGCCAGCAGCGCACGCGCGAAGCGGTCGGCGCCGGCGTCCCACTCGGCGTAGGAGTGATCGCGGCCGTGGAAGTGGATGGCGGCGACCGACGCATGCGCTGTCGCGGCGCGGTGCAGCGCGGCCGAGAGCGTCGTCATGGCCGGTCAGGCCGTTTGCCTCTTGCGCCAGCGCGGCAGCGTCACGTCCTCGGTGACGTCGTCGAACCACACCTCGAGCGGCAGCCCCGCGGCGAGCTCGTCGGCGGCGACATCGGATACGGTGCCGACCAGGCGCAGCGCCGGGTCGTCGTCGAGCTGCACCAGCACCACCGCGTAGGGGGCGTCGGCGGCGAAGGCGGGTAGCACCGGCGGGTGAACGACGACCCAGCTGTACAGCGTCGCCGTGCCCGACATCGCCGTCCACTCGTCGCGCTGCGAATTGCAGGCCGGGCACATCGGCCGGGGCGGAAAGCGCACCTCGCCGCAGTCGGCGCAGCGCTGCATGCGCAGTTCATGCCGCTTCGTCCACTGCCAGTAGGGCGTCGTATCGGCGTCGGGAAACGGCAGCGGCTTCGCGTAGTCGGTCATCTCAATCCCCAGTCAAGACCATTTACACGGAGGACCGGCGCAACGGAGAACTCCCTGCCCCCTCCGTGTCTCCGTTTCTCCGTGTGGATCAGGTTCCTCATCGACGCAAGAGCACCGCCCCGTTCGGCACGCCTGCGCCGCTGGTCACCAGCACCGCCTCGCAGTCGGGCACCTGGCAGATGGCGCTGCCGCGGATCTGCCGCACCCCCTCGTAAATGAGGTTGAAGCCGTGCACGTAGGCCTCCGACAGCGAGCCGCCGGAGGTGTTAGTGGGCAGGCTGCCGTGCGGCCACTGCAGGTGGCCGTCGAGGGCGAAGTCGCCCGCCTCGCCGCGCTTCACCAGGCCGAACTCTTCGAGCGAGGCGAGGATGAGCGGCGTGAAAGCATCGTAGAGTTGGGCGCAGCGCAGATCGGCGGGTTGGATGTCGGAGCGCTTCCACAGCTCGCGCGCGACGTAGGTGTTGGCCGTCGAGAGAAAGTCGCGCTTGTAGTAGTTGGTCATGATCGACGCGTTCGGACCCATCCCCTGCGCGGCGGCATGGATATACGCCGGCGGCTGGCGCAGATCGCGGGCCCGTTCGGCCGAGGTGATGACGCAGGCGAGCGAGCCGTCCGACTCGAGACAGCAGTCGAACAGGCACATCGGGTCGGCGATCATGCGCGCCGACAGGTACTCGTCCATGGTCAACGGTTTGCGCATCAACGCCATCGGGTTTTGCTGCGCATGCGTGCGCAGGGCGATGGCAGCGGCGCCGAAGTGCTCGCGCCGCAAGCCGCCCTCGAGCATCATGCGACGGGCGAGGAGGCCGATCTGGTCGACGGGCCGGATCAGGCCGTACGGGGAAGAGAACTGCCAGTCCCCCTCGACGCGGTTGCTGGTCTTCGCCCACGGCCGCCCGCCCGAGCCGCGGTTGCGGCTGCGCAGGCAGACGACGACGTCGGCCTGGCCGGTCGCCACCGCCGTCGCCGCGTGCAGCAGCGTGCCGCAACCGGCGCCGCCGCCGTACTCGACCGACCCATAGAAGCGCAGGTTCTCGATGCCCAGGGCGCGGGCGTACTTCTCCTGCGTGTTGCTCTCGATCTCGTAGCGCACCATGCCGTCGACATCGCGCGGCGACAGACCGGCATCGTCGAGGGCGAGCTTGATCGCCTCGCAACCGGCGTCGAGCTCGGAGCGCTCGCGCTTCTTCGCGAACGGCGTCAGCCCGATGCCGACGATGGCGGTGCGGTCCTTGAACGGATCGGTCATGCACTCTGTCCGCGCAGGCGCGTAGCGCGTCGCGCCAACGGCGGCAAGCGCGCGGGGCGGGGCACCGGATTCCGGCGCCCCGCCCCGCCCCGGCCGATCTACATGTCGGCGATGCGGGTGACGTTCGCGACGTTGCCGCCGGCGCGTGAATCGAACGCCACGACACCGGTGACGAGCATGCCGACGCCGTCGGTCTGGCTCCAGGCGCTGCAGTCGAAGTTCTCGCCCGGCTTGACGATCATCGCGGCGCCCTTCTTGGCGCTGAACGAGGCGGTGGTGTAGACCGCCGCGGCATCGGCCGGGAAGGTGACGCTGGCGTCGCAGGTGGCGCTGAAGGACGCAATCTCGGCGATCGCCTGTTGCACGGTCGGCTCGGCCGCGCCCGGCCCGCTATCGGTGCCGCGGCCGGTGGTCGGCGCGGGCGACGGGGCATCGCCGCTCGGCGCCACCAGTTCGATGCCGAGCGCGGTGCCGCCGTTGCAGTCGAGGCGCCCGCTGCTGCCGGTCGCCCGCATGCGCACGCACAGCACCACCGAGGCGGGGGAGAGATTCATTTTAAAGTACGCGTCCTGCTTCAGGCTCAGCGCCGCGATCCCATTCGCATCGGGGGCGCCGGCCGTCAGGGTCAACGGACCGGCGGTGAACTTGTCGGTGATCGAGAACCCGCCCAGGCCGCTGCTGAAGAAGCCGGTGCGGGGATTCTGGCCGGGAAACTGGCTGTCCTCGCGAATCGTGAAGACTCGATCACCCAGACCGGCGGCCGGCTTCGGCGTCGCGGTGAACGTCGGCGTCGCGGCGGCGATGGTCGGAGTCGCCGGCGGCGCCGTCGCGGTGCTCGTAGCGGTCGCCGCGGCGAGCGTCGCGGTCGCGGCGGGGCGGGTCGGCGTTGCCGGTACGAGGGTCGGCGTGGTGGTGCGCGCCAGGGCGGTGTTCGTCGGTGTCAGTGCGTGGGTCGCCGGCACCGTCGCCGTATGCGTCGCGCCTGCCGGCGCCGTTGTCGGCGTCGCCGGGGCGCTGGTCGGCGTCGACTGCCCGGGCGCGTCGGTCGCGGTCGGGGGCGGGCGGCTGCCGGCCTGGTCCAAGGCCGCCCCCACCCCCGCATCCGCCGCGGCGAGGCTCGCGGCCACCGCATTGACCTCGGCCACCGAGGCGCCCGTCAACGTGCCGGGCGCATCGAGCACCGCCAGGCGGATATCGCGGATCTCGTCCGGCGAGAAGCGGCACAGCTCGTCCGGCTCGATGGCGGCGAGGATGACACTGGCGGTCGCATCGCTGTAGAGGTCGATGTCGACTGGGTCCGACGTCGAGTAGACGACGGCGCGCGAGCGCGTGCCGTCGGCGGACGAGCCGACCTCCACCATGTAACGGCAGACGTCGACGTCGCTGCCGTCGCGCAGTTCGAGACAGAATTCGCCCTTGCCGTTCGTCGTAGCGCGTCCGAGCACGCCGGGCTCGCTGCCCATGGCGAGGTCCTCGGGTCGCAGTTGTAGCAACCGCACCTCGACCCCCTTGCCAACCGGGCTGACGACGCCGGTGATCGCGTCGACCGGCGCCACCAGCATCGCGGCGACGCGATCGAGGAACTCGGCGCGCTGCACCAACTTGCCGTTTGGCAGGCTGACGACGCCGAAGACACCCGGCCCGCTACCGCTGGCGCAGGCGGCGCGGCTGTCGATGTTGAGATTGGAATCGCTGCCGCAGCCGACGAGTCACAGCAGGCTCGCCACCGCCAGCCCACGCACCGCCCGTGACACGCGCGAAGTCATGATCATGCCCGTATCCTCCGCTGCCCCCCGCGGCGGGATTGCTGAAGTACAGCATCGCCGCGACCGCGATTGCAATGCGGAGCGAGGCGCAGCGCAAAGAACAAGGCCGGTGGCGAATCCGCCACCGGCCCGTTCCCGTCAAACCGGCGCGGCGCTCAGGGAGGCGCCAGCGCGGTGTAGGACCCCTGCGTCCCGATCAACGCGCTCGGCGGCGGAGTGATACGTGCCCCGAGGGTGGTGAAGTTCTGGCACAGGCCGACGACGATGTTCTGCGTCGGGTCGCCCTTCAGCGTGGTCGGTTCTACAGCGGCATTTCCGATCGGCACCGACGGCAGCACGCAGACGGCCTGCCACGTTCCTGCATTCGCCCGATAGGCAGCATCGTCGAGGTAGCACGCCAGGTTGCCATTGAAGTTGATCGCCGCCACGCCGCCGCAGCCGATTTCGCCCAGGTCCGCCTTGAGGCCGAGGCCACCGCTCTTGGCTTCCCCGACCACCACGATGCTGTTGCCGCCGCCCGGGGGATTGATCCCGCCCCCTGACGCGATGACGTCGGCACCGGCGACGCAGACGATGACGTCGCCATCGGTCACTCCGGCCAGCCCCTTCGCCTTGATCTGTAGCTTGCAGCCCTTGATCTGGTAGCTGAACGCCGTGGTGGTGTTGTTGACGGTGGCGTTGCCGGTCAGCGCCTGCGGCCCGATGAGGCCGCTCTTGCTCTGGTCCTTCGGACCGGCAAGGGCCGGCGCCGCGCACAACGCGGCCATGGCAGTGAGAGCGAATAATCTCTTCATGATGTCGATCCCCCTACTTGCGGTTGGTTAGGATGCTGATGCCCACATGGTGTTGGAAGACCGCCGCAGGTTGCGGCCGTCGCACCCGGTCCAGATGACGCGACCATGCCCCTCGCACTCTCGCGCCGCTTCGCCCTTCCCCCTCTCTCGGATCATTCGTGTATCAAGCGACCGAAGAGACGCCGCCCGGGAAGTTTGTCAATGAATTTTCACCTCCCCATGCACCGCTGCTTATACTTGACCGTCGCCGCACTGGCCCTTGCGCTGGCCGTCGGACGGGGCGCGGCGGCAGCCGCCGACGATTACGTGCTGCGCTTCGACCTCAGTGCCGACATCCGCGCTCTCGGCGGGGACGATCCGTTCATCAGCGAGTCCTCCGCGGAACGGCTGGTCGCCTTCGGCGAGCCAGTACTGCCCATTCTCGCGGCGGCGCTGGCGCGGGAGGACGCGGCCACTCGTGCCGGAGTGGTCGACGTGCTGCGGCAGCTTCCCGGTCCGGGGGCCGACGAGGTGGCCGCGGCGCTTGCCGATCGCGCCCCACGCGCGCGGCGCGCCGCCGCCCTCGCCTGCAGCTCGCTCTGCGCCGCGCCAGCCGCACTGGCGCGTCTGGTCGCCCTGGCGGTCGGAGATCCAGATGGAGCCGCGGCCCTCGCCAGCCTCGAGACCATCGTCGCGGACGAGCGCCGGCGCGCCGCGGCGATCGCGGCGATCGAGGCCGGCGCCCTGCCGGCGCTGACGCAGCCCCAGCGCGTCGACGACGAGCACCTGCAGGCGGCGCTGACAGTCGCGCTGATCGGTCGAGCCGAAGCGGTCCCGCTACTGGCGGCCGCACTTGCGCCCGGCGGACCGCACGGCCGTGCGGTGCGCGCCGCCCTGGCGCTGGGTCGCATCCCTGACGCGGCGGCGGTGGCGGCCCTGGTGCAGGCAACGAGCGACCCCGATAGCGGCGTGCGTGCGGCCGCCTGCGTCAGCCTTTCCCAATTGGACCGCGGCGGCGTCGCCGGCGCGGTCGCGGCGACGACCCGCTGCCCGACCGCGCCGCCCCCAACCGCGCGCACGCCAGGCGCGATGCCACCCCTTCAGGAGGCCCGATGATCACCCGCGCCGACGACTACCCGATCCATCAGACCGCCGAACCGATCGCCGTCGCCGGCGGCGGCCAGCGCAACTTCTACGATCGCTACTTCTTCAACGGCTATGCGCGCGACGGCAGCGTCTTCGTCGCCGCCGCCCTCGGGCAGTACCCCAACCGCGGCGTCATCGATGCCGCCTTCAACGTCGTGCATCGCGGCCGCCAGTACGTGCTGCGCGCCTCGCGCCGGCTCGGCGTCGAGCGCATGGAGACGCGCGTCGGGCCGATCGCCGTCGAGGTGCTGGAGCCGCTGCGGACGCTGCGGCTGGTGGTGGCGCCGAACCGTTGGGACCTGAGCGCCGACCTGGTCTTCAGCGCCCGCGCCGGCGTCATCGAGGAGCCGCACTTTCACCGCGCCCATCAGGGGCACGTGTTCATGGACTCGACGCGCCTGACGCAGCACGTCGAGATCCGCGGCAGCATCCGCATCGGCGGCGAGACGATCGAGGTGACGCCGCAGCACTACTGGGGCTCGCGCGACCGTTCGTGGGGCATCCGCCCGGTCGGCGAGCGCGAGGCCGAGGCGCCGGGGCCGCCGCCGCAGTTCTTCTGGCTGTGGGCGCCGGTGAACTTCGAGGACCTGTGCACGCACTTCGACGTCAACGAGGACGCGACCGGGGCGCGCTGGCACGAGGCGGGCATGATCGCGCCCGTCGGCGGCGCGCCGGTGGCGGCCGCCGGCGTGGACTGGAGCATGGACTACCGCCCGGGCACGCGCCGCGCCGCGCGCGCCGCCGTCACCCTGCGCCGCCACGACGCCGAGCCGCTGCAGATCGAGCTGCAACCGCTCTACGAGTTCGCCATGGTTGGGCTGGGCTACCAGCATCCGACCTGGGGGCACGGCATGGCGGTCGGCGACGACGTCGCCGCCGGCGAGTCGTTCGCGCTGGCGGACCTCGACCCGACCGTGCCGCTCAACCTGCATGTGCAGGCCGTCTGTCAGGCCAGCTGCGGCACCCGCCGCGGCATCGGCGTGCTGGAGCAGCTGATCATCGGCCCGCACGCCCCGTCGGGCTTCGTCGACCTGTTCGATCCCGCGCCCTGATCGGCAGGCGCGCCGGCAGAGGGTTTGCCCGCGACGTCGCGGGGTCTGTCGCGACACCGGCAGAGGGCCCGCCCGTCAGCTGGGCATCGCCATGTCGAGCAGGCGGCGCTGCGTCGACGCCGCCAACTCGGCCCAGATGCGCGCGTCGAGTTCGCGCGCCGGGGCGGTGTCGAGCCCCTCGACATGCGCGTGCAGGCGCACCAGCGCGGCGCGCAGGACGCGGTTGCGCGCCTGCAGGAGGCTGACCAGCAGCGACGGCTCGCGCGCCGTGGCGAGCGCCGCCAGCTCGCCGCGCCGCGCCGGGTCGTCGGCCAGCGCCGCGTCAGCACCGGCGAACAGCCCCTCGATCGCCGCGTTCTCCTCCACCAGGCGGGCCGCGGCGCGGTCGAACTCCTCGGCGATCATCATCGTCAGCGCGCCCGAGAGCTGCAGGGTCTGCACCGCGTAGCCGCCTTTGACCTGCGGCAAGAGCTCCATCAGCAGGGTACGAGCGAGGCCGTTGAGGACGGTCGGTACGGTCGGTGTCATCAGAGCTTCCCCATCGCCGCCAGCAGATAGCGGTCGTGGCTGTTGATCAGCCAGTACGACGTGAAGGCGAGCATGATCTCCGACGCCCGCCCGTCGCCGAACTGGCGCGCGCCGGTGAGCCAGATGCCCTGCGCCTTGACGCAGTTGAAGAGCGTCCACCACGCCAGCGCCTCGCCGTCGACGCGCAGGCCGCTGGCCGCCTCCCAGACGCGGATCGCCTCGGCCTGGTCGGCGATGCCGCCCGCCCTGCCGTCGCGCGCCCACTGCCAGGAGGGCAGAAACGACCATGCGAGGTCCTCGAGCGGGTCGCCGAAGTGCGCCATCTCCCAGTCGAGGACGGCGTGGATGTCGCTGCCGCGATAGAGGAAGTTGCCGGTGCGGTAGTCGCCGTGCACGACCGTCACCCGCTGCGCCGGCGGCGGCGGCCGGCGGCGCAGGCGGCGAATGGCGGCGCGCAGTATCGGCTGCGGCTCCGGCTCGAAGCGGTCGACGATGTCCTCCCAGCGCGCCAACTCGCGCGCCCAGCACTCGTCCGCGGTCGGCAACGGACTCGACTCGCGCGCCGGCAGGCCGTCGACCGGCGTCGCGGCGATGGCGGCGAGCAGCTCGTACATGCGCCGCGCCAGGCCGTCGCGATGCGGCGCGAAGCCCGGCTCGAGCAGGGCGGTGAACTGCGACTCGCAGCCGTCGATGCGCTCCATGACGAAGAACGGCCGCTCCAGCCAGACGGCGTCGGTCTCGAGGAACAGCGGCCGCGGCACCGGCACCGCCGAGTCGGCGAAGGAGCGGTAGAAGTCGAACTCGACGCGCCGGTCCGAGCCCTCGACCAGGCTCGCCTCCGGATCGCGCCGCACGATGAACCCCTGCGTACGCCGCTTGCCGCCGCCCTCGACCCAGCGCAGGTCGACCGACCAGGTCTCGCGCGAGGCGCCGCCGGGGATGCGCGCGCAGCCGCTCACCTCGACGTCGTGGGCGTCCGGCAGGCGGGCGGTGAAGTAGCGCGCCAGGGCGGCTTCGAAGGACATGCAGCGCACAGACCAGAGAGGCGGGAAAAAGAAAAGCCGGCGCTGCGGCGCGCGGTCAGTGCACGAGGAGGATGGGCCGGTCGCTGCGCTCGAGGAGCCGGTCGGTGCAGCTGCCGAAGAGGATCTCGCGACCGCGCGAGCGCCCATAGGCGCCCATGACCAGCAGATCGGCGGCGCACTCCTCGGCGGCGGCGGCGAGCGCGTCCGGGATGTTGCGGCGGCTCGCCGGAACGATCCGTACCTCGGCCGCCGCGCCGGCCACCTGCCGGGCGGTGGCGGCGAGCGCCTCGCTGAGCCCGTTGTCGCGTCTGGCGACGCTGACGAACACCACCCGCCGCGCCTGCGCCAGCAGCGGCGCCGCGGCGGTGAGGGCGGCCGCCGTACCGGTGGAGTCTTTCCAGCCCACCATAATGGTGTCGGTGAGGGTGCGCGGCGCCGCGCTGGCGGCGACGAGCACCGGCCGCCCGCAGTGGCGCACCAGATGCTCTAGCGTATCGGGTGCCAATCCCTGTTTCTGCCGGGCGCGGCCGATGACGACGAGGTCGCCTTGCGCGGCATGCAGGGTCAGGCGCTCGTGCGCGTTGCTCGCGTCCTCGCGAAAACTCGCCGTCACGCCCGCGGCGTCGCTCGGCGCCTCGCACATGGCGATCCCGGCGCCCGCGCAGAAGGCGCGGACGTGCTCGGCGGCGAGCGCCGCGAAGGCTTCGGAATTGGCCCCCAGCTGCTCGAGCGCATTGCGCAGCGCCGTCCCGCTGGCGAACTCGGTGTGGGCGTAGCGCGCCGCCAGCCCGGCGGGCACGTGCGCATGCAGGCAGTCGAGATGCGCCGCCAAGGGCACGGCGGCGGCCAGCGCCGTCCGCAGGATGACCTCATCGCGCTCGCCGCCCCCGACGAAGGTCAGGATGGTCGTCATCGCGGTCTCGTAGCAGACCCAACCGGCGCCCCGCCATGCCGGACGCGTCGTCGGCGCCGCGGCGAGTGCGGAGCGGCGCCGGTGCAGGGCGCGGTGGACATCTGCTCCGCGGCGTCGATGACGCCGGCGCCATTGGCGCGGTCGGAACCGCGCTGAACTGCCAGGCACGTTGACACTAGTAGCTACGCGAGGCTACTTTTATCCCCGTGAAAGCTGTCGCGGTAAAAGAGCTCAAGAACCGCCTCAGCAGCTACCTCCGCGACGTCCGCGACGGTGAGGTGGTGCTGGTGACTGACCGTGGCCGGGTGATCGCCGAGTTGCGGCAGCCGAGCAGCGGGACGCCGCTCACGGGCCACGATCGGGCGCTCGAACGGCTCTCGGCGGAAGGCGTCCTGGTGCCTGGGTTGCCCCAAGACGCGCGCGCCTACCGGCCATCTCCGCTGCGCCGGCCCGTCGCGAGTGCCGATCTCCTCGACGCCGAGCGCGGCTCGCGATGACGATCTATGCGGAGACGAGCGCTGTGCTGCGTTGGCTCTTCGCGGAGGAGGGTGGTGAGGCCGTCCGGGAAACGCTCGAGACTGCGTCCAAGGTTGCAACCTCTCGCCTGACGCTCATCGAGACCCGTCGCGTCGTCTCTCGTGCCGAGCGTGACGGCCGGGTGACGTCGGCCCAGGCCGCCGACCTGCGAGCGATCTTCGCGCAGGCGGCGTCCACCTGGGCCGTGCTCGAGCTCTCCGACGAGGTGGCCCGTCGCGCCGAGGCTGGATTCCCGATCGAGCCGCTGCGAACCCTCGACGCCATCCATTTAGCGAGCGCGTTGTTCTTGCGTGAGGCCCTTCCCGATCTGGCGATCGCGACCACGGATGAGCGCGTACGGGCCAACGCGCGCTCGCTCGGATTCGAGGCGCGCTGAACGCGAACGCCGCGCGCGAACCGATGAGCATCTTCGACATCGTTCGCCGCGTGCGGCAGCACCTGGAGGAACACGGGCGCCTGCCGTGCGCGATGCTGCGCCGCGAGTTCAGCCTCGACGACGACACCCTCGACGCGATCGTGGAAGAGCTGGTCGACGTGCAGGAGGTCGCACGGCGCGACGCCACGATGCTCAGGTGGACGGGCTCCAGCGGGCCGGCGCCCCCTGCGGCCGTGCCGTCGGCGCCGGTGCGTCCGATCGCCGCCGGCCACATCGCCGACAAGATCCGCCAGGCGAAGCCGTCGATCGAAGGCGAGCGTAAGCACGTCACGGTCCTCTTCGCCGACGTCAAGGGCTCGATGGACCTCGCCGAGCCGCTCGACCCCGAGGAATGGTCGCGCATCGTGCAGCGCTTCTTCACGATCCTCGCCGACGGCGTCGAGCGCTTCGAGGGGTTCGTCCACAAGTTCACCGGCGACGGCATCATGGCGCTGTTCGGGGCGCCGATCGCGCACGAGGACCGTGCGCGGTCTCTCGCCAAAGAGGCGATCGAGATCGCCGCCCGCAAGCAGCAGGCGGTGGTTGAAGCGCGGGCACAGCTCGCGCTGGCGCGCGGGCTCGGCGCCGTCGATGGCGCCGACGCCGCTACCGAGGTCGGAACCGCGTTGGACCGGGCGCGGGCGCTCGTGCAAACGACCGGTGCGCGCTCGTACGCTCCGCAGATCCTCCTCGAGCCCGCCCGCTCGCGGCGCTGCGCTCCGACGCCGCGGGAGCACAGCAGCGGCTGCGTGCGGCGCACCGTATCTTCACGGAGATGGGCGCGACCGGACACGCCGAGCGACTGAGCAGCGAACTCGGACAGTGAACGGCACCCGGGGTGGTCGCGATCGCCCTGATCCGACTGGACCATTCGGATGGACCATGGTCGACCCTGATGGTACGGTACACGCATGGACACGATGGCCATTTCGAAGTTCAAGGCGACCTGTCTGGCCGCGCTCGAACGGGTGCGTACCACCGGCCGCCCCCTGCGCGTGACCCGGTTCGGCAAGCCGGTGGTGGACATCGTTCCGCCCGCGCCCACCGCACCGGCCGGTGACTGGCTGGGGGCCATGCAGGGCACCGCGCAGATCGTCGGTGACATCACCGGGCCGAGCAGCGAGCTCGCGAAGTGGGATCTGAAGTGAGGCTCCTGCTCGACACGCACATCTGGCTCTGGTCCCACCTCGCGCCCGACCGGTTGCGCAAGCGCGTTCGGGCGGCCCTCGTCGCCCCTGGACACGAGCTGTGGCTCTCGCCGATCACCGTGTGGGAGGTACTGCTGCTCGTCGAGAAGGGCCGTGTGGCGATCGACGGCGATCCCCGCCGCTGGATCGAAGCCGCGTGGGCGAGAGCGCCGATGCACGAGGCGCCGATCAATCACGAGGTCGCCATGCGCAGCCGCGTCGTCGACGTACCACATCAGGATCCGGCAGACCGCTTCCTGGCGGCGACCGCGCAAACCTACGAGCTCACGCTGGTCACCGACGACACCCATCTCCTTCGAGGCAAGGGCTATCACACGCTGTCGAACCGGTGACGGCAACGAGCGGCGACGGGTTGCGCCGGCCGCCGGCGTCGGGCCATAGCCTGTCCCGCACGATGCGCTGTCCCGCCTGCTCACACGACAACCGTCCCAACCGTCGCTTCTGTACTGCATGCGGAACCCGGCTTCCCACGGCGTGCCCCGCCTGTGGCGCGGCGACCGAGCCTGGCGAGAAGTTCTGCGGCGGGTGCGGCACGCCCCTCACGAGCGGCGGCACGACGCCGCCCGTCCGCTCACCGTCTGCTCCGATGCCGCAGCTCCTCGCCGACAAGATCCGTCAGGCGAAGTCGTCGATCGAAGGCGAGCGCAAGCAGGTCACGGTGCTCTTCGCCGACGTGAAGGGCTCGATGGACCTCGCCGAGCAGCTCGATCCCGAGGAATGGTCGCGCATCATGCAGCGCTTCTTCACCATCCTCGCCGACGGCGTCGAGCGCTTCGAGGGCTTCGTCGACAAGTTCACCGGCGACGGCATCATGGCGCTGTTCGGCGCCCCGATCGCGCACGAGGATCACGCGCAGCGGGCCTGCTGGGCGGCGCTGCACCTGCGCGACGCCGCGCGCGCCTACGCGCACGAGGTGCGGGCGCGGCACGGGGTGCCGTTCGCGGTGCGCATCGGCCTCAACTCGGGTGAGGTCGTGGTCGGCCGCATCGGCGACGACCTGCGCATGGAGTTCACGGCGCAGGGCCACACCGTCGGCCTCGCGCAACGCATGGAGGCGCTCGCCGAGTCGGGGCACATCTGCGTGTCGGAACACACCGCGCGGCTGGTCGAAGGGTACTTCACGCTGCAGGATCTCGGCCGCACGCAGGTGAAGGGGGCGGCGGCGCCGGTCGGGCTGTTCGACCTCGACGGCGTCGGTGCCTTCCGCACCCGGCTCGACCGCGCGCGTTCGCGCGGGCTCTCCACCTTCGTCGGCCGCGAGCGCGACATGGCGGTGCTCACCTCGGCCCTCGAGCGCGCGCGCGGCGGGAGCGGTCAGGTGGTGGGCGTGGTGGCCGAGGCGGGCACCGGCAAGTCGCGCCTGTGCGCGGAGTTCCTCGACGGCTGCCGGGCGCAGGGTGTTGCGATCCTCGCCGGCCACGGCGTCGCGCACGGCAAGGCGATCCCGATGTTGCCCATGCTGGAGGTGTGGCGCGCCTTCTACGGCATCACCGACGACGACACGCCCGAAGCCACGCGCGCCAAGATCGCCGGACGCCTCCTGCTCATGGACGACAGCTTCCGCGAGGCGCTGCCGATCCTCTTCGACGTCTTCGGCGTGCCCGATCCGGCGAATCCGTCGCCCGCGCTCGACCCCGAGCAGCGCCAGAAGCGCATCCGGGGTGTCGTCAAGCGCATCCTCCACGACCCGACCTACGGCGGCGGGACGCGGGTGATCCTGCTGGAGGACCTGCACTGGTTCGATGGCGCCAGCGACGCCTTCCTCGAGACCTTTGTCGAGAGCGTGCCGGCGACGCGCGATCTCTGGCTGCTCAACTTCCGCCCCGAGTACCAGGCGCGCTGGATGCAGCGCTCGTACTACCAGCACCTGCCGCTGCAACCGCTGGCGCCCGACGCCATCCGCCAGCTGCTGCGCGACGAGCTCGGCGACGATGCGAGCGTCGCGGCCCTGCCCGAGCTGATCCACGCCCGCACCAAGGGCAATCCGTTCTTCATCGAGGAGGTCGTGCAGACGCTGATCGAGAGCGGACACCTGACCGGCGTGCGCGGTGCGTACCGGTTGACCACACCGATCGAGGCCCTGCAGGTGCCGCCGACCGTGCAGGCCGTGCTGGCGGCGCGCATCGATCGGTTGGCGGAGCGGGAGAAGCAGGTGCTGCAGACCGCGGCGGTGATCGGCAAGACGTTCGGCGAGGCGCTGCTGCGGCGCGTCCTCGGCAGCGTCACGACAATCGACGAGACGGCGCTCGGCCAGACGCTGTCCACGCTGATCGCGGCGGAGTTCCTCTTCGAGGCGGCGCTGTACCCGGAGGTCGAGTATTCCTTCAAACACCCGCTGACGCAGGAGGTGGCCGCGCGCTCGCAGCTGCGCGAGCGCAGGGCGCGCGTACACGCCGCGGTGGCGCAGGCGCTCGAGGCGGCGGGCGGCAACCTCAACGAGCGCGCCGCCGAGATCGCGCAACACTGGGCCGAAGCCGAGGATCCGGGCCGCGCGGCACGCTGGTACCGGCGCGCTGCCGACTGGGCCGGCCTCTCCGACCCGCGCGAAGGGTTGCGACACTGGCGCCGCGTGCGTGAGCTTGCGCGTGGGGTGGAAGACAAGCACGAGCGAACCGAGCTGACGCTGCAGGCATGCAACCAGCTCCTCTCTCTCGGCTGGCGGATGGGTGGCAGCGAAGAAGAGGCTGCGGCCGTGTTCGCGGAAGGCCGCGCCCTCACCGAGGGCCTCGGGGATCGGGCCGCAACGGCCCTGCTGGTGGGTCGTTACGGCCTCATGCGAATGAGCGTCGCTGGCTCTGCGGTCGACTACGTTCGCTACGGCGAGGAGGCCGCCCGCCTCGCTCAAGAATCCGGCGATCCCGCCCTGCGCGCGGCCATCGGGACGTTTCCGGCGTTTGGACACTTCTACGTGGGCGATGGCGAGGCGGTGCTCACGTGGTCGGCGCGGGTTCTGGAGGAGGTCGGATCGGACAGTGCGCTCGGCAGGGAGATCGTCGGCTATAGTCCGCGCGCGAGCATGATCTTCGCCCGCGCGCGGGCCCTCATGTTTCTCGGGCGCCTCACGGAGGCGTGGAAACTGGTCCAAGAGGCGGAGCACGTCGCGCAGGAATCGCGAGAGCTCGAGGTATTCACCTGGGTGCAAGTGGCCCGGGCGGAGGTGGCCTACGCGTGCGGAGACCCCGAATCTACGCTGGAACACGGCCGTCGTAGCCTCGAGATCGCGGAGAAGCTCGACAACGAGTCGTCCCGGATGCTGGCTTACGCTGTCCTCGGGTTCGCATATCTGCTCGAAGGACAGCCCGCTGCCGCCCGCGACGCGCTGCGCGAGAGTGCCGCGATCGTGCGTGATCGCCGCACGCAGGTCGCAATGCTTCCCGAGGTGCTGGCCCTCCTCGCGGAGGCGCACCGGGCGCTTGGCGAACGGACCGAGGCCGTGGCCACGGCGCGCGAGGGCATCGAGCTCGCGCGCGCCGGCGGCTGTCACTACTACGAAGCGCAGGCGCAGCTCGCCCTGGCCGCGGCGCTGTTGGCGACGGATGACGTCGTGCCCCGCGCCGAGATCGAGTCCGCCCTCGCACGCGCCGAGCAGCTGGTCGAGTCGATCGACGGCCGCTCCCTGTCGCCGCGGATTCTTGAACAACGCGGGCGCCTGGCCGCGGCGTGCGGCGGTGCGCCAGCCGCCAGCCGGTTGCTGCAGGAAGCGCTGGACCTCTACCGCGTCATCGACGCCACCGGCCACGCCGAGCGGCTGGCGCGGGAGCTCGGGGCAGGACCGGCACAGGGACCTGAAGCCTGACCGCGGCGTGGTACGCGACACCGGCCCCGCCTGCGGTGGCCGTCCTGGGGTAGGGGTCGGGTTGACTGGCGCGCGGTGAGGTCGTTTGCTGCCGAGGATGCGGCGCACCTTCACGACCACGGATGGGCTGACGCTGGTCGGCGCGGCGGTGGGGGACGAGCGCCGGCCGCCGGTACTGCTGATGCACGGCGGCGGCCAGACGCGGCATGCGTGGGGTGGCACGGCGCGGGCCCTGGCGGCGCGCGGCTGGTACGCGCTGGCCGTCGACCTGCGCGGCCACGGCGACAGCGACTGGGCGCCGGACGGCAACTACGGGCTCGACGCCCACGCCCGCGACATGGCGACGCTGGCGCGCGGTTGCGCGCAGCCGCCGGTGTTCGTCGGCGCCTCGCTGAGCGGTCTGGCGGCCCTGATCGCGCAGGGCGAGGCGGAGGCGGCGCTGTTCGCGGCGCTGGTGCTGGTCGACGTGACGCCGCGCCTCGATCCCGACGGCACGCGCCAGATTCTCGACTTCATGCGCGCCCGTCTGCACGACGGCTTCGCGACGCTCGAGGAGGCGGCCGACGCGATCGCCGCCTACAACCCGCACCGCCCGCGCCCGACCGACCTCGGCGGGCTGGCGAAGAACCTGCGCCGGCACGCCGATGGGCGCTACCGCTGGCACTGGGATCCCGCCTTCATGGCCGGCGAGCGCTCGCCCAACGTGCACGGCCAGCAGGCGCGCCTGGTCGCCTGCGCGCGGGCGCTGCGCATTCCGACCCTGCTGGTGCGCGGGCGCATGAGCAACCTGGTGACAGAGGAAGCCGCCGCGGAGTTTCTCGCCGATGTCCCGCAGGCGCGTTTCGCCGACGTGTCGGGCGCCGGCCATATGGTGGCCGGCGACCGCAACGATCTGTTCACGGATGCCGTGGTGGACTTCCTGCAAGGGATCCCGGCGCCCGACGCGCTGGCCGGCTGAGCACGACGGACTCGGCGACTGCTCGCTCGCGGGGCTACTACTCGCCCCGAGAAGCGGGTAGACCGGCACGTATAGGAGGAACCCCCAGCATGTCCGCGTGGACCATCGCCGACCTTCCCGACCTGGCCGGCAAGACCATCGTCGTCACCGGCGCCAACAGCGGCCTCGGCTACGAAGCCTCGCTGGCGCTGGCGGGCGCGGGCGCGCACGTCGTGCTCGCCTGCCGCGACCAGGCCAAGGGGCGGGCCGCGGAACAACAGATCCATGCACGGCACCCGGGCGCCGCGACGACGCTGATGGCGCTCGACCTCGCCAGCCTGGCCGACATCCGCCGCTTCGCCGACGCCGTGCGCGCCGCCTGTCCGCGCATCGACGTGCTGATGAACAACGCCGGCGTCATGGCCCTGCCCTTCCGGCAGACCGCCGACGGCTTCGAGATGCAGTTCGGCACCAACCATCTCGGCCATTTCGCCCTCACCGGCCTGCTGCTCGAGCATCTGCTGGCGACGCCGGGGGCGCGCATCGTCACCGTCAGCAGCGGCTTCCACCGCCTCGGCGCCATCCGCTTCGACGACCCGCACTGGCAGCGCGGCTACCGCAAGTGGCCGGCCTACGGGCAGAGCAAGCTCGCCAACCTGCTCTTCGCCTACGAGTTGCAGCGCCGCCTCGAGGCGGCGCGCGCCGACGCCGTCAGCGTCGCCGCGCACCCGGGCTACGCCGCCACCAACCTGCAGGCCACCGGACCGCGCATGCAGGGCTCGTCGCTGCTCGAGCGCCTCACCGATTTCGGCAACACCTTGTTCGCGCAGAGCGCGGCGATGGGCGCCCTGCCGCAGCTCTATGCCGCGGCGGCGCCCGACGTGCGCGGCGGCGAGTACTACGGCCCGAACGGCATCGGCGAGATCTGGGGCGCGCCGAAGCGGGTCGAGTCGAACGCCCGCTCGCGCGACCAGGAGGCGGCGGCGCGGCTGTGGGCGCTGTCCGAGCAGGCCACCGGCGTGCGCTTTCCGAAACTGGACCGCCGCGCGTGAGCGGACGCCGCGCCGTCCTGCTGACCGCCGGCGCCGGCGTCGCGGCGGTCGGCATCTGCCTGCTCCTGCTGCTCACCAGCCTCGACGGCATCGTCCGCCGCGCCATCGAGTCGCGCGGTTCGGCGCTCACCGGCACGGCGGTGCGCGTCGCCGACGTCGCCCTCGCCATCGGCGAGGGCCGCCTGACCATCCGTGATCTGCGCGTCGCCAATCCGCCCGGCTACGCGACGCCCGACGCCTTCGTGCTCGAGGAGGCGACGGTGACGCTCTCGCTCCCCTCGCTGCTGGTCGATCCGATCCACATCCATACCGTCCGCGTGCAGGCACCGCAGGTGTTCTACGAGGTCGACGCGCAGGGGCGCGCCAACGTCGACGTGATCCGCAAGGCGATGAAGCACCGTCAGCGCCGCGACGTGCCGCGCGCCACCGGCACGCCGGCGCCGCGCCGCCGCGCCGACGACCGCACCGGCAACGGACGCCGATTCATCGTCGACGTCCTGACGCTGCGCGACGGCAAGGTACACGTCGACGCCCGCGCCGCCGGCGGCGGCGAGCACGTCGAAACCATGGAGGGCTTCGAGCTCACCGGCATCGGCGCCGCCGAGGGCGGCGTCAGCGCCGACGCGGTTGCCCTGCAGGTCACCACCGGCCTGGTGCAGAGCGTCGCCATCAGCCTCGCCGCCGGCGAACTGGAGAAGTTCCTCGGCAAGCAGCTCGGCGGCACGGCGGGGGACCTGCTGAAAAAGGGCGGCGCCGGCGTCATCGGCAAGGGCATCGGCACGGTGCTCGAGGATCTGTTCAAGAAGCGCTAGCGGCGACGCACCCCGTCAGGCGCGCGTGCCGGGCGCCACCAGCGCGTCGATGCGCGCCAGGTGCGTGTCCGGGATCTGCACCGCCAGCGCCGCGAAGGCCGCATCGAGGTGGCGGTCGAGGCGCGGCCCGACGATGATGCTGGTCACCGCCGCGTGGCGCAGGGCCCAGGCCTGGGCGTAGGCAGCGAGCGAGACGCCGAGTTCGTCGGCGAGAGCGACCAGGGCTTCGACCACCGCCAGGCGGCTCTGGCCGCGCGGGCTGGCGAGGTCGAAGTTGTCGCGCACGAACATGCCGAACTCGGTCTCGTTGCTGGCGCGCGAATCGGCCGGCGCCGGCTGCCCCTGGCGATAGCGGCCGGCGAGCCAGCCGCCCTCCAGCGGACTCCAGACGATGGCGCCGATACCGAAGCGTTCGCAGACTGGAAAGACGTCGCGCTCGGCGTCGCGGGCGAAGATCGAATACGGCGGCTGCGTGCAGACGATGCGCTCGTAGCCGTTGCGCTCGCTGGTCCACAACGCCTCGACCATGCGCCAGCCGGGCCACGAGATCTCGACCGGATCGGCGGCGTGGCCGGTGGAGACGCCGAGGTAGCGCACCTTGCCCTGGCGGACGCAGTCGTGCAGCGCGCTGAGCACCTCCTCGATCGGCGTATCCTTGTCGTAGCGGTGCAGCTGGTAGAGGTCGATCCAGTCGGTGCCGAGGCGGCGCAGGCTCTCCTCGACCTGCAGCATGACGTGGCGGCGCGAGGTGCCGCGATCGAGGATGCCCTGGGCGCCGGGCATGAACACCTTGGTGGCCAGCACCACCTGCTCGCGCCGGCCGCGCACGGCGGCGCCGGTGATCTCCTCCGACTCGCCCCAGTTGTAGCGGTTGGCGGTGTCGATGAAGTTGACGCCCTCCTCGAGCGCGCGATGCACGATGCGGGCGCAGTCGTCGCGGTCGGTATTGCCCCAGCGGCCGAACATCATCGTGCCGAGGCAGAGGCGGGAGACCTTGAGTCCGGTGTGGCCGAGTCGGCGATAGTCCATGCCGCTGGCTTAGATCACCGGGTGCACCGCTGACCAGCGCCGGGCCGACCCCGCGCGCCGGTCAGGTGCCGGACGGGGGACGACTCAATCGTAAGAGCTGAAGCGGAAGCCGCGCCGCTCCTCGAGCATGCGCGGCGTCACCACCTGCGTGCCGTCGACGAGGCCGAAGACATCGTCGGCCGCGTGCTTGTTGCCGCCGGTGAGGAAGCCGGTCAGTCCGGCGACATGCGCGCCGAGCACCGTGACGGGGATGCGCACCGGCAGGAAGAACACGTTCATCAGCGCCGCGGTGATCGAGGCGCGCGGCTGCGGGGTGCGCGCGTCGGACGGGCTGAGCGCGTTGCCGCCCTCGTCCCAGGCCTGCGCGCCGCCACTCAGCAGCGACACGATCAGCAGGGCGGGAACCAGTCGTCGGATGATTCGCATGGCATCTCCTCTCGGGCGCGTTCAGCGCCGCGTGCCGCGCCGGCGTGAGCGCACGGCCGGCTTGTACGCGACGACGACCTTCGACACCAGGTGGGCCTCGGTCGACTCCACCTCGAAGCCGGACTCGGCCAGCACCCCGGCCAGGTCGTCGCGCAGGTAACTCTTGTAATAGGGTTCGTGGTAGGCGGCCGGGAACGAGCGCAGCACCGGCTCGAGATCGGCGCTCTCGGCCAGCTGCGCCGAATCGCAGACGACGAAACGGCCGCCGGGCGCGAGGACGCGCCAGGCTTCGCGGGCGACGCGCCGCCGCGCGTCGGCGGGCAGCTCGTGGAACAGGAAAATCGAGCTGACGGCGTCGAAGTGCCCATCCGCCCACGGCATCGCCTCGGCATTGTCGCTGACCAGGCTGACGTCGCGCCCGGCGAGCAGCTCGCCGGCCTTCTTCAGGTACGGGGCGCTGAGGTCGAGGCCGAACAGCTTGGCGTCGGGCAGGGCGCGCGCGAGCTGGGCGAGGAAGCGGCCGGTGCCGCAGGCAATATCGAGGATGCGGGGCCGCGCCATGCCGCGCACGGCGGCGACCAGCGGCGGGATGGCCATGCGGCGCATGACGTCGGCGGTGCCGCCGAAGAGGAACTCGACGCTCGGATCGTAGAGGCGCGCCGAGCGGTCGCTGAGCCAGCCGTCGGTCTGCCAGTGGAACGTGCGCAGGTAGTAGCTCGGGTAGCGCTGGCGATCGACGCCGCGCGGCAGGTCGTCATGCGCCGCGGTATAGCTGCGCCAGAGGAAGCGCGGCAGGTCGGCCAGCGCTTCGGGCAACTGGCGCAGGTAGTCGAGCAGCGGCAACTGGTACAGCAGGTCGCGCGGGTAGGTGCCGCGCGCGACCTGCGCCAGATCGCACTCGAGCAGGCGCTCGTAGCGCTGCTGCAGGCGGCCCACCATCTGCGCCTCGATGCGCGGCTGATTCGGCGCCAGCACCAGGCTCCACAGGCGCCCGGGGATGGCCAGCGAGGCGGTGAGGCCGTACTGCCGCGCCCGGTACAGGACACGGTCGACGGCATGGCGCGCTCCGGGCGCAACGCTCCCGCTGGTCATGGAGGCATTCTGCACGAGCAGTTGCCGGCCGCAACGGCTTTATCGCGGCCGCGGAGACATTCGCCGCGGGCGGCGGGTGGGGCGCACGGGCACCACCGGCCGCCGCAGCGGACTACCGCGAACTCGCCTGCGGGCGCGTGCGCGAGGCGCGCGCCCGCGTCGTGCCGGTGGCCTTGATCACCTTGGGCTTCGCCGTCTTCGGGATCGGCGCCTTCGGCGTCGGGCGGGTGATGGGAATGATGTGTACGTGCGCCCCGCGCACCGTCGTGCGGATGCCCAGCTCGACGAGGAGATCCTCGAGCGCCGTGCGGTGCGTCTCTTCGACGCCGATGAAGAACAGGATCTGGCTGCGCCTTCGCGTGCGCCGCTGCGAGAAGAAGCGCAGGCGTTCATGACAACGCGTGCTGCGCAGGTCTGCCGCCAGGACCGTCTCGCCATAAACCAGCCGGCCACGCACCGGGCTGACGCGGGCGATCTCTGCGGCGGGGCCGCCGACGCGCGAGATGCGCCGATCGAAGGTATAACCGAGACCGTCGAGGTGCTCCTCCAGCCCACGTCGGAGCTGGAGACGAATCGCTGCTGCCGTCATATGTGCCGCATCGCGGCGCCTCAGCGATCCCGGCCGCCGCGGCCGCCACCACCGCCACCGCCACGACTGTCCTCACGCGCCTCGCTGATGCGCAGAGCGCGCCCCTTCAGTTCCTGGCCGTCGAGCTCCGCGATGGCCTTGGCCGCGTCCTCGGCGCTCTCCATCTCGACGAACCCGAAGCCGCGCGACTCACCGGTGCTGCGGTCGGTGATGACGGCAACCGACGTCGCAGCTCCAATGCGCCCAAAGAGTTCCTCGAGGTCCTGCTGGGTGGCCTGGAAAGACAGGTTACCCACGTACAAGCGTTTCCCCATGTGTGCCGGCTCCTTCCACCGCGCCCGTCGCGGCTGACTACTGACTGCGGGTGCGGGAGCCGCCTTGCGACGGGCCAGAACCGGGGATCCCTCGCGCCTGAACAACCAGTAGCCGCACTGTAGCAGCGCGGGTGTACTGCCCGCAAGACATGCGGCCCGGCCTCGGGGACTGGTCGCTACGGCGCGACGGCCAACAACTCGCGGGCGATGGTGAGGATCTGCATCTCCGTCGTGCCGCCACCCAGCTCGATCAGCTTGGCGTCGCGCGCCAGGCGCTCGACGAGGTACTCCTCCATGTAGCCGTTGCCGGCCATGATGTGGATCGCCTCGAAGGCGACGAAGGTGCCCATCTCGGCGCAATAGAGCTTGCCCGCGCACACCTCGGCGACCGATTCCTGCAGGGCGCGGCCGGCGAGGTGGTCCGCGTAGACGATGCGGCGGCTGTTGGCGAGGGCGACGTACATGCGCGCCAGGCGCTGCTGGATGAGTTGATAACTGGCGATGGGCTGGCCGAACTGCTGACGGGTGCGGGCATAGTCGCGGGCGATCTCGAAGCAGCGCTCGGCGATGCCGTAGGAGAGCACCGACAGCCCGCCGCGCTCGACCGCCAGGCTCGACTTGACGTGGTCGCGCTGGCGCACGCCGCCGCCGAGCAGCTGATCGGCGGGCACGCGCACGTCGTCGAGGAACACTTCCCCGGTCGGCGAGCCGCGCATGCCCATCTTCTTCATCGGCGGACCGCTGCTCAGCCCGGCCGTGCCGCGCTCGACGATGAAGGGCTGAATCGAGGCGTCGAGCTCGCCGCCCTGCACGCGCGCGTAGACCAGGAAGACGTCAGCGTAGGGCGCGTTGGTGATGAACGTCTTACTGCCGGTGAGCACGTAGTGGTCGCCGTCACGCCGCGCCGTGGTCTTCATGCCGCGCAGCGCGTCGCTGCCGGCGCCCGGCTCGGTCAGTGCCCAGGCGCCGACCTGGGCGCAGTGCAGCACCGGCCGCGCGAAGCGCTCGACCTGCTCGGGCGTGCCCTTGCCGGCGACGTTGGCGCCGAAGAGGCCGAGACTGGCGCCGTAACTGAGGGCGAACGAGGGGCTGACGCGCGCCATTTCCACCGAGAACGTGGTGCGCGCGTAGCGCGTCGTGTTGGCGTCGAACCCGCCGACCGCCGCGCTTGCGCTTGCGCCGTCGCGGCGCCCCATCGCGGCCGTCATCTGGTCGAGGCCGAGGGCCGCGTGCATGGCGCGCATGAGCGGATAGGGCAGCAGCTCGCCGGCCTCCATCGCCGCCACCTTGGGCTCGATCTCGCTGGTGAAGTAGCTGCGGAAGGTGTCGCGCAGCATGCGCTCGGTGTCGGTGAGCTGTGGCTCCATCGCTCCTGCGTAGCAGCCGGACTGCCTCGTGTGGAGGGCCGCGGCGGGCGCGGACGCGCGCGCGGCGCGCTACGCCATCACGTCGGGCACGACGCTGACGAAGGGCGCAACGCCGAACTCGGCGCGGATCGCGTCCAGGCTCTTGCCCCACTGGGCCGGCCAGTCGATGGACATCATCGGCGGCGTGGCGCGCCCGTGCCGCCACGCCTCGGCGGTGACCTGCAGGAACGGGTCGAGGAAAACCGGCGTCGAGAACAGCAGCGTGGTGATGATCGTTGCCAGGAAGGCGGCCGAGTAGTTGTGTCCGAACTGCGCCAGCTGGAAGGCGGAGATGGCGCTCTCGTGCAGCGGGCTGGTCGAGTAGCCGGCCACCAGGTGCCACAGTTCGTGTTGCTGCAGGATGCGCCGATTGGTGCCATCGAGGTCGGGATGGAAGCCGGTGACGGTGTCCGGATCGAGCACCTCGGGATCGAAGCCGTTGTCGACGATCAGGTGGTAGTACGCGTGCCCGAGGGTGTCCGGCGGATGGACGGCGAGGGCGTGGATGTCGACGCGCGGCGGCGACGGCTGCCGTGCCAGGGCCGCCTGGCCAGGGTGCATCTGGATGGCGCGCGCGCAGGCGTCGCGCAGGCCGGTGCCGTAGGTCGCGCCGAAGGCGGCGATGGTGGCGGTGATGGCGGCGGGATCGACCTGCTGGCCGACGACACGCCACAGCAGCGCCGCCAGGCCGTCCGGCAGCCGACCGGGACGCGACACCAGCGGTAGCGCCGCCGCCTCGGCCGCCGCGTCGACGGCCGACGGCGGCACGCCGAGCTCGCCGCGCACGTCCGCCAGCGGCCGGCTCCAGTGCGCCGCCCAATCGACGGCGAGGAAGGGCGCGCTGGCCTTGCCGCGCAGCCAGCCATCGGCGAGGCGTTCGTACACCGGAATCGTCGCTTCCGGCACGATGAAGGCGACGCGCAGCGCGTGGATGGCGATCCAGCCGAGGCTCTCGCCGCTGGCGCACTGCGCGGCGGTGAAGGCGTGCAGGGCCAGCGCATCCAGCGCCGTGCGTCCGTAACCGAGCACCGCCCGCCAGGTCTCCCACTGCTCGCGCAGCGTCGCGGCGAGCCGCACGGCGTCGGCCGACGCCGTCGGCGCACAGCCCGCCGGCGCGCCGATCTCAGCCGCGGGCGCGCTGGCAACGGCCGCGCCGAGCGTGCCCGGCGCCCCGCCCGGCCGCGGCGGCGGCACGGCGGTCCGCGCCCCGGCGGAGAGCAGGGTCGAACTCTCGAGCGCCTCGCACACCGCGGCGTCACCCTGGGTGCGCAGCGCGGCGAGCAACGGCGTCAGCGTCAATCCGGCCGCGGCCGGATCCTCGACCTTGGCGAGCAGCGCATCCTTGATCGTTCTGTGCATCGTCCTGTTCCCCATCGCTCTGTAGCCTGTTTCGTCGGGCGGGTCGCCACACCCGCCGCACGGCCCGCCGAGCAGGCCCGCCGAGCGGGGTTGCGGGCGCGGCGGCGGGCGCGATAGGGCGAGCGAATGACGGTACGAACGCTGACACCCGCCCTCTTCGCCGCGGCGCTGCTGCTGGCGCTGGCGGCGCCGCTCGCGGCGGCGACGACGCTGTGCACGATGGAATTCTCGCTCTCAGGCTGGTCGTTCTTCTACAAGACGGCGAGCGGCACGGGCACGGTGCGCTGCGACAACGGGCAGAGCGCGGCGGTGCGCATCAGCAGTGAGGGCGGCGGCATCTCCTTCGGCGTCTCCAAGGTCTCGGACGGGCGCGGTCGCTTTTCGCCGGTCGGCAGCATCAACGAGATCTTCGGCTCCTACGCCACCGCCGAGGCGCACGCCGGCATGGGTCCGTCGGTGGCGGCGCGCGCGATGACCAAGGGCACGGTGTCGCTCGAACTCACCGGCAGCGGCCAGGGCATCGACGTAGGCGTCGCCTTCAGCGGCTTCACCATTCGCCGCGACGCCCTCGAGTGAGTGGACCGTCCATGCAGATCGGCATGAACCTGCCGGTGATGGTGCCGGGGCTCGATCGCGCCACCATCCTTGCATGGGCGCGGCGCATCGACGCCGGGCCGTTCACCACCCTGGCGGCGGGCGAACGCATCACCTTCCCCAACCCCGAGGTGATGGTGACGCTGTCGGCCGCGGCGGCCGTCACCGAGCGCGTGCGCATCGCCTTCACCGTCATCGTGCTGCCGCTGCACAGCGCGGTGCTGATGGCCAAGCAGGTCGCGACGCTCGACGTGCTGTCGGGCGGGCGCGTCACGCTCGGCGTCGGCGTCGGCGCGCGCGTCGAGGACTACACCGCCGCCGGCGCGCCCTTCGACACCCGCCGCCTGCGGCGGATGGAGACCCAGATCGCCACCCTGCGGCGCGTGTGGGCGGGCGAGAACGTCGTCGCGGGCGCGCTGCGCCCAGTCGAACCGCTGCCCGTGCAAGCGGGCGGCCCGCCGCTGTGGGCGGGGGCGTTGGCGCCCGACTCGATCCGCCGCGCCGCGCGCTGGGCCGACGGCATCTGCGGCTTCAGCTTCGGGCCCTCGGCCGAGGAGGTCAGCGTTGCCTGGGAGACGGCGCGCAGCGCCTGGCGCGAGGCCGGCCGCAGCGTGGCGCCGCGCCTGGTGTCGAGTTGCTGGTTCGCGCTCGGACCGCGCGCCCGCGAACAGCTCGACACCTACCTGCACCGCTACCTCAACTTCATGGGCGCCGACCTCGCCCGCGTCCTGGCCCGCACCGTCATCATTGATTCCGCGGCGGCGCTGCGCCGCAGCGTGCGCGAACTCGCCGACTGTGGCACCGACGAGCTGCTGCTGGTGCCGACCACCGCCGATCCCGACGAGCTGCACCGCGTCGCCAACGCGCTCGGTTGACGCGCCGGCTACAACCGCTATCGACAGGATATGCCACGCAACGTCGCCAAGGCCCTGAAGGCGATCGCGGTCCTCGACCCGCTGGGCCATCCGCAGGTGCTCGGCGCGCTGTGGGCGCGGCGGCCGGTGGTGCTGGCGTTCATCCGCCACTTCGGCTGACTGTTCTGCCGCGAGCAGGTCGCGCAGTTGCGCGACACGGCCCTGGAGGAGATCCGCCGCCGCGGCGCCGAGTTGGTGATCGTCGGCAACGGCACGCCGGCACAGGCGGCCGACTTCCGCACCGCCCAGCACATCGACAACCCGCTCTTCGTCGACCCGGACCTGCACGCCTATGCCGCCGCCGGCCTGCAGCGCGGCCTGCGCACGGCGCTCAACCTGCGCACCGTCGGGCACGGCCTGCGGGCGCTGCGCGCCGGCCAGCGCCAGGGCGCGACGCAGGGCGACCCCTGGCAGCAGGGGGGTGTCTTCGTCATCACGCCCGCGGATCGAGTGCTCTTCGCCCACATCAGCCAGGAAGCCGGCGACCATCCGGACCCGACCGCGGTGCTGGCGGCGCTGCCGGCAACCCGCACGGCGCGGCGGCGGTGACCTGGAGGGCGTGGCTGGCGACGCGCCGGGCGAGCGCGGCGCCCGCATGGAGGAAGGCGTCGCCATGCTGCGCACGCTGTGGAGCGGGACGAGCTGGTGCCGCAGATCGAACGCTACGGGCGCGAGATCACCGCGCGCTTCTGAGCGCGTCCCGGCGGCCGCGTCAGTCGAGCTGCCGCGCCAGCGTCAGGACGGTGTCGATGTAGGCGTCGGAGCGATTGTAACTCCAGATCACGCGGCGCTGTTGCGCGTGCGACAGCCCGTCGCGCCAGCCGTTGCCGCGCAGGTAGTTGGCCGCAGACATGATCGCGTCGTCGGGATCGTACAGGCTCACCCGCCCGTCGCCGTCGCCGTCGACCGCGAAGCGCAGGTAGCTGGTCGGCAGGAACTGCGGCAGCCCGAAGGCGCCGGCGCCGGAGCCGCGGATGTCGAGCGGATCGATGCCGTTGCGCGCGGCGATGCGAAACGTCGCCGCCACCTCGGGATAGAACGTCTGCTCGAGGTAGCGGGCGCGCTCGTGCGTGCGCGCCTCGATCGCCGCCCAGCGAGAACGCGGTTCACCGGCGCGGTGGCGCTCGATGTTCCAGCCCACGTTGCTGGGGTCGTTGGCCATCGCCAGGCGCGCCAGTTCGTAGAGGACGGTGCGCCGGCCGGTGTTGCGACCGCAGTGTGTCTCGACGTGCAGAATGGCGCCGACGACGCCGGCCGGGACGCCATACTGGCGCTCGGCGGCGCGTAAGGTGCGGTCGTGCTCGGCGCGGCACTGCCGCGCCCGCCCGACGCTGTCGCCGCGCAGGAAGTCGCGGTACATCGCCTTGGACTCGCGCGGATAGAGCGAGAAGCCGAGGCCGCGGAACGGCTGCACGCGCGGATCGCGAAACGTCGCCCGCACCTGCGCGGCATCGAAGCCGTCGGCGATCAGCCGCTGTTGCAGCCGCGTCCAGTTCGGGTCGTAGGGGCGCGCCCCGGCAGGAGGGGCGGCGATCGTCAGCAGCGCGAAGATCAACAGCAAGCGCATGTCGGAGTTGTAGCATACGGCGTGCGGCGCCACCGCGCCACCGACGTCCTCAGCGCTTCTTGGCGCCGCGGCGCCGCGCCAGCTCGGCGCGCAGCAGATCCTTCAATTTTTCCGCCAACGAATCGACCAGCTCGTCGTTCCAGGCGGCCAGCGCCACCTCCTGCACGTGCACTTCGGTCCACGGCGTCAGGCGAAAGCGCACCCAGCGCTCACCCTCCGGCGGTGGCGACGACGCGTGCAGGTCCCCCACCTGGCGGCGGTACTGCGCCCGCGTCTCGGCGCCGGTGACGAGGACCTCGAGCGGGGCGCGGGCCGGATCGGCGAACTGGACGCGCATCCGCATCGCCCCTTTCCCCGGCACCGCGCCGGCCTTGTCCCGCCCGGTGCCCCCAAACCTCTGAATCCGTTCGTTGCCCCGCGGCATGGCCACGTCGCCGTCCGCGAGATCGTCTACGTCGAACTCACCCGCGGCCGGTCCAAACACCGCGGCGACGAGCCGACTGGGCAACAGTCGCTGCATCGCCGGCACATCGGCCCCGGCCATGAACGAGGCGATCTGCCCGAGCTTCCAGCCCTCGACGGCGATCAGGTGGCGGGCGGTCACCAGCTGCAGGAGCTGCTCGAAACCGAACTCCACCTCGCGACCGCGCCGCTCGCCCGGCCGGAGCACCCCTTCCTGAACGTACATGCGCACCAGGCGCTCGTTCAGTTGATGGGCGCGCTCGTACGACTCGCGCTCGTCGCCCGGCGCGGCGCTGGGATCGTGCGTCAGCCGCAGCAGCTGGCGCGCCGCCTCTACCAACTCCGGGTAGCCACCGGTCCACGTGGTCCAATCCGTTGATTTTCCAGGCGCAGCCATGAATCATCCGTTAGCACGCTGTCGTTGCCACGATCCACTGTGAAGATTTATCTTGTCATTGACAGTGAATGCTGTTATTGTGCAACCTCGATCAGCCAACAGGGAGGGTTGCCGATGCTGTCATCAGAAGAGGGTCCATCACTCATTCTCACCCCGCGCCGGGCGGGCGTGGTCGCCGGGGAGCCCGTCGATCTCGATGTTCTCGTGCGCGTCCAGGCGCCGGCGACGGCGCCGACGCGGCAGGCCGAGCGGCCGCCGTTACACTTGGCGCTGGTCATCGATCGCTCCGGATCGATGGCCGGCCAACCGCTCGAGGAAGCCAAGCGGTGCGCCATCGAGGTCGTCGAACGGCTGTCGCCGCGCGACCGCGTCGCACTGGTCAGCTACGACGACAGCGTCGCGGTGCTGCAGGCGGCGCGTCCCGTCGAGGACGCGGTGCGTCTGCGCTCCCTCATCCAGTCCATTTACTCGGGCGGCAGCACGGCGCTGCACGCCGGCTGGGTGGCGGGCGCGCAGCAGTTGCTGCCGTGGGTACGCCCGGACGCCCTGTCGCGCGTGCTGCTGCTCTCCGACGGCCAGGCAAACCAGGGCCTGCAGGACGTCGAGACCATCGCCCGGCAGGCCGCCGAGCTGGCGGTATCGGGCGTCTCGACCTCAACGTACGGCCTCGGCCCGTCCTTCAACGAGGAGCTGATGACCGCCATGGCGCGCGCCGGCGAAGGGCGCGCCTGGTACGGTGAAACGGCGGCGGACCTGCGCGAGCCGTTCACCAGCGAGTTGGCGCTGTTCGACGCCCTGTGGGCCAAGCGCGTCACCCTGCGCGCCACCGCCCTGCCCGGTCTCGAGCTGACCATGCGCAACGATTACGCCAGCGTCGCACCGTTGGCCTGGCGCCTGCCGGACATCGCCTACGCCACGGAGGCGTGGGCGTTGCTGAACGTGCGCGGCCCGGTAGCGGGCGGCGCCGAACTCGAGCTGCTGCGCGTCGCCGTGAGCTATGAGGACATGCACGGCCACCCGTTCGAGGTGCAGGTGCCGGCACTGACGGTGCCGGTGTTGATGCGCGCCATCTGGGAGGCGCGCGGGGTCGACGGTCTGGTGGCGCGTCGCGCCGCCGAGCTCGACGGCGCGCGACTGCAGATGGCGGCGCGCGAAGCGGCGGGGCACGGCGACTGGGACCGCGTCGCGGCGCTGCTCGCCGAGGCGCGCCTGCTCGCCGAGGCCAGCCCCTGGCTGGGCGAGCTCGTCACCGAGCTCGAGGCGCTGGCGCGGCGGCGCGACGACGTGCGTTTCCGCAAGCAGGCGCAGTACGCCGCCGTGCAATCGCTTGGGCGGCTGGCGGCGAGGTGTGAGGAGGAGGACTTGAGCCGCGAGGACGAGATGCCGGCCTTTCTGCAGCGCAAGGTGCGCCAGGGCAAGGCGACGCGCTGAACGCCGCCCGCGCCGGGGCCGCCTTTTTGAAGGCGGCCCCGGCGCGGTGTATGCACCGGCGCGCATGGCCGCATCCCGCACGCCGCCGCCCACCCCGCACCCGCACCTCGAGGTGAAGGTGCGTCGCATCCACCGGCGCGACCTCAACCGCACCTGGGAGTTCCTCAAGCGCGTCTTCCGCGACGTCAACCGCGAGACGGTCGAGTACCAGCGCCCGCGCTCGAAGGCGCGGTTCGTCGACATCTACGCCGAGGAGGGCGTCGAGCAGCTGCTCTTCGAGCTCGGCGGCCGCATCGTCGGCTACGCCGAGTGCACCTTCGAGAGCGGTGGCGACGACAGTTGGATCAATCCGCGCTACTTCGACAACCGCGGCATGCGGCCGATGTTCGTCGAGGAGCTGGCGGTACACGAGGACCTGCAGGGCCAGGGCGTCGGCGGCTTCATGATGGAGCAGCTGCAGCACCTCGCCCGCCTGCGCGGCTGCACGCACCTGGTGCTCGAGGTGGCGGAGAACAACAAGGACGCGCTGCGCTGGTACCGCAAGCGCAATTTCTTCAAGCTCGATGCCGCCATCTTCCTCGCCCAGAAGGTGGCGACGCCGCCCGAATTGCTGCCGCCGCGGCGGCTGAAGAAGACGTAGGACGCCATGCACGCGCGCGAGTTCCTCGGCCTGCAGGCGACGCACAACCCGCATCGCTGGTACCTGCCGGTCGAGCGCAGGTTGACGGTGCGCGAGGGCTTTCTCTTCGGCGGCTGCGGCCTCGCGGCGGCGGTGACGGCGCTGGAAGCGACCACCGGACGGCCGCTCGCCTGGGCGACGGCGCAGTATCTCTCGTACGCCCGCCGCCCGGCGGTGCTCGACCTCGACGTCATCGTGCCGGTGGCCGGCCGCAACGTCACCCAGGCGCGCGCCATCGGCCACGTCGGCGATCAGGAGATCTTCACCGTCAACGCCGCGCTCGGCAGCCGCCAGCTCGATATCTCGGGACAGTGGCCGCAGATGCCCGATGTGCCGCCGCCCGACGAGTGCCCGAAACCGCCGGCGTTCCCGAACAGCGAGGGCACCATCCACGACCAGGTCGACATGCGCGTCGCGCGCGGGCGCTACGGCCGTCAGCGCGACGGCACGCCGAGCGCCGACGGCCACTCCGCCCTGTGGGTGCGGCTGCCGCGCGAGCTCGACCGCTCCGCCGCCGGGCTGGCTATCGTCGCCGACTGGGTGCCCTCCGGCATCGGCCAGGCGCTCGGCCGTTGGGCCGGCGGCAGCAGCCTCGACAACACCATCCGCATTCTCGATCTGGCGCCGACCGACTGGGTGCTGGCCGACATCCGCGTGCACGGCATCGCCAACGGCTTCGGGCACGGGCGCGTCCACCTGTGGAGCGAAACCGGTCGCCTGATGGCCACCGGCAGCCAGTCGCTCATCGTCCGCCTGCACGACGCCTGAGCCGCCGCGCCCCGATTCGTCGGCCGCCTGCGGCGCACGGCCTCGCGCCGCCTTGCAGCGGAACATGCGGATGTGGGGTATCGAACCCGTATGCCGCATGCACCGCCTCCGCGGCGCCGCAGCCGCCTGCGCCGCGCCCTCGTGGTCCTCGGGATCCTGGCGGTGCTCGTCGTCGGCGCTGCTGTCGCCGTCGTCATCCTGCTACCCCACCTCGCCCGCCCCGCCATCGAGCGCGCCCTGAGCGGCGCGCTCGGCATGCCGGTGACGATCGGGACGCTCGATTGGCAACCGCGGGATGACCGCCTCACCCTCGCGGACATCGCGCTGGGAAGCGGCGCCGCGCAGACCACGGTGCGGCGCATCGTCGTCGAGGTCAGCCCGCGCGCGCTCTTCGATGGCCACATCATCGTCGAGCGGGTCGTCGTCGAGGCGCCCGCGGGCGCGGTCGAGCTCGATGCCGACTATCGTCCGCGCCTGCCCGGTTTCGGCGGCGACGCGCTGGGCGACCGCATCGTCCCGCCGGTGACGATCCGCCAGGTGCTCGTCACCGACCTCGACCTCACCGTGCGCTATCCGGTGCGGGGCGAACTGCGCGCGGCGCAGCTGCGCCTGACGCACTTCGAGGCGTCCGACCTGACGGATACCGCGGGCGGTCCAGCCATGCGCGCGACGCTCGCCGGCACACTCGACGCGGCGCCGCTCGAAGCCAGCGCCAATGTGCAGCTCGGCACGGACGGCGGCGTCACGATCGCCGCCGTCGGCCGCGTCACCGGCCTCGAGATCAACAGCCGCACCATCGATCTGCTGCCGTCGCTGCAGACTCTTCACGCCATGGTCGACATGCAGGCGACGTACGCCTCGGCGCTGGCGCCCGAGCCGACGCTGCGCCTCGACGTGACGCTGCACGAACCGCGCATCACCGATGACACCGGCACCGAGTTCGCGGCGCAGCGGATCGACCTCCCCGCGGTGCGCGTCGACCCCGTCGACGGAACCGTCGCGCTCGACCGGCTGCTCGTCGACCATCCCGTCGGCATCGTCCAGCTCGACGCGCAGTACCGACCGACGGTCGGGCGCTTCGACCGCGAGTCGCGCGGCCGCGACGCCGCGCCGATCGAGGTGCGCCTGCGCGAGGTCGTCGTCAGCGACGGCGCGCTCACCGTCCGCTACCCCGTCGGCGGCCGTCAGCGCGCCGCGCCGCTGCACCTGACGCGGCTCGTCTGCAGCGATGTCGTGCTGGCGAGCGACCAGGTGGGAATGCAGGTGCAGCTCAGCGGCACCGTCGACGGCGCCACCCTGGAGGGGCGCGCCCGCCTGCAGCTGGGCGGCGCCGCCCCCGCAGCGGAGGGCGAGCTGCGCGTCACCGGGTTGGTGGTCGATCGTACGCGGCTCGACCTCCCGCCCGGATTCGCAACCGCCCGCGCCACCGTCGATGCGGCGGCCGTGTACGAATCGACCAGCGTGCCGCCGCGTCAGGAGCTGCGCCTCGAGGCGCGGCTGCGCGAAGCGCGTGTGACGGGACCGACCGATACCGCCTTCTCGGCCGCGTCGGCGACGTTTCACGCCGTGCGCGTCGATTTCGCAGCCCGCCACCTCGTCCTGGGCGACCTGGCGATCGACACGCCCGAACTGACTCTCGCGCTGACCGACGCCGGGCTCGTGCTCCCGGTCGGCGCCGTCGCGGACGCACCTGAATCGGCGTGGACGATCGAGACCGGTGCCATCGAGGTCCGCACCGGGCGTGTCCGTCTGCGACGCGGCGCCGCCACCTTCACGCTCGGCGCCGTCGCGGGCCGCTGGGACGGACGCCACGCCGACGGCCCGCAGCCGTTGACGCTGCACGCAACGACAGACGGTGGCGGGACCATCGCCGTCTCCGGCCGACTGGGAGTCGCGCCGCTCGACGCGCAGCTCGACATCGACACCAAGGCGCTCCCCCTGGCGCCGCTGGCGGCGCTGACGCAGGCGTTACCGCTGCAACTGACGCGCGGCAGCGGCGACGCGACGGTCGCGCTGACGCAGCGCGACGGTGCCGTGCACGCACGCGGTCGGGTGCGGCTGCGCGACGCCCACACCGCCCCACCGAATCCGGGGCGACCGGCGGAGGTGATGGCCGTTCACCTCGCCGAGGCCGATTTCACCCTCGACCACGCCGAACAGACGGTGGTCGAGGTCGCGTCGCTGTCGCTCAGCTACCCCTACGTCCTCTTGCAGCGCCGCGCCGACGGCACGTTCCCGTATGATCTCGTCACCGCCGGCGCGACGGTGCGCGCGGCGGAGCCCGCGCGCCTGCACCTGCAGCGGTTGGTCGTCGAGGGCGGCAAGGTCGAGTTTCTCGACTCGACGCTTGCCCCGCCCTATTGGACCAGCCTGAGCGGGCTGCGTGGCGATGTCGTTGATGACGGCTTGGGCCCCGACGGCGACGGCCGCTTCACCCTGACGGGCAAACAGGACGAGATCAGCGCGGTCGATCTCGTCGGCCGCCTGACCGGCAGCGGCGTCAGCGGACGCGGCAGCGTACGCGACGCGCCGTTGCAGGCGCTGAACCCCTATGTCGCGCCGCTACTGGGGTACGACGCCACGGCCGGCTGGCTGTCGCTCGACGTCGATGCCCGGCCGGCGCCGCCCGGCTACGCGGCAACGGCGCGCATGGTCCTGCGCGGCATCGATGTGCGACAGACCGGTGTCGACGTCATCCAGCAGCAGAGTGGCGTGCCACTACCGATCGCGCTCAATCTGATCACCGACCTGGGGGGAACCGTCCACCTGACGCTGCCGCTGTCGCTCGACCTCGCTTCGCGTCGCGTCACGCTCGGCTCGGTCGTGGGCCAGGCAGTGCGCAGCGCCCTGGTCGGCGCCCTCACCAGCCCGCTGCGCATCCTCGGCAGCCTGTTCGGGACCAAAGGCGCGCCGCACGCCTTCGCCATCGACCCGATCCCCTTCCCCGCCGGCGGCGGCGCGCTCGACGCCAGCGGCGCGGCGCGCGTCGCCGAGATCGCCCGCATCCTGGAGGCCCACACCGGCCTGGTGCTGGTCGCCACGCCGCAGCTCACCGCCACCGACCTCGCCGCAATCGGCATCGACGGCGCACCCGCGCTTGCCGCCGCGCGCCTCGCCGCCGTGCGCGCGGCGTTCACCGGCGCGAATGCCGATCCCTCCCTCCCCGTCGCGCGGCTGATGCTGGTGGAGTGGCGACCGGCCTCGGGCGCGCCGCCGGCCGACCCACCGGGCGTCTATGTCGAGTTGCAGGATCAACCGTAGCGACAGGCCCTTGCAGCCGCGCAGCGATGTCCCGCTGTCCGCCCTGCAGGCGCGATCGACCCTCCGGAAGCGCCGGCCTGTGCGCCGCGGCGCGACCGCGGCCCTCATCGCGGCGTCAGCCGCCAGAGATGCCCCTGGTAACGCTGCAGTCGGCGCTCGGCGTGGTGGTAGTCTTCGCAGACCCGCTTCCCGGCCAGGGTGAAGGCGAAGTTGGCGCGCAGGGCGCGCCGCACGAGGCGACGCGGATCGTAGGACAGGCCCGACTCCGTCAGGTACACCGGACCGCGGTTGAGCGCCTGCCGCACGACATCGATCCACGCATCCGTCGCGGCGCGATCGCCGATGGGATGCTGCAGCGTCGCGCGTCGCGCGTAGTACTCGACGAAGCGGCGGTCATCCATGGTGATGATGACGCTCCCGGGCTCCGTCACCGCCGCGATCATCAGCGCGCACTGCTTGGCGCCGTTGTACGCGTGCCGCGGCGCCAACAGCGGCAGCGACAGCGCCACCTGCGACCCGACGACGCACGCAAAGGCCACCGCCGCCGCGACGCGGGCGACCGGTCCACCTCCGAGCAGGACATGAAACGCGACGCCGGCGAGTATGCACACCCCGAAGGCCACCAGGACGAGATAGCGAGGCCCATAGGTGGAGAGGTTTCCGTAGAAGGCGACGGTAGCGATCATCAGCGTGGCCAGCGGCAGGAGGGAGCGGTAGCGCCGCCGGGCGAGCGCCAGGACGAGCCCGAACCCACTCGCGGTCAGCAACGGCCAGCCGAGGAAGTGCACCAGGTCGTGCAGGGTACGCGGCAGCATCGGGGATGCCAGGCCGAGGAATCCGGTCATGTGCGGGCTCCCGGCATAGGTCCTGAGTATCGAGTGCAGCGACGTCGAGAGATCGAAGGCCAGGCCGACGCCGAAACCCACCAGCGCCCCCGTCGCCAGACGGCGGCCGAGCGCTCCGAACACCGGGCGCTCGCACCGCGGCGCGAGCAACACCACGGCGAAGATGGGCGTGATCGCCAGCGCGCCCTCCCACGCGACGAACGACAGCGCCAAGACCAGCGCCGCGCTCGCGGCCCGCATGGCGCTGGCCGACCGCCGCGCCGCCAGCGCCAGGCAGAACGACGTCGCGATGAGCAGCACCGCCAGGCCGTACTCCTTCCCGAAGGTATTCGGAATCGCGTAGATCGGTGTCACCGCGAACAATCCAGCGGCGAGTGCGGCCAGCCGCCGACTGCCGGACAGACGATCCAGAAAGAGGAACGCCATCGCGATCGAGGCGGCATGGAAGAGGATGCTCGCCAGGACCGTGGCGCGCTCGGCATTCTCGCCAGACAGCCAGAACGGGAGGTACACGAGGGCGTTGGCGAGCACCGCGCCGAAGCGCCAGGACCGATCCCAGTGGCCGCGCGCATAGATGTCCTCGACCGCCTGGGCCAGGAACACCGCGTCCAGATGGAAGATGCCCTCGTTGCGGAACGCATACAGGTAGGCGAACGCGGCGACGAACAGCGCGCTGGCGATGCCGGCGCGGCCGCGACGCCGCGCGCGCTGCGGCGCCGATCTAGCGTCCTCCGATTGACGATCCATGATCACGTCGCCGCCGGCTCGACCCCGCTCGAGCAGCCGCCGCGCCCCCTGCCCCTGATGGCGATGGCCTGCATGCTGCAAGTGGAGGGATGCGAGCGCAAGCGCCACGACGCAACGGCCGACGCGGGTCGAGATTCACCATAAGCGCCGCTGGGGTTCGCCGAGGCGAATGACGACGCGGCAACACCAGCCCACAGGGGCCCCGCGTCACATGGCTGTCCGCACCGAGCAGCGGCCTCGCCGGCAGCAGATCCGGCCAGTGAGGTCCAGCACCAAGCGGCCCGAGGTGGCAGGCCGGAGACACCAGCGCGCACCCCGACGGCGGCGGAGTCGGACTGAACGGGCTCGCGAATTACAGACGCCAGAACCCGCGCCGATAGAGGACGCGCTTCTCCATCAGGCGGCCGCTGTCATCCTCGTCGTCTTCTTCGTCCGCGCTTGCGCCTGTGCTGTCAGACTTCGCGCCGCGGCCCAGCATCCCGCCGACACCGACGACGACAACCAGCAGGCCGAAGATGAGAATGCCGACGCCGATCATGTGTTGGTCCTCAGGTCTGCTGGAAGTGCCAGGGCGACTGGGTCCGGGGAACGGACCCGGACTATACGACCACGCGCGGCAGCGCACCACAGATGCAGCCGGGGTGAGCGCGAAGACCGGTGCGCTGCGAGCCCAGGTCGTCGGGGGTGGCGCGGCACAGCCCGCCGGCCGCATCCAGCACGCAGGTCCCGACATGCTCACCGGGACGCACGAGGACGTCGATCCAGTCTCGCACCTCGAGCCGACCTACCAGCGCCAGGACCTCAGTTGGTGGCGAGCTCGAACGGATGCCGCGTCAACCTGCGATCCTCGTGCGTGATCAGCGGAAAGAACCGGAACGTGCTGTCGCGCGCCCACGACAAGGTGATTGGCAGCGCGCCGGCACCGTGGTCCACCTCCAGCCAAGCCCTTTACGCTGCAATGTCCTTGTTGAATGAGCCGCTTGAAGACCGGCGCCAAGGACCTCGTACATTCTCACCGAGACGACCGACCCACCCCGCCTCACATCACGCGCATCGCCACTGCACGTATTGAGAAAGCCGTGACCTTCCGGAGTGGTCGCACCTGGGCTCGAACCAGGGACCTCCTGCATGTGAGAGCCTCCGGGGCAAAATTCGCGGACGTCCGCTGACGCCCTATGTTGTCGATTTCACGAAGAACTCGACGCGGTCGTGATTTCGCCAGCGTCC
>JANNRA010000161.1:0-16051 GCA_031401035.1 bacterium | reverse complement strand
CGCCGGGGCGCCCGGCCCCGGCGCGCCGCCCGCGCGGGCGCCCCGCGGCCGCGGCGGGGGCCGCCCCCCGCCCCCGGCCCCCCGGGGGGCGGCGGGGCGGCCCCCCCCCCGCCCCCCCCCCCCCCCCCCGGCCGCGGCCGGCCATCGGCGGCTCGCCATTGTGCCCGCCCCTATTGAGGCGACCGGGGGCAGGCTCTACGCTCGACCGGCATGTCCCAACTCACTGTCCCCGAGGCGCGCGCCCGCCAGCGGCGCGCCGCCGAGCAGTTCCGTTTCACCAAGAAGCAGGACGCGCCGCGCCGAGTCTGCCTGGCGTATGCCAACCGCTACCCGATCGCCATGGGCAACCTGGGCTTCCAGGTCGTCTATGAACTCTTCGACCGCGCCGACGGAGTCGTCTGCGAGCGCGCCTTCCTGCCCGATGACGACGAGGCGATCGCGCCCGGCGGGCTGCGCACCCTGGAGAGCAGCCGACACGTCGGTGAGAGCGATCTCCTCGCCTTCTCGATATCGTTCGAGACCGACTACCTCAATCTGATCCGCATGCTCGAGCTTGCCGGCCTGCCGGCGCGGCGCGCCGCGCGCGGCCCCGAACACCCGCTGGTCATCGCCGGCGGGCCGGCGATCTTCCTCAACCCCGAGCCCATCGCCGAGTTCGTCGATTGCTTCCTCATCGGCGAGGGCGAGGAGCTGCTGCCGGAGTTTCTCGCCGTCTGGGGTGCGCACGCCGACGGCGACCGCACCGCGCAGCTCGACGCCGTCGCCGTGCAGGTGCCCGGCGTCTACGTCCCGGCGCACTTTGCGCCGCGCTACGACGGCGACGCACTCGTCGACCTGGCCCACGACGGCCCCGGCCCGGCGCGCGTCGAGCGCCGCCTGATCTGGGACCTCAACCGTTTCGCCACGACGACGCGGGTGCTCAGCGACGAGGCGGTGTTTGGCGACATGGTGCTGGTCGAAGCCAGCCGCGGCTGTCAGTGGGGCTGCCGCTTCTGCGCCGCCGGCTACATGTACCGGCCGATCCGCACGCGCGATCCGGCGGCCCTCGCCGAGCAGGTGAGCGCCGGTCTCGACGAACGCCGCACCATCGGCCTGGTCGGCGCCGAGATGGCCAGCGTGCCCGGCGTCGAGGGCCTCGTCGAGCTCGCCGCCGAGCGCGGCGGGCGCCTGTCGCCGTCGTCGCTCAAGGCCGACTGCGTGACGCCGCGCCTCGCCGCGGCGCTGGCCGCCGGCGGTGCGCGCAGTGTCACCGTCGCGCCCGAGGCCGGCTCCGACCGCATGCGCCGGGTGATCAACAAGAACCTCAGCGAGGAGGACATCCTGCGCGCCGCCGAGCTGATGGCCGGCGAGGGCGTGCAGCAGATCAAGCTCTACTTCATGATCGGCCTGCCGACCGAGACCGACGACGACGTCGTCGCCATCGCCACCCTGGCGGAGCGCATTCGCGCCCGCCTCACCAGCGGCGAACGCAAACGCCGCGTTGGCAGCGCCACCATCTCGCTCAACGCCTTCGTGCCGAAGCCCTGGACGCCCTTTCAGTGGGAGCCGATGGAACCGATCGCGGTGCTGCGCGGCAAGGCGCAGCGCCTGCGCCAGGCGGCGCGCCGCATTCCCAACCTGACGCTCGACGTCGAGTCGCCGCGCGAGGCCTACCTGCAGACCATCCTGTCGCGCGGCGACCGCCGCGTCGCCCCCTTCCTCGAGGCCGTGCACGCCGCCGATGGCGACTGGTGGCGCGTCATCCGTACCTGGCAGCGCGACGGTCTCGCCGGCGCGCCGCATCCCGACGCGTACGTGCACCGCCAGTACGGCGAGGTGGAGCGCCTGCCGTGGGACTTCATCGACCATCGCATCGACAAGTCTTACCTGTGGGTGGAGCGCCGCAAGGCGTTCGCGGCACGCCAGACGGCGCCGTGCGACACGAGTACGTGCCGCAGTTGCAGCGCGTGTTGACGCCGGAGGGCGTCGCCGCGCCCTGCACGCCATGATCGTCGCGATAGGCACCGACGTCATCGAGGTCGAGCGCGTGCAGCGCGCCGTCGACCACCCCACGCGTGGCGAGCGCTTTCGCCGCCGCGTCTTCACCGCCGGCGAGATTGCCTACTGCCTCAAACGCCGCCGTCACGCGGAGAGTTTCGCCGCCCGCTTCGCCGCCAAGGAAGCGGTGATGAAGGCCCTCGGCACCGGCTACGCCAAGGGCGTCTGGTGGCGCGACATCGAGGTCGTGCGCACCGCCGGCCCACCGCGCATCGTTCTGCACGGCGGCGCCGCGGCCCGCGCCGCGCAGCTCGGCATCGCCCGCTGGCACCTGTCGCTCACCCACGCGGCGGGGCAGGCGATGGCGCAGGTGATCGCGGAGGGCGCGGCCTGAGCCGGCGCGCTCACGGATTGCGCTTCGGCAACAGCAGCAGCAGGGCGACCGCCCACAGCCCGAAGACGAACCCCAGCCCCGTCCAGAGGTTCTTCGAGTAGCCGTTGTTGTGCGCGAAGAGGCGGCAGAGGATGGCGTCGGTGAGGTGCAGCACGACGATCGTGCGCACCAGGGTGGCCGGATCGATGCCTGGGTTCACCAGGCGGAGACCGGTTGCATAGCCGAGTACGACGTCCCAGGTCACGGTTGCGCCTTCGTGCGGGCAGGTACTATACGACCCGGCCATGTCGTCCAAACCCTCCGCGCGCCGCCAGGCGCAGTCGATGCTCTCCGGTCTCTTCGAGCGCGGCGAGGAAGTGATGGGCGTCTTCCTCGAGGAACTGGGGCGCAACCCGAAGGTGCGCGAGCAGCTCGGTAAGACGTTCGAACGCGCCGTCGATGCCAAGCGCACGGTCGACAAGAACATGCAGGCGGTCCTGTCGGTGCTCAACCTGCCGTCGCGGGCCGACTACAACCGCATCCTGTCGAAGATCGAGGCTCTGCAGGGCAGCATCGTCAACCTGAGCATGAAGGTCGACCGCCTGGTGGCGCAGCAGCCTGCGCCGGCGAAGCCGGCCCGGAAGAAGCGCCAGGCCTGACGCGGCGAGCGCCCCTCGATACGCTCGCTGCGCTCGCTACTCGGGACGGGCGGGGAATTCGCTGTCCCGAGTAGCGAGCGCAGCGAGGGACGGACGGGGAACCGCTTGTCCCGAGTAGCGAGCGCAGCGAGCGTATCGAGGGACATCACTCGAACACGGCGGCGAGCGCCTGCAGGGCCGCCAGCGACGCCGGCGGCTCCTCCAGCACCGGCACCACCGCCAGGGGCGGTGTGGGCAGCAGCGCCAGGGCGGCGGCGTCGCGCGCGGACAGCGCCGCGAAGTCGGCGTAGTTGGCGCGCAGCTTGGCGCGCAGGGCCGGCGTCGCCCAGGCGTCGGCGCCGCGCGCCAGCGGGGGGAAGGCGTGCACGCGGTTGGCGATGACGCCGCCGACCGGATAGCCGCCGGCGCGCAGCTCGGCGTCGAAGGCGAGCGAGGCCGCGACGGTGGCGGGGTCGGGCGAGGTGATGATGGCGAAGCGCGTGTCCGGGGCGCGTAGCGCCGCTTCGATCGCCGCGGCGCGGGCGCGGAAGCCGTCGACCAGCTGCTCGAAGCCGGCGGCGAAGTCGGACAGCTCGCCGAGCAGGCCCATGCCGGTCCAGCGCTCGAGACCGCGCAGCAATGCCCCGAGCGTGGCGCGGGCGAGGCCGGATTCGGGGCTGCCGGTGAGGATCGCGCGCGGCGCCTTGAGGAAGTCGATGGCCTGCGAGGCGAGCAGCTCGAGCATGCGCCCGGGCGCGCTGAGCAGCTCGCGCAGGTCGGCGCTCGGCGGCGTATCGACGACGATCAGGTCGTAGCGCGCGAGCTGCAGCAGCTCGTACAGCTTCTCCATCGCCATGTACTCGTGCGAGCCCCCCAGTTCGCTCGACAGCTCCTGATAGAGCCGGTTGGCGAGCAGGCCCTGGGCGACCGCGGGACTCGGGGCGACGCGTTCGATGAGGCGGTCGAAGGTGCGCTTGGTGTCGAGCGCGAGCGCATCGAGCCGCGCCGGGCCGGCGCCGTGCGCGACCGGCTGCGGGTCGCCGGAGAGCGCGGCGAGACCGAGCGCGTCTTTCAGGCGTCGCGCCGGATCGACGGTGATCACCGCCGTGGCGCGGCCGCGCCGTGCCGCGGCGAGCGCCAGCGCGGCGGCGGTGGTGGTCTTGCCGACGCCGCCGGCGCCGACGCAGACGATCAGTCGCCGCGACAGCAACTGCGTCAGCGTGTCGGCCCCGTGCCGCGGGCGGCGCCGTTCAGTCGCCATCGTCGTCCCCGAGCGCCGGTCCCAGGGCGCGCCCGACGACTGCCAGCGCCGTGGCGTCGAAGGTGGCGCCGGGCCGCTCCGGCAGGGGCAGGGGCGCGACGCCGAAGGCCTCGTGCAGACGCGCGGCCTGCGCCTCGTAGTCGCGGCGCGCGGCGAGCGCCAGCCGCGCTGCGGCGATCAGCGGCGCGGCGCGGTCGGTGCGGGCGGCGATGACGGTCGCATCGGCGGCGCTGAAGCGCTTCGGCCAGACCCGGTTGAGCACCGGCGGTGCCAGCGCCACCCCGGCCATGGCCAGCGCGGCGCGCGTCTCGAGGGCCTCGGCGATCGCCATCTCCTCGGGCAGGGCGACCAGCACCGCGCGCGTATGGGCCGGGTCGGTGATCAGCGCCTGCAGCCGCGCGACGCTGCCGGTGAGTGGCCCGCGCGGCACCAGGCGGGCGAGCTGGCTCGGCGTGCAGAGCAGCCGCACGGCGTGCCCGCTCGCCGGACCGTCGACCACCACCGCGTCGTACGCGGCGCGGCGAAACCGCCCCGCCGCGGTCCAATGCAGCAGGTGCTCGAGAATGACGAACTCGCTCACCCCCGGCGCCGCCGCCGTGACGGCGCGGAAGGTGCCGCTGGCGAACAGGCGCCGCGCCAGGAAGGGCAGCCGCAGCAGGCGGCGGAAGTACGCTTCGACCAACGCCCGCGGCTCGAGGCGCAGGCCGGACAGTCCGCCCCCCAGAGGCGTCGGCTCGGCGCCGAGCGCGCCACTGCCAAAGAGCGCTGCGAGGCTGCGCTCGCCGCCGTCGGTCTCGACCAGCAGCACGCGCCGGCGCCCGCGCGCCAGGCGCTGCGCCAGCGCCGCCGCCACGGTGGTCTTGCCGACCCCGCCCTTGCCGGTGACGAAGTACAGGTGGGCGGGCACGGCGGGAGAATACGCGGCCGCGCGCCGGGATCAAGGTTGGCTGGCGCGACGAACCGCCCGGGCGGCGATCGACGCTGCGGCGGACAATCGCTATGGCTGCGCCGCAGGGGGAGACCAATGCCGCGCCGCCATGTCCTGGCCCGCCATGTCCTCGCCATCGATCAGGGAACCACCGGCAGCACCGCCATCGTCTTCGACGACAGCGGTGCGGTGCGCGGGCGCGGCTACTCCGAGTTCACGCAGTACTACCCCAAGCCGGGCTGGGTGGAGCACGATGGGCAGGAGATCTGGACCGTCAGTCAGAAGGTCATCCGCCAGGCGCTGCGGGCGGCGCGTTTGAAGCCGGCCGACCTGGCGGCGATCGGCATCACCAACCAGCGCGAGACGACGCTGCTGTGGGATCGCCGCACCGGCGTGCCGGTGCACCGCGCCATCGTCTGGCAGGACCGCCGCACCGCCGACCTGTGCGCGCGCCTCAAGGCGGACGGCGCCGAGACGCTGGTGCGCGGCAAGACCGGCCTGGTCCTCGACGCCTACTTCTCGGGCACCAAGTTACACTGGCTGTTCGAGCACGTGCGCGGCCTGCGCGCCCGCGCCGGCCACCTCGCCTTTGGCACCATCGACAGCTGGCTCGTCTGGCAGCTCACCGGCGGCGCCGCGCACGTCACCGATCACACCAACGCCTCGCGCACGTTGCTCTATGACATCCACGCGCGCGCCTGGGACGCGGACCTGCTGCGCCTGCTCGACGTGCCCGACGCGGTGCTGCCGCGTCTGGTGCCGTCGAGCGGCGTCATCGCCATGACCGACGCGAAGGTCTTCGGTGCCGCCGTGCCGATTGCCGGCATCGCCGGCGACCAGCAGGCGGCGCTCTTCGGCCAGGCCTGTTTTCGTCCCGGCATGGTGAAGAACACCTACGGTACCGGCTGTTTCATCCTGATGTTCACCGGCGACACCGCCGTGGCGTCGCGGCGGGGCCTGCTCACCACTGTCGCCTGCGGCGTCGACGGCGCACCCGCCTACGCGCTCGAAGGCTCGGTGTTCGTCGCCGGGGCGGCCGTGCAGTGGCTGCGCGACGGGCTCGGTCTGCTCAAGCGGGCACCCGACAGCGAGGCGTTGGCGCGCAGCGTCGACTCGACCCTCGGCGTCTACGTCGTGCCCGCCTTCGTCGGCCTCGGCACGCCGTACTGGGATCCCAACGCGCGCGGCGCCATCGTCGGCCTGACGCGCGGCGTGACGCGCGCCCACGTGGTGCGCGCGACGCTCGAGGCGCTCGCCTACCAGACGCGTGACGTGGTCGACACCATGGCCGCCGAGTCGGGCAAGCCGCTCGCCGGCCTGCGCGTCGACGGCGGCGCCGCCGCCAACGATTTCCTGATGCAGTTCCAGGCCGATCTGCTCGCCGCGCCAGTCGACCGCCCGAAGATCATCGAGACCACCGCCCTCGGCGCGGCGTTGCTCGCCGGCCGCGGTGTCGGACTGTGGCCCGACGCAGCCAGCCTCGAACGCGCCCGCAGGCGCGACCGCCTCTTCAAACCGCGCATGCGCCCCGCGCAGCGCGAGGCGTTGTACCGCGGCTGGACGCGGGCGGTCGCGGCGGTGCGCGGCCTGGGGAGCAGCTAGTGCAGGTACCCGTTGAATCGGTCGTGGTGCAGGGTGAGGGGATCACCCCCGACTACCGATCTCGCCGATTCACGACGCTGGGGGAGGGCGCGGCTGATCGTGCTGCCCGACCGCGCCCCGCCGCGCGCCGCGCGGTGCGGGTGCCTGGGGGCAGCGGTCGGGAGCGTTCGCTCAGTGCGGCGTCTCGGCGGAGTCCGACTCCGCCAGGTAGCGGGCCAGCCCAGAGCGCGGGTGTGCGCCGAGGTCGACGTCGGCGAAGATCCACCACTCCTCTGGGTAGACCAGCGTCCCGCCGGGCGGGATCTGGGTCAGCGGGCTGAGGTTCTCGAGCTCGAGGAACTCGGCGCTGGAGTAGATCTCCACCGTCGCGCCGCCGTCCGGGTAGATACCGGCCGGGTGGTGTGGGAAGCTCTTCAGGTAGAGCGTGCGGTGGTGCAGGTAGGCGGCCCAGCCCTGGCCGGAATCGACGCCGATCTTGCTCTCGTCGGCGCGGCGCGGCGGCGCCTGCTGCCCATTCGCGGCAGGCGCCGGTCGCACGCGCGACTGGTCGACCTGGACCAGGTCGTCGGCGAGGGCGTAGCGCGGGTCGGCGAGCTGCGTGTAGCTCCACAGAATCAGCTTGCGCGTGGCGTCGAAGGCATCAAGCCGGCCGACGTCGAGCGGCGCCAGGGCGCGTCCACCGGCGCGCATCACCGACAGGCTCCAGGCGGCGATGGTCAACGGCGTCGCGCCGCGGTTGTGGATGATCGAGCGCACCGCCAGGCGCGGCGCGTCGTCGGCGAGGGTCACCTCGACCACCTTCTGGATACCGGCCGCGGGTTGCGGCGGCGCGGTGACGCGCAGGGTGCGGCCGTCGATCACCTGCACCGTGCAGGGGGCATTGTCGAGGGCGTAGGTCGTCTCGCGTCGCTCCGGCGCGACCCACAGCCGCCAGCCGCCGCGCAGCATCCACTGTGCCTCGCCGCGGCCGCCGGCCTCGGCGGCGCGGACGTGAAAGAGGTTCTCGCCGCCGGGGATGCGCAGGTCGATGATGCGCGGACCGACGGCGGTGACGACGCGCGTCTCGAGGCTCCGGTTGCTCAGCCGCCACGTGTCGGACCAGCCGCGGTAGTCCTCGCGCACGATGCTCACTGGCTGCCGCGGTGTCATCGCGCGTCGATACACGAAGCGTGCCGGTCGCGGCTACTGCGGCGCCGTATTGGACGTGGCGCGGCAGTCGCCGCCCTCTCCACGCCCGACCTTGCCCGAGCGAGCGCCAGCGCGTATGCCTCGCCGATCGGGGGGGCGCGTCGGTGAAACGATTCGGGGCCGGACTCGCGGTCGGGCTGTTGCTCTTGGCGAGCGTGCTGGTGGCGCGCACGCTGCGCGCGACGTCGCGCCAGGTCACGGTCGAACCGGCAGCGTCGGTCGCCATCGACGCGGCGGCCGCCGCCGAGGGTCTGGCGGGTGCGTTGCGCTTTCGCACGGTGTCCTACCAGGACCCGGCGCAGTTCGACGGCGCCCAGTTCCGCGGTCTGCACGCGTACCTCGAGCAGCGCTTTCCGCGCCTGCACCGCGCCCTGAGGCGTGAAGTGGTGAGCGACTACAGCCTGATCTACACCTGGGAGGGGCGCGGCAGCGCGGCGCCGGCGCTGTTGCTCGGCCACCTCGACGTCGTGCCGATCGAGACTGGCACTGAAGATCAATGGCACGAGCCGCCGTTTGGCGGCGTCATCGCCGATGGGTACATCTGGGGCCGCGGCGCCATCGACGACAAGGGCAGCGTCGTGGCGATCCTCGAGGCCATCGAGGTGCTGCTCGGCACCGGCTTCGAGCCGCCGCGCACCGTCATCCTCGCCTTCGGGCACGATGAGGAGGTCAGCGGCCGCCACGGCGCCATGGTCATGGCGCGGCGGCTGGCCGAGCGCGACATCGCGCCGGCGCTGGTGCTCGATGAGGGGGGCTCGATTCTCGAGGGCCTGGTACCCGGCGTCGTCGCGCCGGTGGCCTCGATCGGTCTGGCGGAGAAGGGCTACGTCAGCGTCGAGCTGACGGCGCAGGGCAGTGGCGGCCACTCGTCGATGCCGCCGCGCCGTACCGCGATCGGCGTGCTCAGCCAGGCGGTGGAGCGGCTGCAGACGCACCCGGTGCCGAGCAACCTCGACGCCGCGATGAGCCAGAGCTTTGCGCACCTCGGCCCGGAGCTGCCCTTTCCGACGCGCCTGGTGTTTGCCAACCTGTGGCTCTTCGGTCCCGTCGTCGCGCACCAGATGTCGGCGGCGCCGGCCACCAACGCCATCATCCGCACCACCACCGCGCCGACCATGTTCCAGGCCGGCGTCAAGGAGAACCAGCTGCCGCAGGCGGCGCGCGCCGTGGTGAACTTCCGCATTCTGCCCGGCGAGACGGTCGAGACGGTGCTGCAGCACGTGCGCGACACCGTCGCCGATCCCGAGGTGACCGTGCGCACGCTCGGCGAGGGCAACGATCCGTCGCCGGTGTCACCGTCGGACGGTGCCGCCTTCAATCTGCTGGCGCGCACCGTCCGCGCCACCTTCCCCGGGACGCTGGTCACGCCGTTCCTGGTCCTCGGCGGCACCGATGCGCGCCACTATACGGGCCTGACTCCGAACGTGTACCGCTTCGTCCCCATGCGCACTCGGCCCGACGACCTGGCGCGCTTCCACGGCACCAACGAGCGCCTCGGTGTCGAGGACTACGCGGGGATGATCCGCTTCTACGTCGGGCTGTTGCGCGGCCTCGACGACCTGTCGGCCGAGCCCGTCCGGGCCGGCGCCGGGGCCGAGCGCTAGCCGCGCCCAGCCTGGGTTGCCCTGGCGACGGCCCAGTGTTACCTAAGCCGATCTACGGGAGAGAGCCCATGCGCGAGAACATTCATCCCACCTATGAAGTGTCCAAGGTCGCCTGCGCCTGTGGGCACGCTTTCGAGACTCGCTCGACGCGCAAGGAGCTGCGCGTCGACATGTGCTCGAACTGCCACCCGTTCTTCACCGGCAAGCAGAAGCTGCTCGATACCGCCGGCCGCGTCGAGCGCTTCCGCCGCAAGTACGGCATCGCCAAGCCGGCCGAGGAAGAGTAGCGCGCCAGCGCCGGATTCGGACCCGCACCAACGCACCGAACGACGGGCGCCGGGGGATCTCCCCGGCGCCCGTTTTCGTTCGCGGGGCGCCGTTTTCAGGCCCCTGCGTCCTGACACTCGTATCCTGACCCCGGACTGCTGACTGCCGATGCTGGACAAGTTGCTAGACGTCGAGCGCCGCTATGTCGATCTCGAGGATCGCCTGATCGATCCCGAACTGGCCGGCAGCCGCACCGACTTCGCCCGCTTGGCCAAGGAGCGCGCCGAACTGGAGCCGATCGTCGCCGCCTACCGCGCCTGGAAGACGGTGGCGCAAGACGTCGAGGGACACCGCCAGCTGCTGGAGTCGAACGACGAGGAGCTGCGCGAGCTGGTCAAGGCCGAGCTGCCCGAACTGCGGGCGCGCGTCGAAGCGCTCGAGGCGCGCCTGAAGCTGCTGCTGCTGCCGAAGGATCCCAACGACGAGCGCAACGTCGTCCTCGAAATCCGCGCCGGCACCGGCGGCGACGAGGCGAGCCTGTTCGCCGCCGACCTCTTCCGCATGTACTCGCGCTACGCCGAGACGCAGGGCTGGAAAGTCGACATCCTCAGTGCCAGCTCCACCGGCCTGGGCGGCTTCAAGGAAGTGATCGCCCTCATCGAGGGGCACGGCGCTTTCAGCCTGCTCAAGTTCGAGGGCGGCGTGCACCGGGTCCAGCGCGTCCCGGCGACCGAGGCCTCGGGCCGCATCCACACCTCGGCGGTGACCGTCGCGGTACTGCCCGAGGCCGAGGACGTCGAAGTCGCCATCGACGAGGCGCGCGAGCTGCGTATCGACGTCTATCGCTCCTCTGGCCCGGGCGGACAGAGCGTCAACACCACCGACTCCGCCGTGCGCGTCACCCACCTGCCCACCGGCCTGGTGGTCTCCTGCCAGGACGAGAAATCGCAGCACAAGAACAAGGCCAAGGCGCTGAAGGTCCTGCGCGCCCGCTTGCTCGAGCGCGCCCAGGCCGAGCAGCACGCCGCCGTCGCCGAGAGCCGCCGCAGCATGGTCGGCAGCGGCGACCGCTCCGAGCGCATCCGCACCTACAACTTCCCGCAGGGGCGGATCACCGACCACCGCATCAACCTGACCCTGCACAGTATCGACCGCATCCTCGACGGCGACCTGCGGCCGCTCATCGACGCGCTGATCACCTACCACCAGGCCGAGCTGCTGCAGGCGGCGAGCTGATGGACGCCGTCGCGCTGCTGCGCGACGCCGCGAGCCGCCTCGACGCCGCCGGTATCGGCAGCGCGCGCCTCGATGCGGAAGTGCTGCTGGCGCAGGCGCTCGGCGTCGGCCGCACAGGGTTGTTCGCGCGCCTGCGCGACGCCGTCGACGCCGCCGCGGCGGCGCGCTTCGCGGCCCTGGTGGACCGGCGGCTGCGGCGCGAACCGGTCGCCTACCTCACCGGCTGGCAGGAGTTCTGGTCGCTGCCGTTCGCGGTCACCCCGGACGTGCTGATCCCGCGCCCCGAGACCGAGCTGCTGGTCGAGCTCGGCGTGCGATTCCTGCGATCCCCTCACCCTGACCCTCTCCCTGCGGGAGAGGGAGCCTCGTCGGGCACGGCATTGCTTGGCGGGTCCCCTCTCCCGCAGGGAGAGGGTCAGGGTGAGGGGATTCCAAGGCGCGCCATCCTCGACCTCGGCACCGGCTCCGGCTGCCTGGCCGTGGCCCTGGCGCGTGAACTGCCGGCGGCGCGCGTCACCGCCGTCGACCTCTCCGCCGCCGCCCTCGCCGTGGCGCGCCGCAACGCGGCGGCGCACGGCGTCGCCGCCCGCATCGCGTTCGTCGTCAGCGATCTCTTCGCGGCGCTGCCGGCTGACGCGACCTTCGACCTGATCGTCGCCAATCCGCCGTACCTGGCGCCCGGCGACGCCGCCTCCCCCGAGCTCGCCTTCGAGCCGCACGGCGCCCTCTACGCCGGCGCGGATGGGTTGGCCGTGATCCGTGCACTCCTCGCAGCTGCGCCGCGGCACCTGCGCCGCGGTGGCATCCTGTTGATGGAGCTCGGTGACGGGCAGAGCAGGGTGGTGATCGACCTGGCCCGGGCCGCCGGCTTCGATGCTGCGCACGTCCACGCCGACCTGGCCGCCATTCCGCGCATTCTCGTCGCCGAGCGCGCAGGCTGACAGGTTTGTGTTGACGCGGCGCGGCGCGATGAACTACCCGTAACGCTCGCTGTCAACCTGCCAGTATCTAGCGAGGAGAGTCTATGCGCATGCGCCCGTCGTCCGTTGCCTTGGGAATAGCACTCCTCTGTGTGGGCTGGGTCGGCAGCGCCGCCGCGCAGTCCGCCGAGACCCGTTGCACGGCAGCCAAGGTCAGCGGTACGGGCGCGGCGACGCGCCTGCGTCTCGACTGCGAAGCGATCGCCCGACTCCTCGGTGCTCCGTTTCTGGCGGCGGGATGCCCGCGGATCGGCGATGCCGCCCTGGCCCGCACCTGGCGGGTCGCGGATCGTCTCGGGAGCTGCGACGGGGAACTCGAGGTCGTCGGCGCGGCGGTGAACGAATACGCCGATGCGGCTACGGAGTTGGTCTCCGAGCCGAATCGGCTGATCGCCGCGGCGCAGCTCATCGGCGCGGGCGGCGCGGCGCAGCGGTTTGCATCGTGCGCCGCCGGCGCGCTGTTGGCTGGCAACCCGCTCGATGATTGCGTGGCGCGTGGCGACGCCGTGCTGGTGCGGACGTTCCGGGACGCCGCGGATCTGGAAACGATCCAGGGACACTACACCCGCTACGTGCGGCGCTTCGATCTGGCGCTGTTGGGTGAGGTTCTCTTCCGGCTCCCGACGCCGACCGTCACCAGCACGGAGACGCCGACCTCGACTCCGACCGTGACCGCGACGGCGACCCCGACCTCCACGTTCACGCCGACTCCCACCGCGATTGCGTCGAGTTGTGGGAATTACGGCCAACTGTGCTGTCTGCCCGACTTGACCTGCCTGTCCGGGGTGCCGTGCTTATTCACCTCGGGTGTGGATCTCTACATCTGTCGCCTTCCGTAAGCGCGAGGTCTGCGAGTCGATTGCCGGGAGAGATGGGGACGTAGTTTCATTCGTTTCCTTCTCTTCGCAATGGCCCACAATTTGACGTGATAGATCCCGCACGGCAACCGGGCGTCGGCTCGTCGTCCTGTCCGCTCGAGGATCTCCGCATTCCCACCAGCCCGGTCGCGTCCACGCGATGCCCGCGGACGGCAGCGATGCTCCGTCCACGGGCGCTGGCCTGCCGTCCCCCGCGTTGCACAAGAACGCGGACGCGCTAGAGAGCAGCGATGGATACGATCGTGGTGCGCGGCGGGCGGCGGCTGCAGGGCGAGGTGCCGGTGGCGGGGGCGAAGAACGCCGCCCTGCCGATCCTCTTTGCGACGCTGCTGACCGACGAGCCGTGCGTGCTGCGCCGGCTGCCCGACGTGGTCGACGTGCGCACCACCCTGCGCCTACTCGAGGATCTCGGCGCGATGGTGGAGCGCTTCCCCGGCGGCGCGCGCATCAGCGCCGGCGGCGTCGGCAAGCACGAGGCCGCCTACGAGCTGGTCAAGACCATGCGCGCCTCGTTCCTCGTCCTCGGGCCGCTGCTGGCGCGCTTCGGCCGCGCCCGCGTGTCGCTGCCGGGTGGCTGTGCCATCGGCGGCCGGCCGGTCAACCTGCACATCCACGGCCTGCGCGAGCTCGGCGCGACGATCGAGATCGCGCATGGCTATGCCGAGGCGAGCGTCGAGCGTTTCCGCGGCACGCGCGTGCAGCTCGACACGCCGTCGGTCGGCGCCACCGAGCACCTGATGATGGTGGCGGCACTGGCCGAGGGCGCGACGAGCATCGAGAACGCCGCCTGCGAGCCGGAGATCGTCGACCTCGGTGCGGCGCTGACGGCGATGGGGGCGCGGCTCAGCGGCGTCGGCGAATCGGTGATCCGCGTCGAGGGCGTCCCCCGCCTGCACGGGATGGAGTTCGACGTCGTGCCCGACCGCATCGAGGCGGGCACGTTCCTGATGGCGGCGGCGATCACCGGCGGCGACGTCTTCGTGCGCGGCGCCCGCGCCGAACACCTGCACGCCGTGCTGGCCAAGCTGCGCGAGGCGGGGATGACGATCGACGAGGACGCCGCCGGTCTGCACGCGCGCGCGCCGCGGCGCTTGCGCGGCGTCGATATCAAGACGCTGCCGTACCCGGGCTTCCCCACCGACCTGCAGGCGCAGATGATGGCCGTCGCGGCGGTGTCCGACGGCGCCAGCGTGCTCTCCGAGACGATCTTCGAGAACCGCTTCATGCACGCGCAGGAGCTGCTGCGCCTCGGCGCCGACATCACCATCGAGGGCCACAACGCCATCGTGCGCGGCGTCGACAAGCTCAGCGGTGCGCCGGTGATGGCCACCGACCTGCGCGCCAGCGTCTCGCTCATCCTCGCCGGATTGGCGGCCGACAACAGCACCGAGGTGCGGCGCGTCTACCACCTCGACCGCGGCTACGAGCACATCGAAGCCAAGCTCTCGGCGCTCGGCGCCGACATCCAGCGCGTCCGGGGCGCGCGCGGGTGAGCGTCGTGACGCCGATCCTGCGCACCACGGCGCCCGGCTTCGCGCGCGCCTTCGCCGGCCTGCGCGCGACCCACGCCGCCGACCAGCGCCGCGCCGAAACGGCGGCGGCGGAGATCGTCGCGGCGGTGCGGCGGCGCGGCGACGCGGCCCTGCTGGCCTACACGAAACGCTTCGACGGCGTCGCGCTGACGGCGGCCAGGCTGCGCGTGCCGGACGCCGACCTGGTCGCCGCCGAGGCGGCGCTGTCGGCCACCGTGCGCGCGGCGCTGCGCCTGGCGGCGCGGCGCATCCGCGCCTTCCATGTCCGGCAGCGGCAGGCGTCGTGGCGCTACCGCGACGCCGCCGGCCTGGTGCTCGGCCAGAACATCACGCCCCTGCGCCGCGTCGGGGTCTACGTTCCCGGCGGTCACGCCGCCTATCCCTCGTCGGTGCTGATGAACGTCATCCCGGCCCGCGTCGCCGGCGTCGACGAGGTCATCATGGTCTCGCCGGCCGGCCCCGACGGCCACCCGACGGCGGTGCTGGCGGCGGCGCGCATCGCCGGCGCGACGGCGGTGTACCGCGTCGGCGGCGCCCAGGCGGTGGCGGCGCTGGCCTACGGCACCAAGACCATCGGGCGCGTCGACAAGATCGTCGGCCCCGGCAACGCCTATGTGCAGGCGGCCAAGCGGCAGGTGTACGGGCAGGTCGACATCGACTCGACCGCCGGCCCGAGCGAGGTGTTGATCATCGCCGATGCGGCGGCGGACCCGGAGTACGTCGCCGCCGACCTGCTGGCGCAGGCCGAGCACGGCAGCGGCGACGAGAGCGCGCTGCTGCTGACGCCGTCGCCGCGCCTCGCCGCCGCCGTGCAGCGCGCCATCGCGCGCCAGCTCGCCGCCCTGCCGCGCCGCGCCGCCATCGAGGCCATCCTGCGCACGCGCGGGGCGCTGATCGTCACCCGCGGCCTCGACGAGGCGGTGGCGCTGGCGGAGGAGGTGGCGCCCGAGCACCTCGAGTTGCTGGTGCGCGACCCGGCGGCGCTGACGCGCCGCCTGCGCAACGCCGGCGCCATCTTCGAGGGCGCCTGGGCGCCGGCGCCGCTCGGCGACTACCTCGCCGGACCCAATCACGTGCTGCCGACCGGCGGCAGCGCTCGCTTCTTCTCGCCCCTCGGCACCTATGATTTCGTCAAACGCACCAGCGTCGTGCGCGGTAGCCGCGCCGCGCTGCGCCGCCTCGGCCCGGCCGTCGAGACCCTCGCCACCCTGGAGGGCTATCAGGCGCATGCCGCGGCGATCCGCGTGCGGCGCACCTGAACGGCGGCGCCACCTCGGTGGCCGGCGGTCGGCACGTCGTGTCATCGCCCTCCAATGGACGGGCGGCTGCCGGACGGGTACCGGCGGCCGGTCCTGGAGGCACTGGTGGCCTCTACCAGACGAATTGGTAGCGCCGGTGCAACGGGGACATGAGCGATCAGGATCCCCTCACCCTGACCCTCTCCCGGCGGGAGTTACCATGTACTCGATGAGTGCATGGCCGAAGGGGGGAGACGGCAGCGGGGTTGAAGGAAGGAAGACGGGAGCCCCACCTTGTCGACGCGAGCCGCCATGGGGGCGGTCGCAAAGCGAATGGACGAAGGGAGGC
>JANNRA010000160.1:0-17412 GCA_031401035.1 bacterium | reverse complement strand
GGAAGCGCGAGGCTCCATTCAACCGGCGCCGACGGGGCGGCGCCCTCCAGTGCTTCGATGCTCACACCCAGGGTGAGGGGACCTAGAACGGCTCCTTGAACGGCCGCAGGTCGAGTTCGTGCGTCCAGGCGGTGCGGTGCTGCAGGTGCAGCTGCCAGTAGGTCTCGGCGATGGCGTCGAGATCGAGCAGACCCTCGGTGCCCTTGGCGGCGACGAAGCCGGGCGCGAAGGTGTGCAGGCGCTCGCCGTCGATGCCGCCGTCGATGATCACGTGCGCCACGTGCAGCCCCTGCGGGCCGAACTCGCGCGCCATGCCCTGGGCGACGGCGCGCAGCGCCGCCTTGGCCGAGGCGAAGGCGATGAACGGCGGCCGCGCGCGCAGCGAGCCGGTGGCGCCGGTGAACAGCACCGTGCCGTGCCCCTGCGGCGCCAGGCGCCGCGCCGCCTCGCGGCCGACCAGGAAGCCGCCGAAGCAGGCGACGCGCCAGACGTTCTCGAAGAACGCCGCGTCCATGTCGACCAGGTTGGCCGTCTGGTTGCCACCGGCGTTGAAGACCACCAGCTCGATCGGCCCGCTGGCGGCGGCGCGGTCGAAGAGGCGCATCACGTCGGCCTCGAGCGTCGTGTCGGTGGCGAGCGCGGTCGCCTGCCCGCCGCCGGCGGTGACCGCCGCCGCCACCTGATCGATGCGCGCCGGCGTCCGTCCAGCGACAAAGACGTGCAGGCCGCCGCGCCCGATGCGCTTGCACAGGGCGCCGCCGAGGCCCGCCTCGGCGCCGACGCCGACGACGATCGCTGTTCCCATGCGTCCCTCCTAGCTCCCGCTCACCAGGTCATCGGCACGCTGGCGAAGCCGTGTACGTTGCTCATGTGCACGCGCGTGCACGCCGCCTCGTCGACGGCGTAGTCCGGGATGCGGGCGTGCAGCTCCTCCAGCGCGACGCGCGCCTCGAGGCGCGCCAGCGCGGCGCCGAGGCACTTGTGGGCGCCGTGCCCGAAGGCCATCTGCAGCGGCATGTCGCGGCCGCGGGCGATGTCGAAGCGGTCGGCGTCGGCGAACTGCCGCTCGTCGCGGCAGGCCGAGCCGGTGAGCAGCAGCACGCGCGCCTCGGCGGCCAGGGCGACGCCGTGCAGGGTCACCGGCCGGGTCAGCGTACGGCCCTGGTATTGCGACGGCGGCCAGTAGCGCAGGCACTCCTCGACCGCGGCCGGAATGCGGGCCGGATCCGCGCCCAGGGCGCGGCGTTGCTCGGGATGGCGGGCGAGCAGGACAATGGCGTTGCCGAGCAGCTTGGTCACCGTCTCGTTGCCGGCGGCGGCGAGCAGGTTGCAGAAGCCGATCAGCTCGGTGTCGCTGAGGCGCTGCGGCACGCCGTCGTCGTCGGCCACCTCGGCGTGGGCGAGCAGGCTGATCATGCCATCGTCGGGCTGGCGCCGCTTCTCCGTCGCCAGGCCGTAGAAGTAGCGCATGATCTCGGCGCTGGCGGCCATCGCCGCGGCGGGGATCGCCGGACTGTCGGGGTCGCGCGCCAACGCCGCGGCGGTCCACTCGCGCACCCGCTCGCGATCCACCGCCGGCACGCCGATCAGCGCGCAGATCACCGCGATCGGCAGCCGCGCGGCGAAGTCGGCGATGAAGTCGCAGCGGCCGGCGGGCGCGAGGCCGTCGAGCAGCTCGACCGCCGTGGCGCGGATGAAGGGCTCGAGGGCGCCGATGCGGGCCGGCGTGAAGGCCTTGCTGACCAGGCGGCGCAGACGCGTCTGGCGCGGCGGGTCCATGAACAGGATGATCGGGTAGGCGTCGATCATCGCCGGGTCGATCTCCAGCACGGTGCCCTTGGCCGAGCTGTAGGTGTCGTGATCGAGCGCCGCGGCCAGCACGTCGTCCCAGCGCGACAGCGCCCAGAAGTCGAGTGCGTCGTTGCGATACACCGGCGCCGCGCGGCGCAGGGCGCGGTAGGTCGGGTACGGGTCGGCGTGGAACGCGTAGGAGAACGGGTTGAGCTCCATGCGTTCCCTCGCCTCAGCGCCGCGGCGCGGCGGCGGCGGCGCCGGCCAAGGCGTCGAGCAGCGCGCGCACCGCCTCGGGCGCGTGCGGCCCGTCGCAGATGACCGGCTGCAATTGCTCGACGCGCGCCGGCCCGAGCGCCGCGGCGAGGTCATCGGGCAGCACCGCGTCGCTGCTGTACGAGGAGACGCGGTGCTGCGCCTCGTGCGCCTCCCCGACCGTCGCCAGCGGCGTGCCATCCGGGGCCGTCAGGGTCAGCGCCAGGTCGTACGACTCGACGTCCGTCTGCACCGGGCCGGGCGTCAACGCGTAGAAGCCGAGCGTCACCCACAAGACGACTTTCAGGGCGGGAATGTATGTGCGCTGCACGGCGACGCGCGAGCGCAGCGGCGTGACGACGAGATCGACCTCGCCGGCCGGCTGCGGCTGGCGGTAGACCTGCGCGAAGCGGCCGCTGGCCGCGATGTGGTCGGCGAGTTGCGCCTCGAAGCGGCAGTCGCGCGGGCGCGGCTGCGCCAGCGTCGCCGGATCCTCGTTCTCCGGACAGGCGTCGAAGCCGCGCAGCTCGAGGCGCACCGGCACCGGCGCGGGTGCGGCGCCGCTGCGCGATTCGGCCAGGGTCGCGGCCCAGATGCGACCGAGGCCGCCGGCGTCGAAGCCGAACAGGGCATACGCCGGCGCGGCGGCGAGACAGACGGCAACGGCCACGCACAGCGACTTCACGCGCGGGCCTGTAGCAGGTGGCGCGGGGGGAGGGGAATGGCGTCGCGTTTTCAGCGACGCGGCAGCCGGCTGCCCGGGCGGGGGGGCGGGGCTGGAAACTCGGCCGAAGCCAGGCACCGCACCGCAGAGTCGCCGTGGTGCCGGCGCGGCCGTGGCCGGCACCGCCCGAGGGCAGGCGTCAGTCCCGCCCCTTCGGGGCCGGGCGCGTCCCCTGACGGCTCGCCGAGGCGTCCGTCCCGGGCCGCCGGATGGCCACGACCATCTGCCAGCGCTTCAGCACTTTCGACCACTTACCGGTTGCGATGACCTGCTTTGCCATGTCCACCCCCGAATCTGCAGAGGGACTAAGGCAAGCGGCGTGCCAGCAAGCCGGCGGCGCCCGGCGCTTTGCTGCCGTGCGCCGTGGACAGGCCTGAACGGCCGGACGGTGCGGTTCTGAACAGAGCCAGGCCTGCCCGGCTCCGCAATCCCGAGGTCTTATGAGGAGACCGGGTTTTCCTTCCGCGCGGTGGCCCCTGCTTTGCATCGGCTACCGCGGATGCGGGCGCTCGTCGATTTCGTCCACGCCTTCCTGCTCTGGCCGGGGCTGATCCTGCTCGCCTGCGCGGCCGCCTTCGTCACCATCGAGCGCCTGTGGCCGGCGCGGCCGCGGCAGCGGGCCTGGCGGCAGGGCAGCGCCGCCGACCTGCTGCTGTCGTTCGCCAACCCGATCGTCGTCACGCCGCTGACCAGCCTGGCCATCACCGGCCTGGTCACCCTGTTCCTCGCCGGCACCGGCTACGCCTACCTCGACGCGGCGCGCGGCCGCATCGACGCCTGGCCGTTCGCCGCCCAACTGCTCGCCGCGCTGCTGCTCGCCGACCTCTGCGCCTACTGGAAGCACCGCCTCTTCCACGCCCGCTGGCTGTGGCCGATCCACGCCGTGCACCACAGCGCCGAGGAGATCGACTGGCTCACCAACGAGCGCGACCACCCCCTGCAACTGCTCGCCACGCACGTGCTGATCGTCGTCCCACTGGTCCTCGCCGGGTTCGGCGCCGAGGTGATCGCCCTGCAGGCGACGCTGCGGCGCGTCTACAGCCTGTACACGCACGCCAACGTGCGCTGGTCCTACGGCGCCCTCGACCGCGTCTTTGTCAGCCCGGCCGTGCACCGCTGGCATCACGCCCGCGACGCCGGCGCCGCCGGCGCCAACTTCGCCGTCTTCTTCTCGTTCTACGACGTGCTTTTCGGCACCTACCGCCTGCCCGCCGGCGCGCCGCAGCCCGACGCCTTCGGCCTCCCCGACCAGGCGGCGCTGCCCGATGTGTGGGCGATGCTCCGCTACCCCTTCCAGCGCCGCGCCTGGTCCCGCTGAGGGAGAGCGCCCGCGCCGCCGCTCAGGGCGCTTCCAGCACAGCGCGCAGGGTCGCCACCGCGTGCTCGACGAAGGCGCGCACGCGCGCCGAGGCGCGGCGGCCGGCGTGGTGCACGACGTGCACCGGCAGCGGCGGCCCCGCCCACGCCGGCAGCAGCTCGACCAGCGCGCCGCCGTACAACTCGCGGCGGACCATGTAGGAGATCAACAGCGATACGCCGTGCCCGGCGACCACCGCGGCGATGGCGACGTCCGGCGCGTTGGTGGTGAAGCGCGGCGCCAGCGCCACGCGCGCGGCGCCGGCCGCTCCGGCGAAGTTCCAATCGCGCGCCGGCGTCAGACTCGAGACCGCGATGACGTCATGCGCGGCCAGATCGGCCGGCCCCGTGGGTGCGCCGCGCCGGGCGAGATAGGCCGGCGCCGCGCAGACCACCCGCCGCACTTCGCCGACGCGTACCGCCGCCAGCGCCGAATCCGGCAACGGCCCGATGCGCACCGCGACGTCGATGCCCTCGTCGACGAGATCGACGCGGCGATCGACGAACAGCGTCCGCACCGTCACCCCCGCATGGCGCGCCAGAAACGCCAGCGCCAACGGCGCGACGTGCATGCGCCCGAACATCTCCGACGCCGTCACCGACACCCCGCCGCGCAGTTCGCCGTGCGATCCCGCCGCCGCCGCCGCCGCGTCCTCGAGTTCCATCAGGATGCGCCGCGCGTCGGCGAGAAACCCCTCGCCCGCCTCCGTCAGCCGCACCACCCGCGTCGTGCGATGCAGCAGCCGCGCCCCGATGCCCGCCTCCAACCCCGCCACCATCCGCGTCACCGCCGCCGGCGAGACGCGCAACTGCCGCGCCGCGCGGGCGAATCCGCCCGCATCCGCCACCGCCACGAAGACACGCATCGACTCGAGCTGATCCATACGCGGATTGTTTCAGCCAGTGGAACAGTGAGTTGTCAAACTGCCCTATTCTCATCCGCCCAGAAGATCGTCATTTACAGGATCGGCACAAAACGGAGGATGCATGGCACATCAGTTTGCGCAGTTGGCCTTCACGCCGGCGGTTCGTCGGGCCCAGGAGCGGGCCGGCAGTCGCGCCTCGTATGCGCGCATGGAGGCTGGCGGCGGTACCGGGCAGGACACGTTGGGGCCGCAGGAGGCGGCGTTCATCGCCGGCCGCGACAGCTTCTACATGGCGACGGTCTCCGAGACCGGTTGGCCGTATGTGCAGCACCGCGGCGGCCCGCGCGGCTTCGTGCGGGTGCTCGATCAGGCGACGCTCGCCGTCGCCGATTTCCGCGGCAACCGCCAGTACGTCAGCGTCGGCAACCTGGCCGGCGACGACCGCGTCTCGTTGTTCTTCATGGACTACCCCAACCAGCGGCGCCTGAAGCTGCTCGGCCACGCGCGCATCGTCGAGCCCGGCGACGACGCGGCGCTGCTCGAGCGCCTGCGCCTGCCCGGCTACGAGGCGCGCGTCGAGCGCGCCCTGGTGATCACGGTGGCGGCGTTCGACTGGAACTGCCCGCAGCACATCACGCAGCGCTTCAGCGAGGCGGAGGTGGCCGAGGCGGTTGCGCCGCTGCAGGCCCGCATCGCCGCGCTCGAGGCGCGCCTGCGCGGCACCGCGGGCTGACCCGCAGCACCGCGGCGCGCCGAGCCACGGCGCGCCTCACAGCGCCGTGACGTAGGCGCCGGCGGCGCCGCCGTCGACCAGGAAGGTGGTGCCGTTGACGTAGGACGACTCGTCGGAAGCGAGGAACAGCGCCGCGTTGGCGATCTCCTCGGCCTCGGCGAGGCGCCCCATCGGCAGGTGCACCAGGCGCCGGTCGCGGGCCGCGGGGTCGGCGAGCAGGGTCTGCAGCAGCGGCGTGTTGACCGGCCCCGGGCACAGGGCGTTGGCGCGCAGGCCCTGGCGGGCGAACTCGACGGCGATCTCGCGCGTCAGCGCCAGCACGCCGCCCTTCGACGCCGTGTAGGCGCTCTGCGCCGTCGCCGAGCCCAGGACGGCGACGAACGAGGCGGTGTTGATCAGCGAGCCGCCGCCGGCGCGCAGCATGGCAGGAATGCCGTACTTGCAGCCGAAGAAGACGCCCTTGAGATTGACGCCGATGACCTCGTCGAAGACCGCTTCGTCGGTGTCGAGCACCGAGCCGTCCGCATCGGGGAAGATGCCGGCATTATTGAACAGCACGTGCAGGGCGCCGAAGCGGCGCTCGGCGAAGGCGATCATCGCCTCGACCTCGGCCGGACGGGCGACGTCGACGCGGACGAAGTCGGCCTCGCCGCCGGCCTGGGCGATCAGATCGACCGTCTCGCGGCCGCGTGCCTCGACGAAGTCGGCGACGACCAGGCGCGCGCCCTCGGCGGCGAAGCGGCGCGCCGCGGCGCGGCCGATGCCGCTGCCGGCGCCGGTGACGAGGGCGACCTTGTTGGCGAGGCGTGTGGACATGTTCGGCTCCTCTTCGGAAAAAAACTTCAACGCGGAGACGCGGAGGGCGCGGAGGTTCGCTGAGAGAGAATTTCAACGGACACGGCTGGCCAGTCTGACGACCGCCCCTTCTCGGTCTCTCTGCGCACCTCTGCGGACTCCGCGCCTCTGCGTTGAGAAGTCATCATCCAAGTAGCGCGCGGAAGAGGCGCTGCTGGACAGGGTCGTCGAGTTGCATCTCGGGGTGCCATTGCACGGCGATGCACCAGGGGTGGGTGACGTGCTCGACCGCTTCGATGACGCCGTCGTCGGCCCACGCCACGGCGCGCAGACCGTCGCCGAGGCGGTCGATGGCCTGGTGGTGCCACGACACGACCTCGCAGGTAGTGGTGCCGAGAATGGCCGCGAGGCGGCTGTCGGGGTCGACGCGGACGGGATGCGCGGTCGGCGTGCGTTCCGGCAGGCGGTGCTCCACCGCCGCGCCGACGGCGTCGGGCAGATGCAGGTGCAGCGAGCCGCCGCAGACGACGTTGAGCACCTGCAGGCCGCGGCAGATGCACAGCAGCGGCACACGCGTATCCGCCAGCGCGGCGCGTGTCAGGCCGAGTTCGAAGGCGTCGCGTTCCTCGTTCACCGAATAGACCATGTCGTGGTCGCCGCCGCCGTAGGCTTTCGGGTCGACGTCGCCGCCGCCGGAGACGACCAGCGCCGCCAGCGGTTCGAGCAGCCGGCCGGGGTCGCGCTCGCCGGTCGGCAGGACGATCGGCACCGCGCCGGCGGCGCGCAGCGCGTCGACGTAGCCGGTCGGCAGCGAGAACGAGCTGCGCACGCCGCTGCCGCCGCGCGGATAGGAGGAGATCCCCACCAGGCGCAGGGACGTCGCGTGGGCGCGTCGCGGTGCCGCCCCGTTCACGCCCGCTCCAGGTAGCGCCGCCGCTCCCAGGTGGTCACCGTCTCGTCGAACTTGCGCTGTTCGGTGCGCGCGAAGTGCAGCAGGTGCTCGACCACCGGCTCGCCGAAGGCGGGGCGGAACAGCGGCGAGGCGTCGAAGGCGGCGATCGCCTCCGGCAGCGTCGCCGGCACGCGCACGAGTTCGGCGGCACTGTAGGCGTCGCCGTCGAAGCGCGGCGGCGGTTCGATGCGCTTGGCGATGCCGTCGAGGCCGGCGGCGAGCGTCGCGGCAAAGGCCAGGTAGGGGTTGGCGTCGGCGCCGGGAATGCGGCACTCGACGCGCAGCGACGGCCCGTGCCCGACCATGCGGAAGCCGGCGGTGCGATTGTCGAGCGCCCAGGCGATCGCCGTCGGCGCGAACGAACCGGCGCAGAAGCGCTTGTACGAGTTGACGTAGGGCGCGAAGAGCAGCGTGCAGGCGCGGGCGTGGTGCATGAGACCGCCGAGCCACCAGCGGCACAGGTCTGGCAGCACCCCGGGCGCCGGCGCCGGCGCGTCGAAGGCGGCGCGCGCGCCGCCCTCGCTCCACAGGCTCGAGTGGATGTGCATCGAGCTGCCGGCGAGCTGCTCGTCGAGCTTGGCCATGAACGTCACGGCGGCGCCCTGGCGCAGCGCGATCTCCTTCGCCGCCTGCTTGTAGATGACGTGCCGGTCGGCCATCTCGAGCAGGCCGGTGTACTGGAGATTGAGTTCGTGTTGGCCCGGGCCCCATTCGCCCTTCGACGACTCCACCGGCACGCCGGAGGCGGCGACGAGGCGGCGCATGGCGCCGACCAGCGGCTCGACCTTGCTCGCCTGCAGGGTGTGGTAGTCCTCGATGAACCAGCCGGCGAGGTCGAGTGTGTCGAAGCCCTTGGCGTGCGCCGACTCGTAGGTCTCGCGCAGGATGAAGAACTCGAGCTCGGAGGCGCCCATCGCCGTGTACCCCGCGGCGGCGGCGCGTTCGAGCTGGCGGCGCAGGATGGTGCGCGGCGCCACGTCGACCAGCGCCTCGCCGGGCTCGACGTGGACGTCGCACAGCACCAGCGCCGTGCGCGACAGCCAGGCGGCGCGGCGCAGGGTGGCGAGATCGGGCATGCAGCGCACGTCGCCGTAGCCCTTCTGCCAGGAGGTGAAACGGTAGCCGGGCACCGGATCCATCTCCATGTCGCAGGCGAGCAGGTAGTCGCAGGCGTGCATGCCGTGCGTCAGCGCCTGGCTGCAGAAGAAGGCGGCGTCGTAGCGCTTGCCGACCAGGCGGCCGTACAGATCGGGAAAGACGACCAGGACGGTGTCGATCTCGCCGCGCCCGACCAGGTCGCGCAGCTCGGCCTCGGTAAGCATGCCGGCGGGAGGGGACATGGAGGAAGGTGCTAGCACGAAATCGGCGTCCCCTCACCCTCACGACCCGCGCGTCAACCGCTCGATCAGCGCCGCGTCGAACGCCGCCGGCTCTTCGTACATCGCCGCCGCGAACGCGGCGTCGAAGGGCTCACCGGCGCCGAGGCGCTCGAGCAGGTCGCGCAGGCGGCGCGGGCCGTGCCGATCGACCAGGGCGCGCACCGCCAGGTAGCTCTGCGCATAGGCGGTCGGCACGCGCGGCGCCGGCAGGGCAGTAAACGAGCCGCCGAGATCGGCGAGGCGGAACAGCTCGCGGCCGGCGATGGTCTCGCCGGCCCAGGCGGCGCGGTCGCCGTCGCGCTCCTCTTCCGCCCAGATCGCCACCCCCTCGTTCATCCACACCGGCACGCGGCCGCGCGTCAGCTGGTGCACCAGCACGTGCCCGTACTCGTGTCGCAACGTGCGCTGCAGGACCTCGCGATCGCCCGCGACCAGGCCGCCGACGGGCAGCTTGATGCGCCCGTCGTAGACGCCCGCCGTCCAGCTCGGCGTCTGCGTCACGTCGTGGAAGTCCTCGCTCGGGTACAGGACCACCGGCACGCGCTCGCCGGGATAGAGATCGAGCTTGTTGCCGACGTGGAAGTAGGCGTCCTCGAGCTGGCGCGCCACCAGGTCCGCGGCCACCTGACTGTCGCGCTCGCCGCCGGCGAAGCCGATGGAGAAGTGGGCGCTGCGCAGCTCGTCGAAGTCCCACTCGGCGTCGAGCTCGCGTTCGAGGCGCGCCGTCATGGCGTCGAAGTCGGCGCCCTGGGCGCCGGCGTCGCGCGCCCGGTGCAGCGCTTCGACCGCCGCGGCGCGGTCGCCGAGCTGGCGGTGCGCCTTGGCCAGCGCGGTCAGGGTGCCAGGGTCGGCGGCGCCCAGCGCGGTGGCGCGCTCGAGCGTGTCGCGCCCCTGCTGCCACTCGTCCTGGCGCACCTGCGCGATGCCGAGGGCACTGAGCAGCGCGCCGTCCTCCTCGATCGCCAGCGCCTCTTCGAGCAGCGGCACGGCGACGGCGGGACGCTCGGCATTGAGTTCGGCGACGGCCCAGTTCTGCAGCACGGTTTTCAGATTGCGCTGCAGGGCCGGCGCGGCCGGATCGCGCGCCAGCGCGTCGCGCAGGCGCGCCGCGGCGTCGGCGTACTCGCCGGCGGCATTGAGCGCCACCGCCTGCTCGTTGAGCTGCCGCGGCGCGCCGGCGCCGCCAGCGGCGGGCGCGGCGGCAGCGGGCGCGGTAGCGGCAGCAGCCGCGCCAGCCCGGCGGCAGCGAGCGCCACCAAGACAGCGCCGAGGAGCAGCCGCAGGCCCTCGGCCCGGCGCCGCCAGCGGCGCGGCGCCCGCGGCGGGCTGACTGACGACGCCGGCCGCCTCGCCGGCGCTCGGTACCAGGCGCACCGCCGCGCCAAGGTCACGCAGAGCGCCGAGCAGGCGCAGCCCGGTGGCGTGCGCGAGGCCGCCGCCGAGGCGCCGTGGCAGCGGCGTGTCACGCGCGAGGGGAGCCAGACCCGGCTGGCCGCTCAGCAAACGCAGCACCTGCTCGCGCGCCAGGTCGTTGCGGTACCCGAGCAGCTCGAGATCGAAGCGCGTCTCGCCGGGCATGATGAGCGGAAGCGTAGCACGCCGCCGCGCGGGGCGCGCTGGCCGACAGGCGGCGCGATCGGCTGCGGCTGCATCGGCGGGCTGTAGATGCGGCGCGCATCCCGGCAGTACCCGGCGGTGCCGGCACCGCGCTGCCGCGTTGCTGCTGGCGCTCAATGCACCGGTACTGGCGTGGATCCAGGGCGCCTCGGTGCTGGCCCGCATGCGCGTGGCGGGAAAAATCTGCGTTGACAATGGTCGCGAAGCGACGGTAGACAAATAATCTCGTTTTGCAGCAAGACGCGCCCTGAGCGATGCTTTGGCGCGATTCAACTGGGGGAAAAGCTGTCTTTTCAAGGGGAAGGTGCGCCCCGCACTGTTATTCGTGCGGGAGCGGGTCGCCGGCCAGTTTGGCGCGGCCGCCGCGGAGGCGGGGGGTACGCCACACTGCGACGTACCCGTCCACGCGGGGGTCACGTTCGATTCCGTTGGGAGGATACCATGCAGCACAAGACTGTCACGAAAGTTCTAAGAATCGCGCTCCTGGCGGTGCTGGCCGCCGCGCTGACGCGCGTGCCGGCGGCGCACGCAATCACCGGGTGCCCCGGCGACACGGACTGTGACGGCATCGCCGATGCCTCCGATCCCTGTCCCAGCGAGGCGCGCAACCTGTGTGCCGCGGGGCCGGCGCAGGTCCGCCTGAACGCCAGCACCGGCCTGGCATGCTCCGGGCCGAAGACCGACTGCGCGGGCGGGTCGTGGACGGGGGACGCCGACTTCACGCCGGCCGAGGGGAGCGGCACCAGCAGTTTCTCCACCACCAGCGCCATCGGCGGCATCTCCGACATCTTCGGCTGCGCGGATGCCGCCACCGAGGACCTCCTCCAGTGCGAGCGCTGGGACGCCCCCGGCGCCCCCGAGATGCAGTACAACTTTGCGCTGCCGAACGGCAGCTACATCGTCAACCTGTACTTCGCCAACATTTACATCGGCACGGGGGCCGTCGGCCAGCGCAAGATCGACGTCAGCATCGAGGGCGCGCTGGCGCTCGACAACTTCGACCAGGTGGCGGCCGCCGGCGGCGACCTCAGCGCGGTGCTGCGCTCCGCCATCGTCAGCGTCAGCGACGGCAACGGCCTGCAGATCGATTTCGCCCACGTTCCGTTCGAGGCTGGCTGCGTCAACGCGGGCGGGTTCTGTGAGAACACCTCGATCAAGGCGATCGAGATCCTGGTGGCCGATTCCGACGGCGATGGATACGCGCCGCCGGCCGACTGCAACGACAGCGACCCGGCCATCAACCCCGGCGCGACGGAGGTGTGCAACGGCATCGACGACGACTGCGCCGGAGGCGTCGACGACGGCAACCCGGGTGGCGGCGGCACATGCGCGACCGGCCAGCCGGGCATCTGCGCCGCCGGCACCGAGCAGTGCCTGGCGGGCAGCATCCAGTGCGTGGCGAACAACAGCCCGGGCACCGAGGCGTGCAACAACCTCGACGACGACTGCGACGGGCAGGTCGACGACGGCAACCCGGGTGGCGGCGGCACGTGCGCGACCGGCCAGCCGGGCATCTGCGCCGCCGGCACCCAGCAGTGTCAGGCGGGCAGCATCCAGTGCGTGGCGACCAACAGCCCGGGCACCGAGGTGTGCAACAACCTCGACGATGACTGCGACGCATCGATCGACGAGGGCACCGGCGGGGCCGCATGCACGACGGGGCAGCCGGGCGTGTGCGCGGCGGGCACCCAGCAGTGCCAGATCGGCAACCTGCAGTGCGTGGCGAACAACAGCCCGAGCGCCGAGGTGTGCAACAGCCAGGACGACGACTGCGACGGGCAGGTCGACGAGGGCAACCCGGGCGGCGGCGGCTCGTGCACCACGGCGCTGCCGGGCGTGTGCGCCACCGGCGCGCTGCAGTGCCAGGCCGGCAACCTGGTCTGCCAGGGCCCGGCGCCTGGCACCGAGACCTGCAACAGCCAGGACGATGACTGCGACGGCAGCACCGACGAGGGTACCGGCGGCGGCAGCTGCACGACCGGCAACCCGGGCGTCTGCGCTGCGGGCACCCAGCAGTGCCAGAGCGGCTCGCTGAGCTGCACCCAGAACACGCTGCCGTCCACCGAGGTGTGCAGCAGCAGTGCCGACGAGGACTGCGACGGACAGGTCGACGAGAACGACTGCGAGCTCTGCCCGGCCGGTCCGAATACCGTCTCCAGCACCACCCAGACGAAGATCTGGAGCCTGAAGATCCCAGGGGTGGCGAACGACGATCAGCTGAAGGGTAAGGGAGCCTTCACGCCGGTGGGAATGTTCGCGCCGGTGGACAAGCCGGTGACGGTGCGCGTCACCGATCCGAACGGCCTGGTCTTCGAAGGCACGCTGCCGGCCAACAAGCTCGTCGCGAACGGCAGCGGCAAGAGCTTCAGCTTCAGCGATCCGACGGGCGCCAACGACAAGATCACGCAGGCGAAGTTCAAGCTCAAAGGCGACGGCTCGGTGAAGTACAAGGTCCGGGCCGAGGGACTGAACAGCGGCGCTTCGGCGACGGGCACCGGCACCGTCACCGTGCAGGTCGGCACGCAGTGCTACAAGGACACGAACGATGCCTGCACCCTGTCGGGATCGGGCAAGAGCCTGAAGTGCAAGTGAGCTGATCCATTCGCTGCCGCCCACCCGGACCGGGGGGCGGCAGCGCCCCATTGGCCCGCCGGAGAGCCTGGTGCTCTCCGGCGGGCCAGCGTTCCGAAGAAGGGTGCCCTGTGAAGCGAAGACTCTGCCGTCGGCGCGCGTGTGTCGTCGCGATCGGTCTGTTCACCATCGCGCTGGCCACTGCCCCGCCGCCCGCGCAGGGCGTGCAGTTCGGATCGGTCCAGACGCTGCAGTCGGGCATCGCCTCCTGCGCTGCCCTGACGATCGGTCCGGAGGACCCCGTAGCGGCGAGCACCGCCGACGGCTGCCTCTATGCCGTCAACGCCTTCTCCGGCACGGTGTCGCGTATCTGCTTCGACGCGAGCAAGGTGGTGACCAGTTCGGCGGTCGTGATTGATCTGAACGGCGGCGGCAGCGTCAACGCGCTGCTCGGCATCACCTTCGACCCCGCCTCCGACCCGGCCGGCGAGATGCACCTCTACCTCGCCTACGCCGATGACAACAGCGCGCCGTTCCAAGGCAAGATCGCCCGCGCGGTGAGCACCAACGGCGGCGCGTCCTACACGGTGGACGAGGACTTCATCACCGGGCTGGCGCGCTCCCCCTTCGACCACCAGACCAACGGGCTCTCCTTCGGCGGCGACGGCTGCCTCTACGTCGCCCAGGGCAACGCGTCGAACGCCGGCTACGACTCGGCCTTCGCCGAGTCGCGGCTTTCGAGCGCCATGCTGCGCGCCTGCTTCAAGGACGGAAGCGGCGCCGTGAACCCGGCCTTCGACCGCAACTGCGGCGGCGGCAACACCCAGCAGGCCTGTTCGGTCGAGGTCTACGCCTCCGGCCTGCGCAACCCGTACGACCTCGTGTGGCACTCCAACGGTCGCCTGTACGCGACCGACAACGACGTCAATCTGGGCTTCCGCGACAACTGCGGGGCTGCCGCCAACACCTTCGGCTGCCCGTGTCAGGTGGCCGGCGCCAGCCCCGTTGGCGACGAGCTGAACCTCATCGAGGCAGGGTACTACTACGGCTCGCCGAACCCCGCCCGCGCCAATCCGGCGAGCGTGCAGTGCCAGGGCGGGAGCGATGGCACCGACGCGTGCACCACTGACGGCGACTGCGCCGGCAGCGGCACCTGTCAGGACCTGTCGTCGTTCTGTACGGGCGGCATCTGCGGTGCGGACGTGCAGTGCTACTACTTCGGCGACGGCGACCCGCCGCAGCCCGGGGAGGATCCGAGTGGACTGTACCGCCAGCCGATTGCGCAGGTCGGCGCCCTGCTCGACGGCATCAGCGAGTATCGCGCCCCGTTCGACGCGCTGCTGCCCGGGTCGTTCTGCTCCGACTGGGACGGCGATCTGCTCGTCACTGGCGGGCCGGGGAGCGTGCGGCGGTTCACTCTCTCCCCGGACGGCCTCTCGGCCGCGCACCCCGGCACCGGCAACCTGAGCGGCCTCGTCGGCCTCGACGTCGCCGTCGGCGCCGACGGCACCGTCTACACCGCGGATTTCATCGGCGCCCGCGTCGCGTACATCACACCGGTGGGCCAGCCGAATCCTCTCGCCGCCAACTTCTTCCAGCCCTGCCAGCCGGGAGAGGGGTGCGTCAACGACGCGTGCGCGGGGCTCACCGACAACGACGGCGATGGGTTCCTCGCCCCGGCGGACTGCGACGACAACGACGACACGGTCTACCCGGGTGCGCCCGAGCTCTGCGACAACCAGGACAACGACTGCGACGGGCAGACCGACGACGGCAACCCGGGCGGCGGCGGCGCCTGCGGCACCGGCCAGCCCGGCCTCTGCGCTGCCGGCACGCTCAGCTGCCAGGGAGGCAGCCTGCAGTGCGTGCCGACCAACCCGCCCGGCCTCGAGATCTGCAACGCGCTCGACGACGACTGCGACGGACAGACCGACGAGGGGGTCGGCGGCGCGCCGTGCGGCACGGGACAACCCGGCGTCTGCGCTGCCGGGACGCTGCAGTGCCAGAGCGGAACGCTGGTGTGCACGGCTAACGTCCAGCCCAGCACGGAGGTCTGCAACACGCTCGACGACGACTGCGACGGGACGGCCGACGAGGGCAACCCCGGGTCGGGGGGCAGCTGTACGACGGGCCTCGCCGGAGCGTGCGCCGCCGGCACCTACCGGTGCCTGGGCGGCTCGGTGACCTGCGAGCCCAACTCCTCCCCCAATCCCGAGACCTGCAACGGAGTCGACGACGACTGCGACGGCAGCACCGACGAGGGAAACCCCGGCAGCGGCGGGGCGTGCACGTCCGGACTCCCCGGCATCTGCGCGGCCGGCACCTACCAGTGCCAGAGCGGTTCGCTGCAATGCGCGACGACGCCGGCAAGCGCCGAGATCTGCGACGCCCTCGACAACGACTGCGACGGGACGGCCGACGAAGGCAACCCCGGCGGCGGTGCGTGCGGCGTGCCAGGCCAGCTGGGGGCCTGCGCGGCTGGCACCCTGCAGTGCCAGAGCGGCAGCCTGCAGTGCGCGGGCACGACGACGCCCGCGGCGGAGCTGTGCAGTACGAGCGCCGATGAGGACTGCGACGGGCAGACCGACGAGGCGTCGGACTGCGTTCTGTGCCTGGCCGCCGACACGGTCGCGTCGACGACGCAGACGCAACGCACGAAGGTGCAGCTCAAGGACCTGGTGGCGCGCGACAAGCTGCTGACGGGTGGGACCTTCGTGCTGCCGGCGGGGGTCGGCATCGCGCCCGACCAGGAAGCGGTGACGATCCAGGTCACGGACGCGGCGGGGGCCTATTGGGAAGCGACCATCCCGGCGGGGGGCTTCCAGGGCACGGCCAGCGGCCGCAGCTTCAAGTTCTCGGATCCGATGCTCGCGCACGGCGGCGTCAAGCTGGCGAAGTTCGCGGTGAAGTCGGATCAGAAGACGGTGAAGTATCGCGTCAAGGCGCAGGCGTTGAACGTGCCGGCGTTCCTGGGAAACGCCAGCACGGTGACGGTTCGCGTCGGTGGGCGCTGCTTCACCGACGCCGCCGACACGTGCACGTTGAAGGCCAGCGGCGTCCGCTGCGAGTGATCGCGGATGCCCGCGGACGGCGCCTGCTCGTCCTCCGCCGGCATCCGTTCCCAACCGCTGATCTCCCTTGATGACCCGTCCTGGTCGTCGCAGTCCTGCGGCGCCGGAGGAAGCCCGATCATCTCATCCCGCGGCTGATCGGCGCTGCGCGCGCGCAAACCACAGGTAGAAGGGCAGGCCGCTGGCGGCGACGGCCAGGGCGATGGCGCACTCGAGCGGGCGGCCGCGCAGCAAGGCGAAGGCGATGCCGGCGTTGGCGACCAGGTACAGCGCCGGCACCAGCGGGTAACCCCAGGCGCGGTAGGGGCGCGGCCGGTCGGGCTGGCGGCGACGCAGGGCGTAGAGCGCCGTGGTGTCGGCCATCGTCGCCAGCACGATGGCGAAGGTGGTGTAGTCGAGCACGCTCGGGAAGCTCCGCAGGACGACGATCAGCGCGATGGCGGTGCCGGCCTGCACCAGGATGGCGATGTGCGGGGTCTGGTAGGCGACGTGGACGCGATCGACGCCGGCGAAGAACAGCCGGTCGATCGCCATCGCGTAGGCGATGCGCGGGCCGACGAGGATGGTCGCGTTCAGGCAGCTGAGGATCGAGGCGAGGATGAGCAGCGCGCCGACGCTGCCGCCGGCGCCGCCGAAGAAGACCGTCGTGGCGGCCTCGCCGACGCGCGCATTGCCGCGCAACTGCGCCATCGGCAGGGCGTAGAGATACGCGAGGTTCACCGCCAGGTCGATCAGCGTGCACAGGCCGAGGCCGACGAAGAGCGAGCGCGGGATGTTGCGGTGCGGGTCGTGGATCTCGCTGGCGACGTACACCGTCGCGTTCCAGCCCGGGCCTCGGCACCCTTGTCCGTGCCTCGCGCCCCGCGCTCGGAGCGTCATCGGTCGGTCGGGGACCCGGCCGCCGCCCCGTCCGAGACCGCGCGTTATGTGAAATCGCCAGCTCATACTGCCTATGCGCTCGACGTCGAGGCGCTGCGGCAGCGCTTCGCGCTCGAGAAGGTGCCGCTCACCGGCGCCTACTTCAGCGATCGCTCGCAGGATCTCGGCATGGCCGAGGTGATGCTGTCCGCCGACTCGGAACTGGTCGGCCAGACCCTGCTCGCGGCCGAGTTCCGCAGCCGCCACGACCTGACGGTGATCGGGCTGCGGCGCGGCGGCGTCGCGCATGCACGCGGCCTGCTGGAGGAGACGCTGCGCGTCGGCGACACGCTGCTGGTGATCGGCGCCTGGAAGGCCATCCACACCGTGCCGGTCGAACACACCGGGCTGGTCATGCTCGATCTGCCGGCCGAGCGCGACGAG
>JANNRA010000159.1:0-8666 GCA_031401035.1 bacterium | reverse complement strand
CTCCGTCGGCGCCTGTTGCAGAGTGTCGCGGATGCCCGATCCAACAGGCGCCGACGGAGCGGCGCCCTCCACGGTGTGCGTTGCACGCCGTCATGGCCGCAGCGCGTCCGCCAGGCGGACGAAGTCGGCCGGGGCGAGCGTCTCCGGCCGCGCCTGCGGATCGAGGCCGAGCGACGCCAGCACCGCCGGCGCGTCGGAGGTGAGGGGCGCGATGACGTTGGCCAGCTGCTTGCGTCGGCGCGAGAAGGCGGTGCGCACGACGACGCGCAGTGCCTGCCGCCGCCGCGCATCGAGGGCGACCGGGCGGTGCGGCTCGATGACGACCACGGCTGAGTCCACCTTCGGCCGCGGCACGAAGGCGCCCGGCGGGACGCGCAGGGCGATGCGCGCCGTGGCCATCACCTGCACCACCACCGACAGGCTGCCGTAGGTCTTGCTGCCCGGCCCCGCGCACAGCCGCTCGGCGACCTCGCGCTGCAGCATCAGGACCAGCCGCGTGAACAGCTCCGGTGTGCCGAGGAGCTGCATCAGCACCGGGGTCGACACGTTATAGGGCAGATTGGCGACGACCACGACCGGCGCGTCGGGTCCGAGCAGCGCGGCGAGATCGACGCGTAAGATGTCGGCCTCGACGATCTCTACCGTCGGTGTCTCCGCCCAGCGTTGGCGCAGGCCAGCGACGAGGTCGCGGTCCACTTCCACCAGCACCAGGCGTCGGCTCGCCGCCGCCAACCCGTCGGTGAGGGCGCCGCGCCCGGGGCCGATCTCGAGCACGCTGGCGCCCTCGCCGAGACCGGCCAGGGCGACGATGCGCTCGGCGATGCCGGTCTGGACGAGGAAGTGTTGTCCGAAGCGCTTGCGCGCGAACGGGCCGGTCATGCGCTGTCGACACCGTCGCGTCGCTCTGCCGCGCCAGCCGGCCGGCGCGGCGCGCAGAGATCGGCGACGGCGGCGGCGTTGAGCGTCAGGTCGTCGCGCTCGCCGCGGGCGAGGTGTTCGTGTGCGGCCAGGCCGATCATGGCGGCGTTGTCGGTGCAGTACCGCAGCGACGGGATGATCACCTCGACGCCGGCCGCCTCGGCCGCCGCGGCGGCGCGGGCGCGCAGGCGCGAGTTGGCCGAGACGCCGCCGGCGATGACCAGGCGCGGCGCGCCGCAGGCGGCGACGGCGGCAAAGGCGGTGGTGAGCAGCATGTCCACCGCCGCCTCCTGGAAGCTGGCGGCGATATCGGCATGCGCCGCCGTGTCGGCACCGTGCTCGCGCACGTGCAGGGCGACGGCGGTCTTGATGCCGCTGAAGCTGAAGTCGAAGCGGCGCTGCGGCCCAATCGGCCTGAGGCGCGCGCGCGGGAAGCGCACGGCGGCGGGGTCGCCGCGGCGCGCCAGTTCGTCGAGCACTCGGCCGCCTGGGTAGCCGAGACCGAGCACCTTGGCGACCTTGTCGAAGGCCTCGCCGGCGGCGTCGTCGCGCGTCGCGCCGAGCAGCGCATAGTCGCCCAGCCCGCGCGCCAGGTAGAGGCTGGTGTGGCCGCCGGATGCCAGCAGTGCGACGTAGGGGAACGCCACCGGGGCATCGAGGCGCACCGACAGCAGGTGGCCCTCGAGGTGGTTGACGCCGAGAAACGGCAGCCGCCGCGCGTAGGCGATGGCTTTGCCGGTACACAGGCCGACCAGCAGGGAGCCGACCAGACCCGGGCCGTAGGTGGCGGCGACGGCGTCGATGCCGTCGAGGGTGGTGCCGGCCTCGGCCAAGGCCCGTTCGATGGTCGGGATGATGGCGCGCATGTGACTGCGCGAGGCGAGTTCGGGGACGACGCCGCCGTAGTCGCGGTGCACGGCGTCCTGCGAGGCGACGATCGACGAGCGCACGACGCCGTCCTCGAGCACCGCGGCGGCGGTGTCATCGCACGAGCTCTCCAGTGCCAGCAGCCTCACGGCGCCGTCCCACCGCCGACGCGCGCCAGTCCGGCCTGCGCGGCGGCGTTGTCGGGCGCCGCGCGCACGGCGCGCCCGTACGCGGCGCGCGCGTCGACGAAGCGCCCGACCGATTCGTAGGCGCTGCCCTGCAGCGCGTAGGCGCGGCTGGCCCATTCGGGCGCGGCCGGCTCGCTCAGGCTGGCGGCGCGATCGGCGAAGGCGATGGCCTGGTCGTAGGTGCGGTGGCGCAGGTGCAGGGTGGCGAGAAAGAAGTAGGCGTACGGATTGCTGCCGTCGATGGCGATGGCGCGCTCGAGCTGTTCGAGCGCAACGGCGTCGTCGCCGGCCGTCAGGCGCAGGCGCGCCGCCTCGGCCAGCCGCGTCGCCGCGGCGACGTTGGGCGGCGTGCCGGGTCGCAGCGCGGCGAGCGGCGACGGGGCGGTCGCCCACTGATCCGGCGTCGGGCTGGCGCTCGCCGCGGTGCCGGTGCCGACGGTGCCCATCGCCGCGGCGCCTGCGGGCGGCGTCGGCGTAGTCGCCGCGGTGACCGGTTCCTCGGGCAACAGCGCCTCCTCGATCAATCCGGTGCCGGCCTCGACCGCGGCCGCCTCGGGCTCGTCGGCGACGGCTCGCGGCGGCGGCTCGACGACCAGCGGCGGACCCCCATCAGGATCGAGCGGTAGCGGCTGGCGCTGCGGCGCGCAGGCCGCCAGGCCCGTCAGCAACAGGATCAGTCCCGCCACGACAGGGCGGGCGCAGGAGGGGGGGCGGTGGTGGTGTGCGCGGGGCATGGCGCGGTGGGCTCGGTGCCGCGCGCGAACGCCTCGACGAAGGCGGCGGGACACTGCGCGGTGGCGACCCCCCCGGTGTACGGGTCGATCCGCACCAAGGCAACACCGGTCGGCGGACGGAAGTCGGCCGGCGGCGTCGCGGCGGTGGCACGGCTCATGAACGCGGTCCAGATCGGCACCGCCGCTTCGGCGCCGGTCAGGCCGAGCGGTGCGCCGTCGTCGAAGCCGACCCACACCACGGCGACGAGGTCGGGCGTGAAGCCGGCGAACCAGGCGTCGCGCCCGTCGTTGGTGGTGCCGGTCTTGCCCGCCGCCGGGCGCCGGAACCCGAGCTCGCGGACGCCCGCGCCGGTGCCCCGGTCGAGCACGCCGCGCATCAGGTGGGTGACGAGAAAGGCGGCCTCGGGGCTGACCACCTGCTGCACCGCCAGGCTGTGGCGCTCGACCAGTTGTCCCTGCCGGTCGACGACCTTGCTGGCCGCCCGCGCCGCGGCGTGCAGGCCCTGGTTGGCGATGACGGCATAGGCCTGGGCGATCTCGAACGGGGTCACCTCGGCGGCGCCGAGCACCACGGCCGGCAGCGCCGGCAGCGGGCTGGTGATGCCGACGCGCCGCGCCGTGTCGAGGACCGCCGGCAGGCCGACCTGTTCGGCCAGGCGTGCCGTGGCGGCGTTGAGCGACTGCTCCAGCGCGCTGCGCGCCGATACGGCGCCGAGATAGCGGCCGCCGTAGTTGTCCGGGCGCCAGACACGGCCGTCGTAGCGCCAGTCGAACGGCGCATCCTCGAGCTGGCTGATTGCCGTCAGCGGCGCGCCGCCCTGCTGCGCAGCGTCGAAGGCGGCGAGGAAGACCAGCGGCTTGAACACCGAGCCCGGCTGCCGGCGCGCCTGCGTGGCGCGGTTGAATTGCGAGGCGGCGTAGTCGCGCCCGCCGACCATGGCGACGACGCCGCCGGTGTGCGGCCGCACCGCGATCAGCGCCGCCTGCACCGGGCGCGACGGGTCGTGCCGCAGGCGCGGGTGGCGGCGCTCGAGTCGGGCGAGTCCGTCGCGTACTGCCTCGACCGCCGCCTGCTGCAGCGACAGATCGACGCTGGTGTAGATGCCGAGGCCCTGCGAGGTGAGCAGGGCCGGCGGGTAGGCGCTCTGCAACTCGTCGCGCAGGAAGTCGACGAAGTAGGGCGCCGCGTTCGCCGCGCCGCGCGCGGGCGCGGCGCGCAGCGGCTCGGCGCGTGCCGCCGCGCGCTGCGCGTCGTCGATCGCGCCGGCCTCGTGCAGCAGGCCGAGGACGACGTCGCGCCGCGCCCGCGCCGTCGCCGGGGCGCGATACGGGGAGTTGGTGTTGGGGGCCCGGATGAGACCGGCGAGCAGCGCGATCTCGCCGATGGTGAGCTCCTCGGGGGCATGGCCGAAATAGAAACGCGACGCTTCCCAGACCCCGAAGACACCCTGCGCGCCGTTCTGCCCGAGGTAGATCTCGTTCAGGTAGGCCTCGAGGATCTCGTCCTTCGTGTAGCGGCGTTCGGCGAGGATGGCCATCGCCGCCTCGACCGCCTTGCGGCGCCAGGTGCGGTCCTCGCTGAGAAAGAAGTTCTTCATCAGCTGCTGCGTCAGCGTCGACCCGCCCTGCACGACGCCGCCGGCGCGCAGGTTGGCGAGCCCCGCCCGCGCGATGCCGATCGGATCCAGACCATGGTGCGAGGCGAAGCGGCGGTCCTCGGTGAGCAGGACCGCCTTCACCAGCAGCGGCGGCAGCGTCGCCAGCGCCACCTCGCGTCGCTCCTCCCAGGCGACGTCGTAGAGCCCGCCGATGACCTCCGGTTCGAGTTGCAGGGAGTACAGCTCCTCGCCGCCGCCGAGCTCGCGCATGCCGACGACGACGCCGTCCTGGAGCGCCAGCCGGACGGGCCGCGGCGCGCTCGGCCGCCCTGCCGTGGCGGCGCCGCGCAGCCCGATCTCGAGCCCGTCGGGCGTGCGGCGGAACTCGCCGGTGCGTGGCGCCGCCGGCGCCTCGGCGTCGCCCGGCGGCGCGGCGCGATAGTCGAGCCGCTGCAGGCGATCGGCGAAGCCGGCGGCGTCGACGTTCAGGCCCGGGTAGACCTCGAAGGCGTCGGCGAAGATGCGCGATGGGAAGTCCCAGCGCCGGCCGTTGAACTTCTCCACCACCTGCGCGTCGAGCGCGCGCAGCGAGGGGAACGCCAGGGCGGCGGCGCCAACGCCGAGCACCAGCCCGGCGATGCCGAGAGGCAGCAGGAGGCGGCGCACGCAGGCCACCGCGGCACGCGGGGGAGTGGCGACCACGCGGGGGAGTGGCGACGATGATCGCCGCTCCCCCGCCGCGCCTACTCGTCCTTGGGCGGCTTCAGCGCCATGAAGATGGTGTTGTCGCCGCGCCGCACCAGCAACAGCACCGACTTGGCCTTGTCGACCGACTTGAGCGCCTTGCGATAGGCGCCCTCGTTCGGAACCGCGCTGCGGTTGACCTCGAGCACCACGTCGCCGCGCTGCAGGCCCGCCTCGTCGGCGGCGCTGCCCGGCTCGACGCCGGCGACCACGACGCCCTTGGTCTTGGCGTCGATGCCGAGGCTCTCGGCGATTTCCGGCGTCAGGTTCTGCACCGCCAGGCCGAGCTCGGAGGGACTGCCGGAGGCGACCGCGACTTCCTCGTCGCGGAGCTCGCCGATCTTCACGGTCACCCGCTTCTCGACGCCGTCGCGCATCAGCGTCACCTCGGCCGAGTCGCCGATCGGCGTGCGGGCGACGATCAGTGGCAGGTCGGTCGATTCTTTCACCGGCTTGCCGTCGAAGGCGACGATGACGTCGCCGACTTCGATCCCCGCCTCGCCCGCCGGCGTGTCGTCCATGACGTCGGCCACCAGGGCGCCGTGCGGGCCGTCGAGCTTGAGCGTCTCGGCGATCTCCGGCGTGACCTTCTGGATGTAGACGCCGAGCCAGCCGCGCGTCACCTTGCCCTTCTCCTTGAGCTGCGGGATCAGCTCCTTGGCGAGGTTGATCGGGATCGCGAAGCCGATGCCGATGTTGCCGCCGGAGCGGCTGAAGATGGCGGAGTTGATGCCCACCACCTCGCCCTTGAGATTGACCAGCGGGCCGCCGGAGTTGCCGGGGTTGATGGCGGCGTCGGTCTGGATGAAGTCGTCGTAGCTGCCCTGGCCGATGAAGCGGCTCTTGGCGCTGACGATGCCGGCGGTCACCGTGTTGCTCAGACCGAACGGGTTGCCGATGGCGAAGATCCATTCGCCGACTCGCAGGCGGTCGGAATCACCCAGCGTCACCGGCGTCAGTTGCTCGCCGTTCGGCTCGATCTTGATCACCGCCAGATCGGTCTTCGGGTCACGCCCGATGACCTTGGCCTTGTACTCCTTGTCGCTCGAGGTCTGGACGATGATCTCGTCGGCATTCTCGACCACATGGTTGTTGGTGACGATCAGGCCCTCGCGGTCGATGACGAACCCCGAGCCGAGGCTGCGCTGCTTCTGCTGGCGCGGCTGTTGGCCGCCGAAGTAGCGTTCGAACGGTTCCCAGAACTCGCGGTTGGGGTCGCCGCCGCCCGGTCCGCCCGGCCCGCCTTGTCCGCCCGGACCACCGGGCCCACCCGGGCCGCCCGGGCCGCCGAACTGGCGCGGCCCCATGCCCATCGGGGCTTCGGCTGGCGAGGTGGTGGAAATGTTCACCACCGCCGGACGCAGGTGCTCGGCCAGATCGGCGAAATTAGGCAGTGAGGCAGCCAGGCTCTGCGACGCCGCCGCGAGCGGGGCGTTGCCAGGGGCGTCGCCGGCAGCGGCCGCGTCGGTCGGCGTTTCTCCCGGCGCCGCTGGGGTGGCTTCATCGGCGCCCCAGAAGCGGATGGCGTGAGCGGGGGCCGAGGTGTCGAGCACCGCGACCGCGGCGAGGGCAAGAGCGGTGCGCAGCGCGGCGCGGGCGCGACGCTGGCGCGACGACGGATACATGGTGATTCTCCTCATCATCATCAGGATCAGGTTGTGACTGCTGTGTGGGACGGGGGTTGGTGATCGGGGGGATCAGCGGCCGTGCGACCGCTCGACGAATTTCATGCGCAGATCGTAGAGGGCGCGCTCGAGGAGGGCGCCCTCATGGGGATCGAGGTTGCCGCGGGTCTTGTCCTCGAGGATGCCGAGGATGTCGATGAACTGGCGCGCCCCCTCGAGATCGACCTCGGTCGAGCCGTCGACGGGATCGGGAATCTCGCCGAGCAGCGCCAGGGCCTGGGTCAGGAAGCTGATGACCACCGTCGCGAAGGTGATCTCGGGGGTCTCGCCGGCCGCCGCATAGGAGGCGGCCGCCCGGGCGGCCCCGGCCGCATCAGTGCCCGCCGCCTCGTCCAGCGGCGGCGGGGCGGCGAGGGGGACGGCCGGCGCCACCTGCGGCGCCTCCGCCTCGGCGCTGTCGGCGCTCTCCTCACGCGCGTCGCCGCTGGCCGAGAAGCGGCGCCGGTCCTGCACTTTGAATGATGACTTCTGCCCGTCCCGGTCGTCGCCCGCCATGCCGTTCACCTCAATCCTGCTTCGGTCGCGGCCGTGCCCCGCATGCCTGCGCCGGATCGTGACCGCGCCGTGATTGGCGGGCGGCTGCGGATGCGCTGCAGTGGGAATCGGTCGTGAACACTATGTCGATCACTTGTGTGGGTACCCGGCGTGAGGACGTGCGATGACGGGTTGTAAGGAGGGATGTGCCGACGGCGGCACACCCTTCGACGCCGGACCACCCGAATTATTTGGTACGGCGCGACGAATCTCGGCGCGGGACGAGAAAAAACTAGGCCCGCGCTCGGTGGGTGTCAAGGAATCGCCGCGGCAGCGCTGAGTCATGCACCTGCGTCCGCTGCGAGACATCACCGCGCCGGCGCACCGTCCCCACCTGCGGTGGGCGATCCTGGTGCGGTGGCTGGCGGTCGGGGGATTCTCGCTGCTCGCCGCCCTGGCCTGGCATCTCGGCGCCCTCGCGGCGCCGCTCCCGTGCCTGTTCGCCGCCGCGGCGGCCGCCGCCGTCAACGCCCTCAACCAGTGGTGCGTCGCGCGCGGCCGCGCCCTGCGCACCATCACCGCGCTGGCGATCGTCGCCGATGTGCTGCTGATCACACTGTTGATCATCCGCACCGGCGGCGCGGCAAGCCCGTTCGTGATGCTGTATGTCGTCCAGGTCGTCGCCACGGCCCTGCTGGTCGACCTGTGGATCGCGGCGGCCGCACTCGGGTTCCCGGAGCTCTTGCGCAGAGGCACCGGCACTGGGTGCTGCCGGGCGGGCGTCACGCTTGTAGTCGCCATTGCCATAATCGTCCTCGTCAAAGTATTGCGGCGGGTCATAACGCGGCACGATCTGGCGCTCGTTGAATACCGCCACCCCAATCACACCGACGTTACCTGGGCGATTTGTGCGTGCGGCATAGCTGTCGCCCAAATCGGTAAATACGAACTCGGCGATGCTGGACAGGTCTTTGCGCCAGCCGCGCACTTCGGTGCGCTGCCACGGTGCCAACACATAGCCGGACTGTGCAGGATTGGCGGTTTCGCCAGTCACCGGGTTGACACCATCGATCGAGAGCACCGCCAACACGCGCTCGGCGCTGCGATTCTCCAACACCACCGCGTAACGATGGCCAGGCGTGCCCGGCACATGGGCTCGACCACCGCTCCAGTACACCGGCAGCACCGCGCCGCTGTCGAGGTCACGCAGCGACATATCGACCTGCGGCGCGTGGCGCGCGTGGGCAACGCTGGTCAGCAGTAGAGCGGCCAGTACAGCGAATGCGCGGATCATCTGAATCTCCTTGTGAGCATCAGGCTCGCTGACTACAAACGCGCGTTGCGACAATTCGGGGTTAGCCCAAATCGCTCGCGTAAACTGCCCAACCGTTTCATTCATCTCCCGCTTATTTCATGACTGCTGTTCGCGTTCTGACAGGCATCACCACCTCGGGCACG
>JANNRA010000158.1:0-7464 GCA_031401035.1 bacterium | reverse complement strand
CTCCGTCGGCGCCTGTTGCAGTGTGTCGCGGCGGCCCCATTCAACAGGCGCCGACGGAGCGGCGCCCTCCACGAGGCCGGGCGGTGCGGCGGCGCCATTGTTTCCACTGCCGTCGCAGCGACTCGCAGCGCAGCCCGGCGGGCTGATAGCAGCCAGCGCATGTCGTCCACCGAGCGCGCCTATGCGGGGCTCTGTCTCGCCAGCCTGTGTTGGGCGGCGGCGTTCATCGCCGGCAAGGTGGTGCTGGCCGAGTTGACGCCGCTGTCGGCGGCGGGGTTGCGCCATCTGATGGCGGCGCTGCTGCTGCTGCCCTTCGCCTGGCGGGCGCGCGGCGCCGCCGATGTGCGCGGCGCGTTGCTGCCGCTGGCGGTGATGGTGATGGCCGGCGGCGTACTCTATCAATGGACGTTCATGGCGGCGCTGCAGCAGACCAGCTCTACCAACGCCTCGCTGCTCATCGCGCTCAACCCCGCCCTGACGGTGCTGCTGGCGCCGCTGGTCGGCGAGCCGCTCAGCGGGCGCGCCCTCGCCGGCGTTGCGATCGCGCTCGCCGGCGCGGCGGTGGTGATCACGCACGGCGACCTGGCGGTGCTCGCCAGCCTGGCGGCGGCGCGCCGCGGCGATCTGCTCGCCCTCGCCGCCGCGGCGCTGTGGGCGGCCTTCAACCTCGCCTCGCGCTTCGCCGTGGCACGCCTGCCGCACTCGGTCACCAACGCCCTCGTCTACGGTCTCGGCAGCCTGGTGACGCTGCTCATTGCCATTCCCGAGGCGCCCTTCGCCCAGCTCGCACGGGCGTCGGCCGGGGCGGTGGGGGCGCTGCTGTTCATGGTGGTCGCATCCTCGGTGCTGGCCGGGCAGCTTTTCCTGGCCGGCGTGCACGCGGTCGGCGTCGGTCGCACGGTGGTCTTCGTCTACCTGGTGCCGGTATTGACCGCGCTGCTCTCGGCGCTGCTGCTCGGCGAGCCGCTGCTCGCCTCGCAGCTCGCCGGCGGCGCACTGGTGCTGCTGGGCGTCTGGGTGACGACGCGGACGGTGGCGGGCGCGACTGTGCCGCGCCGCATCGAACGCAGCGCGGCATAGCCGCGTCCGCCCGTGTCGTTGGGTTGCTCCGCGGCGGCGCCTCGGGCATTGAGCCCGGGCATGGCGCTGGACGGCTTCGACTCCTTCACCTTCGACCCTGGCGGCGCGGCGCGCACCGTCTACACGCGCGGCGAGGGGCCAGGCGTCGTGGTCATGCACGAGATCCCCGGCATCACGCCGCAGGTGGCGGCGTTCGCGCGGCGCGTCGCGGCCGACGGCTTTCGGGTCTATCTGCCGCACCTGTTCGGCGACCCCGGCCGCCCGATCTCCAACGGCTACCTGCTCGGGCAGATGGCGCGCGCCTGCATCAGCCGCGAGTTCGCGGTGCTGGCGAGCCGTCAGGCGAGTCCGCTCACCGAGTGGCTGCGGGCGCTGTGCCGGCAGGCGCACGGCGAGTGCGGCGGGCCCGGCGTTGGCGCCGTCGGCATGTGCATCACCGGCAACTTCGCCCTGGCGCTGATGGTCGATGAGACCGTCATGGCGCCGGTGCTGAGCCAACCGTCGCTCCCCTTCGGCCTCACCGCCGCGCAGCGCGGCGCGCTGCACGTCTCGGACGAGCAGTTGGCGGTGGTCAAGCAGCGGGCCGCCGGCGGCTGCACGGTGCTGGGCCTCAAGTTCACCCACGATCCGCTCTGTCCGCCGCAGCGCTTCGCGACGCTGCGGCGCGAGCTCGGCGCCGGCTTCGAGGGCATCGAGATCGACTCGGGCCCGGGGAACCCGCACGGCCTGACGCGCCGGGCACACTCGGTGCTCACCACGGACCTGGTGGATGAGGCCGGCCATCCGACGCGGGCGGCGCTCGATCGGGTCCTCGGCCTATTCCGCGAACGCTTGCGATGAGCGCGCCGATCACGCAGCGCCGGGTCGCCGCCAACGGGCTCGAGTTCCAGGTCGCCGAGTGCGGCAGCGGCGATCGCCTGGCGCTCTGCCTGCATGGGTTCCCCGAGTGCGGCTACTCGTGGCGCCACCAGCTGCCGTTGCTGGCGCGGCTCGGCTACCGCGCCTGGGCGCCCGATCTGCGCGGCTATGGGGCCAGCGATCGGCCGACGCAGGTGCGCGACTACGCCATCGAGCGGCTGCTCGACGACGTCGCCGGTCTGATCGACGCCGCCGGCGCGCGCGAGACGGTGCTGATCGCGCACGACTGGGGCGGCGTCATCGCCTGGCTCTTCGCCATGCGCCGGCCGCGCCCGCTGGCGCGGCTGGTGATCATGAACATCCCCCATCCGGCCGGCTTCGAGCGCGAGCTGCGCACCTGGAAGCAGCGGCGGCGTTCCTGGTACGCAGTGCTCTTTCAACTGCCGCGCCTGCCCGAGGCGCTGCTGCGGGCGCGCGGCTGCCGCGCCATCGGTGAAGCCTTCCGCGCCTCGGCGATCGACAAGTCGCGCTTCCCCGACGAGGTCCTGCGCGTCTATCGCGATAACGCCGCGCGCCCCGGCGCCTTGACGGCGATGCTCAACTACTACCGCGCGCACGGCATCGGCGGCGGCGCCGAACGGCAGCGCGCCCTCGGCTACCCGCGGATCGAGACACCGACGCTGCTGCTCTGGGGCGAGGAGGATGTCGCGCTCTGCAAGGAGACGACCTACGGCACCGAGCAGTGGGTGGCGGACCTGACGCTGCGCTACCTGCCGGGCGTGTCGCACTGGGTGCAGCAGGAAGCGCCGGAGACGGTGAACGCCATGCTGGAGGCGTGGCTGACCGGCCAGCCGGTGCCGCAGGCCGGGGCGGGCGGCTCCCTCCAGGCGACGCCACTCCACCCGACGTGATGACCAGCATGCAGGGACGCACCTGCCTGATCACCGGTGCGACGTCCGGGATCGGGCGCGCCACTGCGCTGGGGCTGGGCGCCCTGGGTGCGGACCTGGTGTTGCTGTGCCGCGACCGCGAGCGCGGCGAGGCGGTGGTGCGGGAGATTCGTGCCGCCGGCGGGCGCGCCGATCTGCTCCTCGCCGACCTGGCGGTGCAGGCCGAGGTGCGGCGCGCCGCCGCCGAGTTCCTCGCCAGCGGCCGCCCCCTGCACGTGCTGGTCAACAACGCCGGCGTCGTCAACCTGCAGCGCCGCCTGACGCCCGACGGCCTCGAGGCCACCTTCGCGGTCAACCACCTGGCCTATTTTCTCCTCACGACCCTGCTGCTCGAGCGCCTGCAGGCCAGCGCCCCGGCGCGTATCGTCAACGTCGCCTCGGAGGCACACAAGTTCGCGCCGCTCGATTTCGATGACCTGCAGAACGAACGCCGCTACAAGACGATGCGGGTCTACGGCCAGTCGAAGCTCGCCAATCTGCTGTTCACCGTCGAGCTGGCGCGCCGTCTCGCCGGCAGCGGCGTGACCGTCAACAGCCTCCACCCCGGCGCCGTCGCCACCCGGCTCGGCACCAACAACGGCCCCTGGGCGCGCGCGCTGATCCGCTTACTGCGGCCCTTCTTCCGCAGCCCCGACGACGGCGCGGCCACGTCGATCCACCTGGCCAGTGCGGACGCCGTGGCCGGTGTCAGCGGGCGCTACTTCGCCAAGTGCCGCGAGAAGACCCCGTCGCGGGCCGGACAGGACGCGGCGGCGGCGCGCCGTCTGTGGGCCGCCAGCGAAGCGCTCACCTCCCCGTTGTGACCTGCAACGCCGTGTGGGATGGTGGGTCGATTGCCCGCCACTTCACTCTCAGATGACCGGCTCGCGGCCCTGCGCGACGCCCTCGAATTATTCGAGCAGGGCGTGCAGCAGCGTGGCGCGCGCGACGCGGACGACGACCTCGTTACCCTGCGGCACGTCGACCTCGACCGCATCGACGCGCTCGTCGGCGGCGCTGCGCACTCCGAGGCTGGGAGTCCCAGTGTGGAGACGCGCTGGGCGTGGGAGGCGCCGGGGTGGGTGCACCAGTGCTCGTGTCCCCGCGGCGGCGGCTGCGAGCATGCCTTCGCCGTCGCCTGGGTGATCCTCGAGGGCGGCGCGCCCGACAGCGACATCGCCGATCTCGCCGATCCACTGCAGGTTCTGCGCACCGCCCGACCGCTGTGGGAGCGCCAGGCGGCGCTCGACGAATTGCTGGTCGGGGCGCCGGCATCGGAGCTGACGGCGTATGGGCCGCCGCTCGAGGACCTGCTGCGCGAGCCCGATCCAGACACCCGCTGCTGGCGCCTCGTCGAGGCGATCAGCGACGCCACCGGCGGCTGGACGCCGCCGGCGTTGCAGCCGTACCTGCAGCGCGGCGACGTCGCCGACCGCTTCCATGACCGCGAGCGCGCCGCCACCGCCGCGGCGCTGCTCGACTGGGCGCGCCAGCGCGGCGCCCACCCGCCGCGCCGCCTGCGGCTGGTCCTCGGGCTGCAGGCGGGGAACGGCGGGGCGCCTGGCATCTCCTTCGAGGTGCGCCTGACGACGCCGCGTGTGCACGATGCGCCGCGCACGCTGCCACAGCTGCAGGCGCTGCGCACCGAGAGCCTGCGCGACGGCACGCTCTTCCCGCCCGAGCAGACCAGCCTGCTGCAATGGCTCGGCGACCACGCCCAGGCAGCGGCGGGGGATTGGAACGGCGTCCGCCTGCTGGTGCCGCGCGCCGCCGCGCTGCTCGAGCGCGCCGCCGCCGCCGGCGTCGCGGTGTGGGGCGCTGGCCTCGAACCCGACCTGGCGCAGCGCGCCGGCGTCGCGCCCGGCGACCCGCTGCGCGTCGCCGGCAGCGAAGCGCGCATCGTGCCGGTCTGCGTCAGCGGCGAGGACCGTCTCGATCTCGATCTGCGCGTGCGCTGGATCGACGGGCGCGAACGCGCCCTAGCCAGCGTCGCCTACGTGCCGGCCGGCGCCAGCGGCGGCGCCGCGAGCGTGGTCATTGCCGATGGCGTCGTCACGGCGATTGCCGACGAGCCGCCACCGGCGCTGCGCGAGCGCTTCGAGCAGGCCGGCGCCCTGCCGGTGCCGCGCGGCGAGCGGGCGGCGCTGGTGCGCACCCTGGCGGAGGCATTTCCGCACCTGCGCGAGACGCTCGCCGCGCATACGCGCGTGCACCCCGTGGCGCCCTCGGCGGCGCTCGATCTGCGGGCTGATGACTGGCTGCATGTGCGGGTGTTTGCGCGCAGCGGCCGCACGGCATGGAATCCGGCCCTCCCGTCGCCGGGCGGCGTCGTCTTCGAGCTGACGCCAGAACGCGGCTGGACGCGCGTCGAACGGCCGAGCGGGCCGGGACTGGCCGCCGACCTGGCGGCCTTCGCCGCCGCGGCGCCGGCCGCGACGCTGCTGCGGGGGGGTGAGGCCGCGCCGCTGCCGGCCGGGGAGGCGTGGATCGAGGTGCCCGACAACGACGATGTCGCGCCGCTCACCGCCTGGCTGCTGCTGCTGCCGCTCGCCAGCGCGGCGCGCGCCGGTTTCGAGAACGGCGAGGCGCCGGGCTGGTGGACGCGCGCCTCGCGACGCACGCTCGAGGCGCTCGCCGAGGCCTGGGATCAGCGTCCGGCCGGCGTCGCCTGGTTCGGCACCGCCCGCCTGCGCCGCTTGCTGGGGGCGGCGCGCAGCGGTGCGCCCAGCCTGCGCGTGCGCGCCACCGGCGTCGACTGGTTGACCGTCTCGGCCGAGTGGGAAGCCGAGGGCCTGCGCCTGAGCGAGGACGACCTCGCCGCGCTGCGCGTCGCCAGCGGCCGCTTCGTCAAGCTCGACGGCGGCTGGGTGCGGCGCGACATCGTCGAGGAGCACGACGAGGCGGCGGAGCTGCTCGCCGACATCGGCCTCGCCCTCGGCGACGGCGAGCAGCGCCTGAGCCTCTGGCAGCTGGCCGGGGCGTCGGTCGAAGGGCTCGCCCACCTCGCCCGTCTCGGCATTGATCCCGAGACGCTGGCCGCGGTCGAGGCGCTGCGGGCGCGCATCGAGGCCTCGCCCGGCGTCCTGCCGGTGCCGCTGCCACCGGGGCTGCGGGCGGACCTGCGCCTGTACCAGAAGCAGGGCCTGGACTTCCTCGCCCATGCCGGCGAGCTCGGCATCGGCGCCGTCCTGGCCGACGACATGGGCCTCGGCAAAACCGTGCAGGCGCTGGCCTGGCTGCTGCATCTGCGCACCGAGGATCCCGCCGGCGGTCCGACGCTGGTCGTCTGTCCGGCCTCGGTGGTGCACAATTGGGCCCGCGAGGCGGAGCGCTTCACGCCCGACCTGCGCATCCTGCTGCTGACCAGCGGCAAGGAGCGCCACCTGCAGCGCGAGGCGGTGCCGGCGCACGACCTGGTGATCACCACCTATGCGCTCCTGCGCCGCGACATCGAGGAATGGAAAACCGTCGCGCTGCGCGCCGCCATCCTCGACGAAGCGCAGTTCATCAAGAATCCCGACGCCGCCGTTGCCCGCGCTGCCCTGGCGCTGCGGGCGCGCTATCGCCTGGCCCTCACCGGCACGCCCTTGGAGAACCGCGCCCTCGATCTGTGGAGCATCATGGCGTTCGTCAACCCGGGCTACCTCGGCAGCCGGGCGGCCTTCGTGCGCAACGTCGACCGCCCCGACGCGCCGCAGCACGTGCGGGCGCTGCTCGCCGCCAAGCTGCGCCCGGTGCTGCTGCGCCGCACCAAGCGCGCCGTCGCGCCGGAGCTGCCGCCGCGTATCGAGGAGCGGCGCGACTGCGAGCTCACCGGCGAGCAGCGCCAACTCTACCTCGCCGAGCTGTCGCGCAGCCGCACCCTGTTGCGCCAGGCCAGCGGCGCGCCGGGCGGTCTCAACAAGGAGCGCCTCAACATCCTCGCGGCCCTCACCCGCCTGCGCCAGATCTGTTGCCACCCGGCGCTGGTCGGCGGTCGTCCGGACCTCACCTCGGGCAAGTTCGAGGGGCTGTTCGAGTTGCTCGAGCCGCTGCTCGCCGAAGGGCACAAGGTGCTCGTCTTCTCGCAGTTCGTGCAGTGCCTGAAGTTGCTGCAGGTGGCGCTGAAGGCGCGCGGCGTCCGCTTCCACACGCTCACCGGCGCGACCACCAAGCGCGAGCAGGTCGTGGCGGGATTTCAGGAGGATCCCGAGCCGTGCGTCTTCCTTGTCTCGCTCAAGGCCGGCGGCACCGGGCTGAACCTGACTGCGGCGTCGTATGTGGTGCTCTTCGACCCGTGGTGGAACCCGGCCGTCGAGGCCCAGGCGATCGACCGCACGCACCGCATCGGCCAGGACCGCACGGTCATCGCCTACCGCATGCTCGCACTCGGCACGATCGAGGAGCGCATCTGGGAGCTGCAGCAGCGCAAGGCGGCGCTGGTGCGCGATGTCCTCGGCGAGGGCGGCTTCGCGCGCGCCCTGACGCGCGACGATCTCGAGTTCTTGCTCACCGACGTGACGGCTGGCTGAGGGGAGGGGGACGTAGGGGCGAAAAGGGCGAAAACGGGGGCGGGTAGCCCCCGTAGCCCCCGCGGGCCCGGGGTTGGGGGGGGGGG
>JANNRA010000157.1:0-20475 GCA_031401035.1 bacterium | reverse complement strand
GCGATGGAAGCGAGAATCACACTGATTACGCTCGGTGTCTCCGACCTTGCTCGCGCTGTCCGGTTCTACCGAGACGGGCTGAAGTTGCCCAAGCGTGATGGACCGGACGGTATCGCGTTCTTTGAGACTGCGGGCACGTGGCTCTCTCTTTATCCTCGTTCCTCGCTTGCGGAGGACGCCACCGTGCCCGCGGAGGGTTCCGGCTTCCGCGGCTTTACGCTCGCGCACAACGTCGCGTCGCCCGAGGACGTGGATCGCGTGCTTCAGGAAGCCGTCGATGCGGGAGCCACGCTCGTGAAGCCTGGACAGAAGGTCTTCTGGGGCGGTTACTCCGGCTACTTCTCCGACCCGGACGGGTTTCTCTGGGAGGTTGCATGGAACCCTCACTTCACCGTGACATAGACGCGGTGCCGCCCAACCAGCCGCTGCAGCCGACCGGCTCCGCCGGCGGCTGAGCGCCAGGCCGTTAGGGAGGAGAGATGCGTCTGCTTACTGCGGTCTTGTTGTGTGCTGTCCTCGGTCCGAGCCCGCTGCTCGCTCAGCTGAGCGAGTGCGTCGGCGACTGCAACGGCGATGGCACCGTGCGCATCAACGAAGTGGTGCGACTCGTTGACGCTGTCCTCAGCGCTGTTTGCCCAATCCCGGAGGGGTGCACGGTCGATCCTTGTTTGGGACTGGACGAAAACGATGATGGGGGGATTTCGGTTAATGAGTTGAACTCTGCCGTAAGTCGCGTGGTCGCCGCTGTGGACAACGGTCTTATCGGATGTCCAACCTCTCCCTAACAAGCTGACGGCGCCGCCGTGCTGCGCAGCGACGCGACGCGCTTCAAGGCGCAGGTGCGGCCGTGATAGCACGGCGCCGCGCGCCGTAGCTTGTCCGGGCTCTCCGCCGACCTCGTCGCGATCACCGTGGCGCGGGTCGCGGCGCTCGCCTGCCGCTACCGGTGCGGCACCGCGCAGCTCTGCGTCAGCCGCGGCACCAGCTTCTGGAGCCCGGCACTCAGCCTGTTCGCGCCGGCGGAGATCGTGGAGATCACGGTGAGACATGCATGACCGGCGGCCGGGCTTTGCCGAAGGGAGACTCGTTCCGGTTGCGATCCCCTTACCCTGCCCCGCACGATCCGCGCGGGCAGGTGGCGTCCAAGTGGCTACTCCGAAGAGCGCCGACGATAGACGACCCCTACCGAGGAGGTCGCCCACCGTTCGTAGCGCTGCTCCATCGGGTCGGACGCGCCAGGATGCTCTGCGAGCATGGCCTGCCGTTGCTGGATGGCGACGCGGGGGAGGAAGACGAAGGTGGGCTCTTGCCTGAGCGCCTCGTCACGCTCGGCGATCGCGCGGCGATTCGGCGCGTTCCAGTAGATGAATCGCGAGGCAGGCGGGACGCCCGCGTAGAGATAAATTTGCAGCGGTTCGTCCTGGACGAAGAGCCGGTCCCCCGGCTGCGCGGCCGCGCGGATCTCTCGGCCCAGTCGTTGTGCTTCCGCTTCAATCGTGTCGATCCCGGGGCCGTGCGAGCGGCGCGGGAGATAGATTCCGTGCCACGCGACGCCGAACAGGATGGCAGCGATCATGATCCCGCAGAGCAACCGCGTCGTCTGCCTTACGCGGCGGAGCGGGCCGGCAGCGGGCCAGCAGAGCTCGCAGGCGATCCCCACCGTGAGGGCGAGCGCGGGCAGTGACATGACGAGATAATGGTTCTCTCCATACGGCCCGACGAGAACCGCCAGGGACGCTGCGGACAGCCACGTCCACGCCGTCGCCACCCAGCGCGATGGCCGCAGCAACGTCAGCAACGCCAAGACTCCGACCGCGCCGATGAACGGCCACATCTGGCCAACATCCACGAACGGCCACATCGGGCGCAGGCTCAACAACCGTGTGACCGCCGGCGGAATGCGCTGCCACAGGGTGGGCTGGAGCGTTGCGGGACGAAACCACGCCAGTGTGAAGGCTCCCGAGTAGCGCGCGCCGTCGACGAGTACCGCGTCGTAGAAGGCCGCGAGCGCGTCATGGCTCGCGAAATACAGGACGAAGACCACGACGACGACCGCGAACCCACTCATCCCCAACAGGGCGCGCTGCACGACATACCATGTGCGGGCGCGCCAGCCGTCGGGCGCCCCCCACAGACAGAGCTGCATCCCGAGCGGGATCGAAAAGAGAGCGGCGGGTTGCTTGCCGGCGGTTGCGAGGCCGAGGCACACTCCCGAGAAGAGCGCCCACCACCAGCGCGGGGTGCGCTGATGCGCGGCGGCGCAACCGATCGCGCCGGCAGTGAAGGCGACGACGAGGGATTCCGTATTCTGCAACGGAAGGCCCCACGGATTGACGACGACCAAGGTCATCAAACCGAGCGCTGCGACGGGCGCAGCGATCAGGCACCTGGCACGGCGCAGCCCGAGGTACAGCGACAGCGCGCCGAGCCACGTCGCGATCATGAGCACGCGCCGGAGGCTCTCGGGCTCGTATCCCCAGAGGGCAAAGCCGGCCCGCAGCGCCACGAAGATCAGGGGCGGCTTGAACTCCCAGACGTCGCGGTACGGAATCAGTCCGTCCTGCCAGTAGCGCGCGATCGACGCGTAGATCGACGCATCGCGCTCGTAGGAAATCCATTCGACCTTGCGCGTGCAGTCGACCAAGATCGCCAGCAGGATCAGTGGGCACAGCGCCGCGACGGCGAGGGAACCGACCGTGCGGAACAGATGGCCCGCGCGTGCGGCAGCACCGGCCCGCGGCGGCTGTTCCGGCGCGACCTCGACTGGTGAGTCCTCCGCGGCGGTCATGGGGTGGTTTCTATCATCGCGGCAGGGGCACGGCCCGTGTGCGCTGGCGATTCGACGCCATCATGATGTAGCCGCGGGAGCGCCGGCGCGCACCGCGACGTCAGCGTGCAGGTCGAACGCCTCGCGGCGCGCGTGCCGCGGGCCGGCTGACGTCACCACCAGCTATCCGCGTCACCGTAGCCGAGGATCTGTTGCATCGGCGCCGTCAGCCGTGGCGGGCGAGGAACTCTTCCTTGCTGTTCACGTGCGGAAACGGCTCCTCCGGGACGGCCACGCGCAGCGCCGCGCACAGCGGTGCCCAGCCGTCGCCGGGCTTCCACGTCACCAGCCGCGACGCCGGCGCCGTGCGCCGCACGGTGGCGTTGTGGCGCTCGTAGGCGGCGATGCAGGCGGCGCGGTCGTCGAGATCGGCGCCGAAGCGATGGGCGAACAGCGCCTCGACCATGTCGCGCCACTCGCCCTCCGGCGCCTTGCGCGAGGCAGGGAAGATGGTCTCGCTGGCGCTGCGCCACCACGTCTCGGCACTGGCGCGCTCGGAGAGGAGGATCACCGCGGCGGGGAACGCGGCGCTGATCTCCTGCCAGAATGAGGCGGCCGGCCAGTCGACGGCCGCGGCGTAGCCGCGCAACAGCTCGTTCCAATCGGGCATCGTGCCGCACGCCGCATCGCGCCAGAGCGGCACGTGCTCGGGATGCTCGAAGACCGCCGACATATGGTAGCAGGGCGCCGCGAGGAGTTTCTCGAGTGCGACCCGTAGCGACAGGGTTCCCGTGCGACCCAGCCCCGCGCCGATCAGTTGCAACATGGGCGCGGTGCTAGCACTGATGTGAAGTCATTTTCAGATCAAGGCTAGCCGAGCCGCGGCCGCGGCAGCGGTCCGCGCGGCACGGGGTGACGGCGGGGACGCCCCGTCGCATCACCATTCGACGACGATCTTGCCCATCGACTGCCGCCCTGACAGCAGCGCGTGTGCGGCGCCGATCTGCTCCGCCTTGAAGCGACCGCCGACGGTCGGCGTCAGCTCGCCAGCCAGCGCCAGCGCGACCACGCCCTGCAGCACGCGTTGCAGCGTCTCAGGGCGGTGATCGGAGATGCGCAGCATGTTCACGCCGAGGATCGACTTGCTGTGCATCAGCAGCGGGATCGGATGGATGAACCCGAAGGAGAGAGCGAATCTCGCATCGCGCAGGATCTGCATCGGGCCCGCTGCGCGCTCGGCCGCGCCGAGACAGACGATGCGCCCGCCCGGCCCCAGGGCCGCGAGCCCCTTGCGTACCGCCGAGCCGCCGAGCGAGTCGAAGACCACGTCCAGTCCGGCGGCCCCGCGCAGCCGTCGCAGCACCGCGGCGAAGTCCTCGCGGCGGTAGTTGATCGGGTGGTCGACGCCGAGATCGCGCAGGTAGTCGAGCTTCGCGTCGGAGCCGGCGGTGCCGTAGACGACGCAGCCGCGGCGTTTGGCGAGTTGCACCAGCAGCGTGCCGACGCCGCCCGCCGCCGCCTGCACGAGCACGTGGTCGCCGGGCTGCAGGCGCACCATCTCCTCGGCGCAGTAGTAGGCGGTGCCGCCCTGCGTCGGCAGCGCCGCGGCGACGCCGTTGTCCAGGTCGTCCGGGATCGGCACGACGGCGCGCGCATCGGTCACCGCCGCGGTGGCGTAGCCGCCGAAGCGCGTCAGGGCGACGACGCGCGTGCCGGGCGCGGGGCCGCCGACACCGGCACCGAGCGCGTCGACGCGACCGACGACCTCGTAGCCGATGACACTGGGGAGCGGTGGCGCATCGAGGTACGTGCCCTGCCGTGCCGACACGTCGGCGTAGTTCAGCCCGAACGCTTCGACGGCGATGCGCACCTGCCCGGCCGCCGGTTCGGGGGTCGGACGCTCCTGAATCTGAAACGCCTCATGCGGCGCGCCGTGACGGGTGAGGACGATGGCTCTCATGCGCGCCTGTGTAGCGCCTCTGCTGGGTCGGGTCACACGCCACGCCACAAGCGTCGTCGCGCCAGGCCCCCGCGTTCAATCGACGCGCGCCGGGCCGCGCGCCGCCAGCCCGGAGCGGACCACCCAGAGCAGCAGCAGCACGGCAATCATCGCGCCGCCAGATCCGAGCAGCGGTGCGGGCGCCTTGGCAACCACCAGCACGGGCGGACCGACGAGCGGCGGAGTGAAACAGCCGTCGACGGCGTAGACGCGTTGGCCCGCGACTAGCGGCGGCGCGACGGCTATGTCGAAGGTGCCGTCGGGGCGCTTCGTGCCGACGCCGATCAGGCGATCGCTGCCGTCATGGCAGAGCGGCGGCTGCTCCGGTCCGCAGTCGTAGATGGCGATGGAATTGGTCCCCGGGCACCCCGGCGCGCTGCGCCCGCTGACGCGATCGGAACCTGCGATCACGCCGCTGGTGAGACGCGGTGCGACTGGCGTCGCGGTCGCGGTGCCAGTGGCGGTCGGCGTCACCGTCGGCGTGTCGGTCGCGGTCGCCGTGCTGGTGGCGGTCGCCGTCGGCGTCGCGGTCGCGGTGTCCGTCACCGTCGCAGTGCCGGTCGCGGTCGGCGTCGCCGTCGGCGTGTCGGTTGCGGTCGCCGTGCTGGTCGCGGTTGCCGTCGGCGTCGCGGTCGCGGTGTCCGTCGCCGTTGCGGTGCCAGTCGCGGTCGGCGTCTCCGTCGGCGTGTCGGTTGCGGTCGCCGTGCTGGTGGCCGTCGCCGTCGGTGTCGCGGTCGCCGTGTCTGTCGCCGTCGCGGTGCTGGTCGCGGTCGCGGTGGGTGTTGCGGTCGCCGTGCCGGTCGTCGTCGCGGTGCTCGTAGCGGTCGGCGTCGGCGTCGCGGTCGCGGTGATCGTCGTCGTCGCGGTCGCGGTGGGAGTCGCGGTCGGCGTCGCGATCGACACCGTCAGCGTGTCGGTCGCCGGCAGACTGCTGACGCCGGCGTTGGTGCTCGCCAGAAGTGATGAGCTGTTGCTGTAGAGACCGGCGGCGGGTGCCGTGACGTTGACGGCGACCGTGCAGCTGCCGCCGGCGGCGATGGAGCCGTTGTTGTAGCGGATGCCGACATCGCCGATGCCCAGGCTGCCGTTGGCGGAGTCGTTGAGGGTACCGCCGCAGGTGTTCACGACAGTCAGGGGACCGGCGATGGTCATGGCGCCTGGCGTGGTCGGGAAGATGTCGCTGAAGGCGGGGTTGGCGAGCGTCACCGGCACCGCGTTGCTGTTCGCCAGGGTGAAGGTCAGCGTCGTCGCATCTCCGGCGAAGATCGGGTCGGGCGAGAAGTTCTTGACGATCGTCGGGCTGGCGCCCAACACCGACAGCGACACGCTCGAGCTGGGGGTGCCGGGCGTCTGCGTCTGGTTGGTCAGCACCCCCGAGGTCTGGTTCGGGTAGACGCCGGCCGCCGCGGCGGTCACCACGACCGTCACCGTGCAGCTACCGGGGCTGCCGGGGGGGATCGTCAGGCCACTGAGGGCGAGGCTCGTCTGGCCGGTGGTGAAGGTGTTCGATGCCGCGCCGACGCAGGTGCCGCCGGCCGCCTGGTTGGCGTTGATCGCCATGCCCGTCAGGGTGTCGGAGAAGCTGGCGTTGGTCAGACCGCCGGCGAGCAGAGCGGCGCTGTTGGGGTTGCGCAGCGTCAAGGTGATGGTGCTGGTCGCGCCGACGGCGATCGACGTCGGCGCGAAGGCCTTGCCGACCGTCGGTGGCGCGACGACGCGCAGCAGCGCCGTGGCGGGGTCGGGATTGCTCGAGCCCTCGAGTGTCGCAACGGCGTTGGCGGCAATGGTGTTGGTATAGGAGCCGCTGGCCGCCGACACCGGCACGCTGATGGTGCACGTCGCACCCGGGCTGAGCGTGCCACCGTTGACCGTCACCTGGGTGCCATTGATCGGCGCCACGACCATCGCGCCGCTGCAGGTCGTCGTGGCGGCGCCGGTGACGGTCAGCCCGGCCGGCAGGGTGTCGACGACGCCCGGCGCGGCCAGCGTCCGCGCCACCGTGTTGGTGTTGAACATCTGCAGAGTGAGCACGCTCTGCCCGCCCACCTGCAACGGGTTGGGGGTGAAGAACTTGCCGATGTTGACGTTGCGCAGGATGGTCAGTGTCGCCGACGGCTGGTTGTCGTTGCGCACCCCCTCGGTCGAGGCCAGGGCGCCGATGGGGATGTCGTTGATGTGGTTGCCGTCGACGAAGCCGGTGACCTGCACCGAGATCGTGCACGTCGCGTTGACGGCGATGGCGGCGCCGGCGAGGCTGAACTGCGTCGCGCCGGGCACCGCCGTGACGGCTCCGCCGCTGCAGCCGGTGCCGGTGAAGGTGGGGTTGGGCGTGCCGTACACCTGCACGCTGGGCGGCAGCACGTCGGTCAGCACCACGTTGGTCAGGGCGATGGCGCCGGGCTGGGTGTTGGCGATGGTGACCAGCGCCGCCACCGGCCCGCCGCCGTTGCTCACCACCGGCGCGAAGGCCTTGTTGAGGGTCACGGCGGCGCTGCGCCGCGTCAACGTGGCGGTCGCGGTGGTGTTGTAGGTCGCTCCCTGGGAGGTGGTCAGCGCATTGGCAGCGATGGTGTTGGTCGCCGCACCGGTGCCGGCCGGCGTCTGGATGTCGACCCGGATCTGGCAACTCGTGGCGCCGGCGCCGAGCGCGCCGCCGGCCAGCGTGATGCTGGTCGCGCCGGCGGCGGCGGTGACGGTGCCGCCGCAGGTGTTCGAGACGTTGGGCACCGCGGCGACGGTATGTCCGGCGCCCATGGTGGCGAGGTTGTCGGTCAGCCCCATGCCGGTGAACGCCACCGCGCCGTTGCTGTGGGTGATGGTGATGGTCAGGCGCGAGACGCCGCCCGCCACCACCGTCGATGGCGCGAACGCCTTGCTCACCCCGGCGGCGCGGTTGACGGTCAGGGTCGCCGTCGCCGGGTTCTGGTTGTTGCCCTGGCTGGTCACCAGGCCGCCGGCGGCCACGGTGTTGGTCCGATTGCCGTTGCTGGCCGTGATCGACGTCGTCACCGGCACGACGATGGCGCAGCTGCCGTTCGCCGGGATGCTGCCGCCGGCCAGGCTGACCGCGGTCGCACCCGGCGTGGCGGTGAGCGTGCCGCCGCAGGAGGTGGACGCAGCCGGGCTGGCAGCGACGCGGAAGCCGCTGCCCATGGTGGTCAGGTTGTCGACGAAGGAGGTGATCGCCGCCGCCGTGGCGCCGAGGTTGGCCAGGGTGATGGTCAGCGTCGTGCTCTGTCCCTGCACCAGACTGCTCGGGCTGAAGGCCTTGGCCACCGTGACGGGGCTGGCGAGCACCGTCAGCGTGCCGCTGGCGGCGGCGTAGTTGATGCCGTTGAGCGTCCCGGCCGGTACGCTGTTGACCAGGGCGCCGGCGTTGTCGCCGCGCACCGTCGCGGTCAGCGTGCAGCTGCCGGAGCTGTTGGCGTTCGGGTTCGACGCGGCCGGGATGGTACCGCCGGCGAGCTGCACCTGGCCGGCAGTGAAAGAGGCCGTGCCGCCGCAGGTCGTCGCGACCGGCCCGATGACGGTGATGCCGGCCGGCATGGCGTCCGTCAGATTGGCGTTGGTGATTACGGCGACATTGAAGTTACGCAGCGTCAGGGTGAGGGTCGCCGTGCCGTTCTGCAGGATCGTCGCCGGCGCGAATGCCTTGGTGATCTGCGCCCCGGTCTGGACCGTGATGTTGCCGCTGATCGCGGCGCTGTTCGACGCCACCACCCCTGCCATGGGGCATGGGTCGACAGCAGTAGCGCAGGCGGTGACGGCGCCAATGGCGATGCTGTTGGTCACCGCCGCATTCTGCGCGACGCTGACGCGCGCGGCGGCGACCGTGACACGCACCGTCACCGTGCACGAGCCGTTCGCCGCCAGCGCCGCGCCGCGGATGCGAAAGCTGAGATCGCCGGGGTCGAGGCTGCCGCCGCCGCCGTCGGTGAACGCGCCGCCGCACGTGCCGCCGGTGACCAGCGGGCTGTCGATGACGATCGGCACCGGCAGGGTGTCGGTGAAGGCGACGTTGGCGAGGGCGCCGTTGTTGGGATTCGACAGGGTGATCGTCAGCAGACTGGCGCCGGTGACGTGGATGGTGGTCGGGGCGAAGGCCTTGGTGCCGGTCACCGGCAGGGCGGTGGCGACCGTCAGCGTCGCGTTGGCCGCCAACGGGCTTGCCCCCTGGCTCGAGGTCACGCCGCCGACCGGGATGGTGTTGACGTAGGTGCCGGTGACCGCGGCGACGACCGCGACGCTGATGGCGCAGCTGCCGGAGTTGAGGCCGTCGCCGGCCGGCACCGTGCCGCCGCTGAGCGCCACCGCGGTGTTCGGCACGATGGTCACCGTGCCGCCGCAGGAGTTGACGCCGACCGCCGTCGCCGTGACGTTGGCCGGCAGCGCGTCGCTGAAGGCGGTGCCAGTCGCCGCGACGGTGTTGGAGTTGAAGAGCTGGATCGTCAGGGTCGAACTCTGGCCCGGAAAGATGTTGATCGGACTGAAGCTCTTGTTGACGTCAACGATCGCCGCCGCCCCTGCTGGCAGGAAGGGAACGGCGAGCACACCGAGCATCAGGGCACATCCCCACAGACCACACCGCCCAATCATCCTGACTCTCCTGGGGCATGGTAGCGGACCACCAGCGGCTCGGCGACAGCGATTCGCGCCGGTGCGGCGCGGCACGGCAGCCGCGGCCTTCTGGCTTGACCGTAACGGCTGGCGGGAGGATCATCCCCACATCTGGAGGATTTTTAGACGTCGCTGCTACCGCCGCAGGCCGCGATCTGGTCCGGGCAATGGCGTGCGACGACGTCGGGCGTGAATGCACAGGCAGCGGACTCCGCAGGCGAGATTCCCTCACCCTGACCCGCTCTCCACGACAGCGGGCGAGGGTGAGCGAATCGATGAGCCGACGCGGCCCATGGGCGCCGGGCACGACTCGCCGGGAGGCCGCATGCAACCGCAACGACCGATTTCGAGGATGTTCCGCACGCGCGCCGCGGCCCTCGCCGCCGCCGCGCTGCTGATCTTGGTGTCGCTGCCGCGTCCGGCCGCGGCGGGTTGCCCCGGCGACTGCGGCGGCGACGGCACGGTCACCGTCGACGAGTTGCTGACGCTGGTGAACATCGCCCTCGGTAGCGCCGACCTGACGCGCTGCCAGGGCGCCGACCTCGGCGGCGACGGCCGCATCGGCATCGACGACCTGCTGCGCGCGGTCACCCGTTCACTCGCCGGCTGCGTCCCAAGGGAATGCGTGCTGGCGCCGGACGGCCTGGTGGCCTGGTATCCGATGGACGACGGCGGCGGCCCCGAGGTCCGCGATCTGGCGCCCGGCAACGCCACCGGCACCGCCGCGGCGGGCCCGCTTGGATACCCGGACGGTCCCCAACCCGTGGCCGGTATGGTCGGCGGCGCGCTGGCGTTCGCCGGTCCGGCGACATCCGTCGCGGTGGGCGATGCCCCGCAGCTGAACTTCGCCGCCGGCGACTTCTCGCTCGACGCCTGGATCAGCGTCGACGCCGCGGCCGCTGCGGGCGCCCAGGCGATCGTCGACAAGCGCGCCGTTGGACGCGGGGGAGGCGTGCGCGGCTACGAGTTCTTCCTCTTCAACGGCCGCCTCGGCGTCCAACTGGCCGATGCCGCCAACGGCAACAACGTCTGCGCCAGCAGCGGCGCAGCCTGCACCAACTACGTGTCCGCCGGCCCGTCGCTCGCCGACGGCCGGCCGCACCACGTCGCCGTCACCGTACGCCGCAGCGACCCGCCGGCGCTGACGCTCTACGTCGACGGCGAGCCCGTCTTCAGCGATCCGCAGCCGCGCGCCGGCAGCGTCGACAACGCCGCGCCGCTGCTCATCGCCCGCAGCGACGTCGGCGGCCTCTCCTTCACCGGCTGGATCGACGAGGTGGAGATCTTCAACCGCGCCCTCGCCGCCGGCGAGGTGCAGGCCATCGCCGCCGCCGGCGCGGCCGGCAAGTGCCGACCGTTGGACCACTTCTTCTGCTACCGCACCCGGGCGACCGAGGACGCACCGCCGTTCAGCCCCACGTTCAGCCCCACGTTCAGCCCTATTCTGGGCACGCGCGTGGTGGACCAGTTCGGCGCCGCGCTGGTCGATGTCGCCGCGCCGCTGACGTTGTGCGCGCCGGCGAACAAGAACGACGAGGACCCCGACGCGTCGGCCGACCCGGATCACCTACGCGACTATCCGGTGCGGCCGCGCCAGGACGTCATCGCCGCGCCCGGGCAGAAGGTCGTCAACCAGTTCGGAACGCTGTACCTCGACGTGCTGGCGCCGACCGCGCTGCTGGTACCGACCGCCAAGAATCTGAGCGAGACGCCGGCGGCGCCGTCCCTGCCGGCGGTGGACCACTTTCTCTGTCACGCCGTCCAGCGCCCGCGCGGCGCCGCGCCGTTCGACCCGATACCGGGCGTGCGCATCGAGGATCAGTTCGGCACGCGCGTCGTCGACGTCATCGCGCCGACGCGCCTGTGCGCGCCGGCGGACAAGAACGGCGAGGCGCCGTCGGCGCCGCGCCACCCCACACACCTCATGTGCTACCAGGTGGCGCTGTCGCCGCTGGTCATCCAGCCGCCGGACGGCCAGCCGCCGGACGGCATGGACGGCCCGCCCGACCTCGCCTCGGTGCCGTTCGAGAGCCCGGTCGACGCCGTGTACACCAACAACCAGTTCGGCCCCGGGGTCATGCAGCTGGTCGACGTGGCGGAGCTCTGCGTGCCGTCGCTCAAGAACACCGAGGGCGACGCCGCGGCGGTCATCAACTGCGACGACGGCCTGTTCTGCACCGACGATCGCCTCGTCGAGTACGAGCCCGAAGCCGATTTCGACCCGCCGCCGTCGCCCACACCCGGCTACACGGTGCCGAAGGAACAGGGCTGCACGCACGACTGGAAGAACGGCGCCGCCTTCGGCGACTGGCTGCACGATCGCGAGGGCACCAACATCACCCCCTGCTGCGAGGCGAGCAGCGACTGCGACGACGGCGATGCCTGCACCCACGACATCTGCCTCGAGAGCGAGCACCGCTGCCAGTTCGAGCCGCTCGACCCCGAGGAGTGCGGGGTCAATCCGATTCCGGCCGCGGTTCCGCCACCGCCAACGAAGTGCTTCTTCGACGACGGCCTCGAGGCGCGCCTGTGCGACATCGAGTGCGTGCAGGGACAGTTCGGCGAGGACTGCCCGATGCGGCCGCGGCCGCTGGAACTGCGCCCCGGCAGTGCCGACGTCCACCATCACCTGTTCGACGAGGACGCGTACGGAGCGCGCTGGCGCGACGGCAAGGTCAGCGCGCCGTTGCACACCTGCGACGGCAACGGCTTCGGCTTGCCGCCGCACGGGCGGGTGGCGACGCTGCTGCCGGTGCTCGGCGACCTCGCCGGGTGCCCATCGGCGCTGGCGACGCTGCAGTCCGCGCCCGGCGCCCTGGCGGCCCTCTTCATGGCCAGCGGCGCCGGACCGGCGGCGTTCTCGGAGCTGATGGGTAAGATCGAAGGCAGCGGCGGCGACACCGGCTTTCACACCAAGCGCCGCGTACCGGGCTCCGGCTGGCCGCGCTGGGACGCACTGGTCCATCAACGCGGCCAGCGCAACACCTTGCTCAAGGCGCACCAGGACGGACTGCAGCTGATCGTCGTGGCGACCGGTGGCTTCGCCCCGTTCTGCGAGCTGCTGCCGCCGCTCAGCCCCTACGGCTGCGACGAGATGGACGACGTCGACCGGCAGATCGCGCTGGCGCACCAGTTCGCCAGCGCCAACGCCAGCTGGGTGCAGATCGCGCTGGGCCCGCAGGACGCGATGAACATCATCAACAGCGGCAAGCTCGCTCTGGTCATCGCCATCGAGACCACCGACCTCTTCAATACCCTCTTCGCCGACCCCACCACTCCACCCGACGCCGCCGCCATCGCGGCGGTGGTGCAGAAGTACTACGACCCGCCGTACGATGTCCGCTCGGTGCAGTTGGCGCACGAGACCGACAACGGCTTCGCCGGCGCGGCGCTCATCAACCCGCTGTTCGAAGTGTTCCAGTTCGCCGACAACCGCTACGGACCCTCCTGCGGCATCGATACCGACTGCACGCGGGCGCGGCTCGGCTTCGACGTCTTCGAGGACAGCGACGGCGTCTGCAAGAACGCTCTCGGGCTGAGGCCGGAAGGCGAGATCCTCGTCCAGGCCCTGATCGACAAGGGGATGCTCATCGACATCGCGCACCTGCCCGAGCGCGGCATGCTGCGCGCCTACCAGATCGCCAAACAGAACGTGTACTACCCGCTCTTCCACTCGCACACGAAGTTCCGTGAGCTGGAGCCGGCATACGGCGGCACCAACCACAACGTCATCGAGCACTCGGTGCCGGCCTGGGTGGCGCAGAAGATCCGCCGCAGCGGCGGGCTGGTGGGACTGCGCATCGGTTACCTGGAGGAGCACGACTACACGCCCGCCGGCGTCGCCAACACCTGCGCCGGGTCGAGCCGCTCGCTCGCCCAAGCCTACGAGTTCGGACGCCAGGGCCTGAAAGTGCCGATGGCGATGGGCAGCGACCTCAACGCGTTCACCCAGAACACGCGACCGCGCTTCATCGATCGCAGCCTGCCGGGCAAGCCGCGCCAGAACCCGAACGGCGCCTGCTCGGCGGGATTCCGCGCCGAAGGGATCTGCCAGGCCAAGGCGCAGACGAACAAACTCGGCACCGCCTACGACCGGCTCGGCCTCGCCGACACCGGCCAGGAGGTGGACGTCCTCAGGGATCTCGAGCACGTCGGCCTGTCGACCGCCGCGGTCGCGCCGCTGCGCCACGGCTCGGCGGAGACGTTCATCCGCATGTGGCTGCGCGCCAACGACCTGCCGCAGCCGCGCAACGGGCCGGCCGATCTGGCCAACGACGTCGACATCTCCGGCATCGCTCCGTACCGGCCGAAGGGGCTGCGCGAACTCGATTACCCGCAGATCTTCTGCTTCGGTGGCCTCGTCAAGCCGCGCTACTGCCCCAACAGCGAGCAGATGGGCGATCCGTGCCGTTTCGACGGCGAATGCGCCGCACCGCTGATCTGCGGCGGCTTCCAACCGTTCTGCGGCCTGCCGGAAGGCACCTGCGTGTGCCACGGCAAGGACACCGGCTGCCCGTCCGGGCAGTACTGCAAGCTGCGCAACCCGCTCACCGCCGCGGACAACGTCTGCCGCGGCAAGAAGGACGGCGGCGCGTCGTGCCTGACGAAGAAGGAGTGCAAGTCGAATCAGTGCAAATTCACCGTCAACCCCTTCGGGCCGCACTGCGCCTAGCCGGCCCGCGCGCGCGGCGATCCCGCGCCGACCGCCGGCCGGGGTCAGTGCGGCGAGGGCACCGCCCGCAGTAGCGGCGCCTGGCGCGCCTCCGCCTTGTGCTGCAGGGCGGCGCGGATGAAGCCCTTGAACAGGGGATGGCAGTCGATCGGGCGCGATTTGAACTCGGGGTGGAACTGGCAGCCGATGAACCACGGATGGTCCGCGATCTCGACGATCTCGACCAGCGACTCGTCCGGCGAGAGGCCGCTCAGCACCAGGCCCGCCGCGCTGAGCTGCTCGCGGTAGGCGTTGTTGAATTCGTAGCGGTGGCGGTGGCGCTCGCTGATTTTGCGCTTGCCGTAGAGGCGCGCCGCCAGCGAGTGCTCGGCCAGCACGCACGGGTAGGCGCCGAGGCGCATGGTGCCGCCCTTCTTGGTGACGGCGTACTGGCTCTGCATGAGGTGGATGACCGGATGCGGCGTGCGCTCGTCGACCTCGCTCGAGTTGGCGCCGGCCAGGCCGCAGACGTTGCGGGCGTACTCGATCACCGCCATCTGCATGCCGAAGCAGATGCCGAAGAACGGCACCTTCTCCTCGCGCGCGTAGCGCACCGCCGCGATCTTGCCCTCGGTGCCGCGCGGCCCGAAGCCCATCGGCACCAGCACCGCGTCGGCCGCCGTAAGCGCCTCGGGCAGGCCGTCGCTGGCCATCTGCTCGGAGTCGACGAAATCGAGCTCGACCTTGCACTCGTTGGCGAAGCCGCCGTGCATCAGCGCCTCGTTGAGGCTCTTGTACGAGTCGGCGAGATCGACGTACTTGCCGACGACGGCGATGCGCACGCCCTCGCGCGCGGTCTTCGCGGTCTGCACCACCTTCTGCCACTTCTGCAGATTCGGCGCCCCGGTCCACATGTTCAGCATCTCGGCCAGGCGGTCGTCGATGCCCTCGTCGTGCAGGGCCAACGGCACCTCGTAGATGCAGTCGACGTCGCGGGCGGTGATCACCGCCTTCTCGTCGACGTTGCAGAAGTGGGCGATCTTGGCCTTGATCTTCGGCTCCAGCACGCGGTCGGTGCGGCACAGCAGCAGGTCCGGCTGGATGCCCAGGCCGGTGAGCTCCTTGACGCTGTGCTGGGTCGGCTTGGTCTTCACCTCGCCGGCGGCGGAGATGTAGGGCACCAGCGTCAGGTGGATGTAGATGACGTTGTCTCGGCCGCGGTCCCAGCGGAACTGGCGGATGGCCTCGAGGAACGGCAGGCTCTCGATGTCGCCGACGGTGCCGCCGATCTCGCCGATGAGCACGTCGACGTCGTCGGCGGCGGCGAGAATGCGCGCCTTGATCTCGTCGGTGATGTGCGGGATCACCTGCACGGTGCCGCCGAGGTAATCGCCGCGGCGCTCGCGGCTGATCACCGCGTCGTACACCTGCCCGGTGGTGAAGTTGTTCTTCTGACTCATGCGCGTCGACAGGAAGCGCTCGTAGTGACCGAGATCGAGGTCGGTCTCGGCGCCGTCGTCGGTGACGAACACCTCGCCGTGCTGAAACGGGCTCATCGTGCCCGGGTCGACGTTGATGTACGGATCCATCTTGAGGATCGACACCTTCAGCCCGCGGCTCTCGAGCAGCGCCCCGATCGACGCCGAGGCGAGGCCCTTGCCGAGCGACGAGACGACACCGCCGGTGACGAAGATGAACTTGGTTCGCTTCAATTCGTTCGCCATTTCACCCTCACCTCAGCGCTACGGTCGCGTCCGCGCGGCACTGGCCGTCAGTGCCGCGCGCGCCCGATCCAGGTCGCGCGGCGTGTCGACCTCTATCGACGCGGCGGCCACCTCGGTCACCTTGATGCGAAAGCCCCATTCCAACGCCCGCAACTGCTCCAGCTTCTCGGCCTGCTCGAGCGGCGTCGGCGCCAGGCGGGCGAAGCCGAGCAGAAACTCGCGCCGGTACACATAGAGCCCGATGTGCTTGTACGCCAGCGGACCGCCGTGCTCGCCGCCATCGCCATCGCGGTGGTGCGGCAGCGGGCTGCGCGAAAAATACAGCGCGTAGCCGTCGCGATCGGTGACGACCTTGACGACGTTCGGGTCCACCAGCTCCTCGCGCCGGTACAGCGCGGTCCTGATCGTCGCCATCGGCAGGCCGGCGTCGGCGGCGAGCGGCGCCACGGCGGCGGCGACGACGTCGGGATCGAGCAGCGGCAGGTCGCCCTGGACGTTGACGATCACCTCGGCATCGAGGCCGTGCGCCACCTCGGCGATGCGGTCGGTGCCGGATGGGTGGTCGGCGCGCGTCATCACCACCTCGCCGCCGAACGCTGCCACCGCGGCGCGGATGCGTTCGTCGTCGGTCGCCACCACCACGCGGTCGACGCCGCGCGCCCGCAGGGCACGCTCGTAGACGTGCTGGATCATCGGCCGGCCGTTGAGATCCGCGAGGGGTTTTCCGGGGAGACGGGTGGACTCGTAGCGTGCGGGGATGATTGCGACGACGCGAGCCATGTAGGTCGTGCGTGACTCAGGACGAGTCAGGCGCGCGGACTATACCAGCGGTCCGAACGGTGTCAATTTGCAGCCCGCACTGAGGAGAAATGATGCCGCGCCTGAAGCAGATCGCCCGCGCCGACGCCCCACCGGCGGTGCAGCAGCTCTACGATTTCGTCTTTGGTCCGGGCCGTGATCCGGTCGCCGATCCCGGCACCGAGACCGGCACGCCCGGCAATTGGTGGACGGTGTTCGCCGCCGTGCCGGATGCCCTGATGCACGCCGTCGCCGGTTTCGCGTTCTATCGCAGTCCGACGCGCCGCCTCGCGCCGGCGTTGCGCGAACTCGGCCAGATGCGCGCCGGTTGGGCGCGCGGCAGCCAGTTCGTCTTCTCGCAGCACTGCAAGGCGGCGCGCTCGGCTGGACTGAGCGACGCCCAGGTCGAGGCGCTACCGGCCTGGCAGACCGCGGAGGTCTTCTCGGCCGTCGAGCGCGCCGTGCTCGCCTACACCGACTGCCTGGTACTCGACGGCGGCCGCACGCCCGACGGCACCTTCGCCGCGCTGCGCGCCGGCGGCCTGTCGGACGAGGAGATCCTCGAGCTGACCTACATCGTCTGCACCTACGAGATGCACGCGACGATGTGCCGCGCCCTGCGCCTCGAGTACGACGACGTCGATGAGCGGGTCGTCGAGCTCATCGGCGCCGACGGGGTGCGCACCCTCGACGCGATGCGCCGCGTCGACCGGTCGTGATGGCGGGAGCTGTCATCCCCGCCAGTTGACTTGCGTGAGACGGAATGATCATTCCGTCCCCACATGCCGAAGCGCGCCGCCGTCGACAAGCGCGAGGCCATCCTCGCCGCCGCCCTGGAGTTGTTCAGCGCGCGCGCCTTCGACGCGACGCCCATGCCGCTGATCGCCGCGCGGGCCGGGGTCGGCGCCGGAACCATCTACCGGCACTTCGCCAACAAGGAGGCGCTCGGCAACACCGTCTTTCGCGACAGCAAACTCGCCCTGCAGCGCTGCCTGCTGGAACGGCGCCGCGACGGCGAGACGCCGCGGCAGGAATTCGCGGCGATGTGGCAGGGTCTGTGGGAGTTCTTCCAGGAGAGCCCTGCCGCCTTCCGTTTTCTCGAGACGCACAGCCACGCCACCTACCTCGATGCGGCCAGCCGCGCGACCAGCGACGCGGTGTTTGTCTCGATCACCGATTTCGTCCGCCGCGGCCAGGCCGGCGGCGCCATCCGCCTGGCGCCGCCGGCGGTGCTCATCGCCCTCGCCTTCGGCGCCTTCATCGGCCTGGTGAAGGAATCCGACGCCGGCCGGTTCGCCCTCACCGCGGCGGTGGTGAGCCAGGCCGAGGTCCTCGCCTGGGACATGCTGCGGGCCCGCTGATGCGCGTGCACACAAGCGGAATGAACATTCAGTCGACGCCGGGGCGGCCCGGGGTGGGAATCGTCTACCGCAACGGAGGGCGCGGCAGAGGCGCGCCCTCCGCTCAGAAGGAGCCGCAGAGATGTCATCCACCGTCCTGATCACCGGCTGCAGCAGCGGCTTCGGTTTGCTGATGGGGCTCGATTTCGCCCGCAAGGGGCACCGCGTATTCGCCACCATGCGCGATCCCGGCAAAGCCGCAGGGCTCGCCGCGGCGCGCGATGCGGAGGGTCTCGATCTGTACCTGCTGGCGCTCGACATCCTCGACGAGGCATCGGTGCAGGCGGCGATCGCCGCCGCCGAGGCGGCGGGCCCGATCGACGTGCTGATCAACAACGCCGGCATCGAGGTGCGCGGACCAATCGAGGAATGCGGCGACGCCGTCGCCCGGCGCCAGTTCGACACCAACGTCTTCGGCACCCTGCGCGTCCTGCGCGCCGCGCTGCCGCCCATGCGCGCCCGTGGACGCGGCACGATCGTCAACATCTCCTCGATCGCCGGCCTGGTAGCGCGCCCCTTCGGCGGCCTCTACTCGGCCAGCAAGCACGCGCTCGAGGCGATCACCGAGGCGCTGCACTACGAGGTGGCGCCGTTCGGCATCCGCGTACTGCTGGTCGAACCCGGGCAGTACGCGACGCAGTTGCTCGATAACGCCGTCACCGCGGTGGCCTTCACGCCGGCCTCGCCGTACTGGCAGCGCTCGCAGCAGTTCGACGTCAAGGTGCGGGCGCTCGCCGGCGCCGACGCGCACATGGCGGCCGAGGCACACCGCCAGCTCTCCTTCGAGCAGTATGAGCAGGCGATGCGCGGCGCCATCGACTGGTGGGACTGAAGGAGGGACTGATGACGATCTCCAGAGCGGTATTGATCACCGGCTGTTCGACGGGCATCGGGCGCGCCACGGCACTGCGGCTGGTGAAGGCCGGGCACCGCGTCTACGCCTCGGCGCGGCGGCTCGAATCAATCGCCGACCTGGCGGCGAGCGGCTGCGAGCTGCTGGCGCTCGACGTCTGCGACGAGGCCTCGATGCAGGCGGCGGTGGCGCGCGTCGAGGGGGCCGAGGGCGCCGTCGGGGCGCTGATCAACAACGCCGGCTACGGCTCCGAGGGGCCCATCGAAGAGGTGTCGATGGAGGAAGTGCGGCGCCAGTTCGAGACCAACGTCTTCGGGCTGTTGCGCCTCACCCAGTTGGCGCTGCCGCGCATGCGCGCGCAGCGCTGGGGGCGCATCGTCAACATCAGCTCGATGGGCGGCCGCCTGACCCTGCCCGGCGGCGGCGCCTACCACGCGACGAAGTACGCACTGGAGGCGCTCAGCGACGCGCTGCGCTTCGAGGTGCGCGGCTCCGGCATCGACGTCGTGGTGGTGCAGCCCGGCCCGATCAAGACCGAGTTCGGCAACACTGCGGTCGCCAAGGTGGACGCGATCGCCGCGGCCAGCCCCGACTACGCCGCCTTCCGCGCCGCGCTGACGCAGCAGATCCGCAACGCCTACGAGGGCCCGCTGGCGGCGCTCGCCGCCGAGCCCGACGCGGTGGCCAAGGCGATCGAGAAGGCGATCACGGCGACGACGCCGAAGACGCGCTACGTCATCACCGCCGCCGCACACACGATGATGGCCGTGCGGCGCTGGCTCCCCGACCGCGCCTGGGACGGATTTCTGCGCACCCAGTTCCCGTCGCCGGGGAAGTGACGACACCGGGGGGCTTGCAGCGACCCCCGTCGCCTGATTCGACGCAGGCATGCCAACCGCACTGGTGCTGCAACACGTCGCCGTCGAGGGGCCGGGAGCGATCGGCGCCGCGCTGCGGCGGCGCGGGGTGACGGTGCGCAGCGTGCGCACCTACGCCGGCGAGCCGGTACCCGCCGCGCTCGAGGCCGAGGCGCTGGTGGTGATGGGCGGCCCGATGGGCGTCTACGAGCACGCCCGCCACCCGCACCTGACCGACGAGATCGGTCTGATCGAACGCACGCTGGCGGCCGGACGGCCGATCCTCGGCACCTGTCTCGGCAGCCAACTCCTCGCCGCGGCGCTGGGCGCGCGCGTCTATCCGAACACGCGCAAGGAGATCGGCTGGCATGAAGTGGAGCTCACCGCGGCGGCGGACGACGACGCGCTGTGGCGCGGCATCACCCCCCGCTTCACGCCGCTGCATTGGCACGGCGACATCTTCGATCTGCCCGACGGCGCGGTGCGCCTGGCGCGCTCGGCGCTGAGCCCGACGCAGGCGTATCGGCACGGCGCCAACGCTTACGGGCTGTTGTTCCACCTCGAGCTGGATCGGGCACAGATCGAGACCTGGATCGAAGCGTTCGCCGGCGAACTCGTCGAGACGGGCATCGCGCCGCAGGCGATCGTCGGCGACGCCGATGCGCGCCTCGCCGCGGCCGCGGCGGTGGCGACAACGGTGTTCGACCGCTTCGCCGCGCTGCTCGGCTGAGCGGACCCGCAAGAACCGCCCGGGGCCCCGCTGGAGGGCGCCCCCCCGTGGGCGCCGGTTGCATCGGGTCACGCTGGCC
>JANNRA010000156.1:0-38468 GCA_031401035.1 bacterium | reverse complement strand
CTTCAGCGCCGCGCCGCGGCCGGTGGTGGCGGCGGCCCCGACTGGGGCCGCGCCGACTGCGGCGGCGGTGGCCGCCGCGCCCGCCGCTGCGCCGGCGGCGCCTCCTCAGACGTTCATCGTCGTCGGTAAGGGCCAGACGCTGACCGACATCGCCCGGCGACACTACGGCAACGCGAAACCGGAGACGCTGCGCAAACTGCGCGCTGCCAACCCGAATCTCCAGGACCCGGATCGCATCACCGCCGGCGACGTCCTGCGGCTGCCGGGGGCGGGATGATGATCGGGATGATGATGAGGATGCAGGCGAATTGGCCGTTCTGGACGCCGCCGCCCCGTCGGCGCCGGTTGGCGGGCCCGGCGGCCCCTCGATGCAACAGGCGCCGACGGGGCGGCGCCCTCCAGAAGAAGCCGTCAGCGTGGGGGAACGAATCATGAGCAGCTACATGCAGGCCCTGAAGCGCACGCAGCAGGTGGTGACGCCGCGCGTCGAGCCGCGCCGCATCGCCCGCGAGGTGGAGGCACCGGCGGTAGCGGCGTCCGCTCCGGAGGTCGCCGCACTGCTCGACAGCCTGCGCGCCCTGGCGGCGCAGGGCACGCCGGCGCGCGTGCTCGTCTTCGCCCCGGTCGTAGCCGGACCGGCGGCGCGCGAGGTGGTCGACGCCCTGGCCGGGCGGGCCCGCGAATTGCGGCTGCCAGTGGCGGTGGCGGGGCTGGCGCGCAGCGGCGGCGCCGCGACGCTGGCCGAGCGCGGCACGGCGACACGGCCGCCGTGCGGGCTCGATCTCGACGGCGCCGCCCTCGGAGCCGCCGTCGGCGAGTGGTTGAGCGGCACGGCCGCCGCGCAGTTGGTGCTGATCGACGCGCCGTCGGTGCTGAGTTCGATCGACGCGCTGCTGCTCGCCGGCGCCTGCGACGGAATGGTGCTGGTCGCCGAGAGCGGCGTGACAGCGCGCGCCGATCTGCGCGCCGCCGCCGCACGCGTGCAGGCAGCCGGCTGCCGGGCGCTCGGCGTGGTGCTGACCCGACGATACCCCATGTGAGGCCTGCGGTGCGGAGGAGACGACGATGATGATGCGACGCCAGATGCTGCTGACCGGCCTGGGGGTGGTCGACCTGATCCTCGTCCTGGTGAGTCTCGCCGGGGCGATGGTCGCGACCGGAACCGGCGTGCGCCTCGACGGCCTGCTGCGCCTGCCGATGAGCGTCGCCGAGGTCCTGCTGCTCGTCGCCTACCTCGGCTACTGGCACATCGCCCTGGCGACGGCCGGGCTGTACGGGTCGTACCGCCTGGCGAGCCCGACGCGCGAGGTGCGCGACGTCGCCTTCGCCGCGGCCCTGGCGGTGGCGCCGGTGCTGCCGCTCGGCGCGCTGCTCGGCTACCCGCGCGCCGATCTCGCCTTCACCGCCGTCTTCTGGGCCGGCAGCGTCGCGGCGCTGGCCGGCGGCCGCCGTCTGCTGCGCGGCGTCGGCACGCTGGTGCGCCGCGCCGGTCGCAACCTGCGCGACGTCGTCATCGCCGGCGACGGCACCGCGGCGCTCGGCGCGGCGCGCCGCCTCGCCGCCCGCTCGGGGCTCGGCTACCGCGTCGTCGAAGTCATCGACGCCGCCGGCAGCGGCGAGACGGCCGCCGCGCGTGTCATCTCCGCGCTGGCGCGCCTCGAGGGCGTGCTCGATCGTCAGCCCGTCGACGAAGTGTTTCTCGCCTTTCCACTCGATCGCGCCCAGCCGGTGATGGCGCGGCTGGTGGCGCTCTGCGAACAGCAGGGGATTCTCGTCCGCCTGCTCGCCGACCTGAGTGAACGACCGAGCGCCTGGACGGTGGTCGACAGCGTCTCCGGCCAGGCGGTGGTGACCATCGGCAGCGGTCCGACCGACGCCGTGCTGCTCGGCACCAAGCGCCTCATCGACCTCGCCGGTTCCAGCATCGGCCTGCTGGTCCTGGCGCCGGCGCTGGCGCTGATCGCCGTCGCGATCAAGGTCGACTCGCGCGGCCCGGTGGTCTTCGCTCAGGAGCGCATCGGTCTGCACCGGCGGCGCTTCCGGGCCTACAAGTTCCGCACCATGGTGCCCGACGCGGAGCGCCTCCAGGCGCAGCTCGAGGTGCAGAACGAGGCGCAGGGGCCGGTGTTCAAGATCAAGCGGGATCCGCGCGTCACGCGCCTCGGCGCCTGGCTGCGCGCCACCAGCCTCGATGAGCTGCCGCAGCTGGTCAACGTGCTGCGCGGCGACATGAGCCTGGTCGGGCCGCGCCCGCTGCCGGTGCGCGACGTCGAGAAGATCGACGTCGGCTGGCACAAGCGCCGCTTCAGCGTCAAACCGGGCATCACCTGCCTGTGGCAGATCCGCAGCCGGACGCCGGAGTTCGACGCCTGGATCCGCTCCGACATGGAGTACATCGACAACTGGTCGCTGGCGCTCGACCTGAAGATCCTCGCCAAGACGCTCCCCGCCGTGCTGTCGCGCCAGAACGCGTACTAGCCGTCGTGCACACGAGACCATGAACGCGACGAGACGCGCCGCCGCCCTGTTGGGAGAGGGAGCCGATCGAGGGATGACCGTCGCCGGGACGGGACCGCGGGCGCCTGCGCTACAGAGCGATGGCGGTTCGCTCGCGGAGCGCGTCATCTGCACCTACATCGTCTGGCTGCCGCTGCTGTGGATCGTCGGCCTGGTCCTGCCCGCCGCGACGCTGCTCGTCTTCGGGCTCGCCGGAGTCGTGGCGCGCTCCCGCCGCTGCGTGCTGGCTGCGCTGCCGTGGCTTCTCGTCGGCTGTCTGCAGATCGTCTCCGTGATCATCAACATGTACGAGGCGGGCGATCACCCGCTGGGCCTGCTGCGACACCTCCTGGCGAGCTACGTGCTCGGGTGGTTTCTCCTCGGCGGCTGCATCGCCCTTGGCGCCAGCGGCGCGATTCGCCCGCGGCCCTTCCTGCGCGCCATCAGCCGCATCGGCTTCTACGCCGTCGCCGCCGCTCCGTTCCTCTACGCACTCGCCTTCATCGTGGGCGGCCCGCATCTCCATCTGCTGACGCCCATTGGGCTGCTGCTGCCCGTCAGCCTGCCGTCCACGTCGACATTCTTCGGCGTGCTCCTGTACGTGTGGGAAGACTTCATCGGATTGACGCTGCCCCGCCTGTCCTTCCTCTTCCCGTGGGCCACCGCCATGGGCTTCGGCGGGATCTGCCTGATCTGGGTCGTCGCCTGCGAACCCGAGAACAGGCGCCGCCGTCTGGCGCTGGCCGGCGGCGTCTTCATGGTGGCCGCCAGCATGAGCCGCAGCGCCATCGTCGTGCTCGCGCTCTGCGTCGCCGCACGCCTGCTCCTGGCGGTTCCGCGCGGCGTTCAGACGGTCATCGTGTCCGTCGGCCTCGCCGCCGCCTGCGCGGTCATGCTCGGCTCGACGCTCTCCTCGGGTCAACCGCTCGGCCTGTTCAGCGGCGTCCTGGACGACGTCAGGGAGGTGCGCCCGGGCGCCACCGCGGCGCGCGATCGCATCCACGAGGAGACCGAGTTCGGGGTCGCCGAGTCGCCCCTGTTCGGCAAGGGCTGGCCCGGCGATCCCGTCTACCCCGAGGACTTTCCACAGATCATGAAGGGCGGCGGGACGATGTTGCCCGGCAGCCACTCCTCGTATCTCGGCCTCTGGTACCTGGGCGGCGCCACGACCATGGCGATGTGGATTCTGGCCTGGAGCATCACGTTCGTGCGTGTGGCCGCGTCGGGCGCGCCAGCCCCGTTCGTGCGCAACAGTTTGGTCCTGCTGCTCGGCATCGCCCTCACCGGTATGAACGAGTCGATCTTCGGCATGGTGGTGCCCACGTTCTACGCTTACATCTGGCTCGGCATCGTCCTGAGCCAGGCGCCGATTCGCAAGACCCTTCCGGTCCCGTCTGTCGCCGTGCCGCTGCGGCCGGCGCTGCAGTTGGGCGTGCTTCCCGACGCGCGCTGACGCGGAGAATCAGAGGAGAGGAAACCCAATGAGAGCGCCAATCGCCTTACGTGACACCGCGCATCGGGTTCTGGACCACGCCGGGTACGGGCGTGAGCAATGGTCGCGCGTCGTCATGCGCCGTGAGAGCCGGCGACTGGTCGACGATCTCGAGCCGAGCCGCCTGAACGCGCTGGAGATCTCCGGGACGTTCTGGGCGGACCTGCCGTTCAAATCGTACGAGAGCGCCTGCTATCCGGAGTACGACGTCTGCTCGGCTGCACTGCCCCGGACATTCGATCTGGTCATCGCCGAGCAGGTCTTCGAGCATCTGCTGTGGCCGTACCGAGCGGCCACCCACGTGCACCAGATGCTGACGCCCGGCGGCCACTTCCTCGTCTCGACGCCGTTCCTGCTGCGCATCCATCACGAGCCCGTCGACTGCACGCGCTGGACGGAGACGGGCCTGCGCCATTTTCTCGCCGAATGCGGCTTTCCGCTCGCGGACATCCAAACCGGATCCTGGGGCAATCGCGCCTGCGTGAAGGCGAACTTCGGATGGTGGGCACGCTACCACCGCCGGCTCCATTCACTGCGCAACGAACCCAACTTTCCGGTTCACGTCTGGGCGCTCGCCCGCAAGGCAGCCGCAACGTGAGCCATGGGATGACCATCGCCGCCGGCGATCTCAGCGCCGATCCGGTCTCGCCCCTGCGCGCCCCCGGCCCGATGCCGCGCGAGCTCCGCGTCCTCCGCCTGGCGGCGGCGCCGGTGCAGCGCCCGCGCCTGTCGGTGATCGTGCCCAGCTACAACACCGCCTCGTTCGTCCGCGACACGCTCGCCTCGCTCTTCGCCCAGACCATGTCGGATCTCGAGGTCATCGTGGTCGACGACGGCACGCGCGACGACAGCCTCGCCGTGCTCGCCGCCATGGACGATCCCCGCCTCACCGTCGCCGTCCAGGCCAACCGCGGCCTCGCCGGCTCGCGGAACAGCGGCCTGCTGCTGGCGCGCGCCGCGGTGATCGGCTTCTGCGATGCCGACGACGTCTGGTTCGCGACCAAGGCCGAGCGGCACCTTGCCGTGCTCGACGCCGACCCGGACGTCGGCCTGACCTTCTCCTGGTCCGCCTACCTCGACGAGACCGGCGCGCGCAGCGGCCAGTATCTGCTGTCGCGCTGCCGGGCGCCGTCGGCGCGCGATCTCATTCGCCGCAACCACATCGGCAACGGCAGCACCGTCGTTGCCCGCCGCGAGGTCTTCGTCCGCGCCGGCCTCTTCGACGAGACGCTGGGCAGCTGCGAGGACTTCGAGATGTGGGTGCGCGCCGCCTGCTCCGGCTATGGCGTCCGCCTGCTGCCCGAGGTGCTGACCGGCTACCGCGTTCGCGCCGGCAGCATGTCCACCACCTACGACGACTTCGTGCGCGGCTACGCCCGCGCCCTCGAGCGGTTTCGCCACTACGTGCCCGACTTCACGCCGCGCGACGCCGCGCGCAGCTACGCCGAGTGCCTGCGCATCGCCAGCCGCAAGGCATTCTCCGACGGCCAGATTCGCCGCTCGCGCCAGCTGTTCGTCGAGGCCGTGCGGCACGCGCCGCTGCTGCCGTTCACCGACTGGCGCGCCGGTGGCATGTTGGCCCTGCACCTCACCGCCTGGCCGCTGCCGCCCGATGTACAGAGCCGCCTTTATCGCGGCGTGCGCGGCGCCATGCGCGCCGCCTTCCGCGCCTGGCCGGCGCTCGGCATTCCCCGCGAGGCGCGCCGGTGAGCAGCGCACCGCTCGACATCCTCTACATCGCCGGCTTCGGCCGCAGCGGCAGCACGCTGGTCGAACGCTGCCTCGGCCAGCTCGACGGCTTCTGTGCCGCCGGCGAGGTGAGCTTCGTCTGGGAGCGTGGCTTCGCCCAGAACCAGCTGTGCGGCTGTCGCGTACCGTTCCGCGAGTGCGCCTTCTGGCGCGCGGTGTTCGACGAGGCCTTCGGCGGCTTCGCCCACGTCGACCCGGCGACGATGGCGGCGCTGCGGCGGCGCGTCAACCGCACCCGCTTCATCCCCTATCTGGCGCTGCGCCAGCCGGCCGCCTACCGCGCCGAGTACGAGCGCTTCGCCGCCGCCCTGCTGCCCCTGTACCGGGCCATCCAACGGGTCTCCGGCTGCCGGTGGTTGATCGACTCCTCGAAGGAGCCCTCCTACGCGTTCGTCCTCGCCACGCTGCCCGGCGTCCGCCTGTCGGTCGTCCACCTGGTGCGCGACAGCCGCGCCGTCGCCTTCTCGTGGATGAAGCAGAAGCCCATCCCCGACGTGCACTGGAAGCAGGCCTACATGCACCGCTACTCGGCCGCGCAGAGCGCCGCCTGGTGGCTGACCTTCAACGGCCTCTGCGACGCCTTCCGCCTCACGGCCGCTCGCTTCATGCGCGTCCACTACGAGGACTTCGCCCGCGCCCCGGCGCCGACGCTCGGCCGCATCCTGACGCAGCTCGGCGAGGCCCCGGACCTGCCATTCCTCGCCGGCCAGACGGCGACGCTGCGCGCCAACCACACTGCCTCCGGCAATCCGAGCCGCTTTCTGCTCGGCGAGGTCGCCATCCGGCCCGACGAGCAGTGGCGCAGCGCCATGGCGCCGCGCGACCGCCGCCTGGTCACCGCCGTCACCGCGCCGTTGCTCGCCGCCTACGGCTACCCCCTTCTGAGTCCATACGGTTCTTCAACACGGAGACACGGAGAAACAGAGGCCTCGGCATGAGCGCCGACCTCTCCGTCCCTCCGTGCCTCCATGTTGAACGACAGAGGCACTTCTTCGACAGGATTCCCACGGAGCAGCGCGGCACGGCGCTGTTGCTCGTCGGGCGCGGCCTGCAGTTGGTCAACGGCCTGTTGCTGTCGATCGTCCTCGTGCACCGCTTCGGCCTCGACACCGTCGGCGTCTTCGCGCTCGGCATCGCGGCGGTGAATATCCTCGCCACCGTCTGCGGGCTGGGGCTCGGCGCCTACCTGCCGCGGCTGCAGCAGTCGCACGGGCAGTCGTGCTTCGCCGCGCTGGTCCTCTTCCTGCTCCAGCTGCCGTTCGTCGTGCCGCTGCTGGCGCTCTACGCGACGGCGCAGGCCGAGAGCGCCAGCGAGTGGCAGGTGATCTTCCTCATCTCGCTGAGCGGCTTTCTCATCGGTCTGCAGAACCTCGGCATGATGCTGTCGATCATGGCGCGGCGCTTCGCGCCGGGGCTGATCGCGCCGCTCTGCGAGACCGTCGGCCTGATCGCCGGCTGGTGGCTGTGCGCGACGGCGCCGGCGATGGCCCTGACGCTGCTGACGGCGCGCCTCGCCTCGGTGGTGGTCGTCTGGGGCGGATTTCGCTTCGAGCCGGTGTCGGTGCGCCGGGTCGCCGGCATCGGCCGCGCCGGGGCGCGCTGGTTGGCGCCCGACGTGCTCGGTCTGCTCTCCGAACAGGCGGCGCCGCTGGTCCTCAGCGCCTTCGTCTCGCGCGGCGAGCTCGGTGTCTTTCGCCTCTGCCAGCAGCTGCTGATGGCGGCCGACTCGCCGTGCTGGACCTTCGTCCAGTCGAAGTACCCGCAGATGGTCGACAACGGCCCGGCCTTCGTCGAGCGCGTGCATGTGCAGGTGCGGCAGTTGGCGGCGGTGGTCGCGGTGGCACTGGTGATCGCCGCGACGGTCCTCGCCTACGCCTTCTTCGACGTGCCGGCGGTCGCACCGCTGATGGCGATTCTCGCCGCGGCGTTGCGCTGGCGGTACAAGAACTACCTTTTCGGACAGGCTCTACGCGCCGTCGGGCAGGTCGGCGCCGTTACCTGGCTGGGCGGCGCCAAACTGGCGCTGGCCCTGGCGCTCATCACCGCCGGCGCGCACGCCGCCGGGGTGTGGGGCGCCGTCGCGGCACTGGCCTGCTGCTCCCTGGTGTCCGGCCTCGCCTACGAGGCCGTCTACCGTCGTTCGCTCGTTGGCGCGGAGGTGCAAGGATGATGGATCGAGGCTATCGCCAAGCTTACAAAATGGACGCGCGCGGCGCGGATGCTGCCGCCCCGGTGGCCGGCCCGCTGGTGGCGACGCCGCGGCTTCCCGACCTGGCGCGGGCGTATCGCAAGAAGCGCGTACTGATCACCGGCGGGCTTGGATTCCTGGGTAGCACGCTGGCGCAGCGCCTGTGCGGCTACGGCGCCGAGGTGACCGTCGTCGACTCGCTCGATCCCCTTTATGGAGGCAACTGGTTCAACGTCCACGAGCTCGCCGGCAAGCTGCACGCGGTGGTGCACGACCTGCGCGACATGCGCGCGGTGCGGCCGCATCTGGAGTCGGCCGACTACGTCTTCCACCTGGCGGCGCAGGTGTCCTACATCGACAGCCTCAGCATGCCGATCGACGACCTGCTGATGAACGCCGGTATGACCCTGCAACTGCTCGAGGAGTGCCGCCGGCTGACGGTCAAGCCGACCGTCGTCTTCGCCTCCAGCCGCATGGTGATCGGCAAGGTCGCCGAACGCCTGGTCAGCGAGGACTCGATCGCCAATCCGGTCAGCCTCTACGGCGTGCACAAGCTCGCGTCGGAGCGCTACCTGTCGATCTACCACCAGAACTTCGGCATCCCGACGCTGTCGCTGCGCATCACCAATCCCTACGGGCCGCGTCAGCAGATCCACCACAACCGCTACTGCATGGTGGGGTGGTTCATCCGCCAGGCGCTCGAGAACCGCGCCATCGAGATCTTCGGCGACGGCCTGCAGCGGCGCGACTACGTCTACATCGAGGATCTCGCCGAGGCCTTCCTGCGCTGCGCCCTGGCGCGCGAGGCGTTCGGCGGCGTCGTCAACGTCGGCTCCGGCGTCGCGACGCGTTTTCGCGACATGGTGGAGACGGTCGTCGACGTCGTCGGGCAGGGGCGAGTGGAGTACGTGCCCTGGCCGCCGGCCTACGAGAAGATCGAAACCGGCGATGTGGTCGCCGACCTCAGCCGCATGCATCGGCTGACCGGCTGGCATTCGCAGGTCGACCTGCGCGCCGGCGTCGCGCAGACGACCGACTACTACCGGCGCCATTGGCGCCACTACGTGCGCGATGACGCCTGACCGGGACGTGGTGAGGAGGAGGATCGCATGAGTCCGCAGCCCCTGCGCATAGCCGTCATCGGCCCGCGCGGCATTCCAAGTTCGTACAGCGGCATCGAACGAGTGACCGAGAGTCTCTACGGCGCCCTCGCCGAGCGCGGCCACGACATCACGGTCTACAGTAGACCGGAGTTCGTCGGCCGGCAGCCGACCTTCTATCGCGGCATCCGCCTGCGCCGCGCCTCGGCGCTGAACGGCCGCAGTCTCGGCACGGTCTCGCACGTCATCGCCAGCAGCCTGCACGCGACCCTGCGCGGCCACTACGACCTCGTCCATCTGCACGCGCTGGCGCCCGGCCTGGTCGCCCCGCTCTACCGTTGGCTGTCGGTGCCGACCGTCGCGACGGTGCACGGCATCGACTGGCAGCGCGCCAAGTGGAAGGGCGCCGGGGCACGCGTCCTGCGCCACGCCGAACGCTGGCTGGTGAAGCACGTCGACGAACTCATCACCGTCTCGCGCGATCTCGACGAGTATTATCGCGGCACCTACGCGCGGCCGACGACGCTCATTCCCAACGGCACCGACCTGACGCCCGACGCGCCGCTCGACGGCGAGCTGCTGACGCGCCTCGGGCTGGCGCCCGACGACTATGTACTCTTCGTCGCCCGCCTGGTGCCGGAGAAGCGCGCCGAGGACCTCATCCGCGCCTTCCGCGCCCTCGCTACGCCGCGCAAGCTGGCGATGGTCGGCGACTCGAGCCACACCGACGCCTACGTCGCCGAGCTGCACCGACTTGCCGCCGGCGATCCGCGCATCGTCTTCACCGGGGTGCAGCCGCGCGCCAACGTCGAGACGCTCTTCCGCGGCGCCGCCGTGTTCGTCCTCCCCTCGGAGCTCGAGGGCATGTCGATGGCGCTGCTGCAGGCGCTGGAGATGGGCGTACCGTCGATCGTCTCCGACCTGCCGGTGCACCTCGAACTGCTCGAGGGCCGCGCTGGTTACGATCTGTTCTTCCCCGCCGGCGACGTCGCGGCCCTGCGCGATCGGCTGGCACGGGTGCTGGCCGAGCCGGAGCGCGCCCGCGCGGTGGCGCGACGGGTGCAGACGCATATCCGCCGCGCCCACTCGTGGCCGGCGATCGCGGAGCAGACGGAACGCCTCTACTACCGCCTCGCGCAGCGGCGCCGCCGCGGCGCCGCTGCGGTCCTGCGACCCGACTTCGGCGCTGGCGTGCGGCGCGAGGCCGCTCGGGAGGGACGCCGATGACTGCCGCCATCACCCTGCCGCCGGCGCCGCTCGCGCCGCCCCTGCCGTCGGCGCCAACGAGCGACGCCGGCCTCATCCGCCAGGCCGAGCCGGCGGCCGCGACGCTGCGGCTGTCGGTCGTCGTGCCCTGCTACAACGTCGGCGCCATGGCCGGCGAGGCGATCGCCTCGCTGATGGTGCAGACCGCCGCGGCTCTGGAGATCGTCGCCGTCGACGATGGGTCGACCGACGACACCCTGCGCCATCTGCTCGCCATCGCCGACCCGCGACTGACCGTCGTCACGCAGGCCAACCGCGGCCTCGCGGCGGCGCGCAACACCGGCATCCGTCACGCGCGCGCGCCGTTGATCGGTTTCTGCGACGGCGACGACGTCTGGTTTCCCGACAAGGCGGCGCGCCATCTGGCGGTCATGGAGGCGGATGCGTCGATCGGGCTGACGTTTTCCCACTCCGCCTACCTCGACGAGCGCGGCGCGCCGACCGGGCAGTTACTGGTCTCGCGTTGCCATCAGCCGACGACCCGCGATCTGGTGCGGCGCAACCACATCGGCAACGGCAGCACGGCGATCGTGCGGCGCGAGTGCTTCGCGCTTGCCGGGCTGTTCGACGAATCGCTGGCGAGTTGCGAGGACGCCGAGATGTGGACGCGTCTGTCGGTGCGCACGCCGCACCGGCTGCGCCTGGTGCCCGAACCGCTCACCGGCTACCGCGTCCGGCCGGGCAGCCAGATGCATACCTTCGAGACCTACATCGCCGGCAGCCGCACCTATCTCGATCGCTATCTGAGCTACGTGCCCGGCTATACCCGCAAGGACGCCGATCGCACCTACGCGCTGCACCTGCGGGTGCTGAGCCGTAAGGCCTTCTCCAGCGGGCAGATCGAGCTGTCGCGGGCCCTGCTCGGCGAGGCGCTGCGGCTGTCGCCGGGCATCGTCGTGCGCGACGTGCGCGCCCTGGCCATGACCGGGCTGCACGTGCTGGCGCTGGTGCTGCCGGCGCGCGCGCGCACGGCTCCGTATCAGCTGGGCCGGCGCGTCCTGCGCGGCGCCTATGCGCGACTGGTCGGCGCCGCCGCGCAGGCGCCGCCACTGCGATGACCCGGCGCGCCGTCGCGCTGCTCCTCGTCGCCGTTCTCGCCGCGCCGCCGCCTCCGATCGCGGCGCAGCGCGATCCGGTCCGCGCCGCCGCGGCGCCACGCCGCGACTGGCGCACCTGGCCCTTCAGCCGCCGCTCGCCGTGGAACCACCCGATCGGCAGTGGCGCGCGCTACGCGCCGGTGCCGCGGCTGGCCAGCTATCCGGCGGGGATCAACTACGAGGAGCGCTGGACGGCGGCCGTCGCCGTCGCCGCCGCCAGCGACCCGGTGGCAGTCCTGCGCTTCACCCCGAACTGGGGGCGGAGCTCCAGCTGGAGCTTCCTCGATCGCGGCAACCGCAACTGCGGCAACCCGCCGACGGCCGAGCACAGCCTGCTGCGCGCGGCGAGCGGCGCGATGCCGCCGACCGAGGGCAACTACTATTCGACCCTGTCGACGCCGAACGACGCGCTGTGGAAGCTGCCGGGGGAGTTCCACGCCGCCAGCCGAAACTGGCGTGGCTCGTTTCACCTCCCGGCCGGCACCTGTCCCTCGCCCGACTCCGACGGCCTGTTGGCGGTCTTCCAGCCCGACGGCTGGGTGCTCGACGTCTACGCGGCGGTGGTGACGACCGAGGGCGACGTGGTCGGCACCATGGCCAGCTGGATCGATGCGCGTGGCGACGGCACCGGCTGGTGGAACGGGCGCCGCGCCAGCATGCTGCCGTCCTTTGCAGGCCTCATTCGCAGCGGCGAGATCGCCGGCGGCCGCATCCCGCACGCCCTCGCCGCGCAGGTGCCGGCACGGTTGCTGAAGGAACAGGCGGTCTGGCCGGCCTACGCCTTCGACCGCAACGCCGGCTACAGCGGCACGCTGCCGATGGGCGCACTGCTGGCCATTCCGCCGGCGGTCGACATCCGTCAGCTCGGCCTGTCGCGCCAGGGCGAGGTGATCGCGCGCGCCGCGCAGGACTTCGGCGTCTACGTCGTCGACCGTGGCGGGGCGGGGATCACCATTCTCGCCGAACTCGGCGATCCCGACATCCGCTGGGAGGGACGCGGCGCCGAACCGCCGTGGTGGAAGGACCTGGAGATCATCAAGAACGCGCTGCAGCAGGTGACCAACAACGCGTCCACGACGCGCGGCGGCGGCGGCACGCCGCGCGTGCCCCTGCCGGCGCACCTGTCGCGCGACTGAGCGCGCCGGCGTCCGCCGCCGCCCAAAGTGATTCAGGAATGGAGGGCGTGGCGGTGGCCGCGCCCTCGATGGCTGTTCAACGCGCCGCCGCCGTGCAAGATAACGGTTATGGGCAGAGCTATCGCCATCGCCGCCGTGCTTCTCCTGGCCGGCGCCGCCGCCGCGGCCGAGCACCCGGCGGGCAGCCTGGAGCAGACCACGCTTATGGTCGAGCGTTTCGGGGCCCGCTTCGCGACCGTCTCGCCGCAGATGGCCGACGGCATCGAGGACCTCTACGCGGTGGATCTCGTCTTCCGTGATCCGGTCACCACCCTGACCGGCATCGACGCCATGCGCGACTACCTGCGCCACTTCGGCGCCACCGCGCCGGGTGCCCGCTTCGTCATCACCGACACCATCGTCGAGCCCGGCAACGCCGTCGTCTTCTGGACCATGACCTTCGCCGATGGCGCATCGTCGATCGACGGCGTCAGCCACATGCGCGTCGGCGCGCGCATTGACGCTGAGCGCGACTACTTCGACCTCGGCGAGGTGTACGACCGCGTGCCGCTGCTCAACTGGTTCACCGGGCTGGTCAAGTCGCGCCTCGCGCCGCCGGAGAAATGATCGCCGCGGACGGCCCCACGCAGGCGCGGCGCGACGCAGACGACGGTCGACGCTCCGTGTCTTCGTGCCCGCGTGCGAACCGATGCGACTGACCTCGGGCACGGCCCTCAACTTCGGTCTCTATTACGCCGGCTGGTTCGCCTGCATCCTCGGGCCGGCATGGGGCTACCCCTGGACCGGCACGGCGATCGCGGTGGCGTTGATCGCCTGCCACCTGGCGCTGGCGCGGCGGCGGCGCGACGAGGTCGAGTTGATGCTGTGGGCGATGGCCCTCGGCACCGTCCTCGACACCGTGCAGATCGCGCTCGGCGTGCTGCGCTTCCCGGTCGGCTCGGTCGTCGCCTGGCTGCCGCCGCCGTGGCTGATCGTCCTGTGGGCCCAGTTCGCCGCCACCTTCCACTTCTCGATGGGATGGCTGAAGGGGCGGCCCTGGACCGCGGCGGCCTTCGGCGCCGTCGGCGGTCCGCTGGCGTTTCTCGCCGGCCGTCGGCTCGGCGTCGTCGAGTTCCACCCCGAAACGTGGCCGAGCCTGCTGTCGCTCGCCGTCGTCTGGGCTCTCGCGCTGCCGCTGCTGTTGCACCTGGCGGCGCGCCAGGAGGGACCCGACGGCGTCGGTCAGTATCGCATCGGCCGCCCGCCCGGCCCGCGCGCCGCGGACTAGGCACGGCCGGGCCGCGCGTCAGCTGGCGACGTAGGCGTCGATCGAGGTGCGCAGCGTGCGCAGAATCCAGGCCCGCTTGGCGTCGTCGGATTCGAGCAGGGTGATGCGGAAGCCGTGGTGCTCGCTCTGAAAGCCGGTGAGCGGCACGACGACGATGCCGGTGGCGCCCATCAGGTAGTAGACGAAGCGCTTGTCGGGCGCGACGCCCTGCACCATCTGCTCGATGCGGGTGCGCACCGCGGCGTTCTCGATCGGCAGCGTCTGGCGGTTGCTCAGCGTGCCGTCGCGGAACATCACCGTGAAGTAGAAGGCGCCGCCGGGCTTGTTGACCACCACGTGTTCGCAGCCGGCGAAGGCCGCCATGGCCTCCTCGGCGCGGCCGGCGAAGAGCGCCTCGCGGCGGCGCAGGTGGCCGGCGTAGCGGGCGTCGCCCATGACGCGCGGGATCGACATCTGCGGCAGCGTCGTGCTCGACACTTCAAGGCGCTTGGCGGCCAGCAGGCTGGTGCAGTAGCGCGAGAAGTTCTCGTCACGGCCGCGGTTGAGGATCTCGATCCAGCCGCAGCGCGAGCCCGGCCAGGGGTACTCCTTGCTGATGCCGCGCAAGGCCAGGGTCGGGACGTCGCCGACCCACTCGCTGGCATGCAGACGGGTGCTGCCGTAGACGATGTGCGCGTAGATCTCGTCGGTGATGATGAAGCAGCCGTGCTGGCGGGCGATCTCGGCGATCTCCTCGAGGAGCGCGCGCGGGTAGACGGCGCCGGTCGGATTGTCCGGCGTCAGCAGCAGGATGCCGGCGATGGCGTCGTTGTACTTCACCTTCATACGGATGTCGTCGACGTCCGGCATCCAGCCGTTGTGCGGGTCGAGCGTGTAGGTGAGGTGCGGGTAGCCGCTGCTCGCCGATTCGGCCGAGCTGTGCGTGCTGTAGGCCGGTGACGGGCCGAGCACGCGCGCCTCGCGGCGCAGCTGGCCATAGACCTTTGACACCGCGTCGCCGAGGCCGTTGAAGAACAAGATGTCGTTCGCCGTGATCTGTACGCCGCCGGGCCGGTCGTTGACGCGCGCGGCGAGGAACTCGCGCGTCTCGGCGACGCCTTCGGTGTCGCAGTAGGCCCACGACTGCGGTTCGTCGACCAGGCCGTGCACGATGTCGCGGATCCACTGCGGCGGCGCCTCGCCCTTCTGCACCGGATCGCCGATGTTCTCCCACGTCATCTCGACGCCGAGGTCGCGCAGCGCCCGCCCGACGGCGACGATCTCGCGGATCTCGTAGGTGAGGTTGCCGGCCCCCTGATGCACGATGTCGCGTCGCATGATCGGCCTTCTCTACGACGCCTCGCCTCGTATCTCCAGCCGCGCCGGCCGGGGCGATTCCACGGCTGGCGGGCGCGGCGCTGGCCGCGCTCGCCCGGCTGTGGTTCTGTCCCCCGCCATGGACACCCATCCCTTCGGTCGCACCGGTCATCACAGCTCGCGCCTGCTCTTCGGCGCCGCCGCGCTCGGCGGCATGCGGCAGGAGAAGGCCGATCAGGTGCTGGCGCAGTTGCTCGCGCACGGAGTCAATCACATCGACACGGCCGCCTCGTACGGCGATTCGGAGTTGCGCGTCGGGGCATGGATGGCGGCGCATCGCCGTCGCTTCTTCCTCGCCAGCAAGACCGGCGAGCGCACGGCGGCGGGGGCGCGCGAGAGCATCGCCCGCTCGCTCGAGCGGCTACGGGTCGCACAGCTGGACCTGATCCAGCTGCACAACCTGGTCGACGAGGACGGCTGGCAGACGGCGATGGGCCCGGGGGGAGCGCTGGAGGGGCTGATCGAGGCGCGCCAGTGCGGTCAGGTGCGTTTCCTCGGCGTCACCGGACACGGCACCTATGCCGCCGCCATGCACCGCCGTAGCCTCGAGCGCTTTCCCTTCGACAGCGTCTTGCTGCCCTGCAGCTTCACGATGATGCAGGATGCGGTGTACCGGGCGGAGTTCGAGGCGTTGATGACGCTCTGCGCCGCGCGCGGGGTTGCCGTGCAGACCATCAAGGCGGTGGCGCGGCGGCGCTGGCAGGGGGACGAGGGGCGCCGCTTCAGTTGGTATGAGCCCCTGCGCGATGCCGACGCCGTCCGCCGGGCGGTGCACTTCGTCCTGGCGCGACCGGGGCTGTTCCTCAACAGCTCCAGCGATACGACGCTGCTGCCGACAATTCTCGCCGCCGCCAGCGAGGTGGCGCAGGCGCCGTCCGACAGCGCCCTGGCTGACGACGCGGCGCGCTTCGGCATCGAGCCGCTGTTCGTGCGCGACGTCAGCGACACGATCTGACGGTGGCTGGCGGCGGTGCCTATGCGGCCGGTTTCATCGGCGTGGCGCGGTGGCCGGTCAGTCGGTCGATCCGGATGCGGTAGAAGATGGGCGTGAACGGACCCGCCTTGCGTCGCCATTCGGCACCCGGGATCGCCGCGTAGCCCCACCACGTCGCGTGCTTCTGGAGCGCCTGCAGCGCCTGCGCGCGGTCGTCGGCCAACTCCGGCGTGTCCGTCAGCTCTTCGTACTGACCGTCGACGACGACGCTCAACCAGTCCTCGACGCTGGTCCGTTCGTCGACCTCCAGGCAGACCAGCGGATTGACGCGCATCCACTCGATCTTGCGTCCGGGGGTGCTGAATCCGTAGAGGTGCCGCCCATCGTAGGCGAAGTAAATCGGGACGACGTACGGCTGGTTGTCGCGTGCGCACCCCAGCCGGCCGAAGCTCAGGCGCGCCAGCGCGTGCCGGCATTCGTCCTCGGTCATGTCGCGAATCTGCACGGCGAACCCCCAGAGTTCTTCCTCGCCTGCCGGCGCGATCTCGTCAAGGCGCCGCTCCGCGCAGCACGCCGCGGCTGCAGACCGTGGAAGGGCATCTCGCCAGCACCCGGGGCGCCGGGCTAGCCGCCGCGCCGTGCCCTGTCGGCCGCGCCTGAACCGGTGATCCTGCGGGGCGTGGGTCCGGCACCCACCCCCCGGGGTGTGCGCCGAGCTGGCGCGGGCTAAGCTGCCCAAGATGAGCACAAAGAAGGTCCCACCCGACAGCGGCGGCTTTTCCACCCTGTCGCTCGATCCGCGCCTCGTTGCGGGGCTGTCGGGGCTCGGTTACGAGGAGCCCACGGCCATCCAGCAAGGGGCCATTCCGCCGCTGCTGCTGGGGCGTGATGTGGTCGGGCAGGCGGCGACAGGAACCGGCAAGACGGCGGCGTTCGCCCTGCCGCTGCTGCAACGACTGGCCGAGCGCCGCGGCCGCTGCACCGATCCGGCCGCCCTGATCCTGGTCCCCACGCGCGAGCTGGCGATGCAGGTGGCCGAGGCGGTGCATCGCTACGGCCGCGTGCTCGATATCGCGGTGCTGCCGATTTACGGCGGCCAGCCTTTCAGCAGCCAGCTGCGCGCCCTGCGCCGCGGCGTCGACGTCGTCGTCGCGACGCCCGGGCGCGCCCTCGACCATCTGCGGCGCGGCACCTTGGTGCTGAGCAACGTCCAGGTCGTCGTCCTCGACGAGGCCGACGAGATGCTCGACATGGGCTTCGCCGAGGACCTCGAGGCGATCCTCGCCGCGGCGCCGGCGGAGCGCCAGACGGTGCTCTTTTCCGCCACCATGCCGGCGCGCATCATGGCGATCGCCAAGCGCCACTTGCGCGACCCGCTGGTCCTGCGCGTTGCCGGCGAACTGCCGGGTGCCGGTGCGGCGCCGCGTGTGCGCCAGACGGTCTACGTCGTCGCGCGGGCGCAGAAGATCGCCGCTCTGGGCCGCATTCTCGATCTCGAGGACCCGGCCGCGGCGCTGGTCTTCTGCCGGACGCGCAACGAGGTGGACGAGCTCGGCGAGAAGTTGCGCGCGCAGGGCTATCGCACCGAGGTGCTGCACGGCGGCATGTCGCAGGAGCAGCGCGACCGCGTCATGGCCAAGCTGCGCAGCGAAGCCGCGGATCTCGTCATCGCCACCGACGTCGCGGCGCGCGGCCTCGACATCCCGCAGCTCACGCACGTCATCAATTACGACGTCCCGTCGGCGCCGGAGTCCTACGTGCATCGCATCGGCCGCGTCGGTCGCGCCGGTCGCGAGGGGGTCGCCATCACGCTCGCCGAGCCGCGCGAGCACCGGCTGATGCGCAACATCGAGCAGCTGACCAAGCAGCGCATCGCCACGGCGTCGGTGCCGAGCGTCGCCGACCTGCGCACCAAGCGGCTCGAGACGATCAGCGCCTCGCTGCGCGAGGTGCTGGACGCCGGCGACGGGGAGCCGTTCCGCGTCGTCGTCGACTCGCTGGCGACCGAGTTCGACCCCGTTCGCGTCGCCATGGCAGCGGTCAAGCTGCTCGTCGACGCCGCCGGCCCGGAGCCGAAGGAGGAGATCCCGGCCATCGCCGCGACGCCGCGCTTCGATGCGGCGCCGTCCGGTCGCGCACCACAGGCATGGCCGCGCGGGCGAGGGGCCGGTGCAGGCTCGGAGCGGGGTGGGGCGCGTCCGTTTCGCTCGCAGGCCGGCATGACGCGCCTGTTCATCGGCGGCGGCCGGGAGATGAACATTCGGCCGCAGGATCTCGTCGGCGCCATCACCGGCGAGGCCAGCATCGCCGGCTCGCAGATCGGCGTCATCACCATCTCCGACCGTTTCTCGCTGGTGGAAGTGGCCGACGAGGTGGTCGAGGACGTCATCGACGCGCTGCAGGGGTGCAAGATCAAGGGCCGCAAGCTGACGGTCCGCCCGGAACACCCGTCCGGCGCTGCCGCCGCGCCGCCGCCGCCAGCAGCCGCCCCGCGCCGCATCCGTCTCGGCGAGAAGCCGACCCCGCGTCCCACCCGCCCGGCACCGCGCGGGGCGCCACGCCGCCCTTAGGGCGCGCTGCCGGATGACGCGATGGGGTGCGGGTGCGCGAGGTACACCGCGTGGCGCAGGGCGCCGCGGCCGGGCCGGGTGAGATCGACGCGATAGCCGGCGCGGCGCAGGCGGGTCTCGAACGGTGGGCACGGCTGTTCCGCCCACACCGCGAAGACACCGCCCGGGCGCAGCGCCGCGCGCACCGTGCGCAGCATGGTCGGCCCGTAGAGCGGATGGTCGGCCTGCCGAGACTTGGTGCTCGGGCCTTCGTAGAGGTCGAACAGGATGGCGTCGAAGCGCCCGCCGCGGGCGACGGTGGCGGCGACGTCCTCGACGTGGAGTTCGAGACGCGGGTCGTCGAGGACGTTGCGGTTGAGGTCGGCCAGGTGCGTGCGGCACCAGCGCACGATCGCCGGGTCGATCTCGGCGAGCACGACGCGCGCATCGGCGGGTAGCAGGTCGAGCGCCGCGCGCAGCGTGTAGCCGAGCCCGAGCCCGCCGACGAGCACCGCCGCGCCCGGCGCCCGGTTGGCGCAGGTCAGATCCGCCAGGGCGATCTCGGAGCGGTTGGCGCGGCTGTTCATCAGCACCCGGCCGGCGACGGTCAGCAGCACGTCGTCGACGCCGCGCCGCCGCAGCTCGAGCACGCCGGCGCCGGTCTCGACGCGCTCCAGAATGATCCACGGCTGCGCCATCGGCTGGCGACACTGCCCGCTCGCGGCGGCGCGGTCCAGCCGCGGCTCACGCCGCCGTGAACGGCAGCGACAGATGCCGCCGCACGTAGGAGCCCGGCGCGTAGACGCCGGCATCGATATCGACCCGAAAGTGCGGGCAGCGGGCGAGCAGCTCCTCGAGCACGACGCGGGCCTGCAGGCGCGCCGCCGCCGCGCCGACGCAGTAGTGGGTGCCGTAGCTGAGGGTGAGGATCTTGTTGATCTGGCGCGCGACGTCGAGGTCGGCGGCGGTCGGGCCAAACTCCCGCTCGTCGCGATTCGCCGCCGCATAGCCGAGCAACACCTTCTTGCCGGGCGGGATGTGCACCCCGTGCAGGGCGACCTCGCGCGTCGTCGTGCGGGCGAGGTTCTGCACCGGCGAGGTCAGGCGCAGCAGCTCCTCGATGGCGGGCGCCAGGCGCTCCGGATAGGCGATCAGCATGGCGCGTTGGTCGGGATGCTGGCTGAGCAGACAGGCCGATCCGGAGAGCATGCCGGTGATGGTGTCATTGCCGCCGGTGACCATGGTGAACGCGAAGCCGAGAATGCGCGCGGTGGTCACCGTGTCCTCGCCGAGCCGGGTCAGGTCCGACACGATGTCGTCGCCGGGGGCGCGGCGCCGGCGTTCGACCAGGGTCGCGAAGTAGCCGAGCAACTCGGCAAAGGGATTGCCGGCCGCCGTCGGCGAGCCGCTCGCCGCCGCCTGCACGATGGCTTCGGTCCAGCCGTCGAACAGGCTTCGATCCTCGGCCGGGACACCGAGGTAGTGCGCGACGACGAAGCTCGGCAGCGGCTTGAACAGCTCGGCGACGATGTCCACCTCTGCCGATGCACAGACGCGATCCAGTCGTTCGACGACGAAGCGGCGGATGTCGCCTTCGAGCCGCGACACCTTGCGCGCGGTCAGCTGCTTGGTCACGTGCGTGCGGAACGCCGTGTGCTCGGGCGGGTCGAGAAAGACCATCGGCGTCGCGTCGCCCATGGCGATGGCGTCGAGCTCGCCGTAAGTGACCGTCAGGCCCTCGGCCGAGGAGAAGGTCGCCGCATCTCCGGCCGCCGCCCAGACATCGGCGAAGCGAGTGAGGACGTAGTAGTCGCCCGCCGCGACATGGTGCACCGGGTCGCCGTCGCGCAACGCCGCATACATGCCGAAGGGGTTGCGCCACGTCTCGCCGCTGCGCAACGCGAACACCGGTGGGTTCGTCACCGCGCCCCTGTCGCACCTCACCCCGCCCGAATCAACCGCGCCGGTCGGGCGCCCCGAGGAGCGCGCCGCTCAGGGCCCGACCGCGCTGAAGACCGTGCCGTCCGCCTTCTTCACCTGCGTCAGTCCGACGCCGAAGGAGGCGGCATCGGTTGTCAGGACCTGGACCGTCGCGCTGGTCTGGTTCTGCAGCAAGGCCGCGACTCCTGTCGGCAGGGTCGCGGTGCTGTTCTTGCCCTTCACCTTGACCTTGCCCTTGCCGGCGTCGCCGCCGCTCAGCCACTCGGGGGAGCCCGCCGTGGTCCGCCCCTCCCACCTCGCCGCCTCACCGTACGGTTCGTCCTTCGCCGTGACCGGGCTGGCCCTGTCACTCGCCACCCGTGCGTCGAACTCCTCGGATCCGCTGCCCACAGCGCTCTCCGCCGTCTGCGCCGCCTCGCCCGCCCGGCGCCACCGCGCCGCGCAGGCGCAAACGGTAAGCTCCTCCGTCACCTGAACGTCCTTGGCTTCCTCACCCCGGCGTCGATACAATCCCCATAGTGCGCAACCGTCGGTGGCCAGCGGTTCAGTTCAACCGGGTTTTCCGTCATCCGGCCGCCACCGCGCTGCTACCGCTCCCTCTGCACGTCGTGCCCGACGGCGGAAAAACCCTCTTCGTTGCCCGAATCGAGAATCCCTATCGAACCCAAAGGCAATAGGCCAAGGGAATACGTTGGATCCGGTCAGATAAGGGAGAAGCGCTCGCGGCGGCAACGGAAGCCGGCCGCGGCGGCGGAGGAACACATGCAGGGTGAGGTGTTGGACGACTTTGCGGACCTGTCGGGCTGGCTGCCCGTCGCCTCGGGGCTCGCCGAACTGCGCCTGGCGCCGGGGCGCGGGCCCGCCGGCGCGGTGATGCGGCTCGACTTCGATTTCAAGGGCGGCGGTGGATTCGTCGTCGCGCGCAAGCCCATGGCCCGCCCGATGCCCGAGAGTTACGCCATCAGTTTCGCCATCCGCGGCACGGCACCGCCGAACCGGCTCGAGCTCAAGCTTGCCGACCCGAGCGGCCGCAACGTCTGGTGGTGCCACTGGGACGCGTTCGCCTTCACCGCCGACTGGCAGACGGTGCGGGTGCGCAGCGCCGAGATCGAGTTCGCCTGGGGACCGGCCGGCGGTGGCGGCCTGGTGGAACTCGGTGCCGTCGAGCTGGTGATTGCGGCGGGGCCCGGCGGTGCGGGCAGCGTCTCGATCGGCGATCTGCGCCTCGAGGACCGCACCTACCGGGCGACGCCGCTGCTGCAGGCCTCGAGCGCCCGGCCGGGCTGCGCGGCGGCGTCCGCGCTCGACGGCGACCCGGGCACGAGTTGGCGCAGCGCCGCGGCTGCCGGCGCACACTGGCTGGAGATCGATTTCCAGGCGGAGCGCGAGTACGGCGGCCTCGTCGTGCACTGGCACCCGGGCGGCGCGCCGCAGGCGTTTCGCGTCGAAACCTCGGCCGACGGTACGGCGTGGACGAGCGTCTACGTGGCCGAGGCGGGCGGGGGCGAGCGCAGCTACATCTACCTGCCCGGAGCGGCGTCGCGTTTCATCCGGCTGGTCCTCGATGCGGCGACGGCCGACGGTTGCGGCATCGCCGAGCTGGCGGTGCAGCCGTTCGAGTTCTCGCGCTCGATCAACGCCTTCTTCGAGCAGGTCGCCCGCCGCGAGCCGCGCGGCCATCATCCGCGCTGGCTGGCTGGCGAGCAGAGCTATTGGACGCCGATCGGTGTGGCGGACGGCGACACCTGCGCGATCATGAACGAAGAGGGCCTGGTCGAGGTCGACCGCGGCACGTTCTCGCTCGAACCGTTCGTGTACGTGGACGACCGCCTGCTCACCTGGGCCGACGCCGACATCGCGGTCACGCTCGAGGACGGCTGGATCCCCGTGCCGTCGTCGCGCTGGCGGTGCGATGCGGTGACGCTGCGGACGACGGCGTTCGCCGGCCGCCACGACGGCCGCGCCATGCTGTATCTGCGCTACCGCATCGAGAGCACGGCGGCGCGGCCGCTACGCGGCCGGTTGTTTGTCGCGCTGCGTCCGTATCAGGTGAATCCGCCCTGGCAGGCGTTCGGCGCGCTCGGCGGGATGCGGCAGATCCGCGCTTTGGAGTGGGACGGCGCCGCCGTCCGCGTCGACGGCGACCGCGTCGTCGTGCCCCTCACCGCAGCCGATGGCTTCGGCGCCGCGCCGTTCGACCTGGGCGCGATCACGACCTACCTGGCGCGCGGCGAGCTCCCAGCCCGCGCCGCCGTCGCCGATGCGTTCGGCTACGCGTCGGGGGCGTTGGCGTTCGAATTCGACCTGGCGCCGGGCGGGGTGCACGAGGTGTACCTTGCGGCGCCGTTCGGTGCGGCTGACGCATCGATCGTCGGGCGAGTGGGTGGCCTCGACGGGGCGGCGGCGTTGGCGGCCGTGCTGGGCGACTGGCGGGCGCGGTTCGGCGCCGTCCGCTTCGATCTGCCCGGTGCTGCGGCGGCGCACGCCGACGCGCTGCGTACGGCGGCGGCGCAGGTGCTCATCAACCGCGACGGTCCCGCCCTGCAGCCGGGCCCGCGGCGCTACACGCGGTCGTGGATCCGCGACGGCGCAATCATGGCCGCGGCGCTGTTGCGCCTCGGGCGCGACGCCGAAGCCGGCGAATTCGCGCGCTGGTACGCGACCTACCAGAGGGCGGACGGCAACGTCCCATGCTGCGTCGATCGCAGCGGCCCCGACTGGCTGGCCGAGCACGACAGCCATGGGGAGTTGATCTTCGCGGTCATGGAGTACTTCCGCTTCAGCGGCGACCGGGCGTTCCTGGCGGCGCTGTGGCCGGCGGTGCGAGCAGCCGTCGACTACCTTGACGCGTTGCGCGCGACGCGGCTCGGGCCCGCGTTCGAGACCGTCGAGCTGCGGGCCCGCTCCGGCCTGTTGCCCGAGTCGGCGAGCCACGAGGGGTACCTCGCCCACCCGGTGCATTCCTATTGGGACGACTTCTGGGCGCTGCGGGGGTACCGCGACGCGGCCGCGATGGCGGCGCTGCTGGGCGAGGCGGCCGAGGCCCGGCGCATTGCCGCCAGTGCCGAGGTGTTCGAAGCGGCGCTGCGGACTTCGGTCGAACGCACCATCGCCGACCGCGGCATCGACTACGTGCCGGGCTCGGTGGAGTGGGCGGACTTCGACCCGACGGCGACGGCGAACTCGGTGGCGTTGCTCGGCAGCGCCGCCGACCTGCCGGCCGCGGCGTTGCAGCGCACCTTCGACCAGTATCTCGAGGGGTTCCGGCGGCGGTGCCGCGGCGAGATCGACTGGAACAACTACTCGGCCTACGAGGTGCGCATCGTCGGGGCGCTGGTGCGGCTCGACCGGCGCGACGACGCGAACGAGTTGCTGGAGTTCCTCATGAGCGACCGGCGCCCGCAGGCGTGGAATCAATGGCCGGAGATCTCCTGGCGCGATCCGCGCAGCCCGGGGCACCTCGGCGACGTGCCGCACACGTGGATCGGCGCCGAGTACATCCTCGCCGTGCGCAGCATGTTCGCCTACGAGCGGGCGGCCGACCAGGCGCTCGTGCTGGCGGCGGGCGTCCCGGCGTCCTGGCTCGACGCCGGAGCGGTCGGCGTCAGCGGCCTGCCCACCTACTTCGGCACGCTGGACCTGCATCTGCAGCGGCAGGACGCGGCCACCCTGGTCGTGTCGCTCGGCGGCGATCTCGCGGTGCCTCCGGGCGGCATCGTTGTGCGGCCGCCGCTGGCACGGCCACTCGTCTCGGTGGAGGTGAACGGACGCGCCGTGACGGCCTTCGACGCCGCCGGCGTGACGATCGCCGCCTGCCCGGCGCGGCTGGTGCTGCGCGGCTAGGCAGCCGGGCTCTGTCCTCGCCGCCAAGGTCGCCGTAAGTAGTTGGTGCGAAAGGGGGGACTTGAACCCCCACGGGTGTTTAGCCCACAGGATTCTGAGTCCTGCGCGTCTGCCAGTTCCGCCACTTTCGCATGGGTTGAGCGACTCCGCGGGAGATAGCGGCAGGGGCAGGGGAGGTCAAGCCAGGTCGGGCCAGGTCGGGCGTAGTATCGGGCGTAGCGACGTCGGCCGAGGCGCGCCGCGATTGACGAGCGCGGTCCGCCGGCAGTACGAGGGAAGCGCGCCGCCGGACCGGCGCCTGCCGAAGGAGGACGACGTGAGAAGAGAACTCATCTTCGCGACGTTGGTGATGGCGTTGAACTCGAGCGCGGCGGCGATCGATGCGCCGATCGGTGCCGGGGTGGAGACCAGTCGCCGCAACCTCGCCGGCGAGTCCGAGGTCCGCAAGCGCTACGAGGAGTTCACCGCCGCCTTCAACCGGCACGACACCAATGCGATGTCGGCGATGTACGCGCCGCAGGGCGACCACTACGAGCCCGATGGCAGCTTCGCCGAGGGCCGCGCGGCGGTGGCGGCGATGTTCGCCGCGGAGCACGCGACCGGATTCAAGGACGCGACGATCGCCCTGAAGATCAACGCGGTGTGGATGATCACCCCGAACGTGGCGTTGGTGAACGGCATCTACGCGGTGACCAATGTGCAGGACGGGCAGGGCAACGCCATCGCCATCCGCAAGGGCCACCTGACCAGCGTCATGCTGCTCGAGAACGGGCAGTGGTGGGTGGCGGCGAGCCGGGCGACGATCCCGGTGCCGCTGCCGTGGCGCAAGTCGCCGCAGCCGTAGGGATCGCTGGTGTGTGGTCCGCTCGGCCGGCCCCGCCGATCGCGGGGCCGGCGAATCCGGGCGGCTTGAAGCGAGGGCGGCGATGGGGGAGAAACACCATTCCCGCATGGCCGAACTCGCGAAGACCTACGACCCGAAAGCCACCGAAGAGCGGTGGTACGCGTCCTGGTTGGCGGGCGGCTACTTCCACGCCGACGAGCACAGCAGCGGCCCGCACTTCGCGGTCGTCATCCCGCCGCCAAACGTCACCGGCGTGCTCCATATGGGGCACGTCCTCAACAACACCCTGCAGGACATCCTTGCCCGCTTCCACCGCATGGACGGCTGCGCGACGCTGTGGATGCCCGGCACCGATCATGCCGGCATCGCCACCCAGAACGTCGTCGAGAAGCAGCTCGCCAAGGAAGGGCTGACGCGCCACGACCTCGGTCGCGAGGCCTTCCTGGCGCGCGTCTGGCAGTGGAAGGAAGAGAAGGGCGGCGTCATCGTGCGCCAGCTGCAGCGCCTCGGCGCTTCCTGCGACTGGGAGCGCGAGCGCTTCACCATGGACGAGGGCCTGTCGCGCGCCGTGCGCGAGGTCTTCGTCCGCCTCTACGAGAAGGACCTGATCTACCGCGGCCAGCGCATCATCCACTGGTGCGTGCGCTGCCACACCGCACTTGCCGACGAGGAGGCGGTCACCACCGAGGGCGGCGAAGCGAGCTCGTTGTGGCACATCCGCTACCCGGCCGAGGACGGCGGCGCGGGCCTGGTGGTGGCGACGACGCGCCCGGAGACGCTGCTCGGCGACGTCGGCGTCGCCGTGCATCCCGACGATACGCGCTACCAGGCGCTGCTCGGCAAGCAGCTCATGCTGCCGCTCATGCAGCGGTCGATTCCGGTCTTCGCCGACACCCTGGTCGACAAAGAGTTCGGCAGCGGCGCGGTGAAGGTGACGCCGGCGCACGACGCCAACGACTTCGAGATGGGCCAGCGCCACCACCTCGAGCCGCTGTGCATCATGGACTCGCAGGGGATCATCACCGCCGCCGGCGGCGCCTACGCCGGGCTCGATCGCTTCGAGGCCCGCAAGCGCGTCGTCGCCGATCTCGAGGCGCAGGGCCTGCTGGTCAAGACCGAGCCGCACCGCGTGCCGGTGCGCCGCTGCTATCGCTGCGAGACGATCGTCGAGCCGGCGCTGTCGCTGCAGTGGTTCGTCAAGATGGCGCCGCTGGCGGTGCCGGCACTGGCGGCGATCAGGGACGGCTCGCTGCGCCTGATTCCCGATCGCTGGACCGGCGTCTACCTGCATTGGATGGAGAACATCCGCGACTGGTGCATCAGTCGCCAGCTGTGGTGGGGGCACCGCGTCCCGGTCTGGTACTGCGACCGCGGCCACGAGTTCGCCGCCCGCACCGATCCCAGCCTCTGCCCGACCTGCGCCTCGACGGCGATCGAGCAGGACCCCGACGTGCTCGACACCTGGTTCAGCTCGTGGCTGTGGCCGTTCTCCACCATGGGCTGGCCGGACGACACGGCGACGCTGCGCCGCTTCTACCCGACCGACGCCCTGGTCACCGCTGCCGACATCATCTTCTTCTGGGTGGCGCGCATGGTGATGGCCGGCTACGAGCTGCTCGGCGAGTGCCCGTTCCGCGACGTCTATCTGAACAGCATCGTGCGCGACGGGCAGGGGCGGAAGATGTCGAAGTCGCTCGGCAACTCGCCCGATCCGATCGACGTCATCGATCAGTACGGCGCCGACGCGCTGCGCTTCACGGTGGTCTCGATCGCCCCGGTCGGGCAGGACGTGCGCTTCGACACCGAGCGCACGGAGTTCGGACGCAACTTCGCCAACAAGATCTGGAACGCGGCGCGCTTCGCGTTGATGCACCTGGAGGCGGACGAGAGATCCCCTCACCCTGACCCTCTCCCGGCGGGAGAGGGGACCGTGCTCGCGGCGGCAGCGGCAACCTCGCTGCCGGATCGCTGGATCCTCTCGCGTCTGCAGGGCGTCATCGACGAGGTGCGCGGCGCGCTCGCCGCCTATCGCTTCAACGACGCCGCCAGCGCCCTCTATCGCTTCACCTGGGGCGAGGTCTGCGACTGGTACCTGGAACTCTCGAAGCCGGCCCTCTACGGCGACGACGAGGCGGCCAAGGCGGGCGTGCGGCGCACGCTGTTGACGGTGTTCGACCAGACCCTGCGGCTGCTGCACCCGTTCATGCCGTTTCTCACCGAGGAGATCTGGCAGGCGCTGCCGATGACGCGGCCGACCGCGTCGATCTGCATCGCGCCGTATCCGCTCGCCGACGCGGCGCAGCGCGACGACGCCGCCGAGGCGCGCATCGGTGAACTGATTGCCGCCGTCACCGCCGTCCGCAACATCCGCGCCGAGCTCGGCATCCCACCCAGCACGCCGGTCACCGTGCGCATCGCCGCCGAGGGCGGCGGCGAGCGCGTGCGCGCCATCGAGGGCTTCATTCGCACGCTCGCCAAGGCGAGTGCCGTCGAGGTGCTCGCCGCCGAGCGCCCGAGCGGCGAGCCCTCGGCCGTCGTCCCCGGTCTCGGCGAGGTGTTCGTGCCGCTGCGCGGCGCCGTCGATCCGGCCGCCGTGCGCGAGCGCCTCGAGAAGGATCTCGGCAAGGTGGAGAAGGAGCTCACGGGCGTCGACGGCAAGCTCGGCCGCCCCGACTTCGTCGACAAGGCGCCGCCCGACATCGTCGACAAGGAACGCCAGAAAGCCGCCGCCCTGCGCGAACGGCGCGCGACGCTCGAGAAGCACCTGGCGGTGCTGCGGGCCGCCTGAGCCGATGCACGTGTTCGCGCTGCCGCAGGTCACGGCGCTGCTCGAGGCGGCGCTGGCCGAGGACGTCGGGCGCGGCGACGTGACGACGCGGCTCACCGTGCCGCCGGGCCTGCGCGGCACCGCGACCCTGCTCGCCAAGCAGGACGGCGTCCTCGCCGGCCTGCCGCTGCTGGCGCGCGTCTTCGCCGTGCTCGGCGCCGCCGAGGTGGCGGTGACGGCGCTGGCGGCCGACGCCGACGCCTTCGCCGACGGCACGCGCCTCGCCACGGTCGCGGGGCCGGTGGCGGATCTCCTGGTCGGTGAACGCCTGGCGCTCAACCTGGTGCAGCGCCTGTCCGGCGTCGCGACGCTGACGCGGCACTACGTCGACGCCGTCGCTGGCACGCGCGCGCGCATCGTCGATACGCGCAAGACGACACCCGGCCTGCGCGTGCTGGAGAAGTACGCGGTGCGCATGGGCGGCGGCCACAACCACCGCGCCGGCCTCGACGACGGCATCCTCATCAAGGACAACCACCTCACCGCCGCCGGCGGCGTCACCGCGGCGCTGCGCGCGGCGCGCGGCGGCGCGCCGCACGGCCTGAAGGTGGAGGTCGAGTGCGCCACCCTGGCGCAGGTCGACGACGCGGTCGCCGCCGGCGCCGACGCCATCCTGCTCGACAACATGTCCACCGCGCAGATCGCCGAGGCGGTGCGCCGCATCGCCGGCCGCGCCCTGGTCGAAGCTTCCGGCGGCGTCACCCTCGCCACCATCCGCGCCGTCGCCGAGACCGGCGTCGACCTCATCTCGGTCGGCGCCCTGACCCACTCCGCCCCGGCGGTCGACATGAGCATGAAGATTACGATTCCACCATGACGCCGTTGTCGCGCGAGCGTATCCAGCCGTATCTCGAGACCGCCTGGCTCGGCCGCGAGCTGCACTGCTTCGAGGTGCTCGACTCGACCAACCTGACGGCGCGCGAGATGGCGGTGGCGGGGGCGCCGCACGGCGCGGTGGTGATCGCCGACGCGCAGCGCCGCGGCCGCGGCCGCCTCGGCCGCGCCTGGGTGTCGCCGGCGCGCAACAATCTCTACGTCTCGATCGTACTGCGCTGCGACGTGCCGGTGGACCGCCTGGCGCAGATCAGCCTGCTCGCCGGCGTCGCCACCTGTGAAGCGGTGCGCGCGTGGTGCCCGACGGCGGCGATCAAGTGGCCGAACGACGTGCTGATCGGCGGCCGCAAGGTGGCCGGCATTCTCGCCGAACTGGAACAGGGCGGCGGCGGGCGCGCGGTGGTGCTCGGCATTGGCGTGAACCTGAACAGCGGCGCCGGGGACTTCCCCGACGAGCTGCGCGACAAGGCGACCTCGCTGCACCTCGTCAGCGGCGACAGCGTCGACCGCGCGCGCTTCGCCGGCCGGCTGCTGACGCACCTCGAGGGGCGCTACGACGAGTGGTGCCGCGACGGCTTTGCGCCCGTCGCTGCGACCTGGCGGGCCCTGGCGCCGCTCATCGGGCGGCGCATCCAGGTGCAGGAGCCGCTCGGAGTGGTGGAGGGCGAAGTGGTCGATCTCGACGACGACGGCGCCCTGCGGCTGCGGCGTGATGACGGCAGCCTGTATCGCATCATCGCCGGCGACGTCACGGTGGTGGGAGGCTACGGCTGAGGGCTCAGGGAGGACCTTGCGCTCGATCTCCCCTGGCGCCGCCATCCAGGTGGTCATCCGTTCGCAACTGTGGTTTGCCGTCTTCGCGCATGAGTCTGCTCGCCATCGACGTCGGCAACACGCACACCGTGCTCGGCATCTACGACGGCGGGAGGCTGGCGCGGCACTGGCGCATCGAGACCAATCCGGCCCGCACCGAGGACGAGCATGCGGTGCTGGTGCGCGATCTGCTGCGCGACGCGGCGTTGACCGGCGCGGCGATGTCGTGCGTCGTGCCGGCGCTGACGCCGACCTTCCGGGCCCTGTGCCGCAAGTACCTCGCCCTCGACCTGTTTGTGGTTGGGCCGGGTGTGCGCAGCGGCCTGGCGATCCGCTACGAGACGCCGCACACCCTCGGCAGCGACCGGCTGGTCAACGCCGTCGCCGCCTGGGAGCGGACGCACGCCGCGACCATCGTCGTCGACTTGGGCACCGCCACCAAGCTGGAGTATGTCAGCGCCGATGGCGCCTACCTCGGCGGCGTCATCTGCCCGGGCGTGCGCATCGCCAGCCAGGCGCTGTTCGCACACGCGGCCCGCCTGGCGTCGATCGAGTTGCAGCGGCCACCGCAGGTGGTCGGGCGCACCACCGCGCACGCGCTGCAGTCCGGGATCCTGTTCGGCCATGTGGCCACCGTCGACGGCCTGGTGCGCCGCATGCAGCGCGAGCAGGGCGTCGCGGCGCGCGTCATCGCCACCGGCGGCCTCTCCGCCCTGCTGGCGCCGGAGTCCGAGACCATCGAGACCGTCGATGAGTTTCTCACCCTCGACGGCCTGCGTATCGTCTACGAGCGTAACCGCACGACGCACTGAGGATCGGGGAGTATGGCGAAGTTGTTGGTCATCGACGTCGGCAACACGCACACCGTGCTCGGCGTCTACGACGGCGCGACGCTGGTGCAGCACTGGCGCATCCAGACCGAGGAGGGGCGCACCGAGGACGAGTACGGCGTGCTGTTCCGCAGCCTGCTGAGCGGACCGGAGTCGGCCGGGCTTACCGGCGCCGCCGTCGCCTGCGTGGTGCCGGCGATGAACGTCACCATCACCGCGTTGTGTCGCAAGCACCTCGGCCTCGAGCCACTGGTCGTCGGCCCCGGCATCCGCACCGCCATGCCGATTCTCTACGACAAGCCGCAGGAGGTTGGCGCCGACCGTATCGTCAACGCCATCGCGGCCTACGAGCGCACCAGGGACACCACTATCGACGTCGACTTCGGCACCCCGACGGTGCTCGATTACATCACCAAGCGCGGCGAGTATGCTGGTGGCGTCATCGCCCCCGGCCTCGGCGTCTCGAGCGCGGCGTTGTTCGCGCGCGCGGCCAAGCTCTACGAGGTCGAGCTGGTGGCGCCGAAGCAGGTGATCGGCCGCAATACCGTGCACGCGATGCAGTCCGGCGTCGTGCTCGGGCACGTCTGCATGGTCGACGGCCTGGTCGAGCGCATCCAGCGCGAGCAGAAGGTCAAGGCGCGGGTCATCGCCACCGGCAGCTGGGCGGCGATCGTCGCGGCCGAGTCGAGTACCATCGAGGAGGTCGATGAGTTCTTGACCCTGGCCGGCTTGCGGCTCATTTACGAGCGCAACCAGGAGTGACCGCGGAGGGCGCATGGCAGACGACATCAGCCAGATCCGCAACATTGGTATGGTCGGGCAGGGTGGCGGCGGCAAGACGTCGCTGGCCGACGCGATCCTGTTCACCGCCGGCGCGGTGACGCGCCGCGGCAGCGTCGACGACGGCACCTCGGCCTTCGACTTCGAGCCCGAGGAGACGCGGCGCAAGTTGACCCTGACCACCGCCTTCCACCATGCGGCGTGGAAGAAACACGCCCTGACCATCATCGACACGCCCGGCTACATCAACTTTCTCACCGACGGTCTGAACTGTATGCGCGCCTGCACCGCGGCAGTGTTGGTCTGCGAAGCGCACGCCGGCAGCGTCAAGGTGGAGGCCGAGCGCATCTGGGATCGCGCCGACCAGCTGGCCCTGCCGCTGGTCGCCTTCGTTACCAAGATGGACCGCGAGAACGCCGACTTCGAGGCGGTACTGGCCGACCTGCGCACGCATCTGCAGGCCAAGCCGATTCTGGTGCAGCTGCCGATCGGCAGCGCCGAGAGCTTCACCGGTGTCGTCGATCTGCTGTCGATGAAGGCGTTGCTGGCGCAGCCGAACGGCCTGGTAAAGGAGGGCGCGATCCCTGCCGAACTCGCCGACGCTGCCAAGGCGGCGCGCGAGAAGCTGATGGAGGCGGCCGCCGAGACCGACGACGCGCTGGTCGAGCAGTACCTCGAGCACGGCGAGCTGACCACCGAGCAGCTGCTGCCGGCGCTGCGCATCGCCGTGCGCGAGCGGCGCTTCCTGCCGGTGCTGGTCGGCGCCGGCGCGAAGGGCCTGGGCATCGCGCCGCTGCTCGACTTCCTGGTCGCCTACACGCCGTCGCCGGCCGAGCGCGGCGACGCCGGCGGCGAGGAGCCGAAGAGTGGCGAGCCGATCGAACGGGCGCCGAGTCCGTCGGCGCCGTTCTCGGCCGTGGTGATCAAGAACGTCGTCGATCCGTTCTCCGGCAAGCTGTCGATCTTCCAGGTCGTCAGCGGCGCGCTGGCGGGTGACGCGACGGTGCTCAACGTCGCCAAGGACGCTCGCGAGCGGCTCGGGCACCTGCTGCGCCTGGAGGGCAAGAAGCAGGCGCCGGTGGACACGCTGACCACCGGCGAGATCGGCGCGGTCGCCAAGTTGAAGGACACCGACGCCGGCGACACGCTGGCTGACGAGAAGGCGCCGATCCGCTACTCCGGCCTGGTGCCGGCGGCGGCAGCGATCGCCTTCGCCGTCGAGCCGAAGGCGAAGGGCGATGAAGACAAGGTCGTGCAGGGGCTGCATAAGTTGATCGAGGAGGACCCGACGCTGGCGATGCAGCGCGACGCGCAGACAAAAGAGATCATCCTGTCCGGGGTCGGCCAGTTGCACATCGAGGTCACGGTCGAGAAGCTCAAACGCAAGTTCGGCGTCGAGGTCGAGCTCAAGGCGCCGAAGGTGCCGTACAAGGAGACGATCAAGGGCAGCGCCAAGGCGCAGGGGCGCCTGAAGAAGCAGACCGGCGGGCGCGGCCAGTTCGGCGACGCCTGGGTGGAGGTCTCGCCGCTGCCGCGCGGCACCGGCTTCGAGTTCGTCGATGCCGTCGTCGGCGGCGTCATTCCGAGGAACTTCATCCCGGCCGTCGAGAAGGGCGTGCGCGAGGCGCTGCATGAAGGAATCCTCGCCGGCTGCGAACTGGTGGACGTGCGCGTCACGCTCTACGATGGCTCGTTCCACACCGTCGACTCCTCGGAGATGGCGTTCAAGATCGCCGGCTCTATGGCGTTCAAGAGCGCCCTGCAGCAGGCCAGACCGATCCTCCTCGAACCGATCATGGCGATGGAGATCGCCGTGCCGGACGAGGCGATGGGCGACGTCATCGGCGACCTGAACAGCCGCCGCGGCAAGGTGCTCGGCGTCGACCCGCGCATCGGCACGCAGGTCATTCGCGCCCTGGTGCCGATGGCCGAGGTGCTACGCTACTCGCCCGACCTGCGCTCGATGACCAGCGGCCGCGGCGCCTTCACGATGCAGTTCGACCACTTCGACGAGCTGCCGGGGCACCTGGCAGAGAAGATCGTCAAGGAATCCGAGAGCCGCAAGACGGCGCACTGAGCGAGGCGTATGGCTATGGACGTATGATCGATGACGAGACCGAACTTGCGCACCTGGCGGAGGAGATCCAGCTCGACCGCGACGCCATCGTCGTCCCCGCCGAGTGCATCGACGAGCGTCCGCCGGAGGAAAAGCCGCCGGGCGGCCTGGGCGGCCAGATCCAGGCCATGACGGTCGGGCAGCGCCTCAAGCTGGCGCTGAAGGGCAACCGCGACGCGCGCACGATCCTGATTCGCGACGCGAACCGCGTCGTGCAGCGCTTCGTGCTGATGAACCCGCGCATCACTGAGGATGAGATCGTCGGGTTGGCGAAGAACCGCAGCATCGATCGCGAACTGCTCGACCAGATCTGCCGCCACAAGGAGTGGCTGGCGAACTACCAGGTGAAGCTGGCGCTGACGACCAATCCGAAGACGCCGATGGCCCTGGCGGTGCGCCTGGTGCCGTCGCTGCTGCCGCGCGACCTGCGCGCGCTGGCGAAGAGCAAAAACGTTCCGGGGGCGGTCAACGGCGCCGCCAAGCGCCTGGTGATCGAGCGGGGAGGATGACGATGCCGTGTGCATTGGCGGCGGATGCGAAGCTGGAGACGCCGGAGGGCCCGTTGACGGTGAAGACGGTCGGCGCCGCGCCGACACCGGTGATGGTGCTCGGCGAGGACGGCGAACGTGGGCTCGCCGAGCATGCGTTCGCCATGAGCGAGGAGGTGCACGTCGTGGCGACCGCGCAGCCGGTCCTGCGGCTGGTGCTGGACACCGGCCGCGCCGTGCGGCTGGGGGCCGAGCAGGTGTTGCTCGACGGCAGCGGCGTGGCATGCCGCGTCGGCGACCTCGTCGACGGGGTGCGCTTGCGCTCCGCCTTCGCGTTCCCGGTCGGCTACCAGTACCTGACCGACGCCGGCGCGAGCTGTGTCTCGGACGGCTGCGTCGGCGTCGCCAGCGTCGGCGACGGCGGCGTCGCCGACATCTACTCCCTGCGCCTCGGCCGTGGCAGCCGTTTCGTGCTCAGCTGCGGCCTGGTCGGCATCGCAGCCGCGCCATCGACCGTGCCTGAAGCGAGTGTCGCACGCGCCCCCGCCGTTTAGGCGGCCGGGACGGCGGTCGGCGTGCGTGTCGACTCGGCGGCCACGCCGCCGCGCTGCACCTCGAGGCGCGCGGCGGTCGCCTTGCCGGCGCGGAAATCGAGGCTGACCTCGCCGGCCACGACGGTTTCGCCGCCGCGCAAATTGGCCAGCGCCGGGCCGCTCAGCACCGCGACGGGATCGCCGCCGTCGATGACGCCGTCGTTGGCCCCGTCGGCGAGGAAGGCCAAGGTCACCGACTCCGCCGGCGGCATGGCGAAGGCGAAGGTTCCGTCGGCGTCGATCGCCGCCACCGACAACGCCTCGCGTGTCGCCACCTCGCCGTCGCCCCCGGCAAGCGCGAAGACCAGCAGGGCGCCCTTGGTGCCCGGCGCCGTCACGGTGCCGCTGATGGTCACCTCGCGGGCCGCGTCGGCCGTCGCGCTCTCGCTCAACGTGGTTCCGGAGCCGCCACAGGCGGAGAGGAGGAACAGGGCGGGCAGGGCGGCGCGGTGCAGGTGCTTCATAACCATGGACGCTACCCCTCGACGTGGTGAGGTGCAACGCCGATCCGGTCGGACGGCAGGCAGGGGCATCTCGCCGGGACCGTCGCGCACCGTGGCTTCCCCGTCCGCACTGATTGCGGTACAGCCACCTCTTGTCGTTCAGCGTGTAAGGAGACTTGGCATGGGTAACTCGACCGCAGTTCCGAACGGGCAGCCGATCCGCATGGCGGCCGGCGTGCTCCAGGTCCCGGACACGCCGATCCTGCCGTTCATCGAAGGCGACGGCACCGGCCCCGACATCTGGCGCGCCGCGCAGCGCGTCTTCGACGCCGCGGTCGAGAAGGCTTACGGCGGCAAGCGCCGCGTCGTCTGGCACGAGGTGCTGGCCGGGGAGAAGGCGTTCAACCAGACCGGCAATTGGCTGCCCGATGCGACCGTCGAGGCCTTCAAGACCTATCTGGTGGGCATCAAGGGACCGCTGACGACGCCGATCGGCGGCGGTATCCGCTCCCTCAATGTCGCCCTGCGCCAGCTCCTCGATCTCTACGTGTGCCTGCGCCCGGTGCGCTACTTCGCCGGGGTCCCCAGCCCGGTGAAGCGCCCCGAGCTGGTCGACATGGTGATCTTTCGCGAGAACACCGAGGACATCTACGCCGGCATCGAATGGGCGGCGGAGTCCCCCGAAGCGCTGAAAGTCATCGCCTTCCTGCAGAACGAGATGCAGGTGAAGAACATCCGCTTCCCGAAGACGAGCGGCATCGGCGTCAAGCCGGTGTCGCGCGAGGGCACCGAGCGCCTGGTGCGCGCCGCCATCGACTATGCCCTGCGCGAGAAGCGCCGCAGCCTGACCCTGGTGCACAAGGGCAACATCATGAAGTTCACGGAGGGCGGCTTCCGCGACTGGGGCTACGCCGTCGCCACGCGCGACTTCCGCGCCGACGTGGTGACCGAGCGCGAGAGCTGGATCCTCGGCAACCGCGAAGCCGACGCCGCCATCTCGGTCGAGGGCAACGCGCGCGCCATCGACCCCGGCTACGACCTGATGACGCCCGCCCAGCAGGGCGCCGTGCGGGCCGAGATCGAGGCGGCCCTCACCCTCTGGCCGACGCACGGCGGCGGCAAGTGGAAGCAGAAGCTGATGGTGCGCGACTCCATCGCCGACATCACCCTGCAGCAGGTGCTGACGCGGCCGCGTGACTTCGACGTCATCGCGACGATGAACCTCAACGGCGACTATCTGTCCGACGCCCTGGCGGCCCAGGTCGGTGGCATCGGCATCGCCCCGGGCGGCAACATCAACTACCTGAGCGGGCACGCCATCTTCGAGGCAACACACGGCACGGCGCCGAAATACGCCAACCTCGACAAGGTCAATCCCGGCTCGGTCGTCCTCTCGGGCGAGATGATGTTCCGCTACCTCGGCTGGAACGAGGTCGCCGACCGCATCATCAAAGGCATGGACGGCGCCATCGGTGCGCGCACCGTGACTTACGACTTCCACCGCCTGATGGAGGACGCGACGCTGGTCAAGTGCTCGGAGTTCGCGGAGGCGGTGGTCAAGCACATGTGAGCACGTGCGCATCGCCGTCTGCATCAAACAGGTTCCCGCCGTCGCCGCCCTGCAGTTCGATCCGGTCGCCAAGACGATCCGGCGCGAGGGGGTGCGCAGCGAGGTCAGCGCCTTCGACGTCCGCGCCCTGCTGAAGGCGGTCGAGCTGCGGGCCGTGCACGGCGGCGAGGTGACGGTGGTGACGATGGGGCCGCCGCCGGCGCGCGAGGCGCTGCTCGAATGCCTGGCGCTGGGGGCGGATCGGGGGGTTCTGGTGTCGGATCGCGCCTTCGCTGGCGCGGACACGCTGGCGACGGCGCGGGTGCTGGCGGCGGTGCTGCGGCGCGAAGCGGTCGACCTGATCCTGTGCGGCCGCAACAGCGTCGATGCCGAAACCGGGCAGGTGGGGCCGCAGCTCGCCGAGCTGCTCGACCTGCCGCAGGTGACGATTGCGCGCACGCTGACGGTCGACCTCGCGGCCCGCACCTGCACGGCGGAGCGCGAGACCGACGAGGGGATCGAGGTCGTCATGGCGCCGCTGCCGGCGGTGGTCACGGCGGCGGAGGATCTCGCGGCGGAGCGCTTCACCAGCTCGGCCGAGCGCGCGGCGGCGCAGGCGAAGCCGATCGCGGTCCTGACGGCAGCCGATCTCGACCTCGCGCCGGCGCGCGTCGGCGCCGCCGGTTCGCCGACCTGGGTGCTCGGCCTCGAGGCGGTTGAAGAGCACCGTCGACGCGAGATCATCGAGGCGCCGACGCCGCAGGCGCAGGTCGAGCTGCTGGTCGAACGCCTGCTCGCACACGGCCTGTTCGGCGCCTGGACGGTCGAGCGGCCGCAGCCGCAGCGGCCGGCGGCGCCACATGTCGTGGCGCGCAGCGGCGGCCGCGACGTGCTGGTGGTCGCCGAGACGCTGGCCGGGGCGCTGCGCCCGGTGACCTTCGAGCTGCTGCACAAGGCGACGGCGCTGGCGGCGGCGTTGCGCGGCCGTGTCGACGCCTTGATCGCCGGCGCCGGCGCGGCGGCGCATGTCGACGCCCTGGCCGCGCACGGCGCCGCGCGGGTGTTGCTCGCCGCGGACGACGCGCCGCTGGCGGGGCCCGAGTCCTTCGCGGCCCTGCTCGCCGGCGTCATCACCAGCGAGCGGCCGGGGCTGGTGGTGCTGCCGGCAACGGTGTTCGGCCGCGACGTGGCCCCGCGCGTCGCGGCGCGACTTGGCCTCGGGCTCACCGGCGAGTGTGTCGATCTCAGCCTCGATGCCGACGGCCGCGTGCTGCAGCACAAGCCGGCGTTCGGCGGCAGCGTCGTCGCCCTCATCGCCTCGCGCACGCAACCCGAGATGGCGACCGTGCGCCCCGGCATGCTCGCCCGTGGCGCGCCGCGGTCGGGGCGCACCGCCGAGGTCGTGTGCCTGGCGCCGCGCGCCGTGCACGAGCGCGTGCGCGTGCTCGAGCGCCGCACCACCTGCGCGGCCGCCGCTGAACTGGAGGAGGCGGCGGTGGTGGTCGGCTTCGGCAAGGGCATCGGCGGGCCCGCGCACCTGCCGCAGGTGCAGGCGCTGGCCGACGCGCTCGGCGGCGCCCTGTGTACGACGCGCGACGTCACCGACGCCGGCTGGCTGCCGAAGCAGTACCAGGTCGGCATCACCGGCCGCGCCATCGCGCCGCAGCTCTACGTCGCGGTCGCCCTGCGCGGCGCCTTCGAGCACACCGTCGGCGTGCGCCGCAGCGGCATCATCGTCGCCGTCAACCGCAGCGCCAAGGCGCCGATCTTCAGGAGCGCCGACTACGGCCTGGTCGGCGACTGGGCGGTGCTGGTGCCGCTGCTGACGGCGCGCCTGCTACAGGTGCGCGCATGAGGGCAGGTGTGGAGGGCGCCGCTCCGTCGGCGCCTGTTGAATGGATCCACCGCGCCCCGAGGCACCAGGCGCCGACGGGGCG
>JANNRA010000155.1:0-5885 GCA_031401035.1 bacterium | reverse complement strand
GCGGGGTGGTGGTGGGGGGCGCGGCTTCCGCGGGGCGCCGGACCCCGGGCGCGGGCCGCCCCCCCAACCCCCGGCCCGGCGGCGGCGCCGCCCTCCAGGGTGCGCAGTGCCTGCTCGACCACCGCCAGGGCGTCCTCGCGTGCGGTGTCGACGGCGACATGCGGTTCGTCAGCGGCGTACGGCTGGTAGTGCTGCCGCTGGCGCGCGTACACCGCCCAGTCGGCGTCGGAGGCGTCGTCGCCGCGCGCGTCGCGTGCCGCCAGGCGGCGGCGGATCTCCGCCTCGTCGGTGCGGCACTCGACGCACAGCAGCGGCGCGCCGGCGGCGGCGGCGACGGCGCCGGCGGCGTCGCGGTCGACGCGGCGCTGGAAGGTGGCGTCGATGATGACGCCGCGTCCGGCGGCGAGCTGTGCCGCCGCGCCACCGTACAGCGCCGCGTAGGTCGCGGCACTGCGCCGCGGCACGTACAACTCCGCGCCGCCGCGCGCCGTCGGCGCCATGCCGGCGAGGCGCTTGCGCGTCTCGTCCGAGTTGAGATGCACGAAGCCGGTGCGGGCGGCGAGGGCGGCAGCGAGGGTGGACTTGCCGCTGCCGCTGAGGCCGGTGACGACGACCAGCGCGCGCGCGTCGGACCAGGTGTAGCGGTAGGCGAGGGCGAACAGGCGGCGGGCGCGGTCGCGGGCGGCGGTGCGATCGGCGGGCTCGACCTCGGCGGCGCGGGCGGTGAGGCTCTCGACCTTGCCGCGGATGTAGGCGCGCTGGCAGGCGTAGAAGGGGATCAGGTCGGGCAGGGCCGGGTCGGCGGCGGCGGTCGCATAGGCGCCGACCAGGCGCGCAGCCAGGTCGGGGCGGGCGTGCGCGTCGAGGTCCATGACCAGGAAGGCGAGGTCGGCGGCGACGTCGCGCTGCCGGAAGGCCGCGTCGAACTCGAGGCAGTCGACGATCACCAGGGCGCCGTCGGCGAGGCAGTAAACGTGCTCGGCGCGCAGATCGCCGTGTCCATCGCGGACGCGGCCTTCGCGTTGCCGGCGGCGCAGCAGCGCGTCGTGGCGGCGCAGCGCCGCGGCGCACCAGGCGAGAATGGCGGCGTCGTCGGCGGCGCTGATCGTCTCGCCGTGCAGCGACGTCACCTCGGCGCCATCGCGGGCGAGCAGTGCGGCGATGCGTGTTGGGTCGCCGCCCGCCGCCAGCGCCGGGCCGTTCTCGGCCGCGGCGTGAAAGCGTGCCAGGTGCGCGGCCAGCCGCTCGATCAGCGCCGGCGTCACGGAACCGCGCTCGAGCAGCGCCGACAGCGCCCGCTCGGCCGGCAGCCGCCGCATGTGGACGGCGTAGTCGACCGCCGTGGGCGCGTCGACCGGCGCCAGCGCGAAGCCGTCGCCGTGCCGCACGATCGCCAGGACGCCGCGGTAGACGTCGCCCGCCAGGCGCCGGTTGAGGCGCACTTCCTCCTCACAGAAGTGCCGCCGGCGCGCCAGCGTCGAGAAATCGAGGAAGGCGAAGCGGACCGCCTTCTTGACCTTGTAGACCTCGTCGCCGGCGAGCAGGACGTACGAGATGTGCGTCTGCACCAGGCGCACGTCGGCCGGGGCACCGGGGTAGAACGCCGCCCGGCGCATCGCTTCGATGTGCGACGGCAGCGCGCTCACAGCGGCAGCGGCGGTCCGGCGTCGTCGTCACCGTAGAGGCGCTTCGCCACCCGCCAGGCCCAGGCGGCGATGCCGGCCGCGGCGATCAGCGCCACGCCGGTCCACAGCCACTCATCGGTGAACACCGCGAAAGCGAGGCAGGCGACGATGGCCATACCGAGGGCGTAGAGCATCCCGGGGGATTCGGGGGCGGTCGACACGGGAGGATTTCACCACACCGGCCGGGCGAGAGAAAGCCGTGCGCGGATGGGCGCGGCTAGGAGGTATGCGATTGCCGGCGCCCCGTGAACCAGAAGGCGACCGCGAAGCCGACCATCAGCGTGATGCCCAGCGCGGCGCCGAAGGGCCAGTTGCGGGCGTTGCCCTTGAACTGGTTCTCGATGATGTTGCCGATCATGTCCACCTTGCCGCCGCCGAGGATGTCGTTGACGGCGTAGAGGCCGAGGGCCGGGATGAAGACCAGCAGGATGCCGGCGGTGATGCCCGGCGAGGTCATCGGTACGATCACCTTGGAAAAGGCGCGCAGCGGCCCGGCGCCGAGATCGAAGGCGGCCTCGACCAGCGCGTTGTCGAGCTTCTCCACCGAGGTGTAGATGGGCAGGATCATGAAGGGCAGGTAGGTATAGACGAGACCGAGCAGCACCGCGCCGGGCGTGTAGAGCATCTCGAAGGGCTGCGCGATGAGGCTCCACTGCAGGAGGACGCTGTTGAGCAGCCCCTCGCTCTTCAGGATCGTCACCCAGGCGTAGGTGCGGATCAGGAAGCTGGTCCAGAACGGGATCATGACCAGCATCAAGAGCAGGTTGCGCCAGCGCGCCTCGGCGCGGCCGATGAAGTAGGCGACCGGGTAGCCCATGCCCAGGCAGAACAGGGTGGTCAACCCGGCGAAGATGATCGAGCGGACGACGATCTGCAGGTACGTCGGATCGAAGACCGCGGCGTAGTTGGCGAGGGTGAAGTTGAAGACGACGCCGCCGAGCGTGCCGCGTTCGCTGAAGCTGTACACCAGCATGATCAGCGTCGGGGCGACGACGAACAGCGCCACCCAGGCGAACAGCGGCGCCACCAGGAGCCAGGCGGCGCGGCCTGGCTCCCGTTGCCGCGTCGGCGCGGCGGCGGTGACGGCGGTGGTTCCGGTGCGCACGCGCGCTGCTCAGCCCTGCGCCTTGAGGTCGGTGATCAACTTGTCGATCTGCACCGCCGAGTCGCCGATGTCGCGGAAGCCCTCGAGCTTCGGGTCGCCGGGCGGGTAGCTGGCGGCGTTCTTCAACTCCTCGGGCGAGAGTAGTTTACGCGCCTCGAGGTTGGGGTTGGTGTACGGGAAGTCGGCGGAGATGAGCTTACTCACATCGGGGCGCAGGATGTAATTGAGGAACAGCAGCGCCGCCTCGGGGTTGGGTGCGTCGACCGGGATGGCCAGGCTGTCGATGAACTGGTGCGCGCCCTCCGCCGGCAGGACGTACTGGAACTTCGGGTTCTCGTTGAAGAGCAGCGCCGCCTCGCCCGACCAGACGACGCCGATGTCGACGTCGCCGTTGAGCAGCGCCGTCTTGGGGCTGTCGGAGTCGTACACCTTCACCAGCGGCAGCCACTGCTGCAGGATCGGCGTAATGGCGGCGAGATTCTCGGGCGTCACGTCGTTCGGCCCCTTGCCGATCGTCGCCAGGGCCCACGAGACGATCTCGCGCGGGTCGTCGAGGGCGACGATGCGGCCCTTGTACTTCTCCTGGAAGACATCCTTGAACCCCTTCACCGGGTCGGTGACCTTCTCGGTGTTGACGACGATGCCGACCGTGCCGACCATCCACGGCACCGAGTACTTGTCGTTGGGGTCGTGCGGCAGACCGCGCAGTTTGGGGTCGATGTTCTTCAGGTTCGGCACCTTCGCCGCGTCGATCGGCTGCAGGCGGTTCTCCTTCACCAGGGCTTCGATGGTGTACTCGGAGGGTTGGATCAGGTCGTAGGCTTGCGCGCCGGAGACCAGCTTGGCGAGCATCTCCTCGTTGGAGGCATAGGTCTCGTAGTTGACCTTGATGCCGGTCTCCTTGGTGAAGCCGTCGATGACGCCCTGCGGCACATACTCTGACCAGGCGAAGAGGTTCATTTCCTTGGGAGTGTCGGTCGATGACTGGCAGCCGGCCAGAACGGCGGCGAGCACGACGGCGGTGGCGATGGCGATGCGCTTCATGGTGAGCCCTCCCTGCGGAATCAGCGGCTGCGGCGTTTGAGCAGCTCGGTCGAGATGACCAGCAGCACCGTGGACAGGATGAAGACGGTGGATATGGCGTTGAGGGTCGGGTCGAGTCCCTTTTTGACGCGCCCGAAGATCTCCAGTGGCAGCGTCCGCGTGCCGGCGCTGGCGGTGAAGTAGGTGACGATGAGCTCGTCGAGCGAGAGGGTGAACGACATCAGGGCGCCGGAGATGATGGCGGGCATCAGGTACGGCACCAGCACCTTGCGGAAGGCGACCGCCGGCGTGGCGCCGAGGTCCATCGCCGCCTCCTCGAGCGCCGGGTCGAGGCCGGAGAGGCGCGCCTGCACGGCGACCATGACGAAGGGGAAGCAGAAGGTGACGTGCGAGATGATGATGGTGGTGAAGCCGAGGTCGAGATGGATGGTGACGAACAGGATCAACAGGCTGACGCCCATGATCACCTCGGGGATGATCATCGGGATGAAGACCAGCGTCTGCATCAGCCGCGTCGCCGGGAAGCGATAGCGATAGAGCAGCCAGGCGCCGCCGGTGCCGAGGACCACCGAGAGCAGCGTCGTCGCCGCGGCCACCACCAGGCTGTTCTGCAGCGCCTCGACCAGCACCCGATCGCGCAGGATCGCCGCGTACCACTCGAGGGTGAAGCCCTCCCAGACGATGTTCAGCCGCGAGGTATTGAACGAGAAGCCGATCAGGATGGCGATCGGCAGGTAGAAGAACGCCATCACCAGCGCCGTCCACATCCCCATCAACCAGTTGGCTCGCTTCATCGGTTGGCTGCGGTGTACATCCGGAGGTAGCCTTTGCCAACTGCGCGCGCGCCGGTCACCACACCTCGAGTGCCGCCTCGAAGGTGTTGAGGTGGACGCGCACGACCTGGCTGGTGTCCTTGGTGTAGCCGCCGGCCAGCACCCAGGCGACGGGGATGGCCCGTGCCTTCGCCCAGGCGAAGACGCGGCGGTCGCGTTCGCGCAGGTCGTCGTGGTCGAGCAGCAGCGGCGAGTAGGGGTCCTCGCGGTAGGGGTCGGCGCCGGCCTGATACAGCAACAGATCGGGGCGGCCCCAGGCGAGCAGGCGGGCGAAGCCGTCGTCCATCGCGGCCAACATCGCCGGCCGGCCGCTGCCGTTCGGCAGCGCAATCGACTGATGGTTCTCGCCGTCCACGTGGCGCACCGTGTCGACGTCGCGGAAGGCCTGATTCCGATGGTAGTCGTTGCCGTAGATCGACAGATTGAAGAGATACGGCCGCGCCGGCGCCAGCGACGCCGTGCCGTTGCCGTAGTGCAGGTCCATGTCGAGCACGGCGATGTGCGCGACGCCCTGCGCGTGCAGCACATCGGCGGTGACCACCAGGCTGTTGAAGGTGCAGAACCCCTCGCCGTGATCGGCGTGGGCGTGGTGAAAGCCGCTCACCACCGCCGCCGCGATGCCGTCCTGCAGCGCCCGCCGCGCCGCCGCCAGGCAGCCGCCGCCGGTCAGGCACACCGATGGGTAGAGCTGCGGCGACCAGGGGAACTTCTGCGACTCGGCCAGGGCGCGCGGCTCGCCGTCGCGCACGGCGTCGAGGTAGGCGCGCGTGTGGACGCGCAGCAGGTCGGCCTCGTCGAGCGGCGCCGGCGCCTCGAGGCGCACGCCGGCGCGGTCGCGCAGGCCATCGGCGACGAGCGAGAACTTGGTGATCGGCATGACGTGGCTGTCGCCGATCGGGGCGGCGTAGCCGGGGTGGTAGTAGGTGGCAATCGTCATGAGAGCGGCGGCCTCAGTAGCACGGATTCGCCCGGCCCGGGGAAGTGATCGAACAGGCCCCACAGCGGCGCCATGTGATCGGCGCGCATGTGCACGCCGAACATCGTGTACAGCGCCCCGACCAGGGCCCGCACCTCGGCGCCGGGCAGCGGGGGGGGGGGGGGGGGGGGGGGCGGGGGGGCCGCCCCCCCCCCCCCCCCCCCCCCCCCCGCCCCCCCCGGCCCCGCGGGGGGGGGGGGGGGGGGGGGGGGGGGGGGGGGGGGGGGGGGGGGGGGGGGGGG
>JANNRA010000154.1:0-18093 GCA_031401035.1 bacterium | reverse complement strand
CCCCCCGGTCCCCGCGGGGCGCACCGCCCCCCCCCCCCCGGGGGGGGCGTCCCTCGCCGCCCGCGTGCGGGGGTTGTGCGGGGGGGTGCGCCCGGCCCCGCCCCCCCACCGCCAGCCGAGGTCGCCGAAGGCGGCCGGGCCGATCGAGGCCAGTCGCACGCTTCCGTCCACCATGCCGTAGCGGGCGACGCCGACGGCAGCGTTCGCCAGGTCGGCGATCGGCGCGCCGTCGCTCGGCGCGCCGTCGCCGCTGGCGTCTGCGGTAGCCGTTGGCTGGCGCGGCGCGCTGCGCAGGCGGCCATCGTCGCCGATCATGAACAGGTCGCCGGCGACACCGAGCCCCAGCCCCTGCCACCGTCCGCCGCCGGACAGCGCGCGACCGAGGGAGGCCTTGTCGAAGGCGGCGACGACGGCGCCGAGGACGACGCCGTCGGCGACCACTGGCGCCGCGGCGAAGCCCAGCGCGGCGCCGCGGGCCGCCGCGACAGGGGCAACGTCGGCAAGCAGCACCGCGTCCGGCGACGACGCATCGCGCACCCGACGCAGCAGCGCACCGAGTGGCGACGCGGCGTGCGGCCCGTCGACCAGGCTGGTCTGGAACAGGGGCCACTTCGCGACGTCGTAGAGCACCAGGCCATCGCCGCCGCGCACCAGGATGAGGTCGACGAGCCCTTCCCGCGCCGTCAGTTCGGCGAAGTACGGGTGCCACGCGGCATGCGCGCGCCCATACGCGCCGTCGCTCGGCGCGCTGCTGCCGGAGACATACTGCGCCTGCAGCCACAGCGCGCGACGCGCCGACGCCGAGGTGGCGGGGGTCGGCACCGGACCGCTGCCCACCCCGCGCGGCGCCAGCCACCGCTGCAGATGCGCGGCGTAGGCGACCTGGGCCGGCGCCAGCGCCTCGGCACTGGCACGCGGATCGTCCTCGCTGGCGCGCGTCGCCTCGGCCAGCCCCCGCAGGGCTGCAACGGTGCGCGCATCCGCCGCGACGCGGCGCGCCAGATCCTCGAGCCGCCGCAGCTCCACCGCGACGCTGGCTTCCGCGGCGACGCGGACCGCGTCGAGGTGCACCGCGGCGGCTCGATCGAGGTCCGCTGTCACCCAGCGGTCGGCGAGGGCCGCGAGGGCGAACATCGCCGCCGCCGCCAGCGGCGCCGCGGTGGCCAACAACTGCCAGTGCAGGGCGAGATAGCGGGCCCGGACCCGGTGAGTCCTGACCTGGTGCGCTCCACCGCGCGGCTCATCCGACCCCTGCGTATTCATGCCCTCGTTTCGCCGGCCCGCATGTCAGGCAGCAGAATGCATGCCATGCGGCACCGTCCACCGGGTGGTCGACGGCGCGGCCGTGTCGCAACCGCGCCGTCGACGCGGTGTCGCGCCGTTCACACCGTGGCGGCGCCAGGCCGGCGCCGCCACGGCCCGACGCACCTTGACAAACCAAACGCACAGCCTCGATAAGCGCTGACGATGCGCCTACGTAGCCTCCCTGTCGTTCTCGGACTTGTCGTGCTCGGACTGCTGACGTCCTGTGCCCAGCTTCCCTACTACAGCAACCTGCCGCTGACCCCGAGCCGGGCCATCGCCGCAGCCGAAGACGCCCTGCGGCGCGGCGAGTGGGCGACCGCCGTCAGCGGCTTCACCGACTACCTGGTGACTGGTCAGGAGACATTCCGCGCCCGCGCCCTCTTCCAACTCGCGCAAGCGCAGTCGGGCATGGAAAACTACGAGGGCGCCCTCGCCACGCTCGACGAGTTCGATGCCGAGTTCCCCGGCCGCGGCGCGCAGGTGCCGACCTTGCGCGGCGACATTCATTACGCGATGGGCCGTCGCGTCGAGGCCATCGTCGACTGGGACCACGCCTGGCAGGTCGGGAGCGACAGCGACCGCGTCTACATCCGCCAGCGCATCACCGAGGCCAGCGCCGAGTTGACGCCCGCCGAGCGCGACACGCTCGCCGGCGATGTCAGCGATCCGGCCGTGCGCGGCGTGCTCGGACTCGGCCCGGCCAACGAGCTCGGCGCGGCGCCGCTGACGGCGCCGGCGGCGACCGGAGCCGCGGCGGCGGAGTCCGAAGCCGACGCTGCGGCGGGCTATGCGGCGATGGAGAATGCCGCCCTGCCGCCCGCCGATCTCGCCGCCGGCGACGCCTTGGCGGCCGGCGTCCGCGTCGCCTGTCTGCTGCCGCTCACCGGACCGGACCGCGCCGCCGGCCAACAGGCGCTGACCGGCCTGCGCCGCGCCTTCGCCGGCGATGACCGCGCGCTGTTGGTGCGCGACACCGGCGGCCAGGCCGATCTCGCGGCGCGCCTGGCGGCGGCGATCGCCGACGAACCCACCGTCATCGGACTGATCGGGGCCCTGCGCGACGAGACCGCCGCCGCCGTGGCTCCCCTTGCCGAACGTCTGCAGATGCCGACACTGCTGCTCGCCAGCGCCGCCGGCCTGAGCGGGCCGTACGTGCTCGAGGCCGCGCCTGCCGGTGGCGCCGGCAGCGGCCCGGAAGCCGAAGCCTACGAGGCCGGCATGCGCGTCCGTCAGGCCATCGCCGGCGGCGCCCGCTCGCGCGGCGCCCTGCTCGCCGCGCTGCGCCAGCCCACCCTGCCCTGAGCAACCCCTGGGGAGCGCCTTAGCCGTGATGTGACAAGAACTTCACACGGAGAAGCGGAGGGACGGAGGCGTCGCGGTCGATGGCGAATCTCGCCAACGGCATCGCTGAGGATCCTGATGTCTATTGTCGGATCACGCTCAGCCTGAACCGATCAGTCGAAATACGGTTGCGGGTCGACGCCGCGCCAGGCGCAGTAGCGGCGCAGGTCGCTCTCGGCGCTGCCGAACACCAGGCCGACGACGGCGGCATCGTCGAGGAATCCGGTCAGTGGGATGAGATCGGGCAGCGCGTCGACCGGCGCCAGGAAGTAGGCCAGCGCCGCCGCCAGGGCGCCGACGGTCTTCCACGGGATGTGCGGATACTGCCCGACCGCGACGTCGCACAGGCAGCGGGCCGCCAGACCGATGCGGCCGACGAACTGACGCAGGCGATGCGGATTGACGCGCTGCAGGTGGGTCGCCACGTGAGCCGAGATGGCAGCGCCGCGCGCCGCCCTGCCGACGATTCGTGTCATGCCCCGAGCATCGAGATGCCACGCGCCACTGTCAAGGCGGGGACGGTTGCACGGCGCGGCGCCAGCCGGCATCATCCGCCGTCCATGCAGGGGACGATGACGCCTCGGGTGTTGATGATGGGGTGCGGCGGCATCGGCGGCGTCGTCGCCGCCGCCCTCGCCGAGGCGGCGACGGACCTGACGGTGGTGACCCACAACGCCGCCATCGCGGCGGCGATCAACGCCGGCGGCTACACGATCCGCGACGCCGCCGGCGAGCGGCGCGTGCCCGGTCGCGCCACCGCGGCGCTGCCAAATGACGCCGGCGTCTTCGACGTCGTCCTGCTCGCCACCCAACCGACGCAGGTGGCCGCGGCGGCGCGCGCCGCCCTGCCGCACCTGCACCCCGACGGCGTCGTGCTGTGCTTCCAGAACGGCCTCTGCGAGGCGCACGTCGCCGAAGTCGTCGGCATGGAACGCGTCATCGGCGCGATCGTCGTCTGGGGCGCCTCGATGCCCGAGCCCGGCGTCTACGATCGCACCTCCGACGGCGGCTTCGTGCTCGGCCGTCTCGACGGGGCCGACGATGCGCGGTTCCCGCTCTTGCGCGGGCTGCTCGAACCGGTCGGACCGGTCGAACTGACCCACAACCTGGCCGGCGCGCGCTGGAGCAAGCTGGCCATCAACTGCGCCATCAGCTCCCTCGGTACGGTCGGCGGCGAACGCCTGGGCGACCTGCTGCGATCGCGCTTCGTCCGCCGCCTCGGGCTCGAGGTGATGACCGAAGTCGTCCAGGTCGCGCAGTGCGCCGGCATCCGTCTCGAGAAGGTCTCGGGCACGCTCGACCTCGGCTGGATCGCCCTCACCGCCGCCGACGCCAGCGGGCCCGGCTCGCCGTCGCTGCTCGCCAAGCACGCCGTGCTGCTGGCGGTCGGCGCCCGCTACCGTCGCCTGCGCTCCTCCATGCTGCTGGCCATCGAACGCGGTCGCGAGCCGGCGGTGGCGTTTCTCAACGGTGAGGTGGTGCGCCGCGGCGCGGCGCTCGGCGTCGCAACGCCGGTCAACCGCCGGGTCGAGCAACTCATCCACGCCATCTGGCGCCGCGAACTGCGGCCCAGCCCGACCCTCTTGCGCCGACTCTACGACGAGACGCGGCCCGATCAGTCGCGCCCCGCCTCGTCCGAACTCTGATGTGGAGTGCGGCGCGTCAGCGCCGCTGGCTCAGCGCGCCGCGTGCGCGGCGCTGACGCGCCGCACTCCACATCGCCGTCAGTGCGTCGCCCGCGAGAGCTGGTCGGTGGTGCTCTCGAGGCGATCGCTGAGGATGCGCGTCAGGTTGAGGAAGACCTTGGCGGCGATGCGGGGATGGCGGCGCTGCAGGCGGTCGAGGAAGCCGTGGTCGAGGACCAGATACTCGACCGCCTGATCGACGATCACGTCGGCCGAACGCGGCCGCGCACGCACCAGCGCCATCTCGCCGATGACGTCGCCACGCCCCATGGTGCGGATGACCGGTTCCTGCGGCCCCAGGCGCACGTCGGCGCGCCCGTTCAGCAGCACGTAGAGCTCCGACTTCAGCTCGCCACGGCGGGTGATGTAGGTCCCCGGCGCCGCGGCGGCCAGCCGCCCCATCAGGACGACGATTTTGGCCTGGAACGGCCGCAGGCCGGCAAACAGCGGAATCTCCTTCTCCGGCGCGGGGCCGAGTTTGAGAAACAGCAGATCCCAGATGGTGATGATCGTCGTCGTCATCACCAGTGCCGGCGTGATCAGCAGTTCGGCCACCAGCCCGACGGCCATGGTGGCGCTGGCGAGGATGCCGAAGTGGCGGATGGGCTGGAAGTTCGACAGACAGACGATGGCGAAGCCGGCGGTGAGCGCCAGCGCCGAGTACACGATCGGACGCCCGATGATGCGCACGACGTTGAGAATCGCCTGCTCCTGATTGCCGGTGGCGCGCAGCTGCACATTGAACTCACTGAAGTAGTGGATGGTGTCATCGACCGCGATGCCGATGGCGATGACGGCGATCATGCTGGTCGAGATGTTCAGCGTGATGCCGCTCCAGCCCATGATGCCGAACAGCACCACCACCGGCACCACGTTCGGCACCAGCGACAGCAGGCCGGCGCGCAGCGAGAGGAAGATGCCCGACATGAGGACGAACAGGATCACCAGCACCTGCCACAGGCTCGACACCTGCCCGCGCGCCAAATCGTCGGCCGAGCGGTTGAGCAGCACCAGGCTGCCGGTCGCGTGCGGTTCGAGGCCGCGGCGGAAGCGCGTCTTGGCATAGTCCTCGATGCGCGTCACCAGCGCGCCCACCTCCTGTGATCCTGACAAGCGCGTGCGCACGATGATGTTGGCGCGCCCGTAGTCGCGCGCCACCACCGGCGCGACGTCGGTCGGGTTGACGAAGAGCAGCAGTTGGTCGACGTCGGCCTGGTTGTCCGGCAATGTGCGGCCGCGCTCCGGGCTCAACGCGCCCTGCATCAGCGCCACATAGTCGGCCAGCGACAGGCTGCCATCGACGCCGGGCTGCTCGGCGACGAACTGCTGCAGGTCGCGCATCGCCGTCAGCGCATCGAGTTTGCCGAGCGCCCCCGGTCCATCGCCCTCGATGGTGACGTAGATCGGTTGCGTGCCGCCCAGCGCGGCGCCGATGCGCGCGTTGTCGCGCCGGAAGACGCTGTCCTCGCTGAAGAAAGCCAGGTAGTCGGTCTCGACCTTGATGCGCGAGGCCCCCCAGAGGCTGACGGCGCAGAGGAGGATGCCGCCGACCAGCACCAGGGCGCGGTGGGCCACCGCCCAGCGCCCGATGGCGCCGACCGCCGTGGCGATGCGGCCCCCTGTTTCCTCGGTGCGCGGCGCGCGGGTCGGATGCGGCAGCAGCATCAGCGCCGCCGGGATGAGGAACAGCGAGACGGCGAAGATCGCCGTGATGCCGACGACGGAGTAGACCCCGAAGTCGCGGATGGCGTGAATCGGATTGAGCACCAGCGTGGCGCAACTCACCACGGTGGTCAGCCACGCCACAGACACCGGCAGGCGCACGTGCGCCAACATCGCCGTCACCGTCGCGGGGCGGTCCCGGCCCGGCGCCAGCTCGGCGTAGTACCGGCTGAGCACGTGGATCGAGTAGGCAATGCCGATCGCCATCAGCAACGGCGGCAGGACCAGGGTCCCCATGTTGATGTCGCTGCCCGACAGCACCATCACCCCGGTCGTCCACACCGTCCCGACCACGACGCACGTCAACGGCAGCAGGACGCCGCGCACCGTCTTGAACTCCAGCACCAGGATCAGCAGCACCAGCGCCAGCGACAGCGGCACGAAGCGCTCGAGGTCCTCCTGCATGAGCCGCGCGCCGTTGACCTTGAGGCTCTGCACGCCGGTGATGGCAAAACGCTCGCCGCCGCCCTCGGCATCGACCAGGCGGCGCACCTGCCCCTCGATGTCGCGCGCGATGAACTCGCTGTCGCGCAGCGGTTCGAACAGAATCAGGATGCTGGTGGCGCTGGCGTCGGGATTGACCAGATTGCCGACATACAGCGGGTCGGCCATCACCTTGGCCTTGAGCGCGGCGGCCGCCGCCGGCGTCTGCGGCAGCTCGCGCAGCAGCGGACCGACGCGCAGGCCGTTCTCATCGCTCTCGACCCCCTTGACGGTGGTCAGGCTGATGACCTCGCGCACCCCCGCGATCAACCCGACGGCGCGCGACAGTCGGTCGATCATGGCCAGCATGTCTGGCGTGAACGGGTCGCCGAAGACGCCGATGACGGTCGCCTCCTCGCTGCCGAACACCGCCTTGACGCTCTCGTAGTAGCGCCGGTCCTCGCTGTCCGCGGGCAGGAGGTTCTCGATCGCCGGATCGACGCGGATGCGGACGGCGAAGACCCCGAGCAGCAGCGTGATCAGCCCGAGGACCGCCAGCGTCACGCGCGGGGCGCGCAGCGGCAGAGAGAGGAGCCGGCGGATCACAGGGTGAGGGAGCGGCTGCGGTCGCGCGCGGCGGCGAACAGCATCTCCGCCACCTGGTCGAAGATCGCGAAGCGGGCGTCCTTGGTCTGGCCGAGATGGTAGCGGTGAAAGATCTGCTGCAGGACGACGCCGATCTTGAACAGACCGAAGACGTAGTAGTACGGCACCGTGCCGACGTCGACGCCGCGTCGCCGCCCGTAGCGTGCCACCGCCTCGGCGCGGGTGAGAAAGCCGGGGCTGTTGGACGGCATCGACCCGGCGGTCATGCCGCCGCCGTCCTCGCCGATCTCCTTCCAACTTGCCAGCAGCGTGCCGAGGTCGGCGAACGGATCGCCGAGCGTACACATGTCCCAGTCGAACACGGCGATGACACGACCCGGGTCGGCCGTGTCGAGCATGATGTTGTCCAACCGCCAGTCGTTGTGCAGCAGGGCTGGCGCCGGCGACGGCGGCAGTTCGGCGCGCAGCCACGCCACCAGTTCGTCCACCAACGCGATCTCGCGCGTCTTGGCGCGCTCGTAGCGTCGCGCCCAGCCGTCGATCTGGCGGCGCAGGAAGCCCTCGGGCTTGCCGAGCGTGTCGAGACCGACGGCACGGTAGTCGGCCTGGTGCAGATCGGCGAGGGCGTCGACCAACACCTCGCTCATGCGCCGGTTGGCGTCGGCGTCGCTGCCGCCGCCGAACTCGGGCGGAATGGCGAAACGCACCACCGTGCCGCAGCGTCGCTCCATGACGAAGAACGGCGAGCCGATGACGCCCTGGTCCTCGCAGAAGTGATAGGCGCGCGGCGCCAGCGAGTAGGCGCGGTAGAGCACCGCCAGGACGCGATACTCGCGCCCCATGTCGTGCGCGCCGGCCGCCACCGGACCGAGCGGAGGACGGCGCAGGACGTATTCCTGCTCGCCATAGCGCAGCAGGTAGGTGAGGTTGGCGTGGCCGCCGCCGAACTGGGTGATTGTCAGCGGCTGCTCGCTGCCGGGGAGGATGCCCTTCAGGTGCGAAGCCAGGCGAACCTGGTCGAAGTCCTCATCGTCGCGGATAGGAATTGTCTCGGGCAGCACGTCGCCCGCGCTGTGCTCGGCCATTGGGCCTCCTGCCGGTCTCGCGGTATCGCCCTCGCTTGGCCTACCGGACGACAATGGTCAAGCGAGCGCGGCCCCGGACGAGCCAGGCGCGGCACGGTTCGCCGTCGCGGCGGCAAAGCTGCTAGCTGACAGCCGGCATGGAACGCATCGCGATCGTCAATCGCGGCGACGCCGCCAGCCGCTGTGCGCGCACGGTGCGCGCCCTGCGCGCCGCCGAGGGCTCGCGCCTGACCGCGATCGCACTGTACACCGAGCCCGACCGCGGCGCGCCGTTCGTCCGCCAGGCCGACGAGGCGCTGTCGCTCGGGCCGGCCCTGCGTCCGGCACGCGGCGCGCCGCCGCGTCTCGCCTATCTCGACCACGGCCGGGTGCTGGCGGCACTGCGCGCGACGCGCGCCGACACCGTCTGGCCGGGCTGGGGCTTCCTCGCCGAGGATCCGACGTTCGCCGCCGCCTGCGAGGAGCGCGGCCTGTGCTTTGTCGGCCCGTCGAGCGCCGCCATGCGCCAGCTCGGCGACAAGATTGCCGCCAAGCAGCTGGCCGAGGCGCACGGCGTGCCCGTGGCGCGCTGGAGCAACGGGGCCGTGGACGTCGCCAACCTCGCCGCCGCCGCCGAGGCGGTCGGCTTTCCGCTGATGGTGAAAGCGGCGGCGGGGGGAGGCGGCCGCGGCATCCGGTTGGTCGAGTCGCCCGCCGACCTGGCGCCGGCGTTCGCCCGCGCCGCCGCCGAAGCCGCCGCCGCCTTCGGCGACGCGACGCTGTTTGTCGAGGCGGTCGTGCGCGGCGCGCGCCACATCGAGGTCCAGCTCGCCGCCGACGCGCACGGCGGCTGCCTGGCGCTCGGCCTGCGTGACTGCAGCGTGCAGCGGCGCCACCAGAAGGTCATCGAGGAGGCGCCGCCCCCGCACCTGGCGCCACGCCTGGCCGCGGCGCTGCGCGACGCCGGCGTGCGCCTGGCGCGCGCCGCCGGCTATTGCGGCGTCGGCACTGCCGAGTTCCTCGTCGTCGACGGCCGCTTCGTCTTTCTCGAACTCAACCCGCGCCTGCAGGTCGAGCACGGCCTCACCGAGCTGCTCACCGGGCTCGATCTGGTCGAGCTGCAGTTGCGCCTGGCGCGCGGCGAGCCGTTGCCGGCGCGGGCGCCGGCGCAGCGCGGCCATGCCATCGAGGCACGCGTCTGCGCTGAGGACCCCTCTGCAGACTTCGCGCCGGCACCCGGACCGGTGGTGCTGTTCGAACCACCCGGCGGCCCCGGCGTGCGCGTCGACGCCGGAGTCGGACCGGGGAGCGCCATGCCGGCGGCGTTCGATCAGTTGGTCGCCAAAGTCATGGCCCACGCGCCCACCCGCCCGGCTGCCCTGGCCCGCCTCGCCGCGGCGTTGAGCGAGTTCCGCCTCGTACTCGACGGCGGCGCGACCAACAAGGGTCTGCTGCTCGATCTGCTGGCCAGCGACGCGCTGCGCCGCGGCGGCGTCGACATCGACTGGCTCGACCGTACCCTGCGCGCTCTGCCCCTCCCGACAGGCGCCGTCGCGGCGCTGATCGCCGCCGCCATCCTCGTCTACCAAGAGGAGCGTGCGGCGCTGCGCCGGGTATTCTTCGAGGACGCGGCCCTCGGCCACCCGCGCGCCGGGCCACCCTCAGGCGCGCAGGTGGTGGAGCTGGGGCACGGCGGCGAGCGCTACCGGGTCGAAGTGCTGGCCCTCGGCGACTGGCACTACCGCCTCGCCTGCGACGGACGCGAGTGCGTCGCGCGCCTGCGCGAGGAGCAGCCGCACGCCTGCGCGCTGGAGATCGGCGACACGCGCGCCGCCCTCACCTACGCGCGTGTCGGCGGCGGGCTGCGCATCGAGGTCGATGGGCAGCCGCACCGCCTCAGCCGTGACGCCGACGGCGCCGTGCGCGCCGAGGCGCCGGCGGTGGTGATCGCCCTCGAGGTGGCGGTGGGCGCGCGCGTCCGCCTCGGCCAGCGCCTCGCCCTGCTGGAGACGATGAAGGTCGAGGTCCCCGTGCACGCCCAGCAGGCAGGCATCGTCAGCGCCGTGGCCGTCCACCCGCATGACCGCGTCGCCGCCGGCGCCCTGTTGTTGACGCTGCAGTCCGACGCGGCGCCGGCGACGGGCGGCAGCGGCGCCCGCCTGCTGCTGCCCGAATGGAGCGACCCGCTGGCGGCGTTGTGCGACGCCGCCGGCCAGCCCGATCTCGCCGCCGCGGCGCTGCGCCCGCGGGCGCAGCGGGCGCGCGGCTTCGACGCAATGGCGGCCGCCGTGCGCCGCCTGCTGCTCGGCTACGACCGGCGTGCCGACATCGACGCCCAGCTCGACGCACTGCTGGCGGCGCCGCGACCCGAGGACCAGCCGGCCGACGTGCTCGCCGAGCTCGCCGGCCTGGTAGCGCTGGTGCCGCTGTTCTCCGACACCGAGGTTCTGTTCTCGCGCCAGCCGCCGGCCGCGCCAGGCGGCGCCGTGGGCCTGTCGAATGAAGCATGGCTGCGCATCTACCTGCGCCGGCGCGCCGAGCGCGAAGCCGGCCTGCCGGAGGCGTTCGTGGCCGACCTGCGCCGCGCCCTGGCCCATTTCGGTGTTGCCGACCTGGCGCCCGGCGATGCGCTCGAGCGCGCCCTGCTGCGGCTGCACGCGGCGCAGGCTGAGCCCGCGGCGCGCTACCGCGTCGCCGCAGCGCTGCTGCGCCTGCTCACCGGCCTGGCCGCCGACGGTGTTGCGCTCGGCGAGGACGGCGCCCTGGTGCGCGCCCTCAGCCTGTGTGCAGCTCTGCGCGGCCAGATACCGGACAGCGTCGCCGACGCCGCCGTCGACGCGCGCTATGTCATCGTCGAACGCCCGGCGGTACGCCGCCGCGCCGCCGCCGCCCTCGCCGCCGCCCTGGCCCCCCTCGAACGCGAGGGCGCGGCCGCTATCGACCTGGCGACGGTCGCCCGCTTCGCCGACAGCCCGCCCGAGGTCTTTGATCGCGTCGCCGCCTGGGCTCGCGCCACCGACCCGGCGCGCCGCGAGCTGGCGCTGCAAGCCCTGGTGCTGCACCAGTATGCGCCGCTGACGCCGCGCGGTCGTGCCCTGCAACGCGGTGCCGCGTGGTCGCTGGTGCGCTTCGACGCCGACAGCGGGACGATCGTCGCGGCGCTGGCCGACGCCGCGGCGGTCCCGGCCGCCGTTACCGCCTTGGTCGCGGCAGCGACCGCGGCGGAGGCCCGATTTGTCGAGCTGCTGGTGGCGGTGGAGGCGCCGCTGGCGCCGGACAGCCTGGCGGCGCTCGCGGCGCCGCTGGCCGCCGCCGCCGTCGCCGGCCGGCGCGCCTGCCTGACCGTCCTGGCCGCCGACGGCAGTCGACAGCACCGCGTCGTCGGTGCCCCGACACCGCCGGCCGCAGATGGGGCGGCGTTGGGCGCGGCCGCCGGGCGTGGCGGCGATGACGCCACGGCGGCGCACGGCCTGCACCCGGAGACGGTGCGCCGCCTCGGCCTGGCGCGGCTGCGCGACTTCGTAATCGAGCGGCTCGACGCCGGCGAGGGCCTGTACGCGTTCTTCGGCCGCAGCCGCGCCGTGCCCGGCGACGAGCGCATTTTCGTCTTTGCCGAGGTGCGCGCCGCCCTGCCCGGCGTCGGCGGGACGCTGCACGAAGCCGCCTTCGTGCACGCCTTTGCCGACGCGGTGCAGACGCTGCGGGCCCTGCGCGGCGAACGCGATCAGTGGCGGCGCCTGCACTGGAATCGCATCACGCTGCTGGTGCGCCCGCCGCTCCACCTGCTGCCCGAGACGCGCGACCGGTTGGTGGGGGAGCTGACCCCGGCGTTGCGCCACCTCGGCCTCGAGAAGCTGGTCGTCCGCCTGACCCTGCGCGCCCGCCCCGACGGCGGCGCCGAACGGGTCCAGGAGCTGGTCATCGAGCCGGGGCCCGGCCGCCCCCAGGTGACCTGGCGGGCGCCGCACGACGCGCCGCTGCGGCCGGCCAGCGCCGACGAACGCCGCCTCGCCGAAGCGCGGCGGCGCGGCCTCATCTTCCCCGCCGAGGCGGTGCGGCTGTTCACCGCCGCCCCCGGGGCGACCTGGGAGGAACAGGCCCCGCTACCCGACGGCCAGCGCTGCGGCATCGTCTACGGCCTGGTGCGCACCCCGACCGACAAGCACCCCGAGGGCCTGACACGGGTCCTCGTGCTGAGCGACCCGACACACGACCTCGGCGCCCTGGCGGGTCCTGAATGCACGCGCCTCGTCGCCGCCCTCGATCTGGCCGCGGCGCGCGGCCTGCCGCTGGAGTGGGTCGCCACCTCGGCCGGCGCCCGCATCGCCATGGACAGCGGCACCGAGAACCTCGACGCAACGGCGCGCGTCGTGCGGCGCATCGTCGCCTTCACCGACGCCGGCGGCGAGATCAACATCGTCGTCGCCGGCGTCAACGTCGGCGCGCAGAGCTACTTCGACGCCCTCGCGACGATGTGCCAGGGCACGCGCGGCATCCTGATCATGCTACCCGGCGCCTCGATGGTGCTCACCGGCCGCCTCGCCCTCGAGGCATCCGGCGGCGTCGCCGCCGCCGACGAGACCAGCATCGGCGGGTTTGATCGCATCATGGGCCCGACCGGCCAGGCGCAGTACTACGCCGGCGATCTCGTCGCGGCGCACGCCCTGCTGCTCGCCCACTATCGCTTCGCCTACCGCGCCCCGGGCGAGGCCCGACCGCGGCGTCATGCCACCGCCGACCCGGCGGCGCGCTCGATCGCCGTCGCGCCGTATCCCGCCGACGGCAGCGGCTTCCTGACCGTCGGCGATGTCTTCAGCGCCGCCAGCAACCCCGGCCGCAAGCGGCCTTTCGCCATGCGACCGGTCATGCAGGCGCTGATCGACGGCGATGGCGGCTGGCTCGAGCGCTGGGCGGCGATGGCCGGCGCGGAGACGGCCATCGTCTGGGACGCGCACCTCGGCGGCCATCCCATCTGCCTGCTCGGCATCGAGAGCCGCAACGTGCCGCGGCTCGGGCGGCGCGCGCACGACGGCCCGGTGGAGTGGACAGCCGGCACCCTCTTCCCGCAGTCGTCGAAGAAGATCGCCCGCGCCCTGGCGGCGGCGAGCGGCGTGCGGCCGGCGGTGGTGCTGGCGACGCTGGCGGGCTTCGACGGCTCACCCGAGTCGATGCGCGGCCTGCAACTCGAGTACGGCGCCGAGATCGCCCGCGCCGTCGTCCGCTTCGCCGGGCCGCTGCTGTTTGCCGTCGTCTCCCGCTACCACGGCGGCGCCTACGTCGTTTTCTCGCGCGCCCTCAACGACGGCTTGCACGCCGTCGCGCTGCAGGGGTCCTACGCCTCGGTGATCGGCGGCAGCGCCGCGGCAACCGCCGTCTTCGCACGCGAGGTGCGGGCGCGCACCGAGTCCGATCCGCGCGTCCAGGCGGCGCGCACGGCACTGGCGCGGGTGCGCGACCGGCCGCGCGCCGTGGCACTGGCGGCAGCGCTCGAACGCCTGCGCGAAACCGTCGGCCGTGAACAACACGCCGCCGTGGCGCAGGAGTTCGACGCCGTGCATACCGTCGAGCGCGCGCTCGCCGTCGGCTCGCTCGACGCCATCGTCACCGCCGAAACCCTCCGCGCGCACCTGATCGCCCAACTCGACGGCGCCCGCTGACGGCACCGCGCGCCGACGGAGACGCCGGACGTGGGACACGCCGCTGCGGCGCGCCCCACGTCACGACGCCGTGCGCGCCGCGATCCCGGCCCCCCTCAGGGGCAGCCGGCCCCCCCGGACGCGCAGTCCGGAGACTTGCCGAGAATGTTCATGCCCGCTTGCGCGATGCGCCGCTCCGGCACGCCGACGAACCCGCCTTCAAAGATCTCGATCGTGAGATCCTGGATGGTCTGCACAACGTCCGAGCACGCGGGAGCGGTGAAATCGGTGAAGAACAGGTTTCCCTTGCAGTTGGCGTCGCCGGCGGCACCGATCGTGCAGGTCATGGTCGAGGTGGCGAAGGTCCCGCTGACGACGGTGTTGGCGAGTGCACAGGCGGCGTTCGCATCCTGCCCGTAGAAGATCGTGCCGCTCAGGCGCGCGTCGAGAAACGGCGGGATCGCCGGACTGCCGAGACGCTGCAAGGCGTTGATGCGGATGTTGCCGAGCTTGCGGTTGGACACCAGCTTCGGCTGCTTGGCGCGCTTGATCAGCGTCGCCCCGCCCTGGAAGGTGAAGAACGGATTGCACGGACCAGTCATGCAGTGCGCCCGCACCATGCGCAGGCGGCTGGTGGAAGTGTTGCGCGTCTGCGCGTCGACGGCGGCGACGCCGGTCAGCACGACAAGGGCCGTCGCGGCCCCTAGAAGCTTGATCATATCCGTTCCCCCCGAACCCCCCCGGGTCCTAATGTTCCTTCAAGACTGCCTGGAGCCTCGCACAGCCGTTCGCACTAATTCAAGGAACTTCTCCCGCCGGCGGGGTTACTCGTCGTCGTCCGCCGCGTTGTCGTCGCCCTGGGTCGTATCGTCGATGTCGGGCAGGCCCTGCGCGCCGCCCTCCAGGCTCCAGAACGCCGCCTCGCAGGCGCACAGCGCCGCCGTGGGCGAGAGGTCCGGCACCTTCATGAAGCTGCCCTCGCCGTCCAGATCACCGGCCAGTTTGCGGCAACGATCGACGTCGCGGACCTTTTCGTTGCGGGCGACGACGATCTTCTCGTACGCCTGCCAGCAGGCCGGACTCATGCCGGCGCACATCGCCGGGCTGCAAGACTCGCCGCGCGCCCCCGCCACCAGCGCCAGGCTGCCTATCAGGACCGCCGCCGCCATCATCATTGATCGCATCGTGGATGTACCCTCCTGCCACTCATCTAGCCTCCCCCGTGCAAAGGGTCCAGGATCTCCGGCCATGAGGCACCGTCCGCGCATCGTCGTCACCAATGATGACGGCATCGACGCCCCCGGCTTGGCGACGCTGGCCGCGCTGGCAGCCGGGCTCGGCGAGGTGATCGTCGCGGCGCCGGCAGGGGCCCAGTCCGGTGTCGGCCATCAGCTCACCACCAGAGAACCGATCCGCGTCGATTGCGTCGCGCCGCACCGCTACCGCGTCGCCGGCACGCCCGCCGACTGCGCCCGCCTGGCACACACGGCGCTGGCGACCGATGCCACCTGGCTGCTGTCGGGCATAAACCACGGCGCCAACCTCGGCGCCGACGTCTACACCTCGGGCACCGTGGCGGCGGCGCGCGAGGCGGCGCTGCTCGGCCTGGCCAGCCTGGCGGTGTCGCAGTACATCGCCCCAGGGCGGCCCATCGACTGGTCGGTCACCGCCCGCCGGCTGGCGCCGCTGCTGCGCGAGCTCCTGGCGCAACCGTGCGCGCCGGGCCACTTCTGGAACGTCAACCTGCCGCACCCCGCCGACGACGGCGCCGACCCACCGCGGGTGTTCTGCGGCCTCGATACGCGGCCGCACGGCATCCGCTACCGCCGCGACGGCGACGACTACACGTACACCGGCGACTACCATGCCCGGCCGCGCCAGCCGGGCCGCGACGTCGACGTCTGTATGGGCGGCGCGATCGCCGTGACCTGCGTCACGCTCGAGATCGCCGCCGCGTGAGCGCGGGCGGCGGCGCGTGTTGCGCCGCCGCCCGCGCTCGTCGTGCCGTTCCCTTACGGCGTCGGCGGCTCGGCGAAGCGGAAGACGTTGGCGACGTCGCCCACCGGCGCCTGCGTGGCCGGCGCACCGGCCGCCAGGCGTCCGCCCGACCCCGGCGTGCCGAAGGCTGCGCAGTCGAACGGCGCGCCGCCGACCGTGACGATCAGCGCCGCGCCGCCGTCACCCTTCTGCGAGGTGGCGTTGGTGGTCGTGAACGGAAAGAGCTGGCGCGGGTTGGTGTAGACGATGTTCTCGCACGGCGTCGTGATGCCCGCGGCGATGATCAGATAGTCGACCTGTACCAGCAGGTTGCCGTTGCCCGGCCCGGCCGGGTCGCCGAGGCCAGTGGTGACCGTGAACGGGAATCCGACGTCGCCCGACGGCTGGTAGCTGAGCGTGTCGTACGGCGTACCGCCGTCGCAGTCGATGCTGCCCTCGCTCAGCTCGGCCTTCATGGCGAAGCAGAGACGGCTGCCGTCGACAATGCTGATGTCGATGTACACGTCCTCGCTGAGCGTCAGCGGCGCGATGCCGCTCGCATCGGGGGTGCCGAGCGCCAGCTTCAAGGGGCCCGGACTGAAGGAGTTGGCCGCGTTCGCGTCGCCGAGACCGGTGGTGAACAAGCCCGTTCCCGTTTCGATGCAGTCCGGCTCGCCGCGGCAGTCCGCCACGGCGAGCAGTTCGCCCGGAGCAACGAAGTACTCGCGCGTCTCGGGCGTCGGCGTCCCGCACCCGCCGAGCGCATTATTGACGGCCGTGATCAGCTCGTTGATGCCGACGTTACCGTCGCCGTCCGCGTCGATCGACGGACAGGCGCTCAACGGGCTCGACCCGAGCGCGATGTTGACGCTGGTGATCAGCTCGTTGATCGCGACGCTGCCGTCGCCGTTGCAGTCGCCGACACAGACCGTCTCGCCCGCCCACACGGGACTAACGATCGCGCCCGCCATCCCGCCCGCCATGACCGCTGCTGCCCACAGACTTGCCGCTCGCTTCATTCGAGTTCCCTCCCGAGCCGGCTAGTCGCAGACACATCGAAAAAGTTCAAGCGTCGAAAACGACAGCGTCGAAAACGAGCCTTTGATCCGGCCGGCCGCGCCGACGCCCGCGTGTGGCGCCGCAAGTTCGGCCTCACAACGTGCGAAAGCCCCGGTGGGCGCCGGGGCCTTCGCGGCGGCAACTCCCCCTGGACTGGACATCCAGGGGACCAAACAAAGAAGGAAGAATCACCATCAAGAAGTACGGAGACCGACATCCTTAGTCAACAATTTTCTCGCCTCTCCGCGCCGCGCCGGGCACGCGTATGAAACCGCTTCGCGGCGACCGCGCCGCGGCCGCCGCGCGCAGTCGCGTCAGGGCGGCGGCCGTGCCCCGACTGAGCCGCGCTGCCGTCGCGGCCGCGGGCGTGTCGACCTCGAACAGCGTGCCCTGGTAGCGGGTGAAATCGCATTGCTCGAGCATGAAGGGCGACTCGGCCGGTCGCACATCGAGCGTGCCACCGGCAGCGCCGAGCGTCACCGCGCCGCTGAGCAGCTGGTCGCCCTCGCAGTCGGTGGCGTCGGGATCGGTGTACCAGCAGATCAGCTCGGCCCGGCCGGGACCCGTCACCTCCGCCCCGAAGAACAGCCCCGGCGAAAAGTCGAGCAGGTCGACGACGACAAATTCGCCGTCGCTGCGCCACAGCGTCTCCAGATCGGCGGCGCCGCAACTCGGATTCCAGCGGCCGCGGTAGTAGCAGTCGGGCGTCCCCGGTTGGCTGTTGTCGTCGTTGAAATCGATCGGGCAGGCCTCGGACGCAACCGTCGGTGTCGGCGTCGGGCCGCCGCCGCAGCCGCCGAGGGCGTTGTTCACCGCCGTCACCAGATCGCTGATCGACACCTGCCCGTCGCCGCCACAGTCGCCGCAGCACTGGCCGGTGGCGGGACGCATCGTCAGCAACAGCAGGGCCGGGGCGAGGATGAGAATCCGCATACGAACGTCTCCTTGTACGCTGGCCTCAGCGTCCAGCAGCAGGCAGCCGCATGCAAGTGCCGCCAGAACGACGAAGGCCCGGGGCGCGATCGCGCCACCGGGCCTTGCCAATGGTTGCGGGGGCAGGATTTGAACCTGCGACCTTCGGGTTATGAGCCCGACGAGCTACCGGACTGCTCCACCCCGCGTCAGAAGCGGCAGGGTTATCGGCCGGGGCTGGCGAAGTCAACGGGGGCGGGGGCGGCGCGGCGGCGGCGCGCTGTGCGGCGCACGCCCGACACCGCGTGGCGCGGCCGACGGCGCGCTCTTCGGACGGCCGCCGCGTGGAGCGCCGGGACGGCC
>JANNRA010000153.1:0-31720 GCA_031401035.1 bacterium | reverse complement strand
GGCGCTCCTCGGGTCCCCCCCCCACCGCCGCCCCCCCCACCCCATTTAAAAACCCGGGGCGGGTTACAACCTCCCCCCCCACGCCCATGTGTGCCCAGATTTCGAGTAAACTGAATGACATCGGTTGCTCCTTCCCGGCGCCGGGCGCCGATCACGCGGTCAGTCGGAAGCGGAACTCGATCGTGTGGCGGACGGAGATCGCCTGCCCTTGGTGCTGCGCGGGATCGTATCGCCAGCGCTTGATCGCCTTGTTGACGAAAGTGAGGAACGGCTCGTCGCCCTTCTCGATCTGCACCTCGTCGAGGTACCCGTCGGCGCGCACGACACACTTGACGACCACCAACCCGGCGCTCTTCTTGGCCAGCGCCGCGGGCGGGTACTCGGGCTTCTTGTTCTGCCGGCGCGGCTTGGGCGCCACGGCGCCCGGCGGGAGTCCCTCGAACGTGCCGACGACGTCGCCCATCCCGTCGCCGTAGCCACCCTCGAGGCCGGCCGGATCGCCGTCGCCGGGCTCTCCGTACACGGCGACGCCCTGGTCGAGGCTCGGGTCGGCCTCGGCGGGGGCGTCGAGCGGCATGTCCTGCGGCACCGTCAGTTGCTTGGGCGGCGGCGGCGCGTCGAGCTTGCGGATCTTCATGTTCTTCGGCACCGCGGCCGCAGCGGCGGGGGCCTGTTGGCGCGGCTTGGGCTCGAGCTTGGGCGCCTCCGGCTTCGGCGGCTCGATCACCGGTTCGGGCTTGACGATCTTCTCGACGAACGTCACCTCGACCGGCTCGGGCTCGACCAGCTTCTTCGTCGTCGCGCCGATGATGAGCACCAGGGCGCCGAGCAGCACGTAGAGGATCGACGACGTGAAAATCGCCGCGAACCAATTCCCCGTGACGTGTTCGACCTCGCCGTAATGGCCAAAGGTCGACTTGTCCTCGTCCTCGCGCTCCTCAGCCAAGACGCCTCCTTCGTTCGGCGTGGCTGGCCGAAGGGACGCGACGATGCGCGGCCGCGATGGCACGAGGGCGGGTTATGGACACACGGGTCTCCCCCGCAACGAAACTCACGACCGGCCTCCCATGCTGGCGACACGAGGGGTGGCGACACACGGGGCCACCCTCTGACTAGAACACGAGCCGGAGGAATAGCCCTGGTTTGGTTACGAAACTGTTACGGGGGGGTGAACATCTCTCACGGCGGCGACGCGGGCGCCGGCGAGAGGGCTGCCAGGGCGGATCTGAGCGCGGTCGGAAGGGGGCCGGCCGGCCAGGACCAGGTGCTGCGCGCATGCAGGGCGCGTTGCCCGCCGCGGCTGAGCTGGCAGTCGATGGTGAAGGCCTCCGGCGCGACCGCCGTCACCCAGACCGCGCCCGCCAGCTCGTCGGCGTATTGCGCCGATTCGAAGTACTCCAGATCGTGCGCGGCGAGGCGCGGTCGGCCGTCGAGGGCGCGCGGGTCGAGCGGCCAGCCGCGCGCCGCCAGGGCGTCCCAGGCCATCTGCTCGACATAGACCGCGTACTGGGCGTTGTTCACGTGCGCGAGCGTGTCGAGGTCGGCGAGCTCGACCCGTCGCGTCAAGAGGACGGCCGCGGCCGGCGGCGCGCTGGCCAGGCTGGGCAGGCGCCGCCGGCTCGCCACGCCGTCCGGCATCAGCGCCTGCTGCAACGCCTGCGGCGGCTGGACGAGGGCGCCGCGCGCCAGGTCGACGTACACCCAGTCGGTGGCCAGCCGCGCCAGCAGCGCGTCGCCGCGCGATACTTCGTATTCGCGTTGCGAGCGGACGCGCCGTATGTCCGACACCCAGGTGCGCACCGTCACGAGGTCGCCGTAGCGCGCCGGCGCCAGCCACTCGCCGCGCGTGCGGCGGATGATCCACATCGTGCCCTGCCGGCCGTACCAGTCGAGGTCGTAGCCGACCGCGTCCGAGGCCTTCGAGGCCGTCTGCCACAGCCAGCGCAGCAGGACGTTGCTGCGCAGTTCGCCGAAACAGTCGACGTCGAAGATGCGTACGGGGAAGGTGGCGGCGTGCATGGCGATCGGACTCGATCGGTCACGCCGTCAACGGAGGATCAGCTGCGGCGCGCGCGCCAGGTCCTTGGTGATGTTCTTCTGGTGCGCTTCCAGCGTGCCGCCGCCGATCTCGAGCAGCTTGGCGTCGCGCCACAGGCGCTCGACGACGTACTCGCCCATGTACCCGTAGCCGCCGAGCACCTGGATGGCGCGGTCGGCGATCTCCTTGGCGACGCGCGACGCGAACAGCTTGGTGCCGTCGGCGTCGATGCGGTTGCCGTGGCGGTCGAGGTCGAGGCGGCGCGCGGTGTCGTAGACGTAACAGCGCGCCGCTTTGTACTCGGCGTAGGATTCGGCGATGTGGCGCTGAATCTGGCCGTGCTCGAGCAGCGGCACGCCGAACGCCTTGCGCTGGCCGGCGTAGGCGACCATCACCTGCAGGCAGCGCTGGGCGATGCCGAGCGACATCGCCGCCAGGGCCAGGCGCTCGAGCTCGAGGTTGCGCATCATGTGCAGCATGCTCTCGCCCTCCTGGCCGACGAGCTGGTCGGCGGGGACGCGGCAGTTGTCGAAGAGCAGCTCGGCGGTCATCGAGGCGCGCATGCCGAGCTTCTCCTTCCAGCACTGCCCCAGTGCGAAGCCGCTCGACTCGCGTGCGACCAGCAGGGTGCTGATGCTGCGCTCGCCGGTGCGGGCGTACACCAGGAATACGTCGCCGAGCGTCGTGTCGTCGACCGCGCCGTTGGTGATGAAGGTCTTGCGGCCGTTGAGCACATAGGAGTCGCCCTCGCGGCGCGCCGTCGTACGCATGCCGAGCACGTCGGTGCCGGCCTCGGGTTCGGTCATGCACATGCCACCGATGTGTGTGCCGCGCACCGCCGGCGGCAGGAATCGGACGCGCTGCGCCGGCGCCGCGTTGCGGTAGCAGTTGTTCACGAACAGCACGGCGTGGGCGAGGTAGGCGAGGCAGAAGGCGGGGTCGGCGGTGGAGAGCGCTTCGTGCACGATCACCGAGGCGGTGGCGTCGAGCCCGGCGCCGCCGACGTCCTCGCCGACGGTCAGGCCGAGCAGCCCGAGGTCGCCGCAGCGGCGAAAGAGGGCGAGGTTGAACTTCTCGTCGCGGTTGAAGGCGGCCGCCTGCGGCTCGACTTCTGCGGTCACGAACTGCGCCACCGTCTCGGCCAGGAGGCGGTGTTCATCGGTGGGGGCGAAGAGGTCGAGATCGCGCCATGTCATCGGTTCCGCATAGCCCCCGCCCAAGTCCCGTGCAACGCGACCCGTGCAACGCGACCGACGCGCGCAACGCGGCTTGTCTGATCCGCACCGTTCGTGCTCTGCAGCCCTGCATCTGAGGAGGACGGCGTGGGCGAGCAGAAGCTGTATATCGACGGCAGGTGGTGCGAGGCGAGCGGCGGGACGTTCGCGGTGATCAATCCCGCTACCGAAGCGGTGGCGGCGCGGGCGCCGAACGGCACCACCGCCGACCTGCAGCGCGCCATCGCGGCGGCGCGCCGCGCTTTCGACGCTGGGCCGTGGCGCAAGACGACGGCCGAGGACCGCGCCCGCATCCTCGACCGCTTGGTGGCGGCGCTCGAGAAGCGGCGCGACCGCATGCGCGAGCTGCTCGTCTCCACCGCCGGGGCCGCCTATGTCGAGCACCCGATCCAACTCGACATGCCGTTCGAGATCCTCGCCAACTTCGCTCGCCTGACGCGCGCCTACCACTTCGAGGAGATGCTGCCGGTGCTGGTCAGCCAGACGCCGATGGGGGCGCAGGTCAACAACTCCATGGCCTACCACCAGCCGGTCGGTGTCTGCGGTCTCATCCCGACCTGGAACTTTCCCTTCTTCGTCACCGCCAACAAGATCGGCCCGGCCATCGCCGCCGGCTGCACGATGGTGGTGAAGCCGTCGCCCTACCAGCCACTGGTCGATCTGCTCATCGCCGAGGCGATCGAGGAATGCGACCTGCCGCCGGGGGTCTACAACGTGGTCACCGGCGACGACCCCAACCTCGGCGCCGTGCTGGTCGACAGTCCGCAGGTCGACAAGATCAGCTTCACCGGCAGTGCCGCCACCGGCAAGCGCATCGTGGCGGCGGCGGCGCCGACGCTGAAGCGCGTCCACCTCGAGCTCGGCGGCAAGTCGGTGGCCCTGGTGCTCGACGACATCGACCTCGCCCAGGTGATTCCGTACGCCGCCTCGCCGGCCTTCTTCCACGCCGGCCAAGGCTGCGCCATGTGCACCCGGTTCCTCGTGCCGCGTGCGCGCCACGACGCCGCCGTCGAGGGGTTCGCTGCCTTTCTCAACGGCTTCGTCTCGATCGGCGACCCGTCCGATCCCGCCAATCTGCTCGGCCCGGTCATCCGCGCCGAGCGGCGCGAGAAGATCGAAGAGTACATCGCCGCCGGGCGCGCCGAGGGCGCCGTGCTGGCCTGCGGCGGCGGCCGCCCGGCGCACCTCGCGCACGGCTACTTCCTCGAGCCGACGGTGTTCGGCAACGTCCGCAACGACATGCGCATCGCGCGCGAAGAGATCTTCGGTCCGGTGCTGTGCGTGCTCCCCTATGACGACGTCGATGAGGCGATCCGCATCGCCAACGATTCGCCCTACGGCCTCGGCGGTGCGATCTACGCGACCGACGTCGCGCGCGCCCTGGAGGTCGGCAAGCAGATCCGCACCGGCGCCCTCAATATCAACAGTGCCCTCAACCTCGCCAACCTGCCGTTCGGCGGCTTCAAGGAGAGTGGCATCGGCCGCGAGGGCGGCCGCTGGGGCATCGACGAGTACACCGAACTGCAGGCGATCGCGTGGAAGTAACCGCTTTCGGGGTTTCCGTCATCGCGGCTCGTAGGTGACCTTCGAGCGCGGAGGCACCGAGTGGACGAGCCACACGTTGCCGCCGATGACGGAACCCTCGCCGATGACCGTGTCGCCGCCGAGAATGGTGGCGCCCGAGTAGATGGTGACGTTGTCCTCGATCGTCGGGTGACGGCGCGTCGAGCGCAGGGCATCCTCGCCGCTACGTGGGATGCTGAGGGCGCCGAGGGTGACCCCCTGGTAGATTTTGACGTTGCGGCCGATGACAGCGGTTTCGCCGATCACCACGCCGGTCCCGTGATCGATGAAGAAGCGTTCGCCGATCTGCGCGCCGGGGTGGATGTCGATGCCGGTCTTGCCGTGCGCCTGCTCGGAGATGATGCGCGGGATCATCGGCACGCCGGCGCGGTAGAAGAGGTGCGCGACGCGGTAGGCGGTGATCGCCTCGATGGCGGGGTAGCTGAAGACCACCTCTTCGACGCTCTTCGCGGCCGGGTCGCCATCGAAGGCCGCCAGGACGTCGGCGTTGAGCGTCCGGCGCAGCGCCGGCAGGGCGCGCAGCACCTCGAGTACGACTTCCTCGCTCCATTCGGGACCGCGCGCCGCCGGGTCGCGGCCCATCGAGCGCTCGTAGCTGAGGGCGCGGAAGATCTGCTCGACGAGGATCTCGTAGGCTGGGTACAGATGCTCGGCGATGGTCTGGCGCAGATTGTCCGGCGCCAGCGAGCGGGTGGCGTAGAAGCCCAGATAGATGACCGGCTTCAAATGGTTGAAGGCGTCGATCACCTCCCGCTTGTTGGGCAGCGCGGCGCTCTCGAGGCTGTTGATCTCCTCGCCGCCGCGGTAGCTCTCCAGCACGGTGTCGATCGTCGCCTCGAGATCACGCAGTCTGGTCAGGGGGCGTGGCATGGCAAGAGGAAACCACAACCGGCGGCGGCGCGCCATCGAGGGGCCGCGCCGTGGCCACCGCGGCTTCCGTCGCCGCAGGATCTGCGCTAGGCCAGCGGCGGCGATGGATCCCGCATGTACGCGCTCAATACGTTGGTTGGACCGGAGATCGGCGAGCTGCTTGCGCAGCGCCGCTTCGATCAGCTGCGCGCGGCCCTGCTCGACCTCGAACCGGCCGACGTCGCCGACCTCGTCGAGGGCCTCGAGGCGGACCAGGCAGCGCTGGTCTTTCGCCTGCTGCCGCGTGATCTTGCCACCGAGGTGTTCAGTCACCTCGACTCCGAGCGCCAGCAGAACCTGATCGCGACGCTCGGCACCGAGCGTGTCGCGGCGCTGATCAACGAGCTCGACCCCGACGACCGTACGGCGCTGCTCGAGGAGCTGCCGGCCGAGGTCGCGCAGCGCCTGATCGCCCTCCTGACGCCGGCCGAGCGCAGCGTCACGCAGGCCATTCTCGGCTACCCCGAGGAGAGCGTCGGCCGCCTGATGACGCCCGACTATGTGCGCGTCAAGGCAGAGTGGACCATCGCCCGCGCCCTCGCCCACATCCGCAAGTATGGGCGCGACGCCGAGACGGTCGACGTCATCTATGTCGTCGACGAGCACGGGCAGCTGATCGACGACCTGCGCATCCGCCAGTTTCTTCTCGCCGATCCGCAGCAGACGATCGAGTCGCTGATGGACCGCAAGTTCATCGCCCTCTCCGCCACCGACGACCGCGAGGAGGCGGTGCGGCGGCTGCACCACTACGACTGCACGGCGCTGCCGGTGACCGACTCGCGCGGCATGTTGGTCGGCATCGTCACCTTCGACGACGTCGCCGACGTGGCCGAGGAGGAGGCCACCGAGGACATCCAGAAGATGGGCGGCATGGAGGCCCTCGACGCCCCGTATCTCGAGTCTGGCATCGGCGAGATGCTGCGCAAGCGCGCCGGCTGGCTGTCGATCCTGTTCGTCGGACAGATGCTGACCGCCACCGCCATGGGCTATTTCCAGGGCGAGATCGAACGCGCCCTGGTGTTGGCGCTGTTCCTGCCGCTGATCATCTCGAGCGGCGGCAACGCCGGCTCGCAGGCGACCTCGCTGGTCATTCGCGCCATGGCCGTCGGCGAGGTGTCGCTCAAGGACTGGTGGCGGGTGCTGCGGCGCGAGCTGCTCACCGGCGTGACGCTCGGCCTCTGGCTCGGACTGATCGGCGTCGCCCGCGTCGTCTTCTGGCCCGACCACGCCAACCTCTACGGCGAGCACTATCTGCTCCTCGGCCTCGCCGTCGGCGCCAGCACCGTCGGCGTCGTCACCTTCGGCGCCTTCGCCGGCTCGATGCTGCCCTTCGCACTGCGCGCCTTCGGCCTCGACCCCGCCGCCGCCTCGGCGCCGTTCGTCGCCACCGTCGTCGACGTCACCGGCGTGGTGATCTACTTCTCCGTCGCCGCGGTGCTGCTGCGCGGCACCCTGCTGTGAGCTGCGGCAAGATTCACCACGGAGGCACGGAGGCGCGGAGTTCCGAAGAGATGCACGGATCCTCCGGGAGACTCCGCGTCTCCGTGCCTCCGTGGTGAAGACTCAGAAAAAGATGCCGTCGCGCTCGCGCAGCCCCTGGTCGAGCATGCGCTGAATGGTGTCGACGACCGACTGCGCCTTGCGCTCGACGGCGCTGTCCTCGTCGTCGGCATCGCCGTCGAAGTGCATCGGCGGCCCGAAGTAGATGCGGTACTTCACCGGCAGGGGCAGCAGTCCGAGCGGCCCGAGCCAGGGCCAGGTGAGGGTGACCGGGAAGGCCGGCATGCCGAGCAGGCGGCCGAGTTGAGTGAAGTTGGCGATCGCCGGCGCCTGCTCCTCCGAGCCGATCACCGCCACCGGCACGATCGGCGTCTTGGTCTCCAGGGCGAGGCGCATGAAGCCGGCGCCGCAGCGCTGCAGCTTGTAGCGCTCGCTGAACAGCTTGTTCATGCCGCGCACGCCCTCCGGGAAGGCGATGACGGCTTCCTCATTGCGCAGCAGTTCGGTGCAGTTGCGCGGCGTACCCACCACCGAGCCGGTTCGGCTCATGAGCAGGTTCACGAACGGCACCGTCGGTAGCCAGTACTCGCCCATGCCGCGCACGATGCGCGGCGGCTCGCGCTCGAGCACCAGCGCGGTGCCGATCATGGCCGCGTCGAGCGCCACCTGACCGGCGTGGTTGGAGATCACCAGCACGCGGCCGTCGGGGACGTGCTCGAGGCCGAAGGTCTCGACCCGGAAGTAGTAGCGATACAGGAGTGTGCTGACGACCAGCGCCTGGCGCGCCGCGTCGAGGTTCAATCCCCACGGGTCGTACCCGTAGGCGTTGGTGCGCGTCGGGATGCGCGTCAGGCGCTCGGCCAGTTCGGCGTCGATGTCGCGCAGGAGGTTCGGATTGAGTCGCTCCCACAGCGCCGACGCGGCTTCCTCGAGCAGGCCGCGCAGCGCCCCGCCGGTGCGGCGGCGCGGCGGCAGGGCGGGGAGCGGGCGCGGGGCGACGCTCAGCCGCGTCAGGGCGCGCACCGGCGGCGTCGCGGTCGGACGACCCTTGCGCCGCGGTACCAGCTGGTCGTCGTGACGACTCATGCTGCCCCTGATTCGTCGCGACGACTCATGTTTTCCCTGATTCGTCGCAACGGCTCATGTTTCCCTGATTCGTCGCAACGACTCATGTTTCCCTGATTCGTCGCAACGGCTCATGCTCGCACCGCCGCGAAGGTTTCGTCCAGCGAATAGCGCGGCGTGAAGCCGGTGGCCTCGCGAAAGCGCGTTCCATCGAGGGTGCACTGGTACTTGGCGAAGTCGATGGCGCGCGGCGGGAAGGGGTAGAGACCCCAACGGAAGAGCTGGCCGATGGCCGGGCGGATGGCGAACTCGGGCAACGGCAGAGCGGTGCGGCCGACCTCGCGGATGGCGACGTGCAAGGGCACGGCATCGGGCCCGACGACGTTGAAGGCGCCGCGCGCGCGCCGCTCGAGCGACAGCACGATGGCCTCGGCCAGGTCGTCCTCGTGCAGGAACTGCAGCATCGGGTTGAAACCGAGGACGGTCGGCACGTACTCGCGGTCGAGATAGCGGCCGATGGCGCTGCGCGCATGGTAGCCGAGCACATTGGTCGGCCGCAGCACGCTGACGACGATGTCCGGATAGCGCCACAAGTAGGCGGTGGCGAGCATGTCCATTTCCGCCAGGTCGCGCATCTCAGGATAGGTGCGGCTCGAGTTCAACGGGAACGACTCGTCCATGTAGTACGGGTTCTCGGGCAACGCGCCGTAGACGTAGGAACTGGAGGAAATCACCACCTGGCCGACGCCGTGCGCGGTGGCGAAGTCGAGCAGGCGGCGGGTGCCGTCGACGTTGACCTCGTGGCGCAGCGCCGGATGGACCCGGAAGTGCCGGACCAGGCCGAGGTGGACGATGGCGTCGGGCCGCTCGCGCCGGATGACGTCCTCGAACTTGCGCTTGCGGACGTCGGCGATGACCATCGTCACCGCCGCCGGGCGCGTCTCCCAGGGGACGACGTCGACGCCCACCACCTCGTAGTCGCGGCCGCGGGCGAGCAGGCGGCGCGCCACCAGCTGGCCCTGGCCCCCTGCGATACCGGTGACGAGGATTTTGCGCACTGGGCGACTTCTACTCGATCAGCCGCGGCATGGGAACTGACGCCGGCGGCCGCGTCCTGACACTGCGGCGGCCGTTTTTTGCCGTTCGCCGCGGCCGCCGCCTGGGTCTCGGCAGGTCGGATAGCGCCTGCGTGATGGCACGTCGGTTGCGTGCGGAGGGCGCATGGCGAGCCGGATACAACGGGGGGCGGCGGAGCAGAGTGCACCGCCGGAAGATGATACTGCGCTGTTCGCCCAGCTGGTGCACGATCTGCGCAATCCGCTGGGGGTGATCAGTTACTTCGCCGAGGCGCTGCCGGAGGCGGCGGAAGCGGAGCGGCCGGACTTCTGCGAGCGTCTGCAGGTGAACGCCCGCCGTGCTCTGCAGGTTGTCGAGGAGTTCGCGCTGCTGGCCGACCTGCGCCACGCGCGGGCGGTAGCCGACGATACCGAGTGGGACGGCGTCGCCCTGCTCGCCGAACTGGTGACCGAGGTCGAGGCGCTCGAACGACGCCCGGGCTGCGTGCGCTGGGACGCCAGCGATGGCGCCCGACTGCGCGGCGATCGCGCCCAGCTGGCCTGTGCGCTGCGCGGCGTGCTGCGCGAGACGGTGCGCAGCAGCGGCGGGGCGGTGGTGCAGGCCCGCCTGACCGACGAAGACGCCTGTGCCGTTCTCACCCTGACCGTGCCCCTGCGTCTCGACCCGACCCTCGGTATCGTCGCCCAGCTCGATGAGGCGGCCCTGCCGATCGAACTCGCCCGCGGCGTCGCCGAACTGCACGGCGGTACGCTGTCGTTCGAGCAGCGCCCCGGGCGCGCGACGTTGGCGATGGCCCTACCGCGATAAGCCAGGCGCCGGCCGTCGGTGGCGCCCGCCAGGCCTCGCCTCACTCCGGCAGGTCGTCGATGCTGTGCTCGCGCTCCGACCAGGGCCGGCCGCCGCGCGCCGCGGCGCCTGCCAGCGGCACCCCGTCGGGCTGACCGAAGCCGTAGTGGCGCTGCAGGACACGGCGTACGCGCGCCAGCAACTCGCCGCGGTCGAACGGTTTGGCGAGGTAGTCGTCGGCGCCGGCGAGGAAGCCGCGCGTGCGATCCGTCGGCTCGTCGAGCGCGGTGAGCATGATCACCGGGATGGCGCGCGTCGCGCCCAGACTGCGCAGCCGCGTACAGACCTCGAAGCCGTCGACGCCGGGCATCATCAGATCGAGCAGCACCAGATCGGGCGGGTTGGCGAGAGCGCTCTGCACCGCTTCGCCGCCGCTGCCGACCGCCTCGACGTCGATCGGCATGCCGCTGCGTTCCAGGAACATCGTCATCAGGTGGCGGAAGTCGCGCTCGTCATCCACCACCAGGGCGCGATACCGTCGCGGCGTCGGCGCCGGTGGAGCCGGCCGATCTCGGTAGTCTCGTTCGCGCATACGACTCCATTCATACCCAACCGACGGCGTGTTGAAAGTACATAATCGCCTCCGGTCGCGCCGCGCGCCGCGGTTGACAGCGCCGCCGCATGCCGTTTGGCTGGCGATATGGTCCATGCCGCCACTCTCGCCGGCCTGCGCATCGGCGGCGACGCCCCGGTGCGACTCATGGCAGTGCTCAACGTCAGTCCGGAATCGTTCTATCCCGGCTCGGTGCGGGCCGATGCGGCGGCGCTGCGCGACGCGGCGCAGCGCGCCGTCGCGGAGGGCGCCGACCTGCTCGATGTCGGTGCGCGCTCGACCGCCCCCTACGGCGCGACGGCGGTGCCGGTGGCCGAGGAGGTGCGGCGCATGCGGTGGGCCCTGGGCGTGGTGGCGCCGGCAGTCTCGGTGCCGCTGTCCGCAGACACGACGCGCGCCGCCGTCGCGGCGGCGGCACTGGCGAGCGGCGCGCGCCTGATCAACGACGTCAGCGGGCTGCGCGGTGACCCCGCCATGGCCGACATCGCGGCGCAGGGCCAGGGCGTGGTGCTGACGGCCGCGCCCGACGGTGGGGTCGACGCGGCGCCGCTGGCGCGGGTGCGGCGGGCGCTCGTCGACAGCCTGGCACGCGCCGCGGCGGTGGGCATCGCGCTGCACGAGATCGTGCTCGACCCGGGCATCGGTTTCTTTGCCACCGCCGCGACGCCGGCGACGGCGTTCAACGTCGCCGTCCTGCGCGATCTGGAGGCCCTCGGCGATCTCGGGCGCCCGCTGCTGGTGGGCGTCTCGCGCAAGCGCTTTCTCGGTGCATTGACCGGGCGCGAGGACCCCGCCGACCGCCTCGCCGGCTCCCTGGCGGCGGCGGCGGTGGCGGTGCTGCGCGGCGCGGCGGTCATTCGCACCCACGATGTCGCGGCGACGCGCGACGCGGTGCGCGTCGCCGCAGCGCTGCGCGCCTGACAGAACCCCGGCGCGGCTTCCTCCGCGGCCGCGCCTACGCGTCGGGCTCCGCCGCGGCGACGGCGGCACGCACCAGCGGGTGCGCGCGCAGGTCGAGCGCGTCGAGGATGTCGGCCTCGAGCAGACCGGCGCGCCGGGCGCTCTTCATGAGTTGCGGCAGTCGGCGGCCGGCGAGCGCCTCGGCCCGTGCCGTCGCGTTGATCGCCTGTTGCTCGCGCAGCAGGGTCGGACCGAGGGCGTCGCCGTCGACGCCGGCCTCGTGCAGGCGGCGCTGCAGGCGCGCGAGCATGATCGGTCCGGGCTGATCAGTGGCGGAAAACAGAATTTGTCCGAGCCAGCGGCGGGCGAAAGCGATGCGCTCCTCGAGCGCATGCGTGCGCATCCACTCGGCGATATAGAGGATGCCGAAGCCCATGTGGCGGCTCTCGTCGCGCGTGATCAGGGTCAGAATCTGGCGCAGCAGTGGATGGCGGGCGTGCGCGGTGATGCTGTCGAAGAGGTCCATGGCCAGGCTCTCGAGGAAGAACTGCTCGGTGGCGACCAACTCCAGCGGCGCGTCGGCGGCGAGCAGGCCGTCGAACATCATCTCGGTGCCGAGGTCGATGTCTTCGAGCGTCTCGCCCATCTTCTCGGTGAAGCGGCGGTAGGCGAGGTGGTGGCGCGCTTCGTCCATCGCCTGCGCGACGGCATGATTGCGGTAGTCCTCCTCGCGCACGCACAGCGCCAACTTGGCGCAGACGTCCTGCGCCACGCTCTCGCCGACCTGCAACACGTTGAGCATGCGCCCCAGGGCGCGGCGCGTGCAGTAGTTCTGGACGGTCTCGGGCAGGGCGCGAAAGGTCGGCGTCGATCCGAAGGCCCCCCAGGCATGCTCGACCAGCGGCTCGTCCGCCGCCACCGACTGCGTCCAGTCGACGTCGCGGTCGATGTCCCAGCCGGCCGAGTGCGCCTTGGAGAACAGCGCGTTGATGCCCGCATGGCCGCTATTGGTGAGGTGCATGAGTTCGCGCGTGCGCATGCCGCAGACCTTACGGCCGCCGCCGGTGATGGTTCAAGCGGCGGCGGTGCCGGCGGCGGCACGCTTGAGGCAGGCGCCGCGCGGCTCTAGGGTGCGCGCTATGTCGTGGAGCATTCTCACCGCCGCCTTCCTGGTCGCCGCCGCGACGCTGCTCGGCTGGGCCTGGCAGGTGCTCGGCTGGCGGCGCTGGCTCGATCTCGACGACGGCGCGCCGGAGGCGGCGACGGCGCCGTTGGTCCTCGCCGGTCCCTTCCGCCTCGTTCGGCACCCGCAATCGCTTGCTCTGCTCGGCGTGCTCGCCGCCGCGGCGCTCACCTGGCGGCGGCCGGCGATGTGGGTCCTGGCGCTGCTCGGCGCGGCGGTGGTGCTGGCCTTGGCGGCGCGTGACGAGGCGCGGCTGGCGCGGCGCTTCGGCGAGGCCTATGCCCGCTACCGGCAGGCGGTGCCGTTTCTGCTGCCGCGGCCGCGCTGACCCGAACACGGAGGACACCCCGATGGACCGCCGCCTGGAGACCGCCATTGCCGCCGCGCGCGCCGCCGGCGCGGTGGCGCTGCGCCACTTCCGCACCGACCTGCGGGTCGAACACAAGGCCGACGCCTCGCCGGTGACCATTGCCGACCGCGAAGCCGAGCAGCACGCGGTGGCGGTGGTCAGGGCCGCCTTCCCCGACTACGGCGTGCTCGGCGAGGAGTTCGGCGAGGATCTCGCCCCCCAGGGCGGCGGCCGCCCGAAGTGGATCATCGACCCGATCGACGGCACCAAGAGCTTCATCCGCGGCATTCCCTTCTTTGCCACCCTCATCGCCCTCGAGGAGGAGGGCGAGATCACCACCGGCGCCGTCTACGCCCCGGCGATGGATGATCTTCTTTACGCGCAGAAGGGGCAGGGTGCCTTCGACGCGCATGGTCCACTGCGCGTCTCGCGCATCGACACGCTGCGGCGCTCGATGTTGGTCTTCGGCGGCGCCGGCCTGCTGCGCAGCGGCGGCTACTGGCCGGCGTACGAGCGCCTTGTCGACGCCTCCGGCCGGCAGCGTGGCTACGGCGACTTCTTCGGCTACACCTTCATCGCCCGCGGCCAGGCCGAGGCGATGATCGACCTCGACCTCAAACCCTGGGACCTGGCGGCGCTGAAGATCATCATTGAGGAGGCCGGCGGTCGCTGCACCGACTTCCGCGGCCGCCCGACCGTGTACGGCGGCAGTGCCATCGCCTCCAACGGCCTGGTGCACGATGCCATCGAGGCGCTGATCGAACCCCACTTGGACCGCCCCTGACCCTGTGCTTGAATCCCCCGCATGAGGCTGCCGAAGCGACGGATGGGGTGGTTGGTGCTGGTTGGGCTGTTTGCCGCGCTGCCGGCGCTCGCCGAGCGCTGGACCGAGGAGGACTTCACCAACAAGGCAAAGCTCACCGAACCGTACGTCATGATCGCCAGCAGTGACCCGGCGGTGGCCGATACGATGATCGGCAGCATCCGCCAGTACGCGCCGGTGCAGGGCGACACCTTCCTCGACCTGGCCCGCTTCTACGGGCTTGGCTACAACGAACTCGAGCAGGCGAATCCCGGCATCGATCCCTGGATTCCGGAGACGAAGACCAAGTCGGTGATCCTGCCGACGGCCTGGATCATCCCTCAGGGGGCGCATCAGGGCGTCGTCGTCAACATCCCGGAAATGCGGCTCTATTACTTCCATCCCAAACGTCAGGGGGGAGCCCAGCTGGTGACTACGTATCCGGTCGGACTGGGGCGCGATGAGTGGCGCACGCCGAAGGGACGCTTCAAGATCCAGGGCAAGACCAAGAACCCGACGTGGGTGATCCCGGAGTCGATCCGCAAGGAGCACATCGCCGAGCGCGGCGACCATCGGACGATGATCCCCGGCGGCGCGCCGGACAATCCGCTCGGCAAGTTTCGCTTCGAGTTGACCATGCCCGGCTATCGCATTCACGGCACCGACATCCCCTGGGGCGTCGGCATGCAGGTCTCGCACGGCTGTGTGCGCCTCTACCCCGAGGATATCGAGGCGCTCTTCCCGGTCGTGCCGGTGGGCACGCCGGGCGAGTTCATCTACCAGCCGATCAAGATCGGCGCCCGTGACGGACGTATCTACGTCGAGGCAGCGCCCGACATCTACAAGCTGGTGCCGGACATGCATGCCGAGGCCGCCCGCCTGATCGGCGAGCTCGGCTGGCAGCAGCACATCGACGCCGAGAAGCTGCGCCGGGTGGTGGACGGGCAGACGGGCGTTCCCACCGATGTCACCCTCGGTGGCCGCCGCATGCTTCCCGCCGGCCAGGCCCCGGCGGCGCCGCGACGCGAGCTGCTGTAGGCGGCGCGCTGCAGGGCCGACCGCCGCGAGGATCCGGCGGAGTCAGTACAGCGCGCCGACGCAGACGCAGGGCGACAGGCCGGCGGGGTCGGTGCGGCGCGTGGCGACGCACTGCGGCTCGTTGCGGAACACGTCACCGCGGCGGTTGCTGACCAGGATGTGGCGGCTGGGCGGCGAGGTCTGCGGGCGCGGAGCCGCCAGGTAGCCCCAGACGGTGCAGGCGGGAATGCGCTCGAGCCGCTGGCGCAGCGCCTGGTTCTCTTGCAGCGCTGCCAGGTGCTCGCCAGCCAGGGCCAGGCGCGCCGCCTCGGTGCTGGCCAAGAGGGCGTCGGACTCGGCCTGCGCCGCGTCGTGCGCGTCAGCGCTACTGTCCTGGTCCTGGCGCAGCAGCGCCAATTCGTTCTGGGTCGCCGCCAGGTCGACGCGCAGGCGATCGCGCTCGGCGAGCAGCTCCTGCAGCCCCGTCGGCGCCGGCGCGACGCGCGGCGGCGCCGTCGCGGGCGTCGCGCCGGAATCGCTCAGGGTGGCAACCGCGGCGGCGCGGCTGGGGCGGCGGACCATGAAACGGCGATCAGCCCCGATCAGACCGCCGAAGGCGCTGCGCAGCTCGATGCCATACTGCCCCGGACGGGAGAAGCGGCTCGGATCGATCTCGAACGGACTGTCGCGGTCGCCGAGCTCGATGCGCTGGCCGTTGCCGGTCAGCGTCGCCTGCATCGGCCGCGGCCCCTCCCAGTGCACGGTCACCGGACCGCTGACGATGGCGCCGTCGGCTGGTTCGAGGATGCGCGGCTGCAGCAGGTGCAGCAGCGAGGAGTGCATCAACAGGTCGGCGGCGACGACGCTGGCCGCACAGACCATCGCGATGCCGATCACCTGCCGTGTGCGCATGGTCGCGGGTCAGAATACCAGCGCCGCCGCGCGCAGGGGAACGCCGTCGCCGACCGCCATCGCCAGCGGGAAGGCGACGAACGCGACGTTCGTTTCCTTGACGATGGCGTCGAGGTTGGTGAGTCCAGCGACGACCGGGATGCCGTTCTGGAACAGCGGCAGGTACTCCGCCCAGACTTCCTCGGGCGGGAGGCCGCGGTTGAGGCGTGCCTCGACGTCGTCGAAGCGCACGATGGCGGGCAGGTCGGTGGCGACGGCGCGGATCTTCTTCGCCGCCAGGTACTCGGCCGCCTGCGTCGACAGGGGTGCATAACGCGGCCACTCGCCGGCGGCGGGCGGCTCGTAGCCGACGAAGAGGATGACGATCTCGCCCTCCTCGATCGGCTTGAGCTGCAGGTCGGTGATCTGGATCGGCGTGTGGCGGTTGTGCCAGCGCAGGTCGACCACCCGCGCCGGGCCGTACATATCGTTCAGGTCGATGCGTGCCGGCGGCTCTCCCCCGCGCAGCAAGCGGGCCGGCGCGTCGAGGTGGGCACCGGTGTGGCTGAGGATCTCGATCGTGCGCATGCCCCACGCGAAGGGCGGGTTGGGCGGGGTGAGGGGCGTCGACTTCACCCGTCCGTCGGTGCCCAGGTAGGCGAGGATCCGCGTGCCGAGGCGCCGAATGTTGATGTCTTGGGTGATGACCGGTGACAGATCGACGATCTCGCGCGGCATCGGCACCGCCGGCGGGCGCTGACAGGCAGCGACGGCGGCGAAGGCGAGGACGAGCAGGGGGAGGGCGCGGCGCATGGGGAACCACCCACCGTGTACCAAACCCCCAGCGGCGAGTCGAAAGCGCGTCATAAAGCGCTGCATGGGATCAATGGAGGACGCCGCTGACGTCAAAATACATCGCAGTTTCTCGCGCGCAGCGGCGGCACTCGAGGTTGGCGACGCGCAGCTCCGGTGTGCGGCCGGGTCCCTCGCCGCGCAGTTGGTAGCGGCCGCCGCAGGCGCACGCCTGCAGGCGGATGGCCAGGTCGATCTCGCCGTAGTCCGCGATGGCGATCGCCTGCCGCGGCCGGCGGCCGGGCTGTTCGCGCTCAGCGGCGCGGCGTTGCAGCAGGCGCAGGCCGACGACAATCGCGGCGGCCAGGGCGACGACGCCGAGCAGGGCTCCCATCGCCGCGATCCTGCGCGCCGTCGCGGCGCCTCGCAAGCGGCGCGCCGCACGCCGCGTGCGACGCAGCGCCGCGCCGGACGGGCATTGAAGGGGCCGCCGCAGTTCGGTAGGGTCCGCCGCTTCGAGGGAGGACCATCATGCCGAGAGCCTACGCCATCACTGCCGACGCGATCGCGGCTGAGCGCAAGCGCGTCAACGACGATTTCGATCACTTCGATGCCTCGCGCGTCATCGCGCTCGACGAGTTCGTCCTGCCCCCACTGGGGCCGCGCGACGTCAAAGTGCGCATCCTGGCCGTCTCGCTGGAGCACAACATCGACCACGCCGTGCTGGCCGACACGGTCAACATCGCCGCCCTGCGCGGCGGCAAGATATTTCCGGGCAACAGCGCCCTGGGCGAGGTGACAGCGGTCGGCGATCAGGTGACGCGCTTCACGTGCGGCGACATTGTCATCACCCACTGCAACGGCGAGCCGGACATCTACGGGTTCCCGCTGCGTATCTGGGCCTACGACAAGCCGGAGTCGATCGGTTGGTACGGCGAAGAGGCGATGGTCGGCGACTGGCAGCTCATCCCGGCGCCGCTCGATTGCGGACTGAACCTGTGGGAGATCGCCGCGCTGCCGTTGCGCGCCCCGACCGCCTATCACCTGTGGCGGCGTGGGCACGACATGTACCGCCTCAAGGTCTCGCGCGAGAAGCTGGCGCGCATGAACGTGCTCGGCTTCGGCGGCGGCGTGTCGGAGCTGTTGCTCATGCAGGCGCACCACGAAGGCCACCGCGCCTTCTTCTGCTCCGGCAGTCCGGCGCGCCGCGCGCATCTCGAGAAGCTCGGCATCACCGGAATCGACCAGAAGAAGTACAACCGCTTCGCCAGCGGTGACGATGTCAAGGCGTTCACCAAGGAGGTCAAGAGCCTGACCGGCGGCGTCGGCATGCACGTCGTCTGCGACATGCTGCGCGGCCCGGTGTTCGCCGCCGGCATCGCGGCGGCGGCGCGCCAGGGCGTCAACGTCAGCGCCGGTTGGCAGCTCGACAAGAAGATCATCTACGACTCGGCCGGCATGTCGGTGAAGCAGCTGACGCTCGATCACACCCACTATGAGACGGTCGAAGGCTGCAACGCCTGCACGGCGCTCTATGGCGTCGTCTACAAGCCGACCGTGCATGACGAGATCTACGCGTTCATGGACCTGCCGCGCGCCGCCCGTGAGATGCACCAAAACACGCAGACCGGCATCCCCATCGTGCGCGTCGCACAGGACATGCCGGCCGCGGTGCGGACGCTCATCCCCTAGGGCGCGCTGTCGCGGCCACGGCGGGGCGCTCAGGCCGCCGACGAGGCGCGCGCCTCGTCGCGGTCGGCCAGCGTCAGGGGCAGGCGGACGCGAAAAGTCGACCCGACGCCGAGTCGACTCTCGACCTCCACCGTGCCGCGCAGCAGCGCGGCGTTGCGGCGCACAATGGCGAGTCCGAGGCCGACGCCGCCGAAGCTGCGCGTCGGCGAGCCGTCGACCTGCCGGAAGGGCTCGAAGACATGCGTCAGTTCATCGCTGTCGATGCCGATACCGGTGTCGCGCACGGCGAACTCGGCCTCGTCGCCGACGCGGCGCAGCGTCAGCTCGACCGAGCCCTCGACGGTAAACTTCATGGCGTTGAGCAGCAGGTTGCTGAGGATCGAGTACAGCCGGTCGTAATCGGTGAAGAGGGCCAGGTCGGCGTCGGCTTGCACGCGTACCGCGATCGTGGCGCTGCCGCGCAGGTCGGCGCCGAGCTCGCGCAGTTCGCGCAGCAGCTGGGTGGCTGGGAAGCGGCGCGGGATGATGAGGCTGCGGCCGCGGTCCATCCGCGCGTACTCGAGGACGCTCTCGACCATGCGGTGCAGGGCGCGCCCGGCCGAGGAGATGCGTTCGAGGAACAGGTGCGCGTCGCTCTGTCGCGGCAGCGTCGGCTCGTCGGTAAGCAGGTCGGCGTATCCGATGATGACGTTGAGCGGCGTACGCAGCTCGTGCGACATGTTGGCGACGAACTCGGCCTGCAGACGGTTGGCCTCCTGCAGGCGGTGCAGCAGGTGGCGCGTCTCGCACTCCTGACGGCGGCGTTCGGTGACGTCGCGGGCGATGCAGTGAAAGACCCGCGGCTGGCCCGGCGGGCTGATCAGGCGCGTGCGCAGTTCCAACGTCGCCGGCGCGCCGGTCGGCGGACAGGTCTCGATCTCCACCGCGCCCTCGCCGCCACCGGTGTGGCGGGCCAGCTTCAGGCGCCGCTCGAGCTGGCGGCGCGACGCCTCCGAGACCAACGACGGCCAACGCAGGGTGCGCAGCTGCGCCGCGTCGCCGCCGACGAAGTCGAGCGCCGCCTGGTTGGCCGAGCGCAGGCCGCCGAATTCGTCGACGACGAAGATGAGATCGGTGGCGCGCTCGAAGAGGTCGCGATAGCGAGCTTCCGAGCTCGAGAGGTTGTCGAACAGGCGCGCGTTGTCGATGGCGACGGCGGCCTGCGCGGCGATCGCCTGCAGCAGCGCCAGCTCGCGGTCGTCGAACGGGGCGGCGCGGCTGGTGCGCGTCACGGTGAGGATGCCGAGCACGCGGCCCTTGGCGGCGATCGGCGTCAGCGCCAGGGCCTGGATGTGATCGCGCGCCAGCTCGGTCGGGTCGATCCACGATTGATGGGGCGGGTCGTTGATCACCACCATCCGACCGGCGCGCAGCTCGCGCGCCAGCGGCAGGTCGAGCGAGGTGCGCAGGGAGAGGATCTGTTCCCGCAACTGCGGCTCGCTGGCGTTGGTGGCGGCCGCCGCGACCTCATGGCGCGCGTCGTCGATCAGGTAGGTATTCGAGAACTCGCAGCCGATGGCCGCGACGGTGAGATCGTTGATGCGGCCGAGGGCGGTGCGCAGGTCGGTCGGCACGCCGATCTCCCGCGCGATAGCGGCCAGGCTGCGCTCGGTCTCCAGGGCGCCGCGCAGGCGCTGTTCGGAATCCGACAGCGCTGCGGTGCGTTGCCACAGGTCGCGGCGGGTGCGGTCGGCGATGGCGGCGCCAACGCAGGACAGAACGGCGGCGATGAACGGGCCGACCAGTTGGTGCGTCTCGTCGATGTAGCGCCCGCTGGCGACCAGGGCGGCGTAGTAGGCGAGCAGCGTCAGCGCCGCGGACAGGTACTGAATCTGCGGGTGCCAGGGCCACAGCACGGCCGTCGCCAGCAGCTTGAGGGACAGAAAGAGAGCGGTGCCCGAGAGCGTCGTCGTCGGCAGCAGCAGACGGCCGGCGAGGATGCCGGTGAAGAGCAGGTCGGCGCCGAGGGCGACCGTCTCGGCGTGGCGCTGCAGTCGGGTGCGGGCGAGGAGCAGCCCGCCGACCGGCACCGCCAACGCTAGGGCGTAGGTCAGCGCCTGGGCCCCGGTCGGCCGGCGGCTCAGGTCGATGATCGCGTACAGGGCGGTCATCGCCAGCACCACCGCGACGGCGGCGGGGAACCCCGCGGCGACGACGCGCTGCCGGTGCGAGGCATAGGACAGGGCAGGGGCGGTGGCACCCGCCGGCGTCGACCCGTTTGGTAGCATGGCGCGCCGCATCGTAGCGCTCAATTCAAGGCGCCGAAACAGAAAAATTGCACCTCGGGACGTGCCGCCGCTCAGATTCGGAACGGGCGCGCGACGAGGATCCGACCGCCCGGGTCGACGATGTAGACCGAGACGGTGTCGAAGGCGGCGTCGCCGGGCGGGTGCGGGATGACGGCGGTGAGGCGCTCCCAGGCGTCGCTCAGGGTAACGGCGTAACCGGCCGCCGGAGTCGCGGCGTGAAAGTGACCGCTGGCGGTGATTGCCAGGCCGGGCGGCTGGGCTGGCCAGATCCCCCAGCGGTACGTCGTCGACTCCTCGCGGCGGGCGACGACGAAGACGAAGCAGGGCAGGCTGACCGCGGCGCTGGTGCGCAGCCGCAACGACAGGCTCAGGCGGTCGCCCTCGTCGCTGCGCTCCCGGCGCGCCGAGAAGCGATCAAAGAGCACGGCGTCGCGCTGCATGCGGAGGTCCTCGACAGGATCGATGCCGGCATCGAAGGCGGCACGCCGCACCAGCAGCACGGCCAGCCCGCCGCCCAGCAGGAGCAGCAGCAACAGGGCGGCGATGCGGTCGCGGCGGGAGACGGCGCCAGGGGTCGGCATGGGGCGAGGAAGGGTAGCGGCGGAGCCGTGGTCGGGCAACGGCGTGGCGACGATGACGACCGAGCGTTGCGTCTGGCGCCGCATTTCTCCCTCGCCTGACCTGTGCTAGCACGGATCCATGTTTGGACTCGGATTGGCCGGCACCCTAATCATCGTCGGCGCCCTGCTCGCCATCGGCGGCGTCAAGATCGTGCGCGAATACGAGCGCGCGGTCATCTTGCGGCTCGGGCGCCTGGTGGGCAGCCGCGGGCCGGGGGTGATCTACGTCATGCCGTTCATCGAGCAGATGTATAAGCTCGATCTGCGCACGGTGACTCTTGACGTGCCGTCGCAGGACGTCATCACGCGCGACAACGTCTCAGTCAAGGTCAGTGCGGTGCTGTACTTCCGTGTCATCGACCCGGCGCGCGCCGTCGTCGAAGTGCAGAACTACCTCTATGCCGCGTCGCAGCTTGCGCAGACGACCCTGCGCAGCGTCTGCGGCCAGGCGCAGCTCGACCAGTTGCTCGCCGAGCGCGACCGCCTGAACGAGAACCTGCAGGAGATCATCGACACCAGCACCGAGCCCTGGGGCATCAAGGTGATGATGGTCGAGATCAAGCACATCGACCTGCCGGCCGACATGCAGCGGGCCATGGCCCGCCAGGCCGAGGCGGAGCGCCTGCGCCGCGCCAAGGTCATCAACGCCGAGGGCGAGTACCAGGCGGCGACGCGCCTTGGCGAAGCAGCGGCGCTGATGGAGTGCCAGCCGGTGGCGATGACCCTGCGCATGCTGCAGACGCTGCGGCAGATCGGCACCGAGAACAATCACACCATCGTCGTGCCGCTGCCGCTCGAAGTCCTGCGCAGCCTCGCCGGCGCCGGCGCGTCGTCGCGCGAGTGATGCCCGGCGTGGACGCCGCCGTCTTCGCCGAGCGCCGCCGCCGGCTGTCGGCGGCGCTCGGGCCCGACGCCATCGCCGTGTTTCCGGCTGCACCGGAGCGCACGCGCTCCAACGACGTCGAGTACCGCTACCGGCCGCAGAGCGATTTCTACTATCTGACCGGCTTCGCCGAAGCGGGCGCGGTCTGCGTGCTACAGCCCGGCCATCCGCAGCACGAGTACGCGCTCTTCGTGCGCCCCCGCGATCGCGAGCGCGAGACCTGGACGGGGCGGCGCGCCGGCATCGAGGGGGCCCTGGTCGAGTTCGGCGCCGACGTCGCCTACGCGATCGACGATCTCGAGAAGCACCTACCGGGGTGGATCACAGCGCGCCAGCACTTCTTCTGCGCCCTGGCGGCCGACGCCGACTTCGCGCGCCGCGCCCTCGGCTGGGTGCAGCGCGGCCACGCCGCCCGCCAGCGCAGCGGCAGCGGTCCGACCGGCCTGCTCGATGCCGCCCCGCTGGTGCACGAACTGCGGCTGTTCAAGCAGCCTGAAGAGCTGGTGGCGATGCGTCGCGCCATCGCCATTTCCGCCGAGGCGCACCTCGCCGCCATGCGGGCGGCGCGTCCGGGCGGCTGGGAGTACGAGATCGAGGCGCTGATTGAGTACACCTTCCGCCGCCACGGCGCCGCCGGGCCCGCCTATCCGTCGATCGTCGCGTCCGGCGTCAACGCCACCATCCTGCACTACACCAGCAACGATCGGCAGCTCGGCGCCGACGAGCTCCTGCTCATCGACGCCGGCGCCGAGTACGCCTGCTACTGCGCCGACATCACGCGCACGTTCCCGGCCGGCCGCCGTTTCGCCGGCCGCCAGCGCGATGTTTACGCGCTGGTGCTCGAGGCGCAGCGCGCCGCCATCGCGGCGGTGCGTCCCGGCGCGCGCTTCGACGAGCCGCATGACGCCGCGGTGCGCGCCTTGGTCGACGGGCTCGTCGGCCTCGGCATTCTCGCCGATCCGGTCGACGAGATCATCGCCAAGGAGCTCTACAAGCCGGTGTACATGCACCGCACCAGTCACTGGCTGGGCATGGACGTGCACGACGTTGGCCTGTACACGCAGGCCGACGGGGCGCGAGTCCTGGAGGCGGGCATGGTGCTGACCATCGAGCCCGGCCTCTACATTGCGGACTTCCTCGACGACATCGCCCCCGAATGGCACGGCATCGGCGTGCGCATCGAGGACGACGTGCTGGTCACCGCCGACGGCCACGAGGTGCTGACGGCGGCGGTGCCGAAGTCGATCGAGGCGATCGAAGCGATCCGCGCCGAGGGTGGCTGAGACAAGATCTCACCACGGAGACACGGAGAAGCGGAGGTCGGACGAATAGGGATCAGGGCCCTTCTCTGTGAGACTCCGTTCCTCCGTGTCTCCGTGTCGAGATCTTCGTCCTGTCTAGGGTTCGAAGACGTTGGTCTGGGTCGTCGCGTCGTGGCGCACGCGGCCGGCGACGCCGACGAATTCGCGCTCCTCCATGGCGGCCAGCGTCTGCGCCTCGTGGACGTTGGCCCAGCAGCGGCGCCCATCGGCGAGGCGGCCGACGACGATGCCCAGCGCCGGCGCCCCGGCGCGGTCGTGCACCACCGTGCAGGTCTCGACGCTGGCGGCGCCGCTCGCCTCGACGGCCAGCTGCGGATGCGGCTCGGCGTCGATCGCCGCCTGATCGAGGTTCGGGTCGGCTCGCTCGAACGGATGCGTCGGCGGGGCGCTCTGATAGACGCCGACGGCGTGCTTGGTCAGATACCAACCGACGCCGGTGACCAGGCCGCGGCTCCCAGGGCGAGCCCGCAGATGTTCGACCATCTGTGCGATCGAGTGCGTGACGTAGTTGTTGCCCGGGCCGCCGTGGTAGGGCAGGCCGCCGGTGACGGTCAGCGGCCGGGCGTCGTCGGGCGCCAGACCCAGCATGTCGGCGCCGATCTGCACCGCGCTGGGGAAGCAGCTGTAGATGTCGAAGGCGTCGATCTGCGCAAGGTCGAGCCGTGCCTGGGCGAGGGCGCTGGCGCCGGCACGGCGGATGGCCGGCGAGCTCCAGAAGTTTACCCGGTCGCTGATGAACCAGTGGTCGCTGGCGTCGCCGCAGCCGACGAGGTGCACCATCTTCTCCGGCGCCACGCCGAGCTGCAGCGCCGTGTCGCGGTCGGCCATGAGCAGCGCGGCGGACTGGTCGACGGCGATGATGGCGTTCATGTACTTCGGATAGGGCCAGGCGATCAGGCGGTTGGTATCGCTGACCGTGCTGATGTCTGCCGCCGACTTGCCGTCGCGGAACCAGGCGTACGGATTGTCCTTCGCCACCGCCGCGAAGCGCGCGCACAAGGTGCCGAGGTGGGTGCGATGGCGCTCGAGGGTCCAGCCGCGGTGGGCCCGCAGCGCGTTCTCGAACAGCGGGTAGATGGAGGTCGGCATCTGCGCCTGGTGCTGTTGCTCGACCGGGTTGCTGCCCCAGCGCATGTCGCCGACCGTCTCCGGCGTGCCCGCCTCGGCCCACTGCAGCTTGACGCCGGCCTTGCGGGCGAGTTGCAGGCCGCCGACCGCTTCGGCGCCGACGATCAGCGCCAGGCGCACCTCGCCACGGGCGATGCGCGCCCCTGTCTCGTTGACGCGCCACTGCGGCGAATTGCCGCCGATCGCCGTGTAGACGCGCCGCGTCGGGTGCATGCCGAGTCGCGCCGCGAGCATCGCCGCTGGATCGGCGTAGGCGCGCGAGATGATGTTGATCACCGTCAGCTCGTCGACCTCCGCCAGGCGGGCGCCGATGCCGGCGTCCGCCGCGGCGCGCCGCGCCGCCTCGACCATCAGGTCGAGCGGTTCCCGCACCGCCTCGGGCGCGGTGGCGCGGTTGGTGAGCTGTCCGACTCCGAAGACGACCGGCTGGCGCATGACCATCGCGTCAGAAAAACACAGTCCGCGGCCGAAAAGAACCGGCCTCGCCGATCCGTCTCAGCCGATCGCGCCTGCTTCCTTGTAACGCGCGATCTCCTCCCAGCTTAGTCCGAGCTCGAGCAGGACCTCCTCGGTGTGCTGCCCGAGTTCCGGCGCGCGGTGCACCGAGGGCGGCGTCTCGTCGAACTGCAGCGGGTTCGACACCAGGGGGAACGTCGAGCCATCGGCGTGCTCGACGGGCAGCAGATAGCCGTTGGCCACCGCCTGCGGGTCGGTGGGCAGTTCGGCGGTCGTCTGCATCGGCGCCCAGACGCCCTCGGCCTCGGCCAGCGCCAGCCGCCATGCGTCGAGCGTGCGCGTGGCGAAGATGTCGTCCAGCGCACGCACGCACTCGGTTCGGTTCATGAACCGCGACATCCCGTCCTTGTACCTATCATCGGCAATCAGCTCCGGGTGGCCGATGCGACGGCAGAGATCCGGCCAGAAGCGGTCGGGCTGCAGCATGTTGAGGAACAACCAGCGGCCGTCCTTGGTGCGGTAGCTGTTGACGATCGGATTCGGGGCGTCGGAGCGGGTGAACTGCGGGATGCCGGCGCTCTGCAGCGCGCTGGCGATGATGTCCGGCGCCATGACCCACATCGCGGTGCCGAGCAGCGACAGGTCGACCACCGAACCCAGGCCCGTCCGTTCGCGCTTGAAGAGGGCGGCGGCGATGCCGCCGGCCAGCGCCAGCCCGCCGGTGGAGTCGCCGAAGGCGGCGCGCTGCATGACCACCGTCTCGGCCTCGCTCGGTGTCAGGGCATTGCAGATGCCGCCCCGGCACCAGAAGGAGGCGGCGTCGTAGCCCCCTTTCTCGGCATCCGGACCGCGTGCCCCCTGACCGTGCCCGCGAGCGTAGATGATGCGCGGATTGATGCGGCGGATGTCCTCGACGTCGATTTTCAGCTTGCGCCGCGCCGCCGGCAGGAAGCTGGTGAGGAAGACGTCGGCGCCAGCGACCAGCCGGTGCAGCAGGGCCAGGCCGTCGGGCTTGGCCAGGTCGATACCGAGCCCACGCTTGCCCCGGTTCGGCTGCTCGACCATGAAATTGACCTTGCCGGCGCCCGGCACCAGGCCGGAACTGACCAGGCCGCGCAGCGGGTCGCCGCCGACCGGGTGCTCGATCTTGAGGACCTCGGCCCCCCAGTCGCTGAGCACGCCGCCAGCGGCTGGCACGAACCACCACTGCGCCACTTCAACGACCCGCACCCCAGCCAGAACCTTTTCCATGCGCAAAACCCCCGTCCGAGATGCGCCCGGAGGTAGCACGGCGCGCGCGCCCATCGCCACCACCGCGCCGCCCCCGCGCGCACGGGTGTGGAGAGAAATCAATTGTGGACTCAACAAGTCCATGATAAGAGAATGATTGTTCAGATACGGAGGTAATCGAAAAGTACTTATGAGCCGAGGATCTGCAAGCAGCGCTGGCGGGCGTGGAGTACCGCATATGTGGTCCGGGGTTTCCGATGATGCACTGGTCCCTGATGCCGCATTGCCGTCGCAGTTCGCCGACATCTGGTATCGCACTCGGGCGATCTCTCCGGAGCGCGCCCTGGCCCTGGCGGTGTTGTCCGAGGCGGTGTTCGACCTGCACAAATACCGCTTCGCGCCGCGTCGGCGCGGGCAGCGCCTCTACTGGCAGGCGCATGACTGGGTGGCGTCGGAGGATCGCCAGTGGCCCTTTACGTTCGTGAACCTCTGTGAAGCGCTCGACCTGACGCCGGAGTCGGTGCGCGAGCAACTGCTCAGCGGCCGGCTGCCGGAGGAGTTCCGCCCCGCCGAGGCGGCCTGAGAGGCGGAGGGCGCGGCTTTGCCGCGCCCTCCCCATTCCTTCCGCCGGCGTGGTAAGGGGAGGGGTGGGTATCCGCCTGCTGCTCGCCACGCTGCTGTTGCCTCTGACGGCGACGGCGCAACCGCTCTGTCCTTCCAGTCCGGCGCCGGCGCCGGGAGCGCTGATCGGCGCAGCCATGCTGCAGGAGCGCGGCGATGCCTATCTCGGCTTCGCCACCGCGACGCTGTACGCGGGCTCACCGGTCAACGTCATCGCCCATCTCGAGCGGCGCCGCCGCGATCCCGGCTTCGCGGTCGACATCGCCACGGTCAGTCCGGCCGCTCTGGCCGACGTGTTTGCCAAGATCGACACGATGGAGGACCCGAGCGACTTCGACATGATGTACCTGCTCTGGCTGTGGCTCGGCGCGCGTCGGGACTTGCCCGCCGACACCGCCGCTGCCATCGAGCAGCGTTTGCTGGCGTTCAAGTACTGGTACACCGACCCGACGCCGCCCGGGATCATCGACGACAAGTGGTACTGGTCGGAGAATCACCGCATCATTTTCCACATGCTCGAGTACCTGGCGGGGCAGGAGTTTCCCGACCGCGTATTCTCCATCAGCGGCCTCACCGGCGCCGCCCACCGCGCCCGCGCCCGGGCGCGCATTCTGGCCTGGATCGAGGAGCGGTCGCGCTTTGGGTTCTTCGAGTGGCACTCGAATGTGTACTACCTGAAGGACATCAATCCGCTACTGTTGCTCGCCGAGTACGCGGCGGACGAGGAGATCGCCTGCCGCGCGGCGATGGTGCTCGATGCACTGCTGCTCGACATCGCCGTGCACCTGCAGCAGGGCGTCTTCGGCGCCCCGCACGGGCGTTCGTACATGAAGGACAAATGGAGCGGTCTCGCCGAGGATACCTTCGGCCTCCAGAAGCTGCTTTTCGACGATACCGCCTTCGACTACGCGTCGAGCAGCGACGCCGGCGTGCTCGGCTTCGTCACGGCGCGGCGCTATCGGCCGCCCGAGGTACTGCGCCGCATCGCCCGCAGCGAGCGGGTCGGCGTCGACCGGCAGCGCATGGGCGTGCGCATGGACCTTTTCGCGCCGCTCGCTGCGCCGACCCGCCCGCCGGCCGGCTTCTCGTACAGTGATCCAGAGGACCTCGCCTTCTGGTGGTCGATGGGCGCCATCACCGCCTGGCCGGTGCTGCCGCTCACCCTGCAGACGATCGAGCAGTACAGTCTGTGGGACACCGAGCTGTTCCAGGACTTCGCGCCGCTGCGCCCCTTCGCCGCGGACGTGGGGCAGGCGACGCAACTGGCGCACGGGCTGGCCCGCGCCATCGCCTTCGGCCTCACCGCCGAAGTGAACACCTACACCTGGCGCTCGCCGGAGGTGAGCCTGGCGACGGCACAGGACTACCGCGCCGGCGACTACGGGGCGCAGTATCACGCTTGGCAGGCGACGCTGGACGCCGAGGCGCTGGTGTTCACCACCCTGCCGACCGATCCGGTGACACGCTCGCCGCTGCTGCAGTGGCCGGACGGCGACGGCTACTGGAGCGGGACGATCATGCCGCGGTCGGCGCAACATCAGCGGGTCGGCATGCACGTCTACGCGCCGCAGTACGTCTCCTCGACGACACCGCCGTTCGACGCCTTCGCCTACCAGCCCTCCACGCACGCCTTCCTGCCGCAGGAGCGCTTCGACGAGGTGCGGCGGCGCGGCAACTGGACGATGGCGCGCAAGGGGCAGGGCTATCTGGCGCTCTGGTCGTGGCGTCTGCCCGACTGGCAACCGTACAGCGCCGAGACCCTCGCGGCGCGCGGCTTCACGCAGTCCTTCGATCTCGTGGCCCCCGGCGGCGCCGACAACGTGTGGATCGTCGAAGTGGCGCGCGCCGCGGAATGGCCGTCGTTCGACGCCTTCGCTGCCGCCGTCGAGGCGGCACCGGTGACGGCGACGCCGCTCGGCACCGGCGCTGGCGGGGTCTCGCGCGGTTTCGACGTGCGCTACGGCTCACCGTCGGCTGGGCTGCTCACCTTCGGCACCAGCGCGCCGCTGACTGTCGCCGGGCGCGTGCAGCGCATCCACGATTACCCGCGCATGCGCAACGCATGGGTCTATGCCCGGCACGGTTCGCGCGCTCTGCAGGCGCGCGACGGCGGCTACTCCATGCGCCTGCACTTCCCGCGCGGCCTGCGCCTTCTGTCGGCGCCCGCCAGTCCGTGATCGTCGGGTTTCGCGAGCGGCTATCACGTCGGCCGCGCAGCGGTGCGAGGACGCTCAGATGTTGAGTGGCCGGCCGGCGACGGCCAGGGCCGCTTCCTTGAGTGCCTCGGCGAGGGTGGGGTGGGCGTGGCAGGTGCGGGCGATGTCCTCGGCGCTGGCCGAGAACTCCATCGCCAGGCCCGCCTCGGCGATGACATCCGAGGCGTGCGGGCCGAGGACGTGGACGCCGAGAACGCGATCAGTGGCGGCGTCGGCGATCACCTTGACCGCGCCCTCGGTCTCGCCCATGCAGCGGGCGCGGCCGTTGGCGACGAACGGGAACGAGCCGATCTTCACCACCAGGCCGCGGCGTGCCGCCTCCTCCTCGCTGACGCCGACACTGGCCAGCTCGGGCGCGGTGTACACGACGTTCGGCACCGCGTCGTAGTTGACGTGCCCGGGGAGGCCGGCCATGCCCTCGACGGCGGCGACTCCTTCCTCTTCGGCTTTGTGCGCCAGCATGGGGCCGGGGATGACGTCGCCGACGGCGTAGACGCCGGGCACGCAGGTCGCGTAGTGCGCGTCGACGGGGATGCGGCCGCGCTCATCGACGGCGATACCGATCTCCGCGAGGCCGAGCCCGTCGGTGAACGGCCGCCGCCCGACGGCGACCAACAGCACGTCGCACCGCTCCTCGACGGCGCCGTCCGGGGCCGCCAGCCGCACGCTGACGCCGTCGGCGGCGACCCTCGCCTGCTCGAGGGTGGTGCGCAGGCGGAAGAGCAACCCCTGCTTCTCGAGTGCCCGCTGCAGCAGCCCGGCCATCTTCAGGTCCATGCCCGGCACCAGTCGGTCGAGCAGTTCAACCACCACCACCTCGGCGCCGAGGCGCGACCACACCGAGCCGAGTTCGAGTCCGATGGCGCCGCCGCCGATGACCAGCATGCGCTGCGGTACCGCCGTCAGCGCCAGCGCTTCGGTCGACGAGAGGATGCGTTGCCCGTCGAACGGCGCCGCCGCGAGCCGTACCGGCGCGCTGCCGGTCGCGATGAGAATGCGCCCGGCCTGTAGGCTGCGTGGCGCGGCTCCCGTCACCTCGACGCGATCGGCGGCGACGATGCGGGCGGTGCCCGCCACCGCCGTCACCGCGTGTTTCTTGAACAGCCCGGCGACGCCCTTGGTCAGCGCCTTGACCACCGTCTGCTTGCGCGTCTGCATGCGCGCCAGGTCGAGGCCGACGCTGCCGACCTGGATGCCGTGCGCGGCCAGATCGTGCGTCGCCTGATGGTAGCGCTCGCTCGAGTCGAGCAGCGCCTTGCTCGGAATGCAGCCGATGTTGAGGCAGGTGCCGCCCAGCGTCGCGTCCTTCTCCACGCACGCCACGCGCATGCCCAGCTGCGCCGCGCGGATGGCCGCGATGTAGCCGCCCGGCCCCGAGCCGATCACCACCAGGTCGTATGCGTCGTCAGCCATTCAGTAATCCTTGAAGAAGGACTCACACGGAGGAACGGAGCAACGGAGGAGCGCCGCTGGAAGGGTCCCTCCGTTTCTCCGTGGCTCCGTGTGGAAATCAGGGCTCTACACGCCGAGCAGCAGGCGGCTCGGATCCTCGAGGCGGTCCTTGACCTGGACCAGAAACCCGACCGCCTCGGCGCCGTCGATGAGGCGGTGGTCGTAGGAGAGCGCCAGGTACATCATCGGGCGGATGACGATCTGGTCGTCGACCACCACCGCGCGCTTCTCGATCTTGTGCATGCCGAGGATGGCGCTCTGCGGCGGATTGAGGATCGGGGTCGAGAGCAGCGACCCATAGACGCCGCCGTTGGAGATGGTGAAAGTGCCGCCGGCGAGGTCGTCGATGGCCAGCTTGTTGTCGCGCGCGAGACCGGCCAGCCGGCCGATTTCGCGTTCGAGGGCGGCGAAGTCGAGTCGGTCGGCGCCGCGCACCACCGGCACCACCAGGCCGCGCTCGGTACCGACGGCGACGCCGAGGTGGACGCGGCGGTGATAGACGACGTCGGCGCCGTCGATCTGCGCATTGACCAGCGGCCGTTCCTGCAGCGCCGCGATGCAGGCGCGGCCGAAGAACGACATGAAGCCGAGCGACACCCCGTGGGTGTCGGCGAAGCGCGTTTTGTAGCGGGCGCGCAGGGCGAGCACGGCGCTCATGTCGACCTCGTTGAAGGTCGTCAGAATGGCCGCCGTCGCCTGCGCCTGGCGCAGCCGCTCGGCGATGCGCTGGCGCAGACGCGTCATCGGGACGCGCTCGACCTCGGGCACGCGCTCGACCTCGTCGCTGGCGGGGCTCGCGGCGGCCGGCGGAGGGTAGGGTGTCGGCGGCCGCGGCGGCGCGGCGCTCACCGGTGGCGGCGCCGCCGCCGGTGCGGTCATCGGCGCGGGTGTCGCGCCGCCGAGATGGGCGAGCACGTCGCCCTTCGTCAGGCGGCCGCTCTTGCCGCTGGCGGCGATGCCGCTCGGGTCGAGAGCGTGCTCCTCCACCAGGCGCCGCACCGCCGGCGACAGCGGCACGGCGGCGCCGCCAGCCGGCGCGGGAGCCGGCGCCGCTGCGGCGGCCGGGCTCGG
>JANNRA010000152.1:0-9986 GCA_031401035.1 bacterium | reverse complement strand
GGGCGGCGGCCAGGGCGCAGCGGCAGGGACCCGGGGCGCACGCAGGGCGCACGCGGGCGGCCGCGCGGCCGCGGGGGCCGCGCGAGGGGCGCTCTGGTCGGCTCGTGGCGGCGGCGGCTGGGTGTGTGCGGCGCAACGGCGCCAACCGCCTCCTGTCCACCGCCGCCCGGCCTGCGTGCTTCTTCATCGCCGGCTCCGATCAACGCAGTCGTCGTGGGTCGAGGCAGACGTCAGCAATTCACGCATCGATCGTGAGGTCAGTCCTGGGATGCGCCTGACAGGCGAGGATGATGCCGCCGGCGCGGTCCGCGGCGGTGAGGGCATCCTCGGCATCCATGACCACCCGCCCTTGGATGAGCTTGACCTTGCACTGACCGCAGATGCCGGACCGGCATTCGTACGGGAGTTCGAGGCCCCCGGCCTCGGCGGCCTCGAGGACGCTTTGCCCGGGCTCGGCAGGGAGGTCCTTGCCGGAATTCTGGAAGTGGACTGATACCGACTCCCCTGGCGGCGCATCGTCGGTGGGCATCTCGCTGGCCAGGTCGCCGCCGGCGCCGGCGGTGACCCCGCCGTCGCCGGCGGCAGCGCTGGCCGGGGAGAGGAACGCTTCGGTGTGGATCGCGGTGTCGGGCACGCCGAGACCGATCAAGAGAGCGCGCGTCGCCGCCATCATGGGCTCGGGGCCGCAGAGGAACACCGGCATGGTCGGCAGCCCGGGAACGTGGCGTGCGAGCAGGGCGGCGTCGATCCTCCCGCGCTCGCCGATCCACGCTTCGCCGCCAGTGCCAGCGGCGCTCAACGTCAGACACAAGTGAAAGTTCGGAAACCGCTTGGCGAGGTACAGGAGCTCGTCGCGGAAGATCACGTCTCGCGAGGTGCGCACGGCGAAGATGAAGTAGATCTGGCCGGGCCAGGCGCGGTCGGTGAGCGTGCGTGCGATCGCCATCAGCGGCGTGACACCGACGCCACCGGCGATCAACAAGACGCGGTCGCCCTCGGCGCCGCTGAAGTGAAACGTGCCCGCCGGCGCCGAGACCTTGACGCGATCGGACTCGTGCCAGGCGTCGTGCAGGTGCTGCGAGCCCCAGCCGTCCGTCTTTCGCTTGACGGTGATCTCGACGTAGCCGGACCGGGTCGGCGCCGACGCGATTGTGTACGACCGGCGCGTGGCGACCCCTCCGATCGACAGCGCGAGGTTCAAGTACTGTCCCGGGAGCTGCTGGAATGGCAGCTCGCCGCCGTCGACGGGCACCATCCTGAAGGTCCGCACGTCGTGCGTCTCCTCGAAGATGCGGGCGATCCGCAACTCGCCGGACCAGAACTTCGCGCGGCGCGGCGCGGTGAGCGTGGACCGCGACTTGGCAGCAGCCAGCGCGCGGCGAAGATCGAAGTAGTGCCACGCCACCCGCACGCCAAGCAGGACGCCAAGGGCAGCCGCAAATTGCAGCGGTTGCGTCACGTCGGACTTGACCAGCAGGTAGTAGTGGGTGGCGCCTGCGATGGTTGCGAGGTAGGCGAGACGGTGCAGCGCCTTCCAGCGCTTGGCACCGAGCCGGGTGACCCAGCCGTCGGTCGAGGTGACGGCCAAGGGGAGCATCAGCAGCAGCGCGCCGACTCCAAAGTTCAAGTAGCGGCGCTCGATGATCTCCTCAAGCGTGCTCGAGACGCTGGCATTGCGATCGAACCAGAAGAAAATGGCGAAGTGCACGCAGATGTATCCGAACCCCAGGAGGCCGAGCGACCGTCGCGACGCGATGAGGTTGCTCCAGCCGGTCAGCCGACGCAGCGGCGTGATCACCAGCGACAGCAGCAGGAACAGGAGCCCGAGTAGACCCGTGGTCCGGATCGCGAAGTTCACGCCGTTGGCCGGCAAGGCCCCCGAGACCGCGTCCCACCCGAGCAACGTCAGCGGCACCGCGCCGAGGACCGCCGCGAAGACGCGAATGAACCATGCCTCGAAACCGAGCCTGGCGGCGAGGCTAGTAGTTGGCACGCAGGTCCATCCCGCTGTAGAGGCCCGCGACCTGCTCGGCGTAGCCGTTGAACATGAGCGTCGGCCGGCGGCCCGATTCACCGATCCGCTGCTCGTTGGCCTGCGTCCACCGCGGATGGGGAACGTCCGGATTGACGTTGGCAAAGAAGCCGTACTCGCTCGCCGCCTGCCGCGCCCACGTCGTTGCCGGCTGATCGGCCACCAAGCTGATGTGGACGATGGATTTGATCCCCTTGAAGCCGTATTTCCACGGCACCACCAGACGCACTGGCGCACCGTTCTGCGGCGGTAGCTCCGCGCCATAGAGCCCGGTTGCCAGCAGCGTGAGCGGGTGCATCGCCTCGTCCATGCGCAGCCCCTCGACGTAGGGCCACGGCAGCGCGCCCCCGGACTGGCCGGGCATCCGCGTCGGATCGAGCAGCGTGGTGAACGCCACGTAACGAGCGCTGCCCATCGGCTGGACCTGCTCGAGGAGCCGCGAGAGCGGAAACCCTGCCCAGGGGATGACCATCGACCACGCTTCGACGCAGCGCATCCGGTAGATGCGCTCCTCGGGCGGGCTCACTCGACGCAGGTCGTCGAGGTCGAAGGTGCGGGGACGGTGCACCATGCCGTCGACCCGCACCTGCCACGGAGTCGAGACGAAGGCGGCCGCCGCGTGGGCGACGCCTTCCTTGTCAGTCGTGAACTCGTAAAAGTTGTTGTAGTTCGTGACGCTCATGCGCGGCGTCATGGACTCGATGGTGGCATAGCCGCGCGGGTCGTCGGGCGGCGGGGCGGCGACCAACCCCGGAAGCGCCGCGGTGTCCACGCGGACAGAGCTGACGTTGTTGAGGCGGCGATAGAGCCATCCTGTCGCCGCGGTGCCTGCGACTAACGCCCCGGCTCTGAGCGCCGTGCGTCGGCTGAAGAACAACTCACGGGCCGTGATCTCGGAGGGCTTGATCTTCGAGTCTGTCATCCTTCTCTTGGCACGGCGATTCTCAGTGGATCTACCGTTAGCACGATCGCCATGCAGATGATGGCGCGCGCGGCGCACAGCGAGCGCGATCCCGAAGTCGATCTGTTCCGCATGCGCATCCCTTGTCGGCGCCTTCTCCGGCGCATAGGCAGTATGAGCTGGCGATTTGACATAATTCCCGGTTTCGGACGGGTCGGCGGCCGGGTCCCCGACCGGCCGATGACGCTCCTAGCGTGTCGCGGCGTGGCAAGAAAGCACGCCGGCGCCATTCACCGCTCAGGCAAAGGTAGATCACGTAGACAGCGCCGTTGAGCACCAGAAACCACCCGAAAGCGAAATGCAGGTCGCGCGCACCGGCCAGCCATCCGCCGAGTCGCAACCATTCCGGCGGAGCAGTCATTTACCAGGGATACCATCCGTACAACGCGCCACGCGGGCCGAGTGCCGGATAGGCTGCAAATATCTGTACACCGCTTCCCGCCATGACGATCAGGAGCGGGACGGCGAGCCAATGCGCCACGCGAATCAAGAGCGGCTATGGGTACCGTCCCGTGGTTTTGGTTTCAGAGTCTGCCGTATCCATCGGTAGGAACTTTCTTCGCTCCGATGAAACGACCGGAGAGCCATTACGGCCCTCCGGTCGGCATCAGCGTGCGCGTGGTTGAGGTTCTTGTTTATTTCTTCATCTCCATGGCCTCGCCGCCGTCCATCATCTTGCCGTCCATCATCATCATCTGACCGTCCTTCATCATCGTCTCTTTGCCGTCTTTCATCATCATCTTGCCATTCATCATCATCTTGGTCCCGTTCGACATGGTCATGTCGTGATCCATCGGGCCCATCATCTTGCCGTCCTTCATCATCATCATCTTGCCGTCCTTCATCATGACGCCGTTCATGTCCGCGGCCATAAGGCCACCCGCAAGACAAAAAATCGACAACGACACAGCGGCAAGAAAGGTAACTACTCGGTGTTTGATCATCGGTATTTTCTCCAATCAGAAGTTATCGTTCGACTGAGCCCTAGTGCGTGGCGCGTCCGTACGCGCAAATCGTCCGCCGATCAACACGATACGGGGGGCCCGCGGCCGCTTCGAAACGCGTGGTGACGCTCACGATTGGCAAATGCCCTACGCGACCCGATCACTGTCCTTGGTCGAAGGCGTCTCAAGCCGATAGCCCGCATTTGCTGGAGTGGGTGACGGAACATCCCTTATCGGACCTCCCGCGGATCGGTTCCCGCCGGTCGCTTGTGCCCTTGCTCCAAGGCGACGTCGATAGGACGGACTGCTGGGCCCAGTCAAGGGCGCCAAACAGGCACCGGACCACCTGCGCCCGCCGCCCCCCGGGCGCAGCAGCGCCCACAGCGGCGGCGACAACTTCCCATGCAAGGGATGGTGCGCGCCCGGCTCCGGCAGCGAACGGCGAGCCCAGGCGCACCACCACGCCGCCGACCGCAAGCGCGAGCAACCCCAACCAGATCGCCAGCCGAGCTTCGGGAGACCAGAGACGGCGCACTGATCCCCCAACCTCGACCAACCGATCGATCAGCGCGGTGTAAGACATGCCCCCGTCCATCACCATCATCCCTTCAGCATCTCTTTGATTGCCACAGAGGCGCGGTGGGCGCGCACCTTCAGCGCGCCCGCGCTCGTACCTTCGCGCCGCGCGCTTTCTTCGACCGAGAGGCCCTGGATTTTCAAACACTCGAAGGCCTGGCGCTGCTGCGGTGACAGCCGGGCCAGCACATCCTCGAGCGGGTGTTCGTCGCGCGCATCCTCGGCGCTCGCTACCTCGGGCAGGGTCTCGACCGGCAGCTCGCGCGAAAGGCGCGTCAGACGCCGTCGCAGCTTATCCGTTGCGACGTGGCGCGCGATCGCGAACACCCACGGATCGAGCGGCCGCGTAGGGTCGTACGTATGACGTGCGCGATGGAGCGTCATGAGCGTTTCCTGACAGAGATCGTCGAGATCGTCGGTGTTGGGGGCCCAGCGACGGAGAAAGCGCGAGGATCGGTGCCAGGTCGTCCAACAGCGCGCGATACGCATCGCGGTCCCCTGCTTGCGCCTGCTGCATGAGATTTGCAGGCAATTCCCAGCGAGCTGGATCATCTCAAGACGTAGGTGCGCGGCCGCGCCGAAGGTTACAACGCATCGTGTTAAATGCGGCGCGTATGCGCCGCCGCGCACGCTCCCGACGCCGCGAGACACCAATCGAAGACTTGGCGTTGGGAATCGACTCGTTGCGCCAGCAACCACCGATCCCATACGTCGTAGCCGCCGACGAGACGGCACATTCTGAGTTTTGGCGATGCACAATTCCCGCCGTGGGCGCCTCGTGGGGTCCTGACATATCGCCCATACCCGCGCGTCGGGCTTGAACGCAGCTTGAATGCCCTATGCCCTCCCCTCTCTTTCACAATCGGTCCGCCGGGCTCCGGACGCCGACGTGACCCTGCGACGCTATACCCGAGCAGAACCAGATAGTTGACGGCGTTGTCTTTGCAGAGACCCATCGCGGTACTCCTCTCGTCTTCTGCTCGAGAATAGAGGCTGCGGGCGGCAGCAAATCTGGGAACAACGTGGGATCGTCCGTTGGACCCGGGTCGCGGCCTGTAATCGTTCGAGCGACTGACTCATCTACGATCCACCCGAAAGGAGATCGGAAGTGAAGTTCCCGTCTTGGCTCTGGAAGGTCGGCGTGGCGCTCGTGCTCGTGGCGGCGGTCGCGCTCGGATATCTCAACTCGCTCCAGCTCTGGGCGACGGATCCGGTGTCGCACACCGGAAACGGCGCGATCGATGGCTACGACCCGGTGGCCTACTTCAAAGCGCAGAAGCCGGTGCGCGGCGATCCGCGCTACATCCACGAGTGGCACGGCGCCACGTGGCGCTTCGCGTCGGAGGAGAACCGCGCGGCGTTCGCGGCGGCGCCGGAGCGCTACGCGCCGCAGTTCGGTGGCTACTGCGCGTTCGCGGTCGCGAGCGGCTACACCGCGAAATCGGATCCCGAGGCCTGGCACGTCGAGGGCGATCGGCTCTATCTCAACTTCGATCAGAGCGTGAAGTCGGACTGGATGGAGAAGCGCGCGGAGCTGATCCCGGAGGGGGCGAAGAACTGGCCGCGCGTGATCGAGGACTAGCAACGGATCCGATCGAGGCGCAGCGCGACTTCTTGGTGAAGGTCGCGCGCCTGCGCCTCGGCAACGACGACCTCGTGCAAGAGGTGGTGCAGGAGACGCTCGAAGCGGCGCTGCGCGCACGATCGCGTTTCGCGCGGCGCTCGAGCCTGCGGACGTGGCTGGTGGGAATCCCGAAGCACAAAGTCGCCGACGCGCTTCGCGCCCGATCGCGACGCACGGCGCCGCGCGATCCGGATCCCACGCGCGCGCTCTTCTTCGACGCCGACGGTCACTGGCGGCGCGACCTCTCCGCGTGGAGCGACCCGAGTCGCGTGCTCACCGATCGCCAGTTCTTCGCGGTGCTCGAGCGTTGTCTCGAGCGCCTGCCCAAGCTCACCGCGCAGGCGTTCGTGCTGCGGGAAGTCTTCGAGCAGACCACGCCCGAGATCTGCCGCGAGCTCGCGATCACGCCGAATTACCTCGGCGTGCTTCTGTACCGCGCGCGCCTCGCGCTGCGCCGCTGCCTCGAGCTCCACTGGTTCGAGACGTAGGGAGAAGGCGAAGGAGTGTGACCGCGACCCGTCTCTTGTCGGCCCGCTTCGAACGACGCCGCGAGCCGCGCGAGCGCGCGCGCCTCGCGGCGCACCTCGACGACTGCCCCGCGTGCGAGCAGTGCGCGAAGCAGTTCCGTTGGCTGCGGCGGATGCTGCGCGCGTGGAAACGCTGAGCTTGCCCCGGGTCTGTGGACACCCCAACACAGCGATAATCGCTGGGGGAGGGATGTCCAAGAGGGTACGACGGGGGCGGAGAGTGTTCACGGACGAGTTCAAAGCCGAGGCGGTGGCCGTGGTGCGGAGCAGCGGGAAGAGTATCGGCCGGATCGCGCAGGATCTCGATCTGACGGAGACGGCGCTGCGTGCGGGATTGGGTCCGGCAGGCGGATCGTGGCGCGGCGGGCGCGGCGCCGATCGTCGAGGATGAACGGGGGGAGCTGAGGCGGCTGCGCGAGGAGGTCCGGGTGCTGCGCATGGAGCGTGACTTCCTAAAAACAGCGGCAGCCTTCTTCGCGAAGGAGAGCAAGTGAAGTTTGCTCTGATCGGCGCGGAGAAGGCCGAATTCCCGATTGGGTTGATGTGTACGCAGCTAGGCGTCTCGCGCAGCGGCTACTACGCGTGGCAGCGACGCTCGCCGTCGGAACGCGCGGTGCGGACCGTGGAGTTGGGGGGCGCGGTCGCGGCGATCTTCCATGAGACCAAGGGGCGCTATGGCAGTCCGCGAATCGTTCACGTGCCGGTGGTGCCACGGAGTTCGTCACCCGCTTGCAAGTATCGGACGTGGGACGTGGGCCTCCGGGCGGCTTGCTGGACCGGTTGCAACTCGCTCACGAGCAGGAGAGGCGGTCGGGCCAGGTCCTCAGCGGGGTGCGGTGGGCCCGAGCAAGACTCCATCGCGCCGACGCGCATTGTCGAAACGGTGAAGGTCTTTACTAACTTCGCTCATGGCCCTTAACCGTACTCGCTGTGTCCAGCGCCGTTCTGTGGGGCAACATCAGACCGCGCAGGGGTCCGAATGGGTCATTTTCGCGCACGCCCCCACGACCGCGGCGAGCGTATCGGGGACGTGTGGTCCTACCCGCCGTGCTGGTGGTGTTGGCCCCTCGGCAGCCAACAGTCGCGGCGCCGGCGGCGTGCGACGCGAGCCCGCGCGCAAGCGAATCGAGGAGGCGATCGTTGACGAAGACGCGCACGGTGCCGAAGTGCGGGCCCGACGAAGCATGCGGCGCCGACTCCGCCGCCCATCCGAGGTAGCTGCCCGCCTCCAGCCAGTCGCGCAGCGGCTCCCCGCGTGTCGGTGGGTCCTGGTCTCTCCCTGGGGTCGAGGTCGATTCAGGCGTGGTGCCCAGCGTGGACGTGAACGTGCGCGTCGGCGTGGCCGGAAGCGCGGTGGGGGACGGGGGCGATGGAGCGCGCGTTGGGGCGGCGGTCGGGGGCTCAGCCGTCGCGGACGCCGCCGGCGTCGGGTTCGTCCGGCAGCCACCCAGCGCGATCCCGACCGCGGCGACAAGCTCTGCGACCCCGACCGCGCCGTCCGCATCGGCGTCCGACGCCGGGCAGGCCGCGAGCAGTTGCTCCCCAAGGGCGACCGCAACGGCGGACACCAACTCATTCACCAGGACGCGGCCATCGCCGTCGCAGTCGCCCGTGCATGCCGCCGCGGCGGGCAGTGCCGTCTGCATCGACAGCACCGCAGCGCAGACCGCGAGCGCGCAGCTCTTGGAAGGGGCGATCGCGAACAGCCACGCTTCGAGCGACCGCGGGCATGAGCTTGCGCGGGCAAGCGGCGAGCTGGTGGCGATCTTCACGGTGCGGTAGCCGCGTAGGGTCCACCTGTGTGCCCCATGTCGTTGCGGCTGCCGTCGAGATCGTTGAACGCGGGGTCCGGATTGCCGCTGTCGATGGCCCGGGCGTTGCCAATGTTGCGCAGGGTGAAATCGAACAGCGTCGCCTCGGCGAAGGTATTCCGGAGACGGCGCTGGAACTTGGGCGGTCCGTCGAGGTTGAATTCGAGACGGGGCGCACCGATCTCGTTTTGCGCCCCCTTGATCCGGCGGAAGTCGGTGCCATTGGTCAGCAGCGCCCCGATGCGGTTCTTGTAGAACAGATTGTAGCGCATGAGCGCGGTGCCCGGGCTGAAGTCGCAGATGCCACGCCCAAAGCGCTCTCGGCCGACCTTCGAGCCGTTGTTGGCAATGATGTTGTTCTCCACCACGGGGGCGGAGGCGAGACGGAAGAGCATCCCGTTGCTGGAGCCGCGTGCGATGGTGTTGTTGATGATGGACGGCGATGCGTTGGAGATCTCGATCGAGTGCGGATCTCCGCCACCGACACCCAGACCGGCGTCACCAAAGTTGTAGATGACCAGGTTGTTGCGGATCTGGGCGGTCGAGTTCTGGATGAACACCCCGCTGCCGCGCGAGCTGGCGCTATTGCCGGCGATGACGTTGCGAACGATGAGCGGGCTGCTGTCGCTGATGTAAATGCCGCCACCGAACTCTGACCCTCCGCCGGTGATGGTGAAGGAGTCCAGCACGCTCTGTGGCCCCTCACCGCTGGCGAAACGCACCACGGATCCGGTCAGATTTCCCTGGATGACGGAGTCCGGTCCGACGCCGACGACCCTGATCGCTTTCCCGAGAAAGTCGATCTCTTCCTGATAGGTGCCGGCGGCGACGCTGACGATGTCCCCGTTGGCGGCGCTGTCGATCGCGGCCTGGATCGACCCCCCCGGCGTGACGTTGATGGTGATGGGCCAGGCGGCGATTGGCATGACTAAGAGGGCGAGAATGACGATTGCCTTGTACTGGCGGCCCATGGCGTCCTCCTCTTTTGCTCAAACCCCGGTGCGACGACCGCGAGCATGAACGTGCGGTTGTGAATGTCGAGCCTCCGATGCCGGGCCGCTGGCATAGGTTACGGCGCCGGCGAAAAACGGGGTGCAGGATCGCGCGAATGAGCCGCGGCCGAACGCGCCGCGCCCCACCAGGCGAGGCGGATAGCCCGGACAAGCTGGAGAAGCTGTTGATGGAACATCCCTTATCGGACCCACCGCGGACCGTTCCCAGCGGACAGCTTGTGCTCTTGCCCCCACGTCGACATCACGAGGCGGGGCCGCTTGGCCCCGGCAACTGCGCCAAGCAGCGCCAAACAGACACCGGAACACCTTCGCACGCCGCCCCCGGGCGTGACACTGCGCCGCCAGTGCCGGCACGCAGCCTGGATGGGGGTGGCGGCGGTGGGTGGTCAGTCGGCCCAGTGGCCGCCGGCGTGGTCTGCGTGATCGGCTGCCGCGCGCACACCCGGGAGCCACGCGGGCGTGCGCGCAGTCCCTCGATACGACCGCTGCGCGGTCTAC
>JANNRA010000151.1:0-28922 GCA_031401035.1 bacterium | reverse complement strand
GATGAAGAAGGTATCGATGTCCGCGCGGGTGATGTTGTCGCGCAGCGGCGTCAGCCCCGAGTACAGCTGCAGCTGGTCGGTGGAGTTCACCGTGAACGGCACGCCGCCGAAATTCCCGGGCGGCAGAATGTAGCGGGCGATTTCCTCCGCCACCGCGGGTGACCCCGTCAGCACCGTCAGGGCCAACACAAACCAGAGCGCAAGTTTCATGGATATTCCCCCCCGTGCGAGCGCGGCGCCACGCCGACGCATCCTCTAATGAGTACCAACGCCTGATGGTGAACGTCCACAAGAATCCGCTTGATCGATCGCCACGCCAGCGGGCCGAGCCGTCGGGGAGCGCTCGCCGGCCCAGGCGCCGCCGCGGTTCCCGGTGGCGCGCTCTACAGATCGCGGTAGGCGATCAGCGCGATCCCCGCCGCCTCGAGCGCCGCGCGCACGCGCGGGCTGCACAGCGCCGCCAGCTCCGCCTCGCTGGCGTAGTCCGCCGGGCGCCAGCGGCGCGCCTCGTCGTCGACCGTCTCGGCGGGATGGCCGTACAGCTCGCTGGTCCCCGGCGGCAGCGAAGCGATGAGATGCAGCAGGTAGGCCTCGGTCATCTGCCCGGTCTGGTGCATGCCGTACATCCGCTGCGGGTGCCGCAGCCCGGCGCGCGCCAGCCGCGGCCGCGCCCAGCCGGACAGGGCGCCGAAAGCCGCCGCCTCGAAGCACTTGCGGGCGGCGTGGCGGCGGTCCCAGCGCAGCGCCGCGGCGAGCGGCTCGCGCGGCAGGCGCACGGCACGGATACCGTAGCGCGGCGCCAGGTCGAGCAGCGCGGCGAGGGCGAGCGGGTGCATGTGGATGGTCAGGTGCCCGTCGACGTGCGAGAGCGGCAGCCCGGTGGCGAGGAAGGCGTCGAGCTGCGCGGCGATCTCCCGCCGCAGCTGCGCGCGGGCGCCGGGGGTGAAGAAATAGCGCATCCCGGTCAGCACCGGGGCGTCGGAGAATCGACCGTCGCCGCCGGCCAGCACCGGAACATCCGCCGGCGGGGCGGCGCAGTGCCCCTGCAGCAGCGTCAGGTGCAGGCCGACGCCGAGCGTCGGGGTGGCGTGCGCCATCGCCACCGCCTCGGCGACGGCGGCGCCGCGTACCATCAGGCTGGTCTCGGTGAGAACCCCCTGGCGGTGGGCGCGCAGGATGCCGGCGTTGACGCCGGCGGACAGTCCGAAGTCATCGGCGGCGACGATCAGCCGGCGCGCCGTCATACAGACCGCCGACGCCGAGCCTGATGGCGCGCCAGGACGACCAGGCCGACCAGCGACCAGCTGAGTTCGCGCACGCGCCGCGCGATGCCGAGCACCAGGCCCTTGGCGGGATCGAGTCCGAGCAGGCCGAAGATCAGCGCCTTGCCGCCCTCCTGCACGCCGGCTTTGGCGGGAACGAAGAAGAACAGCGCGTCGATCGCGACGGCGAGGACCTCGATGGTGAAGGCGCGCGCCCAGGTCGGCTCGATCTGCAGGCAGCTGAGGACGATATAGACCTCCACCGCGCCCATGCACCAGCCGCTGAAGAAGCCGGCAACGGAGATCGCGAAGGCAGCCGGATCGGCATAGACGCGCGCGATCTCGGCGTCGAGACCGGCCAGTTGCGCGTGCAACGCCTGCGGCACCTGCAGGCCGAAGCGCTCCGCCAGTCGTGCCGCGGCGCCGAACAGGCCGCGGCGCTGCAGCGCGATGCCGAGCAGCAGCCCGGCCGTGATGGCGCCGAGGCCGATGTACAGCCCGCGCCGAAACCCGTCCGGCAACGGCACGTCGCGCACCACGGCGACCAGGCCGACGAAGACGAACAGCATCTGCGCGGCGGTCTGGCTGAGCTTCGCCACCGCCACCGACGCCCAGGCTGTTTGCGGTTCGCAGCGCCCCGCGAGCATGCGGGCGCGCACCACCTCGCCACCGATGGTGGCGGTCGGCGTCAGGTTATTGATCGCCTCACCGGCCAGGCGGGCGGCGAGCAGGGCGCGAAAGGGGACCGGGCGCGGTGGCGCGAACGCGTAGCGCCAGCCGACGGTGTTGAAGAGATATGCGAAGGCTTCCTGGCCGATGACCAGCACGAAGCCCCAGCCGATGAGGCGCAGGTTGTTCCAGACGTCGGCCGGGCCGAGCCGCTGCACCAGCACGGCGAAGAGGACCACCCCCGCCGCGAGCAGCCCGCGCTCGATCCACCACCACACGAGTCAGTCGGCATCGCGCCAGCGATGCACGAGCACCAGCGCGCCGGCGTAGACGTAGGTGCCGACGGCCGCGCCCCAGAGGAACCAGTGCAGCCGGCCGACGACGGCCAAGAGCAGCAGCAGGTAGGCGAAGTCGCGGTTCATCAGCGCCTCGAAGCCGCGCAGCAGCCGCCGCCGCCAGCGCCCGCGCCGGCTGCGCGGCGGCGGCTGGTCGGCGGGCGGATCCGGCAGGAGCAGGGTGAGCGTCGCGGCGGTGGCAGCGATCAGGCCACCCACCAGCAGGGCGCCGAGGAGCAGAAACGGCTGGCTCGGATCGGCGCGATAGAGGCCGACCCCGAGGCCGGCGAAGACGGCGGCGTGGACGAGATTGTCGGTGGTGATGTCGTACCAGTAGCCGAAGCGCGACTCGAGAAACTTCAGCCGCGCCACCTCGCCGTCGCAGCCGTCGACGATGACCGCGAACCAGAACAGCAACGCGCCGAGGACGCCCGACAGGTAGGACCCCTGCGCGAGGGCCCAGGCGCCGGCGAAGCCGATACAGGTGCCGATCGTCGTGATGTGATTCGGCCGCAGCGGCGTGCGTACCAGATGGCGGCTGATGCGCGTCGACAGGGCGCGATCGAAGCGCGCGATCGGGCCGTCCGTCGGCGACCCGAGCGTCGCCAGCAACGCGCGCTCGGCCGCCGCCGCCTCACGCGCGTCGGTGACGCGCAGGCACAGCTCGCCCTCGCGCAGGCCGGCGTCGCTCGGCGACGCAGCCAGCGCCCCGCGCGGCGCGACGACGATGCCGCCGCTGGCGGTGCCATAGCGCAGCGGTCGGCCGTTCACTTCGGCGGCGCCGGCGCGCGCCAGCGCGCCGGTGGTGACGACGCAGTCGGTGGGGATCAACGCGACATACTCGCTGACGATCGCGGCGCCGGCGGTGTCGGCCACCACCGGGATCAGCGCCGTGCGCGGGTCGCGTGCCAGCACCGCGCGCAACGCCGCGCCGTCGCCCGGCGCCAGCGCGACGACGGCGTCGAAGCCCCCGCGCAGGGCGCTGAGCGCGACGCGCTGTACGATCGGCAGGCCGGCGACGACGTGGAAGCTCATCGGCGTCGGCGGCAACAGCACGGCGGTGACGCCGCTGCGCTGCCCCTCCAGTGGCGCCGCGTCTCTCACGCCGCCGCCACCGCTTCGGCAAGCGCGCACGGTACGTCCAACGCGCGCCCGGCGGCGCCCGAGGCATAGGCGAGCTCGGTCAGCACGACGCAGCACTCGGCCTCGGCGAGATTGCGACCGCGCCGCGCCGGATCGTCGATCTCGGCGAGAAAGTCGTCGATCACCGCGCCGAACCAATCCGGATGATGCGAGCCCTCGGACAGCGAGCCGGCGAACGTCAGCTCACGCCGCGTACCATCGCGCTCGACGGTGCCGCGGTCGTCAGCGAACCGCACCGTCCCGGCGCTGCCGCGCACCTCCCACGCCGTGCGCCGCGCGTCCCCCGCCCAGGTGAGGAAGATCTCCCCGCTGCAGGATGGGAACTCGAAGCGACAGGTGGCGGTGTCCTCGACCGCGGCGGCGGCGTCGCGGCGCCGCTCGATCGTCGCCTCGAGGCGCTGCGGCCGCTCACCGACGAGGCCGAGCAGCAGGTAGAGCGCGTGCCAGCCGTGATCGACGAGGATGCCGCCGCCGGCCACCGCGGCGTCGCCGCGCCACTCGCCGCCGACGCTGACCGCCCGTCCGGCGCGCACCGTCTCGAGGCGAACGTGGCGCGTCCGCCCGATGGCGCCCGCGGCGAGCAACGCCGCCAACTCGATGAACTGGGCGGAGTGCTGCCAGTTGTGCACCGTGCACAGCGCCACCGCGGCGGCCTGCGCCGCGTCGCGCATGGCGCGGAAGTCCGTCAGGCGGGTGGCGAGCGGCTTCTCGCAGAGGATGTGGCATCCGGCGCGCGCCGCGGCGACGGCCAGCGCCGCGTGCTGGGCCGGCGGCGCGGCGATGTCGACCGCGTCGAGCGTCTCGCGCGCCAGCAGTTCGGCGGCATCGGCGTAGACGCGCGCCGCGGGGAGCAGCCGCGCGGCGACGGCGCGGCGGCCGGCGTCCGGTTCGGCGACCGCGACGAGGGCGATGTCGGCGCGGGCGCGCCAGGCGGGCAGGTGCCCGTGTTCGGCGACGTGGCCGAAGCCGAGCACGGCCGTGCGGCGACGCCTCATGCCGGCAGCAGACCCTCGCGCTCGAGCTCGCCGAACACCTCGTCGAGGATGACGACGCCGTCGCGCGCCTCGGACTCGGTCAGCACCAGCGGAGGATTGATGCGCACGCGCGAGAAGTACCCCATCAGCAGCAGCCCGCGCCGCAGCGCGGCGAGGAAGAGCGCCTCGGTGACGTGGCCCTGCAGCGGCTCCTTGGTGTGTCGGTCGACGACCAGGTCCATGCCGATGAGCAGGCCGACCCCGCGCACGTCGCCGATGCAGCGGTACTTCTCCTGTAACCCGCGCAGGCCGTCGAGCAGCACCGCGCCGACACGCGCCGCGTTCTCGACCAGGCCCTCGTCGACGATGGTCTGCACCGTCGCCAGCGCCGCCGTCGCGCCGAGCGGGTTGCCGCCGTAGCTCGACGACGACGAACTCGGCCGCGCGAAGGGCATCGCGGCGGTGATCGCGTCGGTCGAGATCAGACCGGTCACCGGGAAGCCGCAGCCGAACCCCTTGCCGATGGTCATGATGTCGGGCTCGACGCCGGTGTGCTCGACGCCGAACATACGCCCGGTGCGACCGAAGCCGGTGATCATCTCATCGGCGATCAGCAGCGCATCATGCTTCTTCGCCAACGCCTGCACGGCGGGCAGGAACTCCGGCGGCGGGACGACGTTGCCCGCCGTGCCCTGCATCGGCTCGACGATGACCGCCGCGATGGCGCCGGCGCTGGCAATGTCCAGTTGCTTGCCGGCGAGCTCGACGCAGGCCATGCCGCAACCCGGGTAGGTGGTGTTGAGCGGACAGCGGTAGCAGTCGGCGTAGGGCACCTGGTGCATGCCGACCTGCAACGGACCCCAGTGACGCTTCCAGCTGTCGCCGATCAGCCCCATGACGCCGCCGGTCTTGCCGTGGAAGCCGCCCCAGAAGCCGACCACCTCGAAGCCCTTGGTGTGCGCCTTGGCGAGGCGGATCGCCGCCTCCACCGCCTCCGAGCCGCCGCTGTAGAGCTGTGTGCGATCGAGCCCGCCGGGGGCGAGGCGGGCGAGCAGTTCGAGCAACTGCAGGCGCGGCGCGGTGGTGAAGCTGCCGACGACGCTCTTCTCGAGCTGCGCCTGCAGCGCCTTGACGTAGCGCGGGTGCGAGTGGCCGAGGCTGGCGACGGCGACGCCGGCGAAGAAGTCGAGGAACTCGTTGCCGTCGGTATCGACCAACGTCGAGCCGTAGCCGCGCTCGATGGTGAGCTCGGAGAGCTGCGCGATGCGCTGCAGGCCGGGCGCCAGGTAGGCCTGCTCGGCCGCGTAGGTCGCGCGCGACGTCGGCCCGGGAACCGGATGCGCGGCTTCCCGCACACGCTGGGCGGTCTTCAATTGATCCTCGCTCGTCCGACGTAGGAGGCGATCGCCGCGGCGGCGCCGAACCGGCAGCGACCGTAGCTAGGCCAATCATTCAAGTCAATCAACCATAAGTTACCATCGCCGTCGCGCACGCAATCGCCGCCGAATACTTCTAATTCGAGGGCGCCGGCGCCGGCCGCGGCGAGGGCCCGCATGGCGGATTCCTCGCCTCTGTCGACCGCCGCCACACCCGTCGGCGGGTAGCAGGCGAAGAAGTCTTCGCCGCGCACCGCGTAGAACTTGAACACCGGCCCCGCCACGTGGCGCTGCACGCAGGCGGCGGCGATGCCGCGCGCCGCGAAGGCGGTGAGCGCGGCACCGGCGGCGGCGCGGCCGGCGGCGCGCACGACGTCGCCCGCCTCGGTGGCGTGCACGTCGCCGCGTTTCACCCACAGATCGCCGTCGACCCAGTCGGGCAGCGCCGCCGCGTCGGCGGTGGCGACGACGGCGCTCGGCGGATGCGCGACGCCGTCGCGCGCGAAGGCGGTCAGCATGCGGCGGCGGTGCGCGTTCTCGATTGCGGCGACGCTGTTGATGACGCGCACGCCGGCCGCCTCCCAGCCGCGCAGCACGGCGAGCGCCGCCGGCCCCTGGCACATGGCGAAGACCACCGTGGCGGGCGGCGGCGGCGCCAGCGGCAGGGGCGTCTCGGCGTCCAGCATCGCGCAGCGGTGCGTCGCGCCGAGGTGCGCGGCGACGGCGTCGAGGATGGCGCGGTCGTCGTCCACCTTGCCCGGCGAGTAGACGCGCTCGCGGGCGACGCCGAGGAAGTCGCTCATCGGTAGCCGCCGCGCACGAACGCCTCGGCCGCGGCGATGTCCTGCGGCCGGTCGACGTCGAGCGACTTGCCCATCGGCACGCCGTACACGACCGATCCCCCGTCGACGAGATGGGCGAGGAAGGCGCGCAGCGCCGCGAACTGCCCCGGCTGTGCGGCCGCGATCGCCGCCAGCGCGCGCGGCCCGAAGACGTAGAACCCGGCGGTGATCCACGCGCCCCCCGCCGCCGCCGTCCCCAGCGCCGTGATGCGCCCGCGCTCATCGAGCGTCACGTGCAGCGGCTTCTCGTCGTCGATGTGATCCGTCACCGCCAGTACCGCATCGGCGTCGCCGCAGCCCGCCGCCGCCGCCACGAAGGCCCGCAACGTCCCCGGCGCGAACAGCGCATCGACTGTGAGAATCAAGGTCCCCTCTCCCCCCGGGAGAGGGTCAGGGTGAGGGGATGACAAGATGTCCGCCACCTCCCTGAGACTCTCGATCGAGCTCGCCGTCGTCCTGCGCCGCAGCACCAGCCGCGGCCCACCGCGCCGCGCCCGACAGTGCGCCTCGACGGCATCCGTCGTCGCCTCGGCGTTGAACAGACACGCCACCTCCTCGATACCGGCCTGCGCCAGCGCGTCGAGCACGTGATCGACGAGCGCCTTGCCGGCGACGCGCACCAGCGGCTTCGGCGTCGCGACCCCCGCCGCCCGCAGGCGCTCGCCGAGCCCGGCGGCAATCAGTCCGGCTTTCATGAAAGAGATTTCACCACGGAGGCACGGAGACGCGGAGAGATCACTGGCTCCCCCCGATCTCCGTGTCTCCGTGTCTCCGTGTGAGTCTTGCTTCGAGCTGTTCGAGACTGCTGACGATGAGGTCCGCGTCAGCGTCGTGCGCCGGCGTCGGCGACACCAGCCAGGCGGTGCGCAGGCCGAGGGACTTGGCGGCGCGCACGTCGCGCTCGTGGGAGTCGCCGACGTGCAGCGTGCGGGCGGGGGCGGTGCCGAGCGCCGCCAGCGCGTGGTCGAAGATGCGCCGGTCGGGCTTCATCGCACCGACGCGGTTCGAATCGGCAACGACGGCGAGCAGCGGCGTGAAGCCGGCGTCGGCCAGGATGCGCTCGACGTTGCCGTAGAAGTTCGACACCACGCCGAGTCGGTGCGTGCGGGCGAGGCGGTCGAGCACCGCCCGGCTGGTCGCCAGCGCCGCGGTGGTGCCGGCCACGAAGTCGTCGACCAGGCGCCGGCGCAGCGCCGCGTCGTCGAGGCCGAGGCGCGCGTGCTGCACGGCGACGTGGAAGTCCATCAGCTCGGCGAGCGACATCGCCGCCACCGCCGCATCGGCATAGGCCGCCTCGTCGGCGGCATAGAACGCCGGCTTCAGGCGCCCGATCGGCATGTCGACGCCGGCCGCGGCATACAGCGCCACGAAGCGGTCGAGCCAGTGGCTCGCCGGCCCGTCCAGCGTGCCACCGTAATCGAAGAGGATGCCGTCGACCTGCACCGGCGAACCAAAGCCGCGCCGGGTCGCCCGGTCAAGGCGCGCTGGCACTGCCGCGCGGGCCGTGGATGGCGCCCACGGGGGGCGCCATCCAGGCGGGGATGCGCGGGTTGAGCCCTCGCAAGTGCGTTGACATCGCATATCCGCCGCGAGACAGTGCCCCGAATGTCGCGCCCGGTCGAGTTCTCGCACCGCACCCGCGCCGCCAACCTGCGCGAACTCGCGGCGCGGCACTTCGACGTGGTGGTGATCGGCGGCGGCATCACCGGCGCCGGCGTGGCGCGCGACGCGGCGTTGCGCGGCCTGTCGGTCGCCCTGCTCGAGCGGCGCGACTTCGCCTGCGGCACCAGCTCGCGGTCCTCGAAGCTCATCCACGGCGGCCTGCGCTACCTGCAACAGGGCGACGTCGGCCTGGTGCGCGAGGCGGCCACCGAGCGCTACGCGGTGCGCAAGCTGGCGCCGCACCTCGCCCGCCCGGTGCAGATGCTGTTCCCGATTTACAGCCGCGCCTCCTACGCCAAGATGAGCGCCGGCCTGTGGACCTACGACAAGCTGGCCTCGATACCCGACGCCGAGCGCCATCGCATGCTCAGCCGCGACGAGGCGCTGGCGCTCGAGCCGCGCCTGCAGGCGGAGAGGCTCTACGCCGCCGGGCTCTACACCGAGTACCTCACCGACGACGCGCGCCTGGTCATCGAAGTCATCAAGGCCGCCGCCGCCCTCGGCGCCCTGGCGGCGAACTACTGCGAAGCGGAGGATTTCCTCTTCGGCAATGCTCGCGCCGTCGGCGTCGTGGCGCGCGACCACGTCGGGGGCGACGCCTTCACGGTGCGCGGCCGGGTGCTCATCAACGCCGCCGGGCCGTGGGTCGACGCCGTTCGCCTGCGCGGCGAACCGGGCGACGCGCCGCGCCTGCAGCTCACCAAGGGCGTCCACCTCGGCGTGCGCACCGCGCGCATCGGCCTGTCGCGCATCGTCGTCATGAACGCCCGCGACAAGCGCGGCGTCTTCGCCATCCCGCGCGGCGCGATGACCTACCTCGGCACCACCGACACCTTCTACGACCGTGTCGAGGACTACCCGCGCGTCACGCTCGACGACGTCCACTATCTGCTCGACGCCGCCAACCGCACCTTCGCGGTCGAGCCGGCGCTGACCGCGGCCGACGTCGTCAACGCCTGGGCCGGCCTGCGGCCGCTGCTGGCGCAGGCCGGCAAGGCGCCCTCGGAGTTGTCGCGCAAGGACGAGGTGATGGTGGCGCCGAGCGGCCTGGTGTCGGTCGCCGGCGGCAAGCTGACCACCTTTCGGCGCATGGCCGAGCGCGTCGTCGACCTCGCCGCCGAGCAGCTCGCGGCGCAGGGCGTGGCGGCGCCGGCGCGGCGCGGCGCCAGCCACGCCGAGCTGCTCGGCAGCAGCGGCACCGGCGACGACGTCGCGGCCTTCGCGGCGAGCCTGCGCGAACGCTGGCCGCTGCTCGCCGGCGATCTCATCGAGCGCCTGGTGACCCTCTACGGCAGCCACGCCGAGCGCATCGTCGACGGGATCGCCGCCGACCCGCTGCTCGGCGAGCGTTTCGACCCGGCCCTGCCGGTGACGCGCGCCGAGGTCGAGTACAGCGTACGCGAAGAGATGGCGATGACGCTGGAGGATTTCATCGAGCGCCGCAGCCGCCTGCTGCTGTGGGACCTCGACCTCGGCGGCAGCGTCGTCGCCGGCGTTGCCGTGGCCATGGGCCGTCTGCTCGGCTGGGACGCGCACCGCGTCCGCGACGAGTTGGCGCGCCACCGCACGCTTGCCGAGCATCTGACGACCTTCGTCGCCGACGACGAGACGGCGCCGGCGCCCGGCGTCGCCCAGGCGGCCAATGCCTGAGCGCGACGCGCGGCAGGTACGCGACGACCTGGCCGCCGCCCTCGGACGCGACCGCGTCGCCTGGGACGACGCCGCCCTCGCCGCGCACGCACACGACACCTGGCCGCTGGCCCTGCTGCGCCTGCACCAGGGCCGCCTGACCTCGCGCCCGGCCTGCGTCGTCCGTCCCGCCAATACCGACGAGGTCGCGACGGTGCTGCGCTACGCCAACCAGCACCGCGTCCCGGTGGTGCCGTTCGGCGGCGGCTCCGGCGTCGGCGGCGGCGTGCTGCCCGACGGCGAGACGATCGTCGTCGACCTGCGCCGCCTCGACCAGTTGCTCGAGCTCAACGAGACCGCCCTGCAGGTGCGCGTGCAGGCCGGCATGTTCGGCCACATCTACGAGGATGCGCTGCAGGCGCGCGGCTACTCGATGGGCCACTGGCCGCAGTCGGTGGCGCTGTCCACCGTCGGCGGCTGGGTGGCGACGCGCGCCGCCGGCCAGTACTCGACGCGCTACGGCTCGATCGAGGACATGCTGCTCGGCCTCGAGGCGGTCATGGCCGACGGCCGCGTCGTGCGCATCAAGTCGACGCCGCGCCGCTCCGCCGGCCCCGACCCGCGCCACCTCTTCCTCGGCGCCGAGGGCACCGCCGGCATCGTCACCGAGGCGACCTTCAAGGTGTTCCCCCTCCCCGAGAGTCGGCGATTGCTGAGCTTCGCCTTTCCCGACTTCGACGCCGGCGTCGAGGCCATGCGCCTCATCGTGCGCGCCGGCTGGCGCCCGCCGGTGATGCGCCTCTACGACGCGGTGGAGAGCGGCCGCCACTTCGGCCAGTGGCAGAACGACGAGCGCTGCGTCCTGCTGCTCCTCAGCGAGGGCCCGGCGTCGCTCACCGCCGCCGAGGCCGAGGCCTGCCACGCCGTCTGCGCCGCGCACGGCGGCGAGCCGCTGGGCGAGGCGCCGGTGCAGCACTGGCTGCACGAGCGCAACAACGTCCCGTCGCTGCTGTCGTTCATCGAGCGCGGCTTCGTCCTCGACACCATCGAGGTCGCCGCCGAGTGGGACTGCATCCACGCCCTGTACGGCGAGGTGGTCGCCGCCCTGCGCACGGTGCCGCACCTGCTCGTCGCCTCCGGCCACACCTCGCACTGCTACGCGCAGGGCACCAACATCTACTTCACCTTCGTCGCCAAGCCCGACGACCCCGCCGCCGCCGAGGCGACCTATATGGAGTGCTGGGCGCGGGCGATGGACACCACCCTGCGCGTCGGCGGCACCATCTGCCACCATCACGGTATCGGCCGCCTGCGCGCCCCCTGGATGGCCGCCGAGCACGGCAGCGCCCTCGACCTGCTGCGCGCCGTCAAGCACGCGCTCGATCCCAACGGCATCATGAACCCCGGCGTCCTGCTGCCATGATGACGATTTCAACGCGAAGGCGCGAAGACGCGAAGGATCGTCCCCTCGCCCCGGTTCGCCTTCGCGTCTTCGCGCCTTCGCGTTGAAGCTTTTTCCGGCATGTCTCTTGTACTCGCCATCGACGAAGGCACCACCGGCGTGCGCGCCATGCTCTTCGACGAGCACAGCACGCTGCGCGGGGCGGCCTACGAGGAGATCGGCGCGGCCTTTCCGCGCCCCGGCTGGGTGGAGCAGGATCCGCTGCACATCTGGGCGGCGACGCAGCGGGTGATCGGCGACGCGCTGCGGGCGGCGGCGGCGGCGCCGCGCGACGTCGCGGCGATCGGCCTCGGCGTGCAGCGCGCCACGACGGTGGTCTGGGAGCGCGCCAGCGGCCTGCCGCTGTACCCGGCCATCTCGTGGCAGGATTCGCGCACCGCGCCGCGCGTCGCCGAGTTGCTGGCGCAGGGCATCTTCACCAACACGCTGGCCTCGGCGACCAAGCTCGAGTGGATCCTGCGCGAGCGCGGCGCCCTGGCGCGCGCGGCGGCCGGCGAGCTGTGCTTCGGCACCATCGACACCTGGTTGCTGTGGCAGCTGAGTGGCGGGCGCCTGCACGCCACCGACCACTCGAATGCCTCGTGCACGGGGCTGTACGATTTCCTCGGCGGCGGCTGGGACCCGACCATCATCGGCCCGATGGGGCTGCCGGAAGCGGTGCTGCCGCGCATCGTCGATTCGAGCGGTGTCATCGGCGAGGCCGACGCCGCCGTCTTCGGCGCCGCGGTGCCGCTCGCCGGCGCCGCTGGCGATCAGCAGGCGGCGATGTTCGGGCAGCTCGGCGTCGATCCGGGCGCGGTGAAGATCACCTTCGGCACCTCGGCGATGGTCGACGTCAACAGCGGCGAGTATCCCGTCCTGTCGCAACGCGGCGCCTACCCGCTCATCTTGTGGAGCATCGCCGGCCAGCGTCGCTGCTGCCTGGAGGGTACCGTGGTGACCGCCGGGGCGGCGGTGCAGTGGCTGCGCGACGGTCTCGGCATCATCGCCAACGCTGCCGAGTGCGGACCGCTGGCGGCGTCGGTGCCGGACAGCGGCGGCGTCTGGGCGGTGCCGGCCTTCCAGGGACTCGGCACGCCGCACATGGATTCGGCCGCACGCGCGGTCATCGGCGGCCTGTCGCGCGGCACGACGCGCGCGCACATCGTCCGCGCCGTCCTCGAGGGCATCGCCTTCCGCACTGTCGAAGTCTACGACACCCTGCTCGCCGACGCCGGCACGGAGCGGCCGGCGTGCCTGCGCATCGACGGCGGCGTCGCCGCCAACGATGTCTTCCTGCAGTCCCTCGCCGATATCCTCGGCCAGCCGGTCGAGCGTCCGGAGACGGTGCAGGCGACGGCGCTCGGCGCCGCCTACCTGGCCGGCATCGGCGTCGGTGTCTGGGGCGGTCTCGACGACGTCCGCGACGCCTGGCGCTCGGGCGGCATCTTCACGCCGCGCCGCGGCGCCGACGAACGCGCCGCGCGTCTCGCCGCCTGGCAGCGCGCCACCGCCGCCGCCCGACTCGGCGCAGGCCCACTCCCCGCATGATGCGAGCGCTGCGCCTGATCCTGCTGGCGGCGCTGCTGGCGGCGCCGGCCGCGGCCGGCGGCGGGCCGGTCTACGAGGCGCAACTGCGCACGGTCGCCGAGGCCTCCACCGTCACCCTGACGACCATCGGTCGCAAGTCCGGCGAACCGCGCACGGTGACCATCTGGTTCGTCGTCGACGCGCAGGGACGTCTCTACGTGCAGTCCGGCTCGGGCGGCACCACCGACTGGTACCAGAACCTGCGCCAGACCCCGGCGGTGTCGCTGCTTATCGGCGAATTGGCGATGACCGCGCGCGCCGAGCCGATCGACGACGCCGCGGAGACCGCGCGCGTCCACGAACTGTACCGCCAGAAGTACCTGCGCGCCCGCATCACCGGCTGGTTCGGCGGCGAGGTCGGGCACGGTCGCGTCGTCGCCCTCACCGACCTGCAGTCGAAGTAGCCCTGATGTGACAAGAACTTCACACGGAGAATCGGAGGAACGGAGGCGTGGCGGCTCGAGACGCGGTCGATGGCGGATCTCGCGAGCGGCATCGCTGATGCCCTTAGGGATCCGTGCCTGTGCGGCTGCGGAGCCGACGAACCGTCACCTGGGGCAGGTCGTCTCCGTTTCTCCGTTCCTCCGTGTGAAATGTTTATTGTCGGTTCAAGGTTAGAAGAACACGTCCCAGCTGACGGCGGCCTCGACCCAGTTCTGGTCGAAGTCGCGGTTGCCGCTCACCCCGCCGCGCAGCGCCATCTGCGGCGTCAGCGTGACGCGCACCTCGAGGCCGCCGCGGTACCACTGGCTGGTGTCGCCGAGGACGAACCCGGTGACGCTGCCGAACAGATGCGCGCGCCAGCGGTCGGACGCCGGCCCGGCATAGAGCCCGAGGCGCCCCTGCGGGCCGATGGCGTGGTCCTCTTCCAGCGCCGGACTCCAGTCCGCCACCGCCTCGGCGAAGCCGTAGGCGAGGGCGTGCGGCCACGGCGCGACGGCGAGGCCCGGGCCGCCGTGCGAATGCCAGATGTACTCCTCGTCGAGGCCCGTGGCGGCGCTGTCCGGCAGCAGCCGGTTCGCCAGCCCGGTGCCGACGGTCCACGAGATCGGGTGGAAGAAGGCGTCCAGCGGTGCCACCGAGGTGATCTCGACCAGCGTGAAGCGCTCGACGCGCACGTCCGGCGCCTTGGTGTAGTAGCGCAGCGCCAGGTCCATGAAGTCGATCGCGGCGCCCGGCGTGTAGCCGCCGCCGGGGTCGAGCAGGTCGTGGTAGGCCGGGCGGATGCCGATCTCGAGGTAGTACTGCCCATCGCGCACGCCGTTGGCGAGGCGGGCGCGATTGCTGCGGTGGCCCTGGTCGGGGCGCACCGCCGGCGTCGGCACCGGCGCCAGGCCGCTGCCCTCGAACGGCACGGCGCTGCGCGCCAGCAGGATGGCGCGGGCGCGGTGCTGCTCGGCGGGGGTCGTCTCACGATTGGTCAGATAGCGGTAGCGGAAGAGCTCGAAGGCGGTGCCGAGCACTGCGGCACGCGCCGCGTCGTCGGGCAGTGCCGCCAGCGCCGGCGCGTCGGGCGGCGTGATGCCGTCGGCGACCGCCTCGGCGAGCTGCGTCTGCGCCGCCGGCAGCTCCTCTGCGGCGTGGCGCAGGCGGGTGGCGGCGGAAGGGCGGAAGGCGGCGCCGGCGACCAGGCCCGGCGAGGCGACGATGGCGCGCACGGTGTCGGCCGGGATGACCCAGCCGCGAAACTGCTCCTGCAGCGCCAGGCCGGGACGGGCGGCGTCGAGCAGAACGAGGATCTGGTAGGAGCAGTTCTCGTCGAAGAAGTAGTAGTCGAAGTTGACGCCGCGCAGCTCCCAGAGATGCGCCAGGAGCAGCTCGGTCTGCGCCGCGTCGAAGCCGAGCGGGTATTCCCAGATGTCGCGCTGCTCGAAATCGCCGTACAACTTGACGATGTCGTAGTACGGATGAATGCCGAAGCGGCCGTTGTAGCCGCCGAGGATGCCATTGAAGGCAAATGCGATGCCTCCGTCGCTCCCCGTGTCGGCCGAGAAATTGGCGCCGTAGGCGAGCAGGTCGCGACCGCTGGCCGAGTCGATGCGCAGCAGGGTGTGACCGAACATCGACGACGGGTTGTTCATGTACGCTTCCGGGAAGACCAGCGTCACCCCGGCGGGATCGATGGCGGCGCGCCACGCATCGAACTCCGTGCACGCCTGCGGCGGCAGGCGGGCGGGATCGAATTGCAGGCGACGGTCGAGCCAGACGTAGCGGCCGCGCAGCGCGCACTGCGGCGGCTCCCCGTCCTTCAGGTTCGCGGCGGCATCGAAGAAGCTCGCCAGCGTGGCCTGCAACTCGGCGCGCGGATTCTCGCTGCCGTCGGCGGCAAGGAAGAACTCCGGCGAATCAGCGGTGCTGTCGCTGCCGCCCCACAGGCGGCGCTCCATGTGCAGCAGTGCGCGCCACTGCGGGTCGTCGGCCAGGGCGAGTGCATCGGCGCGCTCGCGCAGTTCGCCAAGATAGGGAGGGGAGTCAGCTGCCCCCTCACCCTGCCCCTCTTGCGGGGGAAGAGGGGAGAAGAGGATTACGCCGACGACGAGGAGCCGGCGAAGGGTGCGCGGACCGCGGGCCACTCGGTCGTCGCCCGCGGTCCGCGCGAGTCGATCAGGACACGTACGACGCGAACTGCGCGTCGTTGGCCATCAGGCCCTTCAGCGCCGAGATCATTTCGCCGGCGGTGGTCTCGTCGCCCGAGAACAACGTCGCGAAGTTCACCTTCGTCAGGGCGCGGAACGCCGCCGCATCGGCATCCGAGACGCCGATCAGGTGCGCCAGCGTGTCCAGCGACTCGCCGCGGCCGGCCGCCATGTCACTGGCGAGCTGGTCGATGTTGGCGCTGGCATACATGTCGACGCGCGCGTCGGCCGTCACCGTCCCGCCGCGCTTGCAGCCGGCCGTGCCGGAGCTGATGCCAAAGGTCTGGTTGCCGAGGATCGAGTTTGTCGTCGCCGCCAATACCTTCGCCGCGGTGCCGGTCTGGCCCTTGAACGCCATCGTACCCCAGCCACACCCGACATCGGGATCAGCCAGCGCCACGCCGCCGCTCGCCAGCACGCCAATCGCCGCCATCACGATAATTTTCTTCATGCATTCCTCCTGAACGTTGAGGGTTATCTACGACGCACGCATACTCGCCGCCGTCGCGGGCTGTCAATGTGGTCGGTGCGGCGACGGGGCGCCGCTGCCGTCCCGCAAACGGCGCTCGCCATGTACCGCGGCGGCGATGATCGGGCGGCTGGTACGCATCTTGGACCTCTGCGCTGACATGCTTCGCCTGGAGGGATGGCCCATGCGACTCGACACATCGCCCGCTGCCGCGGCGGCCTGGTCGCGCCGCTGGCGCGCCGCGCTGCTGCTCGCCATGCTGATCGCCGCGCCGGCGGCGGCCGGCACAGCGAAACCGCCGGTGTACATCTGGCGCGATGCACAGGGTGGCATCCGCTTCAGCCCCGGCGCCGCGCCGGTTGCGCCGCGCTAGGCCCGTGCCGCGCCGTGGCCAATGCGGCGCGGCGTAGCCACGCCCTGCAGTAGTCGGCTACACCGGTGCCATGCTCTTAACCTTGATGATCGTGCTCGCCATGCCCAGCCCGGGCTGCACCCTCGACGCGATCGAGCACGGCCGGCGCATCGTGCAGCGCCTCGACGTCGGCGGCACGGCGCGCGAGGTGATCCTCGACGTCCCCGACGCCGTGCGAGCGCGCACCCCGGCCCCGCTGCTGCTCGACTTCCACGGTTTCAGCCACAGCGGCGCCGGCGTCTGGGAGGTCTCCGGTTTCAAGCCCCTCGCCGCCCGCGAGGGCTTCATCACCGCCTATCCCGAGGGCCTGCCGGTGACGCTGACGCTGCGCGGCGAGGCGCGCACCGGCGCCGGCTGGCAGATGGACGCCATCGACGGCAACCGCGACGTCGCTTTCACCCGCGCGCTGCTCGACGACCTCGAGCGGCGTTACTGCATCGACCGCGCCCGCATCTACGCCACCGGCTTCTCCAACGGCGCCTATTTCAGCCAACTCCTCGCCTGCGCCCTGGCCGACCGCATCGCCGCCGTCGCGCCGGTCAGCGGCGGCCGCCTGCAACCCGCCTGCCTGCCGACGCGCCCGGTGCCGATCCTCATCCAGCACGGCAGCGAGGATCCGCTCATCCCGGTCGCCAGCGCCCGCGCCGCGCGCGACGAGTGGGTTCGCCTGAACGAGTGCGCCGCGCCCGCGACCGCGCCGGCCGACAGCGGCCCCGCATGCCAGCGTTGGAACCAGTGCCGCGCCGGCGCCGTCGTCGAGTACTGCGAGGAGCCCTACCCGCATCGCTGGCCGCCGCAGGCCACCGAGCGCATCTGGACGTTTCTGTCCCGCCATCGCCTGCCCTGAACTCAACGCGAAGACGCGAAGGCGCGAAGCCCACCCGATCTCTCCGCGCCTTCGCGTCTTCGCGTTGAAGAACGGGGATGCTAGCTTGTAAAAGAATGGCTTCCAGCTTCGGACACCTCTTTCGGCTCAGCACCTTCGGCGAGTCGCACGGCGGCGGCGTCGGGGTGGTGGTGGACGGCTGTCCGCCGCGGCTGCCGCTGACGCTGGAGGAGATCCAGCGCGATCTCGACCGGCGCCGGCCCGGGCAGTCGAAGATCACCACGCCGCGCGACGAACCCGACCGCGCCGAGATCCTCTCGGGTCTGTTCGAGGGCCAGACGTTGGGCACGCCGATCGCCGTGCTGGTGCGCAACACCGACGCGCGCTCGAGCGCCTACGAGGATTTCAAAGACACCTACCGCCCGTCGCACGCCGACTACACCACCGAGGCCAAGTACGGCATCCGCAACTGGCAGGGGGGCGGCCGCGCCTCGGCGCGCGAGACCATCGGCCGCGTCGCCGCCGGCGCCATCGCCCGCGCCCTGCTGGCGCACCTAGCGCAGGTCGAGGTGCTGGCGTGGGTCTCGCGCGTCTGGAGCATCGCCGCAGAGGTCGATCCGGCCACCGTCACGCTCGCGGCGGTCGAGGGCAGCATCACGCGCTGCCCCGACCCGCGCGCCGCCGAGGCGATGATCGCGCGTATCGACGCGGCACGCCGCGCCGGCGACTCGCTCGGCGGCGTCGTCGAATGCGTCTGCCGCCGCGTCCCACCCGGCCTCGGCGAGCCGGTGTTCGACAAACTCGAGGCCGACCTCGCCCGCGCCATGCTGTCGCTGCCGGCCTCGAAGGGCTTCGAAATCGGCAGCGGCTTCGCCGGCACGCTGCTGACCGGCATCGAGCACAACGACGCTTTCACCGCCGAGGCCGGCCGCGTGCGCACCGTCACCAACCGCTCCGGTGGCGTGCAGGGCGGCATCAGCAACGGCGAGGACATCGTCTTCCGCGTCGCCTTCAAGCCGACCGCCACCATCCGTCAGGCGCAGCAGACCGTCGATCGCGCCGGCCAGGCCGTCACCCTCGAAGCCAAGGGCCGCCACGACCCCTGCGTCCTGCCGCGCGCCGTGCCGATGGTCGAAGCCATGGCGCTGCTGGTCCTCGCCGACCACTACCTGCGCCAGCGGGCACAGTGCTCCTGAAGATTTTTCACCACGGAGGCACGGAGCCGGACTTTCAGGGTCTCGTTCTCCGTGCCTCCGGGCCTCCGTGGTAAAGCAGTTATCCGGACTCAACCATGAAGCATTCGCCCGGGTTCCTCGCCCTCGTCACCGACGCCAGGACGCGCATTCGCGAGTGCACGGTCGACGACGTGCGGGCGCGGCAGGGGCGCGGCGAGGTCTTCGTGCTGATCGACACACGCGAGGAGAGCGAGTGGGCGCGCGGGCATCTGCCCGGCGCGCGGCATCTCTCGAAGGGGGTCATCGAGCGCGACCTCGAGGCGGCGATCCCCGATCATGCGACGGCGATCGTCCTGTACTGCGGCGGCGGCTACCGGTCGGCTCTGGCCGCCGACGCGCTGCAGAAGATGGGGTACACCGACGTGCTCTCCATGGACGGCGGCTGGAGCGGCTGGCTCGGGCGCGGCTTTCCCGTCGAAACGCCGTGAACCTCAGTGCAGGAAGCCGCCGCCCTCGTCTTCGTCTTCGTCGGGCAGCTCAGCCGACTCCGCCGGCATGACGACGCCGCCGGCCTGGTGGTGGACCAGCTTCCACTGGCCGTCCTCGCGTACGAACACGTTGGTGGCCACCAACTCGACGCCAGGCAGCTGCTCGGTGCAGAGGACGAAGGCGGCCTCGCCGAAGAGGTGGACGACGGCGCTGTCGCACTGGATCGGCGGCGCCCCGCCGCCGGTGAGGATGCCGCGCCAGCTCGCCAGCACCGCGTCGCGGCCGCGCAGCGGCTGCCAGCCGGGGTGGATGCAGGCGACCGCGGCACGGCGCGCCCACAAGGACTCCATGGCCGCGACGTCACGCGCCGCGAAGGCGGCGTAGAACGCCGCGTTGACCGCCAGGATACGCTTCTCGTCGTCGCCCATCATGTACACCCGCGCCGCTCTCATATAACGGGACGCCTCGACTCGACCACCCACCACCCGAAGGAGATTTGCATGGACTTTACGGCTGTCGTCGCGGCCCTCGCGCTGCTCGAGTACCTCGCCATCGGCATTCTCACCGGCCAGGCGCGCGGCAAGTACGGTGTCAAGGCGCCGGCTGTCAGCGGTCACCCGATCTTCGAGCGCTGGTTCCGCGTGCAGCAGAACACCCTCGAACAGTTGGTGGTCTTTCTGCCGGCGCTGTTCCTCTTCGCCAGCTACGTCAGCCCCACCTGGGCGGGGTGGCTCGGGCTGGTGTTCATCGTCGGCCGGGCGCTGTACGCGCGCAGCTATGTGGCCGACCCGGACTCGCGCACCCTGGGTTTCGCGCTGAGCTTTGTCCCCAACGTCGTGCTGGTGATCGGGGCGCTGCTCGGCGCGATCCTCTGAGGGGCTTACGGCCGCGGGCGGCCGCGCGGACGTAAGCGCGGCCGCTGCGGCCAGTCGCGTTCCCGCTCCTCGCGCGTCATCGAGCCGCGCGCGCGCGGCTCCTCGACCGGCGCCAGCAGCACGTCGGCGATCATGCGGTCGAGGTCGAAGATATCGCGGTAGTCCGGCACATCCTTGAAGCCGCGGTCGATGTAGGAATGCTGCCCGTCGGTATCGGCCTCGAGCACGAACGGCCCCTGGTCGCCGGCACGGATGAGATCGATGGCGCCGATGCGCACGCCGAGCACCTCGGCGGCGCGGCGCGCCAGCGTCGCGGCGGCGTCGCTGACCGCGCGCACGAAGCGATACTGGGCTCCGAAGGTCGCGCTGATGATGAAGTCCGCCGGGCGGCGGATCTTGCCGCGCACGCGCTCGGTCCAGAACGCCACCTGCCCGTCGACGACGTAGGCGCGCAGGATCTGCGCCGGGCGCAGCGCCCCGCCGCGCCCGACGTCGGTGACCAGGCGCTGCAGGTAAAACGGCGGCGGGCAGCTCAGCACGCCGTGCTGCAGGCGGCGGCCGACGCCGGCGAGCTCGAGCTCGACGACGTAGCGCCGACCCGGCACCTCGCCGGCGAGCTCGCCGTGTTCGCCGGCGAGCAGGACGATGTGCCCCTGGCCGCCGCACGACCGCGGCGCCTTCAGGATCGCCTGCTCGTGATGACGGACGAAGTCGAGCGCCTCGCTCGGATCGTCGGTGATCAGCGTCTCCGGCATCGGCACGCCGCGGTCGAGCAGGCGGCGCGCCGTCGCCAGCTTGTCCCAGCCCAGTTCGTGCGGCCCCGGCGCGTTGACGATCTCGGCGCGCGGGAAGAGCTTCGCCAGGAGCCGCGGCGCGTCCGGCGGCAGCTCGTCGGGCAGCGTCGTCGGCACGTCGAACGGCAGCACGTAGAGGCGCGTGACGCTCTGCCATTCGCGCAAGGCCCGCAGCGCGGTCTCGATGTGCAACGCCGCGATCTCGGCACCGTGCGCGGCGGCGGCGTGCTGGATGTCGGCGACGATCGACCCCACCCAGGGCGCGGCGCTCTTGCCGGACAGGACGACGATCATGTGGCTGCCTGTGCTAGCACGCACGCGGCGAGGTTCCTGCCCCCCGCCGGCCTCACGCGAAGAAGCTCTCGGCGTCGGTACTGTCCACGACGACCTCGCGCACCGCGTCGTCGCGGAAGACCTGGAAGCGGATCCGATCGCCGGGGGCGTGCGTCCAGAGGCGGGCGTACAGCTCCTGGCGGTCGGCGATGGGACTATCGTCGATCGACACGACGACATCGCCGGGATGCAGACCGCCGCGCTCGCCGGGGGTGCCGGGGAGGACGCCGGCGATGACGACGTGTTCGCGCAGCATGTAGCAATAGAGGCCGATCCAGGCGCGCGGCGGACGCGAGACGCGGCGGCCGTACTGCAGCAACTCGGCACGGTGCTCGACCCAGTGTTCGCCCGGCACGGCGAGGGTGAAGCGGCCGACCTCGTTGAGATCGAGCGAGACGACGCCGACCATCGCCCCGCTGGTGGTGAACAGCCCGCCGCCGCCGAGGCCGGGATTCATCGCGGTCGTGGCGATGCCGCGCGCCAGCTGGAACTCCCAGAATGCGTCGAAGGGCGCCAGCGAAGAGATGGCGCCGCTGTTGACGCGCCGCTGGCTGCCGCCGGCCGCCGCGACGATGAAGACGTCCTGGCCGGTGGCGAGACCCTCGCTGCCGACGCAGGCCACGGAGGGATACTCGCCGCCGGGAATCTTGATCGCCGCCAGGCCGCTGTGGAAGTCCTGCGCGATCACCTGCCCGGCCAGGCGCGTCTCATCCTGCAGCGTCACTTCGATCTCCGCCGCGCCCAGGGCGACGTAGTTGACCGTCAAGACGATGCCGCTCGCCTCGACCAGCGTGCCCGAGCCCATGCGGTCGGTACCGAGGATCTGCGCCGACGGATGCGCCGAGGGGATGCGGACATGCAAGCCAACGCTGGCCGGCAGGACCGAATGCAGCAGGGAGAGCGACCCGTTCATGCGCACTGCCGACACGGACGCCGGCGTGTTGCGCCGCGCCAGATCGCCCGTTAGGAACGGCTGGTCAGCCAAAGCAGGAAGCCCATGCCGACGCAAGAAGTGGCGCGCCCGCTGCGCCTCTCGGCGCTATTGCGGCGCGGCGGCCCGCGCCCGCACCGCGCACTGTTCGACGGCGGCGGCGCCGACTCGTGGGGCGACGGGATGGCGCGCTACAGCGATTCGCCCTCGGCAACGCTGACCGCCTGGCCCTCCGGGTGGTCCTGCTGGCGCGAACGTGGCGTCGAGCACTGGCGTTGGGGCGACCCGTGGGCGCAGTGGCAGGCCTTCGTTGCCGACGCCCGCCGCCGCGGCGGCGAGGGCGGCGGGGTCGCCAGCGCGCTCAGCTACGACCTCAAGCACCGCCTCGAGCGCCTGCCGCGCCGCCTGCCCTGGCCGAAGACGCCGCTGCTCTTTGCAGCCCGCTACGACTGGTCGCTGCGCGTCGATCACCGCGGCGGCGGCGCGCACCTGGTCGCCGCCGACGCGGCCGGCCTCGACGCGGCGCGGCGCTGGTACGAGAGCGCCGAACCGCTGCCGTGCGGCGACGCGCCGCCGGCAGACCCTCCGCGCCCGATGATCGCCAAGGCCCACTACCTGGCCATGCTGGCGCGGGCGCGCGAGTACATCGCCGCCGGCGACATCTACCAGGTCAATCTCGCCTATCCGTTCCATGCCGCCGTCCACCAGGCCGAGGCCCCAGCGCTGGTCGCCGCCTGGTCGGAACAGTACCCCATGCCTTACGCCGCCTACCTCGACGGCGGCGCCTGGACGCTGGTGTCCAACTCCCCCGAGTGCCTCCTGCACCTCGACGGCGAGCGCATCGCCACCTACCCGATCAAGGGCACCCGCGCAGGGACCTCCGTGATCGATCCGGCCCTGGAGGGCGCAACGGACAGGGCCGCGGGAATGTCGCCCGGACGGGCGGATCTGGCCGCCGACCCGAAGGAGCGCGCCGAGCACGTCATGATCGTCGACCTCGAGCGCAACGACCTCGGCCGCATCTGCGCCACCGGTAGCATCGCGGTGGCCGACCTCTTCGCCGAGCGCGCCTACCCGTTGTTGACGCACATGGTGTCGGCCGTGCGCGGCCGTCTGCGCCCCGGCACCGCGCTCGCCGACGTGCTGCGCGCGATCTTCCCCGGCGGCTCGATCACCGGCGCGCCGAAGGTTCGCGCCATGCAGATCATCGAGGAGCTCGAACCCGCGGCGCGCGGCTTCTACACCGGCGCCATCGGCTGGAGCGACGCGGACGGCCGCACGACGTTCAATATTTCCATCCGCACAGCCGTGCTCGACGCCGACGGCCTGTGCTATTGGGCCGGCGGCGGCATCGTGGCCGACTCCGACCCGGAGCATGAGTACGCCGAAACGAAGTTGAAGACCGAGGCGCTGGTGCGCGCCCTGGCGACGATGGAAAGGGATGCGCGATGACCAAGACCGGCTACGTGTTTCTCAACGGGCGCATCGTCGACGCCAAGCGAGCCACGATCAGCGTCTACGACCGCGGCCTGCTCTACGGCGACGGCCTGTTCGAGACGATGCGCGCCTACAAGGGCACGGCCTTCGCCATCGGCGAGCACTTTCATCGGCTGCGCACCTCGGCCGACATCTTCGGCATCCCGATTCCCAACCTCGACTGGCCGAAGACCATCAGCGAGCTGCTGGCCAAGAACGGCCTCTCCCGCCAGGACGCCTGGGTGCGCCTGACCATCACGCGCGGCCCGGCCGAGCCGCGCGTGCTGCCGCCCGACATCGCCAAGCCGACGACCCTGATCATGGTCAAGGCGCTCGACCGCGACATCGCCGGCCGCCAGAAGCGCGGCGTCAAGATCGCCCTGCTGCCGTTCTCGCGCCACGGCTTCATTCCCGAACACAAGTCGCTCAACTATCTACCGGCCATCGTCGGCAAGGTGCTGGCCTCGTACCACGGCGCCTATGAGGGTCTGTTCGTGCGCAGCGACCACGTCCTCACCGAGGGCACCACGACCTCGGTCTTCGTCGTGCGCGACAAGACGCTGTTCACCTCGCCGCACGGCGGTATCCTGCCGGGCATCACGCGCGGCATGGTCGTCGACCTCGCCCACGCCGCCCGCATCCCGGTCGTCGAACGCGACATCACCACCACCGACATCCGCCTCGCCGACGAGGCCTTCCTCACCTCGTCGATGATCGAGCTCATTCCGATCGTCCAGGTCGATGAGGGCAGACTCGGCACCGGCCGGCGCGGCCCGATCACCAGCAAGCTGCAGAAGCTCTACAGCGAGGCGGTGCAGCGCTATCTGAAGGCGAAGAAGCGCTGAGGGGACATAGGGCCCGGGCATGAAGGCAGCGGTGTACTACGAGACGGGGTCTCCGGATGTGTTCCGTTACGAGGACGTGGCCGATCCCACCTGCGGGGCGGGGATGCTGCTGGTCGAGGTCAAGGCGATCAGCATCGAGGGCGGCGATACGCTGAACCGCGCCGGCGGCATGATGGCGGGACAGCCGCACATCGTCGGCTACCAGTGCGCTGGCATCGTCCGCGAGGTCGGCGACGGGGTCGAGGGACGCGCCGTCGGCCAGGCGGTGGTGGTGGTGATGCAGCACTGCTCGCACGCCGCGCTGGTGTCGGTGCCGGCGATGGCCACCTGGGTGCTGCCCGACGGGCTCGACCTGACCCTCGGCGCCTGCGTGCCGATCCCGTTCGGCACCGCCGACGACTGCCTGTTCGAATTCGGCCGCCTGCAGAAGGGTGAGGTGGCGCTGATCCACGCCGGCGCCGGCGGTGTCGGCATCGCCGCCATTCAGCTCGCCAAACGCGCCGGCGCGACGGTGCTGGCGACGGCGTCGAGCGACGAGCGCCTCGAACGGCTGAAGCCGCTCGGCCTCGACCACGGCATCAACTATCGCCGCGACGACTGGGTCGCCGTGGCGCGCGAGAAGAGTGGCGGCGGCGGCGCCAACGTCATCGTCGACTCGGTCGGCGGGAAGACACTCGCCGGCAGCATCGAGGCGGCGGCCTACCGCGGTCGCATCTCCTACGTCGGCTCGGCGGGCCGCGACGCCTTCCGCGCCGACTGGGACGCGCTGCGCCCCGGCAACAAGTCGGTCAGCGGCGTCTTCCTCGGCGCCGAGCTGGTGCTCAACCACGCCCGGGTCCACCCGATGATCGCCGGCCACCTCGCCGACCTCGCCGCCGGCGCGCTGCGGGTCATCGTCGACCGTACCTACCCGCTCGCCGAGGCCGCCGCCGCGCACGCCTACATCGAAAGCCGCCAGGCCTTCGGGCGGGTGGTGCTGGTGCCGTAGGGGGATTTCACCACGGAGGCACGGAGGGGTTCACGTCGTCTCCGTGTCTCCGTAGTGAAGTCTGTTCTTTGCCTCGGGATGTGATGCTGGGCGATCTCGCCGGCGACGCGCCGGCAGCTCAGAGGCTCGGCTGCTCGACGGCGGGCGCGTCGGCGACGAGCGGCTGCGTCTCCGGCCGCAACCCGTAGGTCCGGTGCAGGATGCGCCGCACGCGTGCCAGCAGCTCGGCGCGCTGGAAGGGTTTGCTGGCGAAGTCATCTGTGCCGACGGCGAAACCGCGGGCCCGGCTGTCGCTGTCGTCGAGCGCGGTCAACATCAGGATCGGGATGAAGGCGGTGCGGATGCTGGCGCGCAGGCGTTCGCAGACGGCGAAGCCGTCCATCGTCGGCATCATCACGTCGAGCAGGATGAGATCGAAGGGCTCGCGCGCGGCGCGGCGTAGGGCCTCGGCACCGTCAGACACCGTCTCGACATCGACCGGCAGGCCGCTGCGGTCGAGCAGGTGGGTGAGCAGGTAGCGGCTCTCGGCATCGTCGTCGACCACCAGGACGCGGAAGCGGCGGGTCGGGTCGAGGGGCGGCGGGCTGCCCGGCGGGCCGGCCACGGCGGCCGGCAGGATGCGCGGCGCGGCGGTGCCGCAGTACGGACACGCCTGCCATTCCGGCTGCAACGCCTTCTGGCAGCTGGCGCAGGCGAGTTTCAGCGACGCGGTGCAGTGCGGACAGACCGCGTAGCGGGCGTCGACGACGCGTTCGCAGGCCGGGCAGCGCGGCTCGGCCTCGGCGACATCGACGGCGCGCAGCACCTCGTCGGGGGTGGTGACGCCGTCGAGCACGCAGCGCACCGCGGTGCGGCCGAGCGGCACCATGCCGTCGTCGATCGCCTGCTGGCGCAGGGCGCCGTCGCCGGCGCGCGCCTCGAGCAGACGCATCAGCGGCGAGGTGATGTTCATCACCTCGAGCACGGCGCGCCGCCCGGCGTAGCCGGTGTTCTGACAGGCGCGGCAGCCGACGCCGCGACGCACCGTGGCGCCCGCCAACAGGCCGAGTGCGCGCTGCGCCTCGGCGTCGGCCGGCCCCACCTCGGCGCAGCGCTCGCAGACCTTGCGCATCAGCCGTTGGGCGATGATGAGGTTCAGCGACGGCCCGAGCGCGTAGGGCTCGATGCCGAGGTCGAGCAGGCGGGTGACCGTCGCCACCGAGTCGTTGGTGTGCAGTGTGCTCAGCACCAAATGGCCGGTCTGCGCCGCCTGCACGGCGATGTGCGCCGTCTCCTGGTCGCGGATCTCGCCGACCAGGATGACATCCGGGTCCTGGCGCAGGATCGAGCGCAGCGTGCCGGCGAAGGTGAGACCGCGCTTCTCGTTCACCTCGACCTGGTTGACGCCGCGCAGGCGGTACTCGATCGGATTTTCGATGGTGACGATATTGCGCGTCGAGGCGGCCAGCTCGGCGAGCATGCTGTAGAGCGTGGTCGTCTTGCCGCTGCCGGTCGGGCCGGTGACGAGGATCATCCCCTGCGGGCGTCCCATCGCCTGGCGCACGACGCGCAGGTCGCGCTCGGAGAGGTCGAGATGGTCGAGACCACTCGGCGCGGCGGCGGCATTGAGGATACGCAGCGTGACCTTCTCGCCGAACTGCGTCGGCAGGCTGGAGACACGCATATCGACGGCGCCTTCGCGCAGCTCGACGCGGATGCGGCCGTCCTGCGGCTTCTGCCGCTCGGTGATGTCGAGTTTCGCCAGCACCTTGCAGCGCGCCACCAGCGAGTCGTTGATCCACTTGGGGAACTGAAAGACCTCCTGCAGCATGCCGTCGATGCGGTAGCGGACGCGCATCTCGGTCGGCGTCGCCTCGATGTGGATGTCGCTGGCGCTGGCGCGGATGCCGTCGAGCAGGATCAGGTTGAGCAACTTGACCACCGGCGGCAGGGTCGTCTGCTTGCGCAACGCGTCGAGGTCGGCGACGTCGTCCTCGATGGTGGTGATCGGCACCTCGATCTCGCCCGGCACGTTCTGCAGATAGGCACCCAGCGTCGCATCGAAATGGTAGGCGCGGGCGAGCGCATCGGCGATCGCCGAGGCGGTGGCCAGCACCAGGCGGATGCGCCGGCCGGTGGCGAACTCGACGGCGCGCACGGCGTCGCGGTCGAGCGGGTTGGCGGCGGCGACGATCAGCGCCTGCCCGTCCTCGCGCAACGCCACCACCTGGTAGCGGGTCGCGAGATCCTCGCGAATCATCGCCACCGCCTCGGGGTCGAGGACGCTGGTGGCGAGGTTGAGGTAGGGGATGCGCAGCCGCTGGGCGAGATGGAAGGCGAGTTCCTCCTCGTCGATCAGGCCGCGTTCGGCCAGCCACGCCAGGACGCGCACACCGCCCTTCTCCTTCGGTTCCGCCAGCTCGGCCTCGAGCGTCTGCCCGACCGTCGCGGGGATAAGTTGGTGCTGGAGGAGAAACTTGAGCAGCCGCAGTTCGCCGGAGGGTCCCATCGCCACCACCCAGTGTCGCAAAGGACATGCCATGTGTCTGGACGTGTGCGGGACCACGCGGCGGCGGCCGCGGAGCGTTCGGAAATTGCCGCCGGGCGCCGCAGTGCCGCCCACAGGCGGGCGCGGCGCCTCAGTTGCCGCGCGTAATGCGGCGCGCGCCGTGACGCTGCAGCCAGGCCGCGGCCTGATCGGCCAGATCGCCCTGCAACGCAACGCGGCCGCTCTCCGCCCAAGAGCCGCAGCCGAGCGCTTTGCGCATGGCGCGCGCCAGCGCCTCGAGACGCGCCGGGGGCAGCGCCAGGCCGTCGATGATGGTGACGGTCTTGCCGCCGTGCCCCTTACGCTCGCGGCGCACCACCAGCGCCCCGGCGCCCGCCAGATCGAGGCCGTCCGCGCTGGCGGCGGCCGGCGCGGGAGCCGGCGCCGCCGGCGGCACGGCGCCGACCGCGACGCCGCCCTGCCGCAGCAACGCCCCGAAGGTCTGCAGGGCCGGCGTCACGTCCGGCGGCGGAGTCTTCTTCGCCATGGGCGCGAATGTAGCGCCAGCCGCGCGACGCGAACAGCCCGCGCCCTTGCGCTGCCGCGGCGGCGCATCCACGATCACCGCCGTGCAGGAACAGCCCTTCCAGCCCGAACACGAGTACTGCGTGTACTGCCACGCGCCGGCGGCCGGGTTGTGCGCCGATTGTGGCGCCCTCTGTTGCGCCGATTGCGTCGAACTGGTGATGCGCCTCACCAGCCGCCGCGCGGTCTGCGCGACCTGCGTCGCCGCGACGCCGACGCGCCGCGGCGCGGGCTGGCGCTGGGTCGCGGCCGGCGTGGCGCTGCTCGGCATCGCCCTGCTCGCCTGGGGCTGGATCCCCTCACCCTGACCCTGCTGTGAAAATACCGTGAGTTCGGGAGGCACTGGAGGGCGCCGCCCCGTCGGCGCCCTCCACCGAGTTTTCACGCCTTAGGGCGGGATGGACATCCGTATCGACCCCGGCCACAGTCCGCGACGCATGCCGACCGACGCACCGAACTGGGCGTACTTCCGCGCCGTCGCCGGCCGCTGGGGCGGGCCGCTCGACTTCGCCATCACCGACTGGCGCGCCTTTCGCGCCGCCCGGATGCCGCTCGGCGACCGCCTGAGCCTGCTCGCCATGGCGTCGCTGACCCGCCTGGTGGGCGCCTTCCAGCTCGATACCGGCGTCGACGTGGCGAGCGGCGCGGCGCGCGACGAGGTGGTGCACACGACGCGCGTGTCGAAGTGGGGCGTGACG
>JANNRA010000150.1:0-84532 GCA_031401035.1 bacterium | reverse complement strand
ATCGCCCGCTACATTCTGCCGCCCGGGAATTTCGGCGGCGTGCCGTTCACGGTGAACTCCACCGACCAGCTGCAGCTGTACTCGGGGCTGACGCCGCTGCGCGACAACATCACCCGCGCGGACATCGATACCTTCTTCATCCCCGAGGACTTCCAGCCGATCGAGCCGAGCCGCGAGGAGGCGACCGGCCGCGTCGGGCTGCGCATCGTCTACGACGCGTACGGTGTGCCGCATGTGTACGGCACGACGCGGGCGGATGTCGCCTTCGGCGCCGGCTGGGTGGCGGCGCGCGACCGCGGCCTGCTGCTGCAGATCGGACGCGGCCCGGCGCGCGTCGCCGTCGCCGACGTGCCCAACATCGACGCCTTCTCGCTGGTCACCAGCATCCAGTCGTTCGTGCCGAGCGCGGAGGCCGAAGCGCTGGTGACCCAGCAGGTGCAGCTGCTGATCGACACCTACGGCGACGAGGGCCAGGAGATCATCGCCGACGCGCAGGCCTACGCCGATGGCGCCAACGCCTACTTCGCGGCGAGCAACATTACGCAGCCGCCCGTGACGGTGAACGACGTCGTCGCGATAACGGCGTTCATCGGCTCGATCTTTGGCGCCGGCGGCGGCGGCGAAGCGGCCAACTCCGATCTGCTCGCCAAGCTGCAGCAGCAGCTCGGCGCCGACACCGGCCACAAGGCATGGGTCGACGTGATGCTGGCCGACGACCCCGAGGCGCCGACGACGATCGATCGGCCCTTCCGCTACGGTCCGTTGACCGGCGGCGAGGTGACCGGGTCGGTGGTCGTCGACGCCGGCTCCATCCAGAGCATCGATCCGCGCCAGCCGGCCGCCCTGGCGGCGGCGGCCCCGGCGCGGCAGCGCGCGTCGAACTTCCTGGTCACCGCGCCGGCGCGCTCGGCCTCGGGCAATTCGCTCGCCGTCATGGGCCCGCAGCTCGGCTACTACTACCCGGAGATCGTCCAGCAGATCTCTCTGCATGGACCGGGGTACACCGCGCAGGGTGCCGCCGTGCCGGGCCTGTCGATGTACATCCTGATCGGGCGCACGCCGGACTACGCGTGGAGCCTGACCTCGGCCGGGCACGACGTCCGCGACGTGTTCGCCGAGCAGCTCTGCGAGCCAGGCGGCGGGCCGCCGACGCGCGCGTCGAAGCACTATGTCTTCAACGACGAATGTCGCGCCATGACCACCTTCACCGCCGGTGTCCTGGGGACCACCCCGCTCACCTACAACCTGACGATCCACGGCCCCGTCTTCGGCACCGCCACCGTCGGCGGCAAGCCCTTCGCGCTGTCGCGCCAACGCTCGACGTTCGGCCGCGACGTGCTCAATCTCGCCGCGCTGAAGCACATGACCGAGGGCAGGGCGAGTTCGACGCGGCGCTTCTGGCGCACCGCGAACGAGTTCGGCTTCACGTTCAACTGGGCCTACGTCTCGCGCCGCGGCACCGCGTACTACTCCTCGGGCCGCCTGCCGCGCCGCGCGCGCGGACTCGATCGGCGCCTGCCGACGCTCGGCACCGGCAAGTACGAGTGGCGCGGCTTCCTCGGGGAGAAGCGCCATCCGCACGATCACAGCGGCCCAGGCGGATTGTTGCTCAACTGGAACAACCGCTCGGCGCCGGGATTCATGCACGGCGACGACGAGCCGTACGGGTCCGTCCATCGCGTCGAGCTGCTCGACCGGTTTCCGGCTCAGGTGCAGATCACGGACAACGTCGGGATCATGAACCGCGCCGCCAGTGAGGACAATCGCTCACCCGTCTGGCCCCTCGTCAGCCGGGTGCTGCGCACGGGGCCGGCCCCGGCTCCGCGCGACCAGCAGATCCTCGATCTGCTCGACGATTGGGTCGGCCGCGACGCCCCGCGCGTCGATGCCACCGACGACGGATTCTACGACGAGGCGGGTCCGACGGTCATGGACACGGTCTGGCAGCCGATCGCCAGAGCGGTGATGGCGCCAGTGTTCGGAGCGCTGGTCAACGACCTGGACAACGTCCGCAACCTCGACGGCCTGGAGGGCGCATCGTACGTGGACAAGGATCTCCGCAGGCTGCTCGGCGATCCGGTCGTCGGGCCGTTCAACCTCTCCTATTGCGGCGCCGGCGCATTGACGGCCTGCCGCGACTCGCTGTGGCAGGCGCTGCATCAGGCCGCCGACGCCACCGCCCTGCAGCTCGGTCAGGCCGATCCGGCCTTGTGGCGCCGGCCGGCGCGACGCACCAGCTTCGTGCCGGGACTGCTCCCGAACACGATCCCCTTCACCAACCGCCCGACGTTCCAGCAGGTACTCGAGCTCGAGCCGACGCGACCGTAGACGCGATCCCTGTCGGTCATCGGCCCAGGGCGCGTCCCGCGACCCTGGGCCGGGCCGGCCACCGCCGCGCCCGCGCCGGCAAGCGCTGCTGTTCGAGGGCGCGGGCACGGAACTTCCCCCACGACACTCGCCGCCGCCAGCCGAACCGGCAGCCGGTCCGCCAGCCGCGCCGGGTCCGCTGACGACGTCGGCGGTTTCGTCGCGACACAGGCCGTGCCGGGGTGACCTCCGCAGGCCAGACGATCCGGGCGCGCGGTGAGCGTCGCGATCTACAGGCCCAGGTCGCATCAGCCCCGCGGCGTCGAACTCCCAGCGCCTGCCTTGCGGCGCGGCGGGTTCGTTGCGAGGGTGACGACTTCACGCGCCATCTGAATCGAGCCGAGCACAGATGATCGACCAGTTCTTCGATTCGCTCACCCAGACCAGCCTGCTGCCGCTGGCCGTCGTGATCTTCCTGCTGCTCTGGCTGGCCGGCGAGATAGGCTTCCGCATCGGCGCCTGGAGCGAGAAGCGGCGGGTGCATCCGGAACGTGAGGTATCCGGGATCGGCAGCGTCACCGCCGGCATGTTCGCGCTCCTGGCCTTCACCCTCGGCCTGACCATCAGCATCGCGCAAAGCCGCTACGAGGCCCGCCGCGAGATGGTGGTGCTGGAAGCCAACACGATCGGCACCGCCTGGCTGCGCGCCCAGGCCATTGCCGCCGCCGAGGGGGCGGTGATCGCGTCGCGCATCGAGGATTACGCGAAGGTCCGCCTCGCCTACGTCACCACCCCGTCGGTGGCAGGCGAACCGGCGCTGATCGCGCGCACCAACGCGCTGCAGCAGGAGATCTGGCAACATCTGAAGCCGTTGGCGCAGCGCGAGCCGACGCCGGTGACGGCCAGTCTTATCGCCGCGCTGAATCAGATGTTCGACGCCGCGCTGTCGAGCCGCTTCGCCTTCGACAGCCGGACGCCAGCCCACCTGCCGCTCATGCTGCTAGTCGGCGCGGTCCTGGCGATCGGCGCGCTGGGTTTCCAGATCGGCGTGTCCGGCCACCGGCCGCTGATCCTGATGGCGCTGATGCTGGGCATGTGGACCGGCGGGCTGCTGCTGATCGTCGATCTCAACCGTCCGCGTATCGGCATGATTCAGGTGAATCCGGCACCGCTGGTGTGGACGATCGAAAGCTTCGACGTAATGCCGAAGTCTGAAACGCTCCTGCGTAATCGTTCCTACAGACCAGCGTCGATCCCGGCCAGCGCATAGCTTGTGCTCCGGCCCCGTGCCGGGCTGCGGATCAGAACACCGCGCGCGACCAGAGAGAGGATGTCCCGCGACGCCGTGTCCTGGGAGCACTTGGCGAGCGCGGCGTACTTGGATGACGTCAACTTCCCCTCGAAGCCGTCGAGCAGACGGTTGAGCACGAGCCGCTGGCGCTCGTTGAGCGCGACACCGGCGATCGACTCCCAGACGCGTGCTTTGGCGAGGACGGTCGCAAGCGTGCTGTGCGCGTCTGCGATGGCGCGTCCGAGGCACCCCAGGAACCATTCCATCCAGGGCGTGATGTCGAGTGTCCCCTTCTGTGTCTCTTCGAGGATGGTGTAGTACGCGTTCCGCTCCTGCCGGATCTGCGCCGACATGCTGTAGAAGCGTTGCGGGCTGCCCTCGGAACGGGCGAGCGTCATATCGGCGATGGCGCGCGCGATGCGGCCGTTGCCATCGTCGAACGGGTGGATGGTCACGAACCAGAGATGGGCGAGGCCCGCTTTGACGACGAGATCGACTTCGGCCTTCGCGTTGAAGTCATCCACGAAGGCCTGCACGTCGCGATCGAGCCGTGCCGCCGCCGGGCCCTGGAAATGAACGCGCTCCTTTCCGAGCGGTGCGGAGACAACCTGCATCGGCCCGGCGCTGTCGTTGCGCCAGGCGCCCACCCTGATTCTCGTCATGCCGCTGCGGCCGGTCGGAAACAGGGACGCATGCCAGGCGAAGAGCCGTTCCGCCGTCAGCGGTTCGTCATAGCGTCGCGTGGCATCGAGCATCATTTCAACGATGCCCTCGACGTTGCGGTCGGCCGGCGTGAGCCCGCCGATGTCCATGCTGAGACGCCGGGCAATCGAAGACCGGACCTGCTCGGCGTCCAGCTCCTCTCCTTCGATCTCGCTGCTCTTGAGAACGTCGGCGGTTAGGATTCTGAGCACCGCCTCCTGGCGAAGATTGAAGCCAAGAGCCTCCATGTGCCCAATCAGCCGCCCCTGTTGATGGCGCACCGCGGCCAACGGTTCGGTCAGCCGGGCCAGATTCCAATGAAGCGCGGGCCAGTCGCTTCGCTCATGGATGTACATTCTCCGCATCCCTTGCGGAGATTATAGCCGGCCATTGCCGAGGCGGCAACCATTCTCCGCACTTTGTGCGGAGAATGCCGAACCCAATGTCCGCAAGAGCCCGAAGCGGCGCACCCCCAACGTGGGCCGCCAATGAGGCCGGCGGCGCAGGCGCGGCGGTGAGTCGCGGCGCTCTTCAGGGACCTACCGCGCCGCTCATGCCGGCGGCAGCCCGTCGACCGCGATCGCTCGACCGAGCGCCTCGAGGTGGTGTCGGGCGGAGCCGAGCTCGTGTTCGAGCTGCATCGCCCAGGTGAAATGGCGATGCAGCGGATACTCGACGTCGATGCCGATGCCACCATGCAGATGCTGACAGGCAAAGGCAGCGGACTGGCCGCCCTCGGCGGCCCAGTACTTCGCCACCGCGACCTGCTCGTCGGCGGGGAGGCCGCGCGACAGGCGCCAGGTAGCTTCGAGGGCGCTCAGGCGAACCGCCTCGACGTTGATGTAGGCGTCGGCGGCGCGCTGGTGGAACGTCTGGAAGCTGCCCAGCGGGCGATCGAACTGCATACGCGTGTGGCCGTACTCCGCGGTGATCTCCAGCGCGCGCTCGGTCACGCCGAGCTGCATCATGCAGCGCGCCGCGGTGGCGCGCTGGACCAGCCAGCGCAGGGCGCCGGCTCCCTCGCCCGGCGACCCGAGGCGCGCGGCGACGGGGACCGGGGCGTCGGTCAGCTCGAGTTGTGCATGCGGCTGGCCGTCCGACGTGGTTTGGGCGGTGAGGTGCACGCCCTCGCCGCGCGGATCGACGAAGAAGAGCCCGATCGTACCATCGCTGCAGCGGGCTGGGACGAGCACGTACGAGGCCTGTTCGGCGTAGGGGACGGTGGTCTTGAGTCCGCTGAGGCGCACCGTCTCGCCGCACACGTCGGCCCGCGTCGCGGGCTTCAGGGGGTTGGCCGACGCGAACTCGGCGAGCGCCCCAGTCATGATCCGCTGCCCGCTGGCGAGCGACGGCAGCCACGCCTGTTGCTGCGCGACGGTGCCGAACTGCGCCAGCGGCAGCGCGGCGAGCACGAGCGAGGCAAAGGCGGGCACCGGCGCCACGCTCCGCCCCACTTCGCGGAGCAGCAGGCAGAGGGCCAGGAAGCCGAGGTCGGCGCCGCCGAACGCCTGTGGGATCGCCGTGCCGAGCAGGCCGGCCCGCGCCAGGGCCTGCCACAGGTCGCGGTCGTAGTCCGCGCCGCTCGCCGCCAGCGCTCGCAGCCGGTCGTTGGTCGCCTGGTCGGTGAGGATGGTGCGCGCCAGGTCGGCGACGGCCCGCTCTTCTTCGCAGAAGTCGAAATCCATGCGCTCAGTACTTGTAGTGCGGCAGGCCCATGCCGGCCATGGCGATGATGTCGCGTTGGATCTCGTTCGTGCCGGCCCCAAAGGTGAGGATCAGGCCGTTGCGATAAGAGGATTCGATCCGACCCTGCAGCACGGCGCCCGGGCTGCCGCCGGTGAGCACGCCCGCCGCGCCGGTCACTTCCAGCAGCGCCCGATAGGCCTCGATGTTCAGCTCGCTGCCGTAGACCTTGATCGACGAGGAATCGGCCATGTTGGGTAGGCCCGTCGCGGCCGCCCAGGCCTGCTTCCAGTTCATCAGTCGCAGGACCTGAGCCTTGGCGTAGATGCGGGCGAGGTTCTGCTGCACCCAGGGGGTGTCGATGACGCGGCGTCCGTCGACGGTCGTCGCCCGCGCCCACTCCGTCACCGCCTCGAGATTGCGACGCAGGAGTCCGACGGTCATGACCGAGATGCGCTCGCAATTGAGCTGTTTGGTGATCAGGCGCCAACCGTTGTTCTCGCCGCCGATGAGGTTCTCAGCGGGCACGCGCACATCGTCGTAGAACGTGGCGTTGGTGGCGACGCCGCCGACGGTGCGGATCGGCTGCCGGGAGAAGCTCGGCGCCGACGTCGGCACGAGGAACATCGAGATGCCGCTGTGCTTCTCGGCCGCGGCGTCGGTGCGGGCGGCGAGCCAGATGTAGTCGGCGTATTCCGCCAGGCTCGTCCACATCTTCTGGCCGCTGATGACCCACGCGTCGCCGTCGCGTACGGCGCGCGTCTTCAGCGCCGCCAGGTCGGTGCCGGCATCGGCCTCGGAGTAGCCGACGGAGAAGAAGATCTCACCGGCCAGGATCCTGGGCAGGAAAAACCGTCGCTGCCCTTCGCTGCCGTATTTGCTCAGGATCGGGCCGATCGTGTTGAGGGTCAGGAAGGGCAGCGGGAAGCCGACGGCCTGGACCTCGTCCGCGAAAATGAACTGCTCGATGGCGGAGCGCTCCTGCCCGCCATCCTGCGTCGGCCAGTTGATGCCGAGCAAGCCGTCGCGGCCCATCTGCTGCATCGCCCGGCGAAACTCCGGACCGCCGCCCTCGAAGCCGCCGGCGACCTCGCGGCGCAGGGCCTCGGTCATCATCTTGTCGAGATAGGCGCGCAGCTCGTCTCGGAAACGGCGCTGCTCGGTAGTGAACTCGAGCTCCATCCGCTGCCCCCGTCAGGTGTTGGCCTTCCAGTCGGCCACCAGCAACTCCATGGTGATCTCCATGACGAGATTCATGCCGTCGTCGAAGACCTCGTACAGACGACCGTCCGGGGAGTGATTGCCGAAGAAGACGACGCCGCCCTGCGGGCCGCCGCGTTCGAGATGCGGCAGGGCCTCGCCGACGGTGAGCGCATGGTCGCCGGCGCGCCGCACCCGATGCGCACCGCGCCTGCCGTCCGGATGCAGGTCCCACAGGTGTTGCTCTCCCGCGAGCACGAGCACGCTGGTGGTCGAGGTGTGGCGATGGATCGGACAGTGCCCGCCGTCGTCCCGCCAGCGCACGAGCATGTTCAGCGTGCCGGCCGCCGCATCGTAATCGAGAATGGTGTAGTCGTGACGGATGAGGAACGCCTGCCCGGGTTCACCGGTCACCTCGCGCCACTTGTAGCGATCGACATCGACGCTGTATCCCGACATCGCGTCTCCTCTCTGACGGCGTACTACGCCGGCCGGCACTCGAGGCCCGGCATCGCGCCATCGGCGCGCCACTGCGTGAGGATCTCGACGAACTCCATCGGGGCGCCGAAGAAGAATCCGTTCTGGGCGCCGGCCGCGCCCGGTCGCCCCTCGTTATTGTAATAGCCCGGCGTGCACTGCTCGGCGAAGTCGGCGCTGATCGCCGAGCGGGCGATGACCGTGTCAACCCACTCCGCCTCGGCCGCCGCCGCCACCTCGAGCGTCTGCCGGCCCTCGTCGAGCGCGCGCTGGACGACGTAGGCGATCTGCTTGGCCTGTTCGTTGAGCATGTACGGGAAGTTCACGGTGAACCCCGACTGCGCGATGCTCATCATGAAACAGTTCGGAAAGCCGTGCATGTGGATGCCGTGCAGCGTCCGCACGCCGTCGCGCCATTTCTCGCTCAGGGTGAGCTCGTTGCGGCCGACGAGCTCATAGCCGGCCCGGCGCGCGTAGTCGGTGCCCACCTCGAAGCCGGTGGCGAAGATGAGGCAATCCAGGGCGTACTCACGGCCGGCGACCACCACGCCGGTGGCGGTGATGCGCTCGACGCCCTTGCCCTGCGTGTCCACCAGCGTGACGTTGGGGCGGTTGAACGTCTGTAGGTACGCGTCGTGGAAACACGGGCGCTTGCAGAACTGGCGGTAGTACGGCTTGAGCGCCTCCGCGGTCGCCGGGTCGTTGACGATCGACGCCACCCGCGCGCGCACCTGCTCCATCTTGAGAAAGTCGGCGGTCTCCATGCGGCGCATCGGGTCGCCCGACGCTGCGTCCGCCTGGTCCGGGGACAGCATCATCGACAGCAGCTTGCGGATGATGTCGGTCCAGCCGTCGTTCACCAGGTCCTCCTCCTGGTAGCCGCCGGCGGTGAGGATCTGGAAGTTGTCCATGCGCCGTTGCTGCCAACCCGGCGCGAGACTGCCGGCCCAGTCCGCATCCGTCGGGCGGTTGGCGCGCACGTCGACCGAGGACGGCGTCCGTTGGAAGACGTAGAGGTGGCCGGCGCCGGCGCCGATATGCGGCACGCACTGCACGGCCGTCGCGCCGGTGCCGATGATGCCGACGCGCTTGCCGTGCAGGCCGGTCAGATGGCCGTCGGCATCACCGCCGGTGTATGCGTAATCCCAGCGGCTGGTATGGAACGAGCGTCCGGCGAAGGTCTCGATACCGGGGATGCCCGGCAGTTTCGGCTTCTGGAGGAAGCCGTTCGCCAGGCAGACGAAGCGGGCGCGCATCGCATCGCCGCGATTGGTCGTGATGAGCCAGCGGGCGCTCCGGTCGTCCCAGCGCACCTCGCTGACCTCGGTCTGAAAGCAGGCGTCGCGATACAGATCGAACTTCGCCGCGATCGCCTTGCAGTGCGCGAGGATCTCCGGGCCGCGGCTGTATTTCTCCGTTGGGACGGAGGCGAGTTCCTCGAGCAGCGGCAGGTAGACGTACGACTCGATGTCGCAGGCGACGCCCGGATAGCGGTTCCAGTACCAGGTGCCGCCGAAATCGCCGCCCTTCTCGATGACGCGGATGCCCTCGACCCCGAGCTGGCGCAGTCGCGCCCCGACCAGCAGCCCGCCGAAGCCGCCGCCGATCAGCGCGACGTCGATCTCGTCGGTCAACGGCGCTCGCGCGGCGACCCGCTCGACGAAGGGATCCGCAGCATAGTGCGCGAGGGTGCCGCGCATCTCGATGTACTGCGCGTTGCCGTCGGCGCGCAGCCGCCGGTCGCGCTCGGCGCGGTACTTCTCGCGCAGCGCCTCAGCGTCGAATTCGAGTTCGGTCGGCGTCTGGCTCACGTCATCGCCTCGCACTTCTCGGCCGCGCGGGCCGCGGCGCGCGACCGAGCTCGCGCGCCGACGGACCGGCCGACCCGGAGGCCGCCCGCGGCCGGCGGGCCCGCGCGGGTTGTCGGCCGAGGCCGCCGCGCAGGAGCGCCAGATAGGCATCGACCACCGCCTCGTCGGCGGGGTACGGGTGGCCATGGCGCCGCACGCGGTGATCGAGGAACTGGCTTGCCCCGAGTATGAAGTACGCGTGCGCTGCGATCTCGGCGTCGTCCATGCGACGCAGGTCGCCGCGGGCGATGCCGGCGCGAATGCGTGCCGTGATGCGCTCGCGCCAGTCGGCGACCGCCAGCCGGTACAGTTCGGGTTCGTGCAGCTCGATCTCGCCGGCGAGCCGCAGATAGGCGGGATTGGCGCGCAGGTGGTCGAGGTACACCAGCATGCTGGCGCGCTCGCGGGCGAAGAAGTCCGCGTCCTCGTTCGCATCGACGGCGTGCAGACGCACCATCAGGTCGGCGGTCATCGCGCTCATCAGCTCGCGCAGCAGCCCTTCACGGGAGCCGAAATGGTAGTTGAGGCTGCCGATCGCGACGCCGGCGCGCGCCGCGATCGCGGCGAGCGAGGTCTCGTGGATGCCGGAATCACTGGCCTCCTCGAGTGCCGCGGCGATGATCCTGGCGCGCGTGTCGACCGATTTGGCGTAGCCGGATCGCCCGCGCGGCGGCATGGAGGGTTCGGATCCGCGCCTCGACATTGCCCTGAATCTTGAACCAGTTTTCAGTTCATGGCAAGAGAGTGGTGCTGGCGCGATCGAGCTGACGATCCCGTCACGGGACATTCCCCATGAGCGATGCGCACGCCGAACCGCCCCGGACCGACCGCACGGCCCTCGACCTGAGCGAGGCCGGTCTGTACCGCAACGGCTTTCCCCACGCGGTCTTCACACGCCTGCGGCGCGAATCGCCGGTCTGGTGGCAGGCCGCTCCGCGGCAGTTCCTCGGCGAGGATGCGGGCTTCTGGGTGCTGTCGCGCTACGGCGATGTCCAGGCCGCGAACCGCGATACGCAGCTCTTCAGCGCCCTCGACGGCCCGTCGCTGGCGCACCGGCCGGAGATGCGCGGCACGATGCTCGTCAGCATGGACGGCCGCGAGCATACCCGGCAGCGGCGGCTGATCAGCGCCGGCTTCACGCCGCGCATGGTCGGGCGTCTCGAGGAGCAGATGCGGCGCTGGGCGGCGGTGGTCGTCGACGAGGCGCTGGCGCGCGGCACATGCAACTTCGTTGCCGACGTCGCCTACCAGTTGCCGATGCACGTGATCGCCGACATCGTCGGGATCCCCGTGGAGGATCGGCGCCGGCTGTTCACGCTGACGAACGACTTCGTGTCGGCCGGGGATGCGGACGCCGAGCGGTCCCCGGAGCAGCAGATGGCGATCCAGGCCGAGATGTTCCAGTACGCGCGGACGCTCGGCGAGGCGAAGCGCGCCCAGCCGCAGGACGACGTCTGGACGATCCTCTCGACGGTCGAGATCGACACCGACGACGGTGGCCGCACCCGCCTCGGCGACATGGAGCTCGATCTCTTCTTCCTCGTGCTCACCGTCGCCGGGAGCGAGACGACCCGCAACGCCATCGCCAGCGGGCTGATGGCGCTCGTCGAGCATCCGGAGCAGCTCGAGACGCTGCGCCAGGACCCGACCGCGCTCGACGCCGCGGTGGAGGAGATCCTGCGCTGGTCTTCGCCAGTGTCCTACTTCGCGCGCCGCGCCACCCGCGACACGGAGATCCGCGGCGTGCGCATCGCCGCCGGGGACCGCGTGACGCTCTGGTACCCCTCGGCCAACCGCGACGAGGACGTCTTCGCTGACCCCTTCCGCTTCGATATTCGCCGGCGGCCGAACGAGCACCTCGCCTTCGGCGGCGGCGGGCCACACTTCTGCCTCGGCGCGAATCTGGCGCGCCGCGAGATCGCCATTCTCTTCGAAGAGCTGCTGCGGCGCACCCGCCGCATCGAGCTGCTGGGTCCGCCGACCTACAGTGCGCTGGGCATCTACAGTCCGATTCTCGTCGCCCCGAAGGAGGTTCCGGTCCGCCTCTCGTAGGCGGCGGGGACGAGGGCCTGCGCCATGCGGGAGCGAACCTACGTCAATGCCGATGGCACCCCGCTCGACGCGCTTCGCGCCTCGGGCGCCAGCGTGGCGCCGCGCCAGGGCGTCGACGAGGCGCGCGTCGCGGCGCTCCTCGCCGAGGTGCAGGAGCGGGGCTACGTCATCATCCCGGAGCTGGTGCCGCGCGAGACGATGGCGGCCATCGGGGACGCGGCACGGCCGTTCCTGCAGCACGACGGGCGCAACGAGATCGAGGGGCACAAGACGCGTCGCATCTATGCGGTCATCGAGAAGACGCTCGCCTGCAACCCACTGGTCGAGCACCCGCTCATCCTGTCGTTGCTGGACCGCATCCTGATGGCGAACTTTCTCCTGTCACAGCTGCAGGTCATCGACATCCATCCCGGCGAGGTGCCGCAGCCCCTGCACCACGACGACGGGTTCTATCCCCTCGCGCGTCCACGGCCCGCCGTCAGTGCCGCCACCATCTGGGCGATCGACGACTTCACGGCGGAGAACGGCGCCACCCTGGTGCTGCCGCTGAGCCATCTGCGGGGAGCGCAGGCGCCGACCGACGGCGACCGACAGGCGCTCGTCCAGGCAGTGATGCCGGCCGGGTCGGTGGTGTTCTTCCTCGGGACCCTGTGGCACGGGGCGGGCGCCAATCGCAGCGGCGCGACGCGCATGGCCGCGACGGCGCAGTACTGCGAGCCGTGGGCGCGCCAGCAGGAGAACTACAGTCTGGCGATCTCCAGGGATCGGGCCAGGCTGTGCAGCGAGACGATCCAGGCGATGCTCGGCTACAGCATGCTCTTTCCCTTCATCGGATTCGTCGATGGCCGAGATCCGAAGCGGCTGCTGGCGTGACCGGAGGCGACGCGCGGATGGAGACCGGCCTGGCGGGCGTGCGCGTCGTCGAATGCGCGGATCAGATCGCCGGTCCCTACTGCGGCAAGCTCTTCATCGATGCGGGCGCCGAGGTGGTCAAGCTCGAGTCGCGGCAGGGCGACTCGCTGCGCCGCTGGTCGGCGACCGGCGCCGAGCTGGGCGGCGAGGACTCGGCGCTGTTCACCTATCTGCATGCCGGCAAACAGTCCGTCGTCGGGGCGCCCAGTGACCCGCACGTCGCCGCGCTCCTCGCCGCGGCCGATGTCGTCATCGAAGCGCACGGCCTCGAGTCGGACGCGCCGGCCCGACTGGATGCCGATCGGTTGCGGACCGACCATCCGACCCTCGTCGTCCTCTCAATCACCCCCTACGGCCTGCGCGGGCCGTGGGCCGACCGCCGCGCCACCGAGTTCACCCTGCAGGCGGAGTCGGGGTCGATCGGGATGCGCGGGGTGATGGGGCAGGAGCCCTTCCAGGCCGGCGGCCGCATCGCCGAGTGGGGGGCGGGCGTGTACGGAGCCGTGGCGGCGCTGCCGGCCCTGTTGCGGGCGCGCGCGACCGGGCGGGGGGAACTCATCGACCTGTCGCTTCTCGAGACCGCCAACCTCGTGTTCACGCAGTTCTCCGAGTCGATGAACCGGCTGATGAACGGATCGCCGGACGATCCCCAGGTTGCGTTTCTCGCCCCGACGGTGGAGACGCCGTCGATCGAGCCGACGGTCGATGGCTACGTCGGCTTCTGCACCAATTCCCGCCAGCAGTTCCTCGACTTCCTGCTGCTGATCGAGCGCCCGGATCTGCAGGCCGACGAGATGCTCGCCCAGGTCGCCGGGCGCATGATGCGCTTCGACGAGTGGAACGCGATCGTCCGCGGCTGGACCACGACGCATACGACGGCGGAGATCATCGAGCGCGCCGCGCTGCTGCGTATTCCGGTCGCCCCGATCGGCAACGGCGAGACCCTGCCGCGGCACGAGCAGCTGGTGGCACGCGGCGTCTTCGTGGCGAGCGCGAACGGGCGCTTCCGGCAGCCGCGCCGGCCCTACCGGATCGACGACGCCGACCCGCCGGCGCCGCGACCGGCGCCGCGCCTGGGCGAGCACACCGACGCCGCCCGCGTCGCGCCGGCGCCGGCCGATCGCGGCAGCGCAGCGGACGAGGCGCTGCCTCTGACGGGGCTGCGAGTCTTGGATCTTACCGCCTGGTGGGCCGGGCCGGCGGCGACGCACGCCCTGGCGACCTTCGGCGCCGAGGTCATCCACGTCGAATCGGTCGGCCGTCCCGACGGCATGCGCATGGTCGGCGGCCTGATGGCCGCCAGCTATGAGCAGTGGTGGGAGGCATGCCCGCATTTTCTGCAGGCGAACAGCAACAAGCTCGGCATCACGCTCGACCTCGACCAGGCGACGGGGCGCGAGCTGCTGGAGCGCCTGATCCGCCGCTCGGATGTGGTGGTCGAGAACTTCACGCCGCGGGTGCTCGGTAACTTCGGACTCGGCTGGCAGCGTATCCAGGAGCTGAATCCGACCGCCATCCTCGTGCGCATGCCGGCCTTCGGCCTCTCGGGCCCGTGGCGTGACCACACCGGCTTCGCCCAGACGATGGAGCAGCTCTCGGGGCTCGCCTGGACGACCGGGCACCGCGACGATCAGCCGCGCATTCCGCGCTGCCCGTGTGACCCACTGGCCGGTGCGCACGCCGCCTTCGCCATCCTCGTCGCGCTCATGCAGCGCGCTGCCTCGGGACGCGGCCACCACGTCGAGAGCACGATGGTCGAGAGCGCGCTCAACGTCGCCGCCGAGCAGGTGGTCGAGTGGACCGCCTACGGCAGGTTGATGCAGCGCGACGGCAACCGCTCGCCGCTGGCCGCGCCACAGGGCCTCTATCCCTGCGCCGGTGGGCAGCCCGGCATGGAAACATGGCTGGCGCTGTCGGTGGCCGATGACGCGCAGTGGCGCGCCCTGCGCGCGGCGCTCGGCAACCCGCCGTGGGCGATGGATACGGCGCTCGAGACCCGCGCGGGGCGCCGCGCGGCGCACGACGTGATCGACATGCGGCTGCGCGAGTGGACACGCGGGCGCGAGCGGGCCGAGCTGGTGTCCGAGCTGCGCCGGCTCGGCATCCCGGCCTCCGAGGTCGCGGATCCGTGCCGGCTGCTACAGACCAACCCACAGCTGCGCGCGCGGGGATATTTCGAAGCCCTCGAGCACCCGGTCGTCGGCGCCCTGCCCTTGCCGGCATGGCCGTTCCGCTTCGCCAGCGTCGAGCGCTGGCTGCGCACCCCCGCGCCGACGGTCGGCCGCGACAATGATCGCGTCCTGTCCGGAATGCTCGGACTCTCGGCGGTGGAGATGCGCGGGCTCGCATCCGCGGGCGTCATCGGCACGCGACCGCGCGGTCTGTGAACGAACGGCGTGATGGTACAACGTTCGAAACCAGAGGGGAGCACCTGATGTCCGACGACACGCAGCGCGAGGAGCAGGCAGTCGCCGCCATGCGAGCGCTGATCGGTCAACCCGTCGGCGCGCCTGCGCTGGCGCCCGATCCCGTCAACCAGCCGATGATCCGGCACTGGGCGGCGGCGCTCGAAGACCACAATCCGGTGTACACCGACGCCGCATTCGCGGCGGCATCGCGCTTCGGTGGCATCGTCGCGCCGCCGTTGATGCTGCAGACGTGGACCATGCCGACGCCGAAGATCAGCGGCATCGCGGCGCGCGGTGGTTCGCCGACGGAAGGGGCCCAGAATCCGCTCACGCCCTTCGACGCGGCCGGCTTCATCGCCACGTTGGCGACCAATTCCGAGTTCGACATCATCCGCTATCTGCGCCTCGGTGAGGTCGTCACCTCGACGATGGTGATCGAGTCGGTCTCCGAGCGGAAGCAGACGCGGCTTGGGCCGGGGTATTTCATCACCTGGGTGACGACGTTCCGCGACCAGCAGGGCGAGGTCGTCGGCCGGCAGATGTTCCGCATCCTCAAGTTCAAGCCCGACCTGGAGGCTCTCCTGAAATGAGCGACCGCCTGGCTCCGACGACAACGCCCGACACCCTGTTCTTCTGGGACGCCCTGAAGGAGGGTCGACTGCTGATCCAGCGCTGCTGCGGCTGCGCGGCGCTGCGCCATCCGCCGCGGCCGATGTGCCCGCGCTGCCACTCGCTGGCCTGGGACACGATCGAGTCCTCGGGACGCGGCGCGGTGTACAGCTTCGTGCTGCCGCGCCACCCGCAGTGGCCGTGGTTCGAGGGCACCTACATCGTCGCCTTGGTCGAGCTGGAGGAGGGGACGCGCATCGTCTCGAACCTCCGCGACGTCGACCCCGACGACGTGACCATCGGTATGCCGGTGCAGGCCTACGTCGAGCATTTCGACAACGGGGTGTCGCTGCCCCAGTTCCGCCCGCGGAGCGCCGGCGCCCCCACCCTTTGACGGAGACTTACTGCGACCTATGAAAACGACAACGCTCGACTGGAACGCGATCCGGGTCGGCGACCCGATCACGCCGATGACCATCGATGTGACCGCCACGGTGGTGGTCGGCGGCGCAATCGCGACGCGCGACTTCATGCCCGTGCACCACGACCGCGACTACGCCAACTCGCAGGGTTCGCCGAACATCTTCATGAACATCATGACCGACAACGGCCTCTGCAGCCGCTTCCTGACGGATTGGGCCGGTCCGCAGTCGATGGTGCGGCGGATCGCGATTCGCCTCGGCGTGCCGGCCTATGCCGGCTCGACCCTCGCGTACACCGGGACGGTCACCGGGAAGTCGCGGATCGACGGCGAGGGCATCGTCGAGATCGAGTTCCGCGCCACCAATGATCAGGGCGATCACGTCTCGGGAACGGCGGTGGTCGGCCTGCCGCTGGCGGGAGCGGGGGCATGAGCCGGTCGCTGCGCAACCGCGCCGCCATCGCCGGCATCGGCCAGACCGAGTTCTCGAAGGCGTCGGGGCGCAGCGAGCTGCAGCTCGCCTGCGAAGCATCCAAGGCGGCGCTCGACGACGCCGGCCTGCATCCACGCGACGTCGACGGCATGGTCACCTTCACGATGGACTCCAGCGAGGAGATCGACGTGGCGCGCAATCTCGGCATCCCGGCCCTGGGGCTGTTCGCGCGCGTTCCCTACGGTGGTGGCGCCGCCTGCGCCGTCGTCATGCAGGCGGCGATGGCGATCGCCACCGGCGCCGCCGACGTCGTGCTGTGCTACCGCGCCTTCAACGAGCGCTCCGGGATGCGCTTTGGCGGTCCGGGCATGGCGACCGCGACGCTGCCGCCGTTTCTCGACATGTACGGGCCCTACGGGCTCCTCTCACCGGCGAGCTGGGTGGCGCTGAACGCGCGCCGCTACATGCACAAGCACGGCGTCACCAACGAGGATTTCGGCCGCATCGCGGTGGTCGACCGCCGGCACGCGGCGACCAACCCCGCGGCGTGGTTCTACGAGCGCCCGATCACCCTCGAGGACCATCAGCGCTCGCGCTGGATCGTCGAGCCGGTGTTGCGCCTGCTCGACTGCTGCCAGGAGAGCGACGGCGGCGTCGCGTTGGTGGTGACGACCCCGGAGCGCGCCCGCGATCTGCGCCAGCGGCCGGCTCTGATTGTCGCCGCCGCGCAGGGCGCCGCCGACGACGGCGAGTTGATGACCAGCTACTACCGCCCGGAGATCATCGGCCTGCCGGAGATGGCCGTGGTTGCGAGGAAGCTGTGGGCCGAGTCCGGCCTGACCCCCGCCGACATCCAGACCGCGTTTCTCTACGACCACTTCACGCCGTTCGTGCTGGTGCAGCTGGAGGAGCTCGGCTTCTGCGGGCGCGGCGAGGGCAAGGACTTCGCGACGATCGAGAACCTGTCGCTCGGCGGTCGGCTGCCGATCAACACCAGCGGCGGCCTGCTCGGCGAAGCCTACATCCACGGCATGAACGGCATCAGCGAAGCGGTGCGCCAGATCCGCGGCACATCGTGCAACCAGGTCGACGGCGTCGAGCACGTGCTCGTCACCGCGGGCACGGGCTGCCCGACCAGTGGGCTCATCCTCGGACGCGACTAGCGCATCGCGCGATGTGGGCGGTTGCTCTCGGGTGGCGTGTGTACATCGGCCCGCCGCTTGACCCCGCATCGGCATCCACGATGGGCCCCACCGAGGTCGTCGAACCGACTCCGGTGGTTTAACATTCAGACTGCCTACGGGGAGCACGCCTGCACGCCGAAAGAGGTCGAACTTCGGCGCCGATTCACGCCCGCCGCGACCTCGATCGCGGGGGCGCCGCTCAGGCGGCGTCGTCCGGCCGCCAGGTGGGCAGGCGCGGCGGCGTGGCGCGCGGCGGCTCCACCGGCAACCGAGGTGCGTGAGAATCTTGGCAATCACGCGCGGGGCGGCGATGGTCGCCACCAAGCGCAGCCGCCCGCCGCAGTCCGGGCAGGCGAGCAGGTTGAGGGCAAAGGTCCGGCGCAGGAGCTCGGCCCGGACGACGTGGCGGGGGCGGACGTGGCCGGCTGGGGGTGCGGGGGCCCCGGCGGGCGCGGTGCCGTCGGGCGCCGCGGACGGGCGCGGCGGCGGCGGATGAATCCGAGCCCGTCAGCTCGACGCGCGACCCCTGCGGCCGCCCCGCCGCATGCCATTGCCCCTCCGTCCGCGACCTTCGACACATCGCCAGTATGTCGCACCCGCAGGTTGGATGGGCGATCCGCCATGCCATGCTCGGGAAGGCGCCGGCCTCCCCGACGCGGAACAGGAAGCGCACGGCGACCAGCGTGCCGAAGCCGGTCACCAGGCCGGTGGCGGCGGTCATCGCCGACCACCAGACGACGATGCGCGTCAGCATCAGCCGGGCGTCGAAGCGATCGGCCAGCCAGCCGCTCGGCACCTCGAAGAGCGCGTAGGCGAGGGTGAAGGCACTGACGACGTAGCCCATGTGCAGGTCGCTGATGCCGAGATCGGCGTTCATCGCCGGCGCCGCCATGGAGATGCAGACGCGATCGAGGTAGGCGATCGCGGTCAGCACCAGGGTGACGGCCAGCACCGTGTGCCGGGCGCGCGACGGAGGCCTCGGGGGGCAGCACAGAAAGTCGCGGCCGATGGGGAGGGACTGGACAGGTTCATCGCGGTACCACTGCCGCAGGGCGTCGGATGACGCCATCGTGCGGGACCCGTACTCACTCCGCGGCCTGGAGCCATTGTACTTACAGTGCCACTGTAATAACCGACGCCCCGATGGCGCAGACTCTGGCTCCGACCGACGGCCGATTCGCTCGCGGTGCTCGGACGGCGGCCGTCATGCTCGACGCCGTCTTGGACGACCTCGTGCATCGCGACGATCGGCCCACCGCGGCCCGCATCGCCGCGGCCGCGGGCGTGTCGGAGCGGGCGCTGTTCTGTCACTTCAGCGATTTGGATGCGCTCTTCGCGGCGGCGGCCGACCGCCAGATGGAGCGGCTGGCGCCGCTCCTCACTCCCTGCCCGAATGAAGGTCCGCTCGCCGCGCGCCTGACGGCGTTCGTGCGGCAGCGGGCGCGACTGTTGGAGGCCGTTCGGCCTGTGCGCCGGGTCGCGGTGCGCATGCAGCGCGCTTCGCCTGAGCTCGCGCGACGGCTTGCGGCAGGCCGGCGTCTCGCCGAAGCCGAGGTCGCCCGCGTCTTCGCCGTCGAACTGGCGCGATTCGCGGTCGCCGACCGCCGCGAGCGGCTCGACGCGCTCGCGACCGTCGCGGAGTGGTCGACCTGGGAGGCGCTGCGCGCCGATCGAGGCCTGTCGGTCGGGCGCGCCGAACGCGTGCTGGCGCGCATCTTGACTGCCCTCCTCGAGGGCACGCCGGAACCAAGACGTGTACGCCGCACCGCGTCACGCACCGTCCCCTGAGGGGGCCCAACTCATCGGAGGACGACGTCATGTCCGGGAGCCAACAGCCTGGCGAGCCGATTCGCCACTACGTCGCCGAGGCGTCGTACTACTCGGCCAAGACCCGAGCCTATCTGCGCCAGAAGCGGCTCGACTTCGTCGATCGCTTCGTCAGCCACCCGCACTTTCTCACCGAGGTGCTGCCGAAGGCGGGCTTTCTGCGTATGCCCACCGTCGAGCTGGCGGACGGGACGGTGATCCAGGACAGCTCCGAGATCATCGATCATCTGGAAGTGCGCCATCCCGAACGACCCTTCTACCCCGCCGGTCCGCGCCAGCGACTGGCCGCGTTGATTCTCGAGGTCTACGCCGACGAGGGGCTTCTGCCGGCCGGCCTCCACTATCGATGGAGCTTCCGTGAGACGAACGACCCCTTCGTGATCGATGAGTTCGGGACCGCATCGGCGGGCAGCCACGTGGCACTCGTCCAACAACTCGGCGAAGCGGTCGCCAGCCAGATGCATGCGCACATGGGGCCGATGGGGGTGCACGCCGGAACGATTCCGGCGATCGAGGCCAGCACCGTCGCGCTCTTCGACCTCCTCAACGCCCACTTTCGGGTCCACCCGTACCTCTTCGGCGGGCGCGCCTCGATCGCCGATTGCGCGTTGATGGCGCCGATGTACGGGCATTTCGCGCGCGATCCCTACCCCGCGCAACTGATGCGCCAGCGCGCGCCGCGCCTGCACCGCTGGACCGAGCGCATGAATGCCCGCGAGTTCCCCCCACCGGAATTCCCGGACGCCGAGGACGCTTTCACCCCCGGTGACGAGATCCTCGCGACGACGATGGAGGTGCTGCGGCTCGTCGGCGGCGATTTCTTCCCGGAGATTCGCAGCCTGATGACGACCTACAACGGTTGGGCCGCCAGTGTGTCCGACACGTCGGCGGGCACATCGATCCCGTCGTTGCCCAACGGCATGGCCGCGTGCGGTGGGCACACGTTCGAGATGCGCGGCGTGCCAATCAGCCGCGTCGCACGCATCGATACGGTGTGGAAATGGCAACGGCCGCTGGAGTACTATTGCGGACTCGCCGGCCGCGACCGGGAGGCCGCCGACGGCCTGCTCGACTCCCTGGGCGCGGGCGATCTGTTCGCGCTCGTCCCGACGCCACGCGTCACCAGAGACGCGCGCAACTTCTTCATCTTCGGACCACCGCGGTGAGGCGGCCGGAAACCGGCCGAGGGGTCGCCAAGGCGTTGGCGGGCGTCGTGGCCGTCGTCGTCGTGGTCGGCGCGCTGGGCTACGCGTATCGGAAGCCCCTGATCTTCTACGCGCTGACGACGGTGGCGACGTGGGGCGACATCGCTCCCAACCGCGACGTCGTGTGGGCGCGCGGACCCGAGTCGCCCGCGGAGCCGGCGGGCGTCCGCCCGCCCAACATCATCGTCATCCTCGCCGATGATCTCGGCATCAACGATATCTCCACGTTCGGCGGCGGGGTCGCGGGCGGCGCCGTGGCCACGCCCAACATCGACGCGCTGGCCGCCGCCGGAGCGACCTTCACCCAGGCATACGCCGGCACCGCCACGTGTGCGCCGTCGCGCGCCATGATCATGACCGGCCGGTACCCGACACGCACCGGCTTCGAGTTCACGCCCATGCCGCGCGACATGGCCCGGGTGCTCGCGATGTACGCCGAGGACATGTCGCAAGCGTTGCCCGTGCGCTACGACGCCGAGGCCGACCGGTCGCTGCCGCCGCTCGCACTGCAGGGCCTGCCGGGGTCCGAAACGACCGTCGCGGAGGTGCTGCAGCGCAGCGGCTACCACACGGTGCAGATCGGCAAGTGGCACCTCGGGCACGGCCCCGAGTTCGGGCCGAACGCCCAGGGGTTCGCCGAGGCCCTGTCGATGGCCGGCGGCCTGTACCTGCCCGAAGACGATGCCCAGGTCGTCAACGCCAAGCTCGACTTCGATCTCATCGACAAATTCCTGTGGGCCACCCAGCGGTACTCGGCCATGCAGAACGGCGGCGAACGCTTCGCGCCGCGGGGCTACCTGACCGACTACTACACGGACGAGGCGCTCGCGGTGATCCGCGCCAATAAACACCGCCCGTTCTTCCTGTACCTCGAGCAGTGGGGCGTCCACACGCCTCTGCAGGCGACGCAGGAGGACGTCGACGCCGTCGCCCATGTCGAGGGCCCGCCGCGGCTGCGCGTCTACGCCGCCATGGTGCGGGCGCTGGATCGCAGCGTCGGCCGGATCATGCGGACGCTGGAGGAGGAAGGCCTCGCCGAGAACACGATCGTCGTGTTCACCAGTGACAACGGCGGCGCCGGGTACATCGGCATTCCGGGCGTCAACGCGCCGTATCGCGGCTGGAAGGCGACGTTCTTCGAAGGCGGCATTCGCGTCCCGCTGTTCGTGAAATGGCCGGCAAGGATCGCACCTGGGACGCGGATCGACGCCCCTGTCGCCCACATCGACCTCATGCCGACGCTCGCGGCGGCAGGTGGGTCGCGGTGGCCAGATGACGTGGACATCGACGGCGTCAACCTGCTCCCTTGGGCCACCGGCGACGTCGCCGCGGGCACGCGGCCGCACGAGGTATTGTTCTGGCAGAGCGGCGAGTACCGCGTCGTACGCAAAGGCGACTGGAAGCTGCAGGTGTCTGCGCGGCCGGCGAAGAACTGGCTCTTCGATCTCGCCACCGATCCGACCGAGCAGCGCAACCTGGCGAGCGAACGTCCGCAGGTCGTCGCGGAACTTGCGGCGTTGCTCGACGCGCACCGGCGCTCGGGACGCACCCCGCTGTACCCCGCGGCCCTCGAAGCACCCATTCCGATCGACAAGACCATGGCGGACGTCGCCGAGGGGAACATCGCCGCCGACGACGAGTACGTGTACTGGGCGAACTGACGCCGCGCGGCGACCCGCTTCAGCGCACGCCCCAGGGCCTGGACGATGCGCGGCAAACCGCCGAGCACGTGCGGATCCGCTGCCTGGTCGTGCAACGCCCGCACGAGGTCGGCGACCTCGTCCGCCGTCGCCAGATCTTCCTCGAGCACCGCCGGGGCGACGTTCTCCATCGTGATCGCCGAGAGCAGCTTCAGCTCGCCTTGCAGCGCCGGTGGTTGGGCGTCGAGCAGCAGGTCGGGCAGCCGCGGGCCGATGTCCGGATCGCCGTGCCGCCCGGGCGCAGGTGGGCGAGGAGGACCGCACCATCGCTGCCGGGTCCTCGAGGTGGGTGAGCCGGAAGCGGGCGTAGGCGACGTCGACGTCGCGCCGGCCGTTCCAGGCGCGCACGTCGGCGGGTTGGAACTCGATGGTGGTGTCGAGCCCCTGCGCCGCCGTCCGGCCGCCAGGTGGGCAGGCGAGCACGTCGAGGGCAAAGGTCCGGCGCAGGAACTCGGCCCAGGCGACGTGGCGGGGGCGGACGCAGCCGGCTGGGGGTTCGGGCGCTCCGGCGGGCGCGGAGCCGGCGCGGAGCCGGCGGATGAATCCGAGCCGGTCAGCTCGGCGCGCGCCCCCTGCGGTCGCCCCGTCGCGAGCCATTGCCCCCTCATCCGCGACGTCCGATACATCCCGAGTTTGACGCATCCGCAGCTTGGATGGGCTACCCGCACGACGGTGAGAGCGGCCCGCGCACGGTCGGAGGCGGGCTATTCCGAGCCCCTCTCGCCGGGGCGCCGCACCGCCAGGAGCGGCAGCGAGGCGAGCGCGGCGGCGCCGAGGGCGAGCGCCCAGTCGCCGAGATGCAGCGGGGCGACCCCGAAGAGGCCCGCCAGCGCCGGCACCTGGATGACGGCGAGCGCGGAGAGCAGCGTCACGGCGATCATCACCTTCGCCGCGCGCGAGCGGGCCCCGGAGAGGACCCAGGTGACCGCGGCGCTCGCTCCCGTGAGCACCAGCAGCGCCGTGGCGCGCGCGTGCGCGACGTCCTGCGTCGGACCGAGGCTCCACAGGTAGCCGCCGATGACCGCGACGCTGACCAGGAGTCCCGTCGCGAGGATGGCGGCGCCCTCGCGCCGCGAGAAGAAGCGCGCCGGTCCGCGCCGCGGTGGCGCGAGCGGCCCGGTGCGGGGCAGCTCCTGAAAGACCAGCATGGCGGTCGGGTGGATCAACAGCTCCAACCAGACGATGTGGATCGGCAGGTAGAGCAGGGGGAACCCGGCGAGCGGCAACGCCGCCGCGCTCAGCACGAGCGGCAGATGGATCACCAGCAGGTACTCGAAGGCCAGCCGCAGGTTGTCGAAGAGCCCGCGGCCCTCGGCGATGGCCGCGACGATCGTGCGGAAATTGTCGTCGAGCAGTACGACGGACGCGATCTCGCGCGCGCTGCGGGTCCCGCGCCCGCCCATGGCGATGCCGACGTCGGCGATGCCGAGCGCGGGAACGTCGTTCACGCCGTCGCCGGTCACGGCCACGATCTCGCCGGCCTGCTGGAGGGCGCGCACGAGCGTCAGCTTCTGCATCGGCACGGCGCGCGCCACGACGTCGACGCGCCGCAGCGCGGCGGGATCACGCGCCGCCAGGGCCTCCATCTCCTCGCCCGAGACGACCGCCGGCGCGCCACCGCCGAGCCCGATCGCGCGCGCGACCGCGGCGGCCGTGGCGGGGTGATCGCCGGTCACCATGATGGCGTGGATGCCCGCCCGTCGGCAGGTGGCGATCGCCTCGACGACGCCGTCCCGCACCGGGTCCTCGCAGGCGAACAGCCCGTCGAAGTGGTAGCCGCGATCCGGCTCGCCGCCGTCGAACGCGCCCAGCGGGCGCGAGGCGACGGCGATCACCTTGTGGCCGTCCGCGGCCCAGGCGTCGACCTTCGCCACCCACGCGGCGCGGGCGGCGGCGGTGAGTTCGCAGAGCGCCAGGACGACCTCGGGCGAGCCCTTGGTCGCCGTGCGGATCGCCCCGTCCGCCGTGCGCACGACGCTGGTCTCGCGGCGCCGATCCTCGGTGAAGGGGAAGGTCGCGAGCGACTCGACCGCCGCCCCGCCGGCCCCGGCCGCGGTCGCCGCGGCGAGGATCGCGAGATCGAGCGGATCGCCGGTTGCCGCGCGCGAGGCGAGCGCCCCGGCGGCGAGCAGGGAGGCTTCGTCCGCCCCGGGGGCGGGCTCGACGTGGCCGACGCGCAGGCTGCCCTCCGTGATGGTGCCGGTCTTGTCGGAGCAGATGCAGGTGATGCGGCCGATGTTCTCGACCGAGACGGCGCGGCGGACCAGGGCCCTCTGCTTCGCCAGGCGGTGGACGCCGACGCCGAGGAAGAACGTGAAGACGACCGGAAACTCCTCCGGAATCGCCGCCACGGCGAGGGTCACCGCGCTCAGCAGGGCGTCGACCCAGCCGTGCCCCTGCCAGAGGCGCACCGCGGCGAGCACGATGCAGACCACCGCAGCCCCGACGACGAGCGCGGCGACGAGGCTGGCGATGGCCGACTGCAGGGGCGTCCGCACGGCGGGCCCGCGCGTGGCGGAGCGGACGATCTCCCCGTACAGCGTCTCGCCGCCGGTCAGGGCCACCAGGAGCCGCGCCTCGCCGGTGAGCAGCCGCGTGCCCGCGAAGCCCCAGTGTTCGGCATCCACCGCGGCCTCGCCCTGCAGGGTCGCCGCGGCAGCGGATCGCTTTCGCACCGGGAACGCTTCGCCGGTGAGCGCCGATTCATCGGCCTGGATCTCCTCGCCGCCCACGACGATCCCGTCGGCGGGGAACGGTTGCCCGGTCGCGACGATGGTCAGATCGCCCGGCACGAGGTCGCGGGCCGCGATCTCGCGCGCGACGCCGCCGCGTAGCACGCGCGCCGTCGTCGCCAGACGGCTGGCGAGCCCGGCGGTCGACGCCTGCGTGCGGCGGTGCAGGTACAGGTCCATGCCGACGAGCGGCACGATCGACACGACCATCGTCAGCGCCTCGACCGCCTCGCCGAGGAACGCATAGACCGCGCCCGTGCCGGCGAGGAGCCAGATCATCGGATCGCGCGCCGTGTCGCGCAGCAGCGCCCACCACGGGTTCTCGACGGCGTCGACGATGTCGTTCGGCCCGAAGCGGGCGCGCCGCGCCGCCGCCGCGTCGTCGGTCAGGCCGTCCGGCGACCAACCGGCGATCCTGGCTCGATCGAGTGTGCCCTTCATGCCGCGTTGTGCCTCACCGCCCTGTGGGCGCGCCGCGCTTCGTCACCCGCCACCCTGGTCACGCGCGAGGGCCGCATGGGAAGCGGAGGGTGACGCGCAGGCCGTGCCCGTCGTCGCCGCCCGCCAGGACCAGGGAGGCGCCGTGCAGCTCGACAATGCGTTGGACGATCGACAGGCCGAGGCCGAGGCCGCTGCCGCCCTCGCCCGCGGCCGCGAGGCGGTGAAAGCGCTCCAGCATGCGCTCGCGCTCCTCGGCCGGGATCCCGGGACCGTCGTCGACGACGACCACGGTCCCCGCACCGGCGTCGCGCGCCACCGCGACGCACACGTGTCGCGCCCGTGCCGCAGCGCGTTGTCGATCAGATTGCGCAGCAGGATCGGCGGAGAAGCCGGCGAAGGCGGCATCAGCGGCGCGTGCCTCGCGCTCGAAGGCGCTGAGGAAATCGGCCGGGGACTCAGCCCGCGCCGGCGCGGCAAGCGCGAGGGCGGCGCCGAACAGCATGAGGAATGGGGATCGCATGTGGCCTCCTGGTTTCATCGTTGGATGAAACGTAGGAGGCCGACCTTAACGCTGCCTTACGGCCGGCTGCGGCCGCCAGGTGGGCAGGGGGGGGCGCCGCGGGACCAATGACGCCAGCATTTCCAGCAGCTCGCCCGGGTACAATTTACATTCGTGAGAATCGACGTCAGGTGAGACGCGTAACCAGGGAAAGTGTCCTCTGGCGGAGTACTTGCTACATCGAGAGAACAGAGAAGATGTAACTCCCAACCACACCACCTCACCGGTGGAGGAGGTATCGAATGCTCGAAACCATCGCGGTCATCCTGATCATCTTGTGGCTGCTTGGCTTGGTGTCCTCGTACACAATGGGCGGGTTCGTCCACATCCTGCTCGTCATCGCGGTCGTGGTGATTCTGGTTCGCCTGGTTCAGGGTCGCAGGCCCCTGGGTTGAGATAAGGGCGAGCTTCCGCGGGTGAATCGTCGAACGCGGATGGGTTCGCGGCGGTCGCCCAGCCGGCTGGCCGCCACCGTGGGCGACGCGTGGTTCTTAGCGCGCGATGAAGTGAATCGAGCGCGACCAAGCCGTCACCACGGCGAGGCTGGGAGAACAGGCACACAACGGCCGCGATCGAGCGGCAGCGGAAGGAGAGAACCATGAAGGCACCACGGAAGCCGGCCAAGTCCGTCACGACGGCCCGAAAGCGTTCCAAACCGATGAGCGCGCCGCGGCGGGCGAAGAAGGCGATGTCGCGCGAGGCGCGGGTCATGTACGCCGAGATTCAGCAGGGCGTCAGGCACCTGGACAGATCGATCGTTGAGATCCAGCGGGGCCTGCGCAAGGCCGAGGGCAAGCTTGAGGCCGATGCGCGGACGCGGATTCGTACCCTGCGCAAGGACGCACGCACGCACCTCAGCGCCCTCAAGTCGAAACAGCGCGAGGCCGCGGGCACCCTCAAGCGCGTCTCCGCGGCGGCCGGCGGGTCGTGGGCGGACATCAAGCGCACAGTGGACTCCGTCCTTGCCGATGCCCGAGCGACCGCCGCCACGGCCGTCAAGCGATTCCGCGGCGCACTGAGCGGCTGACGCGGGTCGCAACCGAGGGAGAACGGGTGGCGCGCATGAATGACCGTTCGACCGTGCTGCTCCTGATCGCCGTCGCGCTGGCGGGATTCGGTCTGTACATCGCGGCCTACATTCCAGCGATGCTGCTCGGTCAGCCCGTGCCGGTGTTGCTGATCGGCTTCGTCCTGCAAGCGCTCTGTGCACTCGCGGCCGCCGTTGGCGTGTGGCGCGATCAGTCGTGGGCCGCCGGTGCGGTGGTGCTGCTCGGCGTGGTGGTCGCCGTCACGTGGCTCGTCGAGGGGTTCGTCCTCGGCATCGTGGCCTATCTGTACGCCCTGCTCGTCGCGGTGCTCGCCATGGTCGTCGCCGTGGTCGTCGCCGCGTACGTCAGCCGCCGGCACGGAACGCCAGTCGACTGAACGTTCCCAATCGAAGCGGGCAGCGTTCCCATTCCTGGTTGTTCGCCGCTCGAAAGGGGTCGAGCGGAGCAGGCGGGGCCTGGGGCACGGCCGTTGCTGCACTCAACTCGAGGAGAGGAGAATCGACCATGGCCAGTGGCAAGTCGGACAAACTGAAGGGACGCGTGAAGGAGGCTGCGGGTGCCCTGACCGGCAACGCGAAGCTGAAGCGGAAGGGACGTGTCGATCAGGCGACCGGGAGCGTCAAGCAGACGGTGGAAGACGTCATTGATTGGTTCAAAGGCGTCTTCGCGTGCGGGTGAGGCGCGCCCGAGGTGGCGCTGGGGCGGGATTGACTGGGAACGCCAGCCTGGCTTTGCTGACCCATGCAGTCAGCAGGTGCGCGGCACGCAACGTCACAGACGGTTGCCGCCAACCGACGCTTCTACGACGCGCTCTGGTCGACGAGTGAGGTGATCGCGCCGCAGCGGTTCAACACGTGGCCGCTGCTCTCGGCGTTCGCGGCTGGGACGTCGGCGCGCCTCGAGATCGGCCCGGGCCTGCATCCGCGGCTCCCGATCGCGGGGACCCGCTTCGTGGACATCAGCCGACCCGCGCTGTCCCGCCTCAACGCCCAAGGGGGCCTTGCGGCGGTCGGTGACATCGCGGCCCTGCCGTTCGACGACCGCACCTTCGACCTGATCTGCGCCTTCGACATCGTCGAACACGTCGCGGACGACCGGCACGTTTTCCACGAGCTCGCCCGGATCGCTCGGGACGATGCCAGGGTGATCGTGTCGGTCCCGCTGCATCCCGCGCGGTGGAGCGCTTTCGACGATCTCGTGGGGCACGTGCGACGTTACGACCCGGACGACATCCTGACCATTTTGGATGCGCACGCCTTCGTGCTCGAGCAGAGCGCGGTCTTCGGCATGCAGCCGCGCAGCCAGCGACTCACCGATTTCGCCGTATGGGGGCTGACGGAGCGGCGCGTCAAGGCTATGCGATGGTACAACAGGTTCTTGTTGCCGCTCGGGCTCCTCCTGCAGCGGCGCCTCGCCTGGGTGCCAGGCCTGCCCGATGTTGCGAAGGTGGACGAGATTCTTCTCGTCTGCCGGCGTCGCGCCCGGGGCGCCGCGGCGCACCACTGAGCCGGGTGTGAGCTCAGTCGGACCGGTGCGTGACGGCGTGACCATCGGAGGCACGGACGCCCGGATCAGCCGCGCTTAGGGGGAGTTCGGTTCGTGACGTCCGGGGCGGCACCGCCCGGGCCGCGGCGTCGTGCCAGACGTCCTGGAACATCAGCCACTGCTCGGGATGCTCGCGGACGAGGCGCTCGAAGGTGCGCACCGTGGCCGTGAACGCGGCGGCGCTGTCCGCCGCGGTGCGGGGATCGAACCGCCCGGCCGTCCGCATCTCGTAACGACGGATGCCCGTCCGGACGGCGAACATCGGGATGATCGGCGCGCGTGCCACGCGGGCGATGGCGAACGGGCCCACCTGGAACGGCGCCGGGCGACCGCAGAACTCGATCGCTCGTGCGCCCCGCGGCTGCCCCCAGGGATCGAACTGCATCCCGATGACTTCATTGCGGCGCAGCGCCTGCAGGACCGGCAGGCTGGCAAACACCGACTGGTCGGAGTAGATCACGTTGACACCGTGGCGGTTGCGAAGGCGGTGAACGACGTCGCGTGCGGTGGGGTTCCGCTCGTGCGCCGTCACGATGTTCGCCGGCCGACCGAGATCGGAGAGGAAGCGGGCCCCGACCTCCCAGCCGCCGAAGTGGGCGGTCGAGATCACGAGCCCACGACCCTCGGCGAGCGCCGCGCGGAAGATATCCAGCGCCGGTACTTCGAGCGTGAGCCGCGGCGGGCGCGGGCCCCATTGCTCGAGGCTCTCGGTCATCGAGCGCGCGCACTCGGCGAACACGCGGTAGGCGTGCCAGCCCTCGCGGAGCCAGCCGCGCGACCCTCGCAGCTGTCGTTGGTTGCGCAGGACGGCGGCACGCTGCTCGGGCGCGATCGAAAAGATGATCGCCGCGATCACCGGCGGCAAACCGCGCCGCCACCACTCGGGGCCGTACACGCAGCCGAGCTCAGCCATGCGCCGCCACCGGCCACTGTCGAAGCGCACCGCGTCACGAAGCCGCACGATTTTCACAGAGGCTGTCGCGGCCGGTTGGGTCCACCGCCGGCCGCCGAGTCGGACGCGACGGCTAGTTTCCCCTCACCAGCGTGCACCACTCGCCGACGATGCCGAAGAAGTTTCTCGCCGAGTGATCGATGGTAGTGACCTCGGTGATGCCCCCGTTCTCCTTGGCCGCACGCACGCTGGCGTCGCCCTTGGCGATCAGGCCGAGAATCGACTTCGCACAGGCCTTTCCCTGCTTCTCGGTGTTGGCCGTGGCCGCCTTGCCGGCCACGTCGCCCCAGATAACCTCGGTCCCGAACACGCCCCGAATCGGCGCGTCGACGATCATGCACCCGCCGAGGCAGGCCACCAACCCCATTGCGCCGAACCACACAAGTCTTGCTGCCATCTGTCCTCCATGTCCGGTCCGATGCTCGACGCATCGGAGTGTGCGTAACACACACCAGCTAGCACGTTCGGTACGGGGCCGATACAAGACAAGGAGATGTAGGTAATTTTACCTCAGTGCTCCCACTTGAATTGTGGCACGGCCGCGACGCGCTATGCTGTCAGTCGATGGCAGGCTCCATTGACGACGTCCGCGGCGGGTCGCCGCGAGCACTGATAAGCAGCCTGGCCCGCTTGGCGTTCGCGGCGTCTACCGCGGGCTTCGGCGGAGTTGCGGCGCAGGCCGCGGTGCGCGCCGAGCCGGGGCTGGTCGCGCTGTGCGCGCTCGGCTGGGGCGCGGTGGCCGTCACCGGGGTCTGCCTCCCGCGGCTCGAGATGTTCGGTCGCATCGTCTGCCATCTCCCGGCGGGGAGCGCGCGCGTAGCCCTCACCTTCGACGATGGACCTCACCCGGTCACGACGCGACGCGTACTCGACGTCCTCGCGCCGACGCGCCACCGGGCGACGTTCTTCGTGCTGGGCGAGAAGGCGCGCCGCCATCCGGACGTCGTCCGGGAGATCCACGCGGGCGGCCATACGCTCGGGCTGCACGGGGAGTTCCACGATCGGTTGCACTCCTTCCGGATGCCGTGGTCTGTCCGCGACCAGATTGCCCAGGCGCGGGACGCGGTCGACGCCGCAACGGGCGTGCGCCCCCGATTCTTCCGCCCCCCTCTCGGCCACACCAGCCTGACGACGGTCCGCGGCGCGCGCGATGCGGGCGTGACGCTGATCGGGTGGTCGTCTCGCGGCTACGACGGGATTCGCGGTCGAGACCCCGGCGCGGTCGTCAATCGCGTCAGCCAAACGCTCGCCGACGGCGCGATCGTGCTGCTGCATGATGCCGCCGAACACGATGACTTCGAACCGGCGTCCGTGCGCGCGCTGCCACGGCTCGTTGCGCTGCTCGACGAGCGCGGACTGACGAGCGTGGGGCTCGACACGTTCCTGGGCAATTGATGGTTGCCTCGGAAAACCTGCACAATGAGGAGGATCATGGTGGTGCCGATCCTGTTCCTGACCGGCCGGTTTCAACTGCCGACCGGTCACCACCGTGGCGATTGGGAAGGACGACGACGATGCGATCAATACGAATGACTCTGGTCGTGCTGCTGGCGGTTGCCGCGTTCACGACCACGAGTTGCAAAGAGAAGGGGCCGGCGGAGCAGGTCGGCGAGAAGATCGACAAGGCCGCCGAGCAGGGGGCCGACGCGGTGGCGACGGCCGGTACCAGCGTGAAAGACGCGGTCGACAAGTAGGCGAGCGCATTGCCCGGTGCGTGACGCTCGACGACCCGCCATCCCATCCGAGGCGCCGTTGGTCGACTCGGTCGCCCGCGCCCCGGAGGCCGGGCAGCGCGCTATTGAAGAAACGCATCGACATTTGGAGACGCGTGCCCGCCTGTGGTTGGCTACGGACGTGAGCAACGACGGCTTCCTCGTCGAGGTGGACGATGTGACGATGCGGCGCGAGCGTGCCAAGGCGCGCGAGTTGCGCGCCTCGCCGTGGTGGAAGCAGCGTTGTGCGGCCGGCGTGTGCCACTACTGCGAGGCGGTGGTCGGCGCCGGCGCGCTGACGATGGACCACCTGGTGCCGATCGTGCGCGGCGGGCGTTCGACCAAGGGCAATGTCGTGCCGGCGTGCAAACCCTGCAACACCGCTAAGCGGCACCAACTCGCTTTCGAGTTCACGCCGCCGCGTTCGTAACCGGAGGCGCGCCTTAGCGCGCGCGCAGCAGCAGCGCGCGGGTGCGCTCGAGCGATGCCGGCGCGTCGGCGCCGACCGCGAACGGCGCGGCGAGAAAGTCGGTGGCGCCGGCGGCGCGCAGTTGCACCAGTTGTTCGCCGACGGCGGCCTCGTCGCCGACCAGGGCCACGTCGGCGGGGCCATCGGCGCCCTCGCGGTCGAGCATGGCGCGGTAAGACGGCAGCCCGCCGTACACCTGAAACATGCGCGCTGCCGTCTCGCGCGCGGCGGCGACGTCGCTGGTCACCGCGATCGGCAGGCCGACGACGACGCGCGGCGCCGGCCGTCCGGCCGCGGCGGCGGCGTCGGCAATGCGCGGGATGATGTGCTCGCGCACCGTCTTCGGGCCGGTCATCCAGGTCACGGTGCCGTCCGCCACGGCGCCCGCCAACGCGAGCATCTTCGGCGCCAGGGCGGCGACGAGGATCGGGCACGGCGTCGCGCCGGGAATGCTGAGGTTGGCGTTGACGCGATATGCGTCGCCGGCATGGCTGACGTTGCCGGTGCGGATCAGCGGCGCCAGCACCGCCAGATAGTCGCGCATGTGCGAGTAAGACTTGGCATAGGACAGGCCGAGCATCATCTCGATGACGATCTGGTGCGAGAGGCCGATGCCGAGCGTGAAGCGGCCTCCGCAGGCGGCCTGCGCGGTGAGGGCCTGCTGCGCCATGGCGTGCGGATGGCGCGGGTAGGTCGGCACGACGGCGGTGCCGAGCTCGAGCGTCGTCGTGACGCGACCGCACAACGCCGCCATGGTGATGGCATCGACGCCGAAGACGTTGGCAAACCAACCGCTGGCGAAGCCGTCGCGCTCGGCGCGTTGCGCCTGGGCGAGGATGCCGTCGATGCCGGATTTCTCGTTGCTGATCTCGCCGATGCCGATGCCGATGCGCATACGGCTCTTCCACCTCAGTCAGCGAGGAACTGCAACCCGGCGTATCGACACCGCGACGCTCACCTCGGCGGGTCGCAGCGAAACCGAACGCGATCGTAGTCGCCACGGGTGGCGGTGGAGACGCGCATGCGGATCTCTGCGGCGCCCGGCCTATCCGAGCGCGGGCGGGCGACGACGAAGGGGGCAGCGATGCTGCAGACGTTCTCGCCGCCGAAGGGAAAGTCGGGCAGGGCGAAGGCGAGGGCATCGGCGTTGGCGCGGTCGAGCGACCCGGCCGGGGCGTCGATGTCGGGGGCGAAGATGGCGAAACCGGTGAGCGGCTCGTCGGTGCGGCAGGCGCGCAACAGCGGGTCGCGCACGTTGCTGCACACTGAAACCGCGAAGGTGCACTGGCCGGGGACCCGGTCGCCGTCGCAGCGCGGGTCGTCGTCGACGCAGGCGGCGATCGCGCGCGCGCCCGACCGCACCGCATCCGCGGGCACCACGGACAGCTCGAGCAGGCAGTCGGCACTACGGCCGCCGCCGCCGCGGATGAGCTCGGGGGCGCGCTGCGCTGCGACAAAGGCGGCGAAGGCGTCGAGGCGCGGGATGACGCGGCCGCCGCGGGGGTCGCCGATCGCCACCCCGCTGCCGGTCAGCAGCGCCGCCGCCGCCTGGGCGGTCAACCCCGGCCGCGCCGCCAACAGCAGCGCCGCGGCGCCGGCGACGTGCGGCGCCGCCATCGAGGTCCCGGACAACTCGGTGAGGCCGCCGGCGAGGCCGTCGGAGATGATGCCGACGCCGGGCGCCAGCAGGTCGATGCCGTCGCTGCGGTTGGTGAAGTCCGCCAGGCGGTCGGCGCCGTCGACCGCACCGACGGCGAGGGCGCGCCCGACGCACGCCGGCGCGTTCATGGCGTTGATGCGGTTACCATTGCCGCTGGCGGCGACGACCAGCGTGCCGCGCGACCACAGCCGGTCGATCACCTCGGCAAAGAGCAGCGGCACGGCACAGGCCGACTGGCCGCGACAGGTCTCCTCGCAGGCGCCGGCGTAGAGCGCCCGGCTGACCAGGCTCATGTTCACCACCCGCACGGCGCCGCGCTCGCTGGCGATCCAATCGAGCGCGGCGATCCAGTCCGAGAGAAAGCCGCGATTGCGCTCGTCGAGCACCTTCACTGCCACCAGCGCCGCCTCGGGCGCGACGCCGCTGGCGGCGACGCGGCCGCGCGACAGGGCGATGCCGGCGACGTGCGGTCCATGCGGGTCGTGGCTGGCGGCGCTGCCGGGGCCGGAGGCGCGCGCCTCGCCGTTCGGGCAGCAGGGGCGCCGCGTCACGCCACCGACCGTACCGCCCTTGCAGAAGCACTCCTCGTGCACCAGCGCGTCGGCAATGTCGGGATGGGTGGCGTCGACGCCGGTGTCGATGACCGCGATGGTGACGCCGCGCCCGCCGACGCCGCGTGCCCGCACGCGCTCGGCACGCACCTGCGGTAGGCTGCGCAGGAGCGCCGCATCGCCGAGGCCATCGGGGCCGACGGCGAGCACGTCGGGATGCGCTCGCAGGCGGGCCAGCCCCGCCGGCGTGACGCGGGCGACAAAGCCCGGCACGCTGCGAAACGTCTGCGCGATCACCACCTCATCCGCCGGCATCGCCGCCGCGACGCGCGCCGCGGGCGCCCGCAGCGCCACCAACACCGTCTCGTCCTGTGCGACCGCCGGCGCGGCGAGGAGGAGCAGCGCCGCCCTCCACATCTGCATCCCCGCACTTCAGCGCCTCGCCCCGGCCTTTGCAACCGCCAGCTGCCGCGCTATGCGCCGCGCATGTCAGCTGCGCGCGATGTCATCGCCGTCTTCGGCGCCACCGGGTACACTGGCCGCCTGGTGGCCGAGGAGCTGCACCGCTGCGGCGCGCCGCTGCTCCTGGCGGGGCGCGACCGAGCCCGGCTGGCGGCGCTGGCCAAGACCCTCGGCGGCGCCGAGGTGCTGGTGGCGCGCGTCGACGAGCCGCACTCCCTCGACAGGCTGGCGGCGCGCGCGCGGGTGCTCGTCAATTGCGTCGGTCCCTTCGTCGACCTCGGCGAGCCGGTCGTGCGCGCCGCCATCGCCGGCGGCGCCCATTACGTCGACACCACCGGCGAGCAGCCGTTCGTCCAGGCCATGCAGGTGCACGACTCCTGGGCGCGCGCGCAGGGGGTCGCGGTGGTCCCCGCGCTGGCGTTCGAGATCGCCCTCGCCGACTGCGCCGCGGCGCTGGCGGCGCGCGGCCTGGACGTCGTCGAACGGGTGCAGATCACCTATGCGACCCGCCTGCACGCCAGCCAGGGCACCAAGCGCTCCGCCCTGCGCATGCTGCAGGAGGGCGGCTGCGCCTTCGTCGACGGTGCCTGGGTGGCGGAGCCGCCGGGGCTGCATCTGGCGCAGGTCGAGGTGCCGCCGCGCGGGCGCGTCGCCGCCCTCAGCTTTCCGGGCGCCGAGGTGATCACCGTGCCACGCCACGTCGGCGCCCGCACGGTGCGCACCTTCATGAGCATGCCCGGGCTGACGGCGCGCGTGCTCTCGGCCGGCGCGGCGTGGCTGCCGGTGCTGGCGCGCTCGCCGCTGGGAACGCTGGCGACGGGCTGGCTCGGCGCCGGCACCGAGGGGCCGGACGCTGCGACGCGTCGGCGCGACGGCTTCGACCTCGTCGTCGAGGCGCACGGCAGCCGTGCCGGCATGGCGGTGTCGCGTCGCCTCGTCCTGCACGGGCGTGATCCCTACGGCCTCACCGCCGCCATCATCCGCCAGGGCGCCCTGTGGCTCGCCGCCGGCGAGGCGCGCGCGCACGGCGTGCTGGCGCCGGCGCTGGCCTTCGACCCGCAGCGACTGCTCGACGGTCTCGCCGCGGACGGCGTCAGCATCGCATGAGCGGCGGCGCTGTCGGCCGGCAGCTGTTCGGCTCGCATCGCCTCGAGTCGGCGCGCGGCGCGCAGCGTTCGCTGGTGCTCGGCCGCGGTGGCATGGCCTGCACCAGCCAGCCCTTGGCGTCGTTCGCGGCCGCGGAGATGCTGCGCGGCGGCGGCAACGCGGTCGACGCGGCGGTGTGCGCGGCGGCCGTGCTGGGCGTCGTCGAGCCCTTCATGACCGGCGTCGGCGGCGACTGTTTCATGCTCGTCTGGCGCGCCGACGCGCAGCGCCTCGACGGTCTCAACGGTAGCGGTCGGGCGCCGCGCGCGGCGACTCCCGCGGCGCTGGCGACGCGCGGCCACACGACGATGCCGATGCACGGCATGCTCTCGGTCACCGTGCCGGGTGCGGTCGACGCCTGGTGCTGCGCCCTCGAACGCCACGGTTCGCGCTCACTCGGCGAGGTGCTGGCGGCGGCGATCGAGTACGCCGAACACGGCTTCGCGGTCAGTGAGATCATTGCCGCGCAGTGGGTCTTCGCCGCCGGACTGCTGCAGACCGACGACGGGCGTCGTGCCTTCACTCTCGATGGGCGGGCGCCGCGCCTCGGCGAGGTGATGCGCCTGCCGGCGCTGGCGCGCACCCTGCGCCTGCTCGCCGCCGGCGGCCGCAACGCTTTCTACCTAGGCGAGCTGGCGGCGGCGATCGGCGCCTGTTCGCAGGCGCACGGCGGCCTGCTCACCGCCGCCGACCTGGCCGATCACACCTCGACGTGGGTCGAGCCCATCGGCGTCGATTACCGCGGCGTCGGCGTTTTCGAGTTGCCGCCGAACGGGCAGGGACTCACCGCGCTCCTGGCGCTCAACATCCTCGAGAACTTCGCCCTCGGCGGCGCGCTCGATGCCGACACCCACCTGCAGATCGAGGCGATCAAACTCGCCTTCGCCGACCGCAACCGCTGGATCGCCGACCCCGAGCATGCGCGCGTGCCGGTCGCGGGGTTGCTGTCGAAGGATTATGCGCAGGGCCGCGCCGCCCTGATCCACCCCGACAAGGCGCTCAAGCGCGCCGCCCCCGGCGCGCTGCCCGCCCTCTCGGACACCGTCTACCTCACTACCGCCGACGCCGCCGGCAATGTCGTGTCGCTGATCAACAGCCTCTATCACGCCTTCGGCTCCGGCATGGTCGCCGGCGACACCGGCATCGCCCTGCAGAACCGCGGCTACGGGTTCTCGCTCGACCCCGCACACCCCAACTGCCTGGCGCCCGGTAAGCGGCCCTTCCACACCATTATTCCCGCCATGCTCATGCGCGACGGTCGGCCGCTGGCGTCCTTCGGCGTCATGGGGGGCGACATGCAGGCGCAGGGGCACGTGCAGCTGGTCAGCCACCTCGTCGACGGCGGGTGCAACGTCCAGGAGGCCATCGAGCGGCCACGCTTCAATTATTTCACCGGCGATCGGGTCGCGCTCGAGGCGCGCCTGGAGGGCGAGGTCGGCGCCGCGCTGAGGCGCCGCGGCCACGTCCTCGAGGACGAGGCGATGGCGCTGCTGCGCGGCGGCTTCGGCGGCGCCCAGGCCATCGCCATCGACCCGGCCACGGGCGCCTACTGGGGCGCCTCCGATCCCCGCAAGGACGGCTGCGCCATCGGCTTCTGACGCCCGCGCCGTGCGTGGGCAACGCGCGCGGCAGGCGGCAGCGGCGAATGTGTGCCATGGCAGCGCGACGGCGGGCGGGCGTTGATTTAGCGGTGCGGCGCCGGCGCCGCGGCGTCGGCGCAGCGCAGCCGGGCGCACTTGGGCCGGTGGCATCGCGGTTGCTCAGTTGGAGTTACGGACGCGCGAAGCAGCCCATGCCACAACCACTCGCTCCATTGATCGCCGCCTGGATGCCGGACGCTACCAGCGTCAGCGTCCGCGTCTGGCGCAGCGTCGCGGGCGTCCCGCAGGGACTGTTCACGTTCGCCGGCGCGATCGACATCGCGGTGCTGCGGGCGGTCATGCAGCACGTGCGCCGCCTCACCGACGCGGTGCCGGGCGTCTGGACCATCGAAGTGATCGGCTCGGGGCTCGATAGCGGCCTGCTGCACGCCGTGCAGGAGGATCTCGGCGCCCTGCGTCGCCGCGGCCAGCGCCCCCGCCTGGCGCACGCCCCGCGCCTGCGCGCGGAGGTCCGCGCCGCCCTGCTCGCCTCCCTCGCCGTCGCCGGCGAGGGGCCGATTCTGCTGCACTGACCGCGCCGCGCTGGCGACGGCTTCGCAGAGAATTCTCAACTCCCTACTTGCCAACGCGCGCCCTGGGTATAGATTAGCTATACGTGAATGAACCCCGATTCACTGGAGGTCGACTAATATTATGTCCGCATTAGTTTCGTGGCTCATAGGAAGCAGCGGGGCTCCGACCCATGCGCTGGTCTGGGCGAGTGACGGGCTGGGCGTAGCGGTCACCGCGACCCTACTGCTCTTGGCCGCGCTGGCCGTATTGGTCGCCGAGCGTGAGCGATCGATGAAGATCGTGCCGAGGCGCATCCAGCCCGAGAAGCTCTCGATCATCGCCAAGAGCGACGCGCGACTGCCGCACGCCGCGTAACAGAGCGTCCCTGCGGCGGCACGCCGCCGTGGAAGACTGCGGGGTGATGGTCCCCTCCCTCACCCCGTAAGGTGGGGTCGGCCGGAGCCCACACCGGTCGGCCCCTCCCCCCTTTTTCGCGCCGTCAAATGGGCGCGCGAGGTGAAACGATGTAGGGTCGGGCATGCCCGACATCCGCACGTTCTGCCGAGTCTGCGAACCGGCCTGCGGGCTGGTGGCCAGTGTCGAGGATGGCCGCCTCGCCAAACTGCGACCCGACCGCGAGCACGCGGTGTCGCGCGGCTGGGCCTGCAACAAGGGCCTGGCGACGTTCGACATCCATCATGACCCCGACCGTCTCGACACGCCGCTGAAACGCGTCGCGGCGGGGGGTTTCGAGCCGATCGGCTGGGACCAGGCGATGGCGGAGATCGCCGCCCGTATGCGCGCCATCCGTGCCGAGCGGGGCGACTGGGCGACGGCGCTCTACGTCGGCAATCCGGCCGCCTTCAACGCCCGTCTCGGCAGCGGCACGGCGCCGTTCGTCGCCGGGCTTGGCACGCGCCAGGTGTACTCGTCGGGCACGCAGGACTGCAGCAACAAGTGCGCCGGCAGCGAGGCGGTGTACGGCTCGAGCACGGTGCATCCCCTGCCCGACTTCGACCACACGGAGCTCCTGTTGGTCATCGGCTCGAACCCGGCCGTGTCGCATATGAGCTTCGTCTCGATCGCCGATCCGATGCGCGTCCTGCGCGAGGCCCAGGGACGCGGCGCGAAGATCCGCTTCCTCAACCCGCGCCGCATCGAGTCGGTCGCCGCCGGCGTCGGCGAGTTGATCCAACTCCGCCCGGATACCGACGTGTGGTTCCTCGCCGCGCTGCTGCACGCGCTCGACGAGGCGGGGACGTTCGATGCCGAACTGCTGCAGCGGCGCGGCCGCAACGTGTCGGCGCTGCGTGGGTTCCTCGCCGCCTATTCACCAGAGCGGGTGGCGCCGGTCACCGGCGTGCCGGCGGCGGTCTTGCGCGGCCTGGCGGCGGAGTGGGCGGCGGCGGACGGCGCCGCGGTGACGATGTCGACCGGGGCCAACATGGGGCGACACGGCACCCTGGCTTACTGGCTGGTGCAGATGTTGTCGTTCTGCACCGGCAATCTCGACCGGCGTGGCGGCAACCTGCAGTCCGTCGGCTACTACCCGACGGCGACCCGCGCCGGCGCGGTCGACCCGTCGCGGCTGTGGTTCGACGGCCGCTTCGGTCGCGCGCGTCACGTGCGCGGCTCCCTGCCGGGCAATCTGCTCGCCGACGAGATCCTCACCGCCGGTCCTGGCCAGGTACGGTCGCTGTTCGTCGTCGCCGGCAATCCGCTGTTATCGATCGGCGACGAGGCCAAGCTCACCGCGGCGCTGCAGTCGCTCGAGCTGCTGGTCTGCGTCGATCTCTACCGCAGCGCCACCGCCGAACATGCGCACTACATCCTGCCCGCCACCGACCAGTTCGAGCGCGCCGATCTGACGTACTCCGGCCTCGGCCTGCAGCACCGGCCGTTCGTGCAGTACACCGAGGCGGTGGTGACGCCGCGCGGTGAGCGGCGCGAGGAGTGGTGGATTCTCGCCCGTCTGTGCCGCGAGCTCGGCTTCAAGGGGCCGCTCGACGCCGGTGATAACGCCGATGGCGGTCTGGCGCGCCTGGCGCGCATGTTGGAGCGGGGCGGTCTTTCACTCGAGCAGGTGCAGGCGACGCCGGGCGGCCTGGCGCTGCCGCCCAACCAGCCGGGGCGGTTGTTCGACGAGCTGCTGCCGGCGGCCGATGGGCAACTCGACTGCTGCCCGGCGCAATTCGCCGCCGCGCTGCCGGCGCTCGCGGCGGACTTCGCGGCGCGTCTGGCCGAGGCGCCGGGGCAGTTGAGGCTGATCACGCGGCGCGATCGCTTCATGCACAACTCGTGGTTCCACAACGTGCGCAAGCTGCGCCGCGCGGCACAGCTCGGCAACCAACTCTACATGCACCCCGAGGACATGACGCGGCGCGGCCTCGTCAACGGCGCGACGGCGCGCGTCCGTTCCGACGCTGGCGAGATCGCCCTGCCGGTGACGGCCGACGACGGGCTGCTGCCCGGCGTCGTCGCCGCCACGCACGGCTGGGGACACGCCGGCGCGCCCGGCCTGCGACTCGCCAACGAGCGGCCGGGCGTCAACGTCAACCGACTGCTGCCGAGCGGCCCCGGCAGTTACGATCCGCTCAGCAACCAGGCGTTCATGACCGGCATTCCGGTCGAGGTGGAGGCGCTGTTGAAGCCTAAATAGGGGCAGGGTCTGGGAGCGCGGGCGGCTCGCCCGCGCTCCCAGACTCTGCCTCTACACGCCGTCAGTCGCGGCCGATGATGGCAATGCCGCAGGCCTGCGGGGCGCCGCCGATGTTGTGGCTGAGCGCCATGCCGCCGCGGTGCTTCACCTGGCGATCGCCGGCCTTGCCCTGCAACTGCTTGTAGTTCTCGTAGATCATGCGCACGCCGGTGGCGCCGGTGGGGTGGCCAAAGGTCTTCAGGCCGCCATCGGTGTTCACCGGCAGCTCGCCGTCCAGGGCAAAGGTCCCGCTGGCGATGTGGTCCTTGGCAGCGCCCTTCTCGCACAGGCCGAGATCCTCGTAGGTGAGCAGCTCGGTGAGCGTGAAGCAGTCGTGCACCTGCGCCATGTCGAGCTGCTCGAACGGCTTGCTGATACCGGCCTGGGCGTAGGCCTGCTGGGCGGCCGAGACGGTCGGCTTCCAGCGCAGGAAGTCGAACGACGGATCGGTCTGCGGGTTGGCCTCGAGCGAGATCGCCACCGCTTTCACCAGCACGTAGTCGTCACGGAAGCTCTTCGCCAACTCGCGCTTGGTGATGATCGCCACGGCGGCGCCGTCGGACTGGGCGCAGCAGTCGTAGAGCCCGAAGGGCCAGGAGATGATCGGCGCGTTGAGCGCCTCCTCGACGGTGATCTCCTTCTTCAGCATCGACTTCGGCGCCAGGGTACCGTTGTGATGGTTCTTCACCGCGATGCGCGCCAGGTCCTCGCGCGAGGCGCCGTACGTCTCGAAGTAGCGGGCGGCGCAGAGCGAGAACCAGCCGGCCGGGGTCATCGGCAGGCCGCGCACGCCGGCGGTCTGCACGTTCGGGCCGGAGATGCCGCGATCCTTCGGCTTATCGAAGCCGACCACCATCACCGTGTCGTAGAGCCCACAGGCGACCGAGAAGACGCCGAAGCGGAAGGCGTCGGTGCCGGTGGCGCAGTAGTTCTGCGTCATGCTGATCGGGCGGCCGTAGAGCTTCAGGGAGTCCGCCACTTCGGCGGTGCCGCGCGAGGGGTAGACGGCGCCGCAGAAGACCGCCTCGATCTGCTTCTGCGGCTCGGTGATGCCGGCGTCCTCGTAAGCCTCGAAAGCGGCCTCGACGATCATGTCCTCGGGCGCCTTGTCCCAGTTCTCGCCGAACTTGCAGCAGCCCATGCCGACGATGGCGACCTTGTCGCGAATGGCTTCGGGATTCATCTCGACCTCATCGCACCGGGGTGCACTTCCAGAAGTAGTTCGGCGTGCCGCCGTACTCGTGCACCTTGCGGAAGGCGAACTCGACCGGCAGGTCGAGCTTCACTTCCTTGGCGCTGGCATCAGTCATCTGCAGGTACAGGCGGGCGCCGCCGTCGGCCTCGATCATCGTCACGATCAACGGCGGCGCCGGGCTGCCGGCGAAGAAGTCGAAGGTGTGCGACATCACCTTGCCGGTGCGGTCGGACAGGCGCACCTCGTCGAAGTCGTCGCGCGTGTAGCAGCCGAAGCAGACGCGCTGGAAGGGAAACTGTTCCTGGCTGCACTGACGGCAGCGCTGGGCGTGGAAGCTGATGTCCTCGTGGCGGTCGCGGAAGTGCACCGTCGCCGAGACGCCGGCGCCGGCGCGCCGGTCGAACTCGCTCGGCTCGAGGTTCCGGAACTTGAGGTAGGTGTTGTAGTCGCCGAGTTCGGCGCGGCGCTCGAGGTGCCAGCGCATGGCGCGGCGGTCGGTGAGGCCCTTGACCGCGTCGGTGACGCGCAGCGCGAAGGCGTCGGCGCCGTCGCCGTAGCTGGCGACGAGCAGCGTGTCGCCGGGCTTGGCATTCTCCAGCGCCGCCACCAGCAGCATCGGCGCGAAGGCGGCGCCGGTATTGCCGAGCTTGCCGAACAACGGGTCCTGCAGCTGCGTCTTGGCGTCGAGACCGAGGGTCTTGGCGGTGGCGGTGAGGCTGCGCGCGTCGGGGCCGTACAGTGCGGCTTTGGTGAAGTCCTTTGCCGTGCGACCGAGTTTCGTGAAGAGGCCCTTGACCGCCTCGACGACGTTGTCGCGGTAGCCGTGCTCGACGACGAAGCGATCTTCCCAGGAACGCACGTACTGGTCGGAGTCGAGCCGCCAGACGTCGATCAGCTCGTCGGAGATCGTGTGTCGGCCCTCGACTTCGGCGGCGACGCCCTCGCCGGCGATGAGCAGCGCGGCGGCGCCGTCGCCGATGTTGCGCTCGAGCGCGGAGCGCGGCGCCGCCGGGCGGCAGTCGCTGGCGACCACCAGTACGCGCTTGGCGCTACCGGCGCCGACGGCGTCGAGGGCGGCGCGCAGAGCGGCCGTGCCGGCGCGCAGCGAGCCGCCGAAGTCGGCGGTGGCGATGTCGCGGCGCAGGTCGAGCGCCTTGGCGACGACGCTGGCGGCCTGCTTCTCCTTGTACGGGTACGACGTCGAGGCGAACAGCACGCCGTCGATGCTGGCGCGGTCGATGCCGCGCAGGCAGTCGGTGGCGGCGGCCACCGCCATCGTCACCGCGTCCTCGTCGAAGTTCGCCACCGCGCGCTCGCCACCGCCACCGCTGGTGACCTTGCGCCCGCCGCCGGAGATAGCCGCGAACGGCAGTCGCAGCATGGGGATGTATGCACCGAATGAAACGATACCGGACATCGCGCTTTCCTGGAGCAGAACGCCGGCAGGAAGCGCCGGCGCGGAGACTGCTCGGAACCTAGCCGCGCCTCGCGCGCGAGGTCAAGGTGGACCAAACGATCGTTCGGTGCCGGTCCGCCACCCCGCCGAGACCCTTCGCGTATCGGTATCGTGCGGCTTCTTACTGCCTGGCCTTGAAGGAGTCCGGTGTGTTCTTGTCAGGCGTCGAGTAACTGGCCTCCCAGCATGTGCCGCTCGCCATATTGGTGAACTGTGCGACGACCGGCAGAGGGAGGCGGTTGGCCGTCAGTGGGTCGCCAAGGTTGACGCCGCGGCCCTTGATCAGCAGTTTCGTCCGATTCGAGCTTCCCGACTTGAGCCGGATCTTCTGGGCGCCGTCCTCGACTGCCGGCGGGTCAAAGTACTTGAACCCCTTGTTGGAGCCGCTGATCAACCACTTCGGCCCGGCGGGAACGCCCATCTCCAAGATGAGCGCGCCGGTCGGGCCGGCGTACAGGCAGAAGGCGTAGTCGGTCGAGACGACAGGATCGCTGAGCTCGGCGAAGCTGGTCGTGGCCGCATTCGCCAGCTTCCAGATCAGTTTGTCGGCGTCGTCGTTGGTTCTGTTCTTCAGGAGCAGCCGCGACTTCGGTCCAGTCCGACACCCGTGCTGCCGGATCACCGGGCACAACTCGTTCTGGCAGGCGTTGGAGGTTTCGTCGCAGAGCACGCAGGGATTGGGATTGTCGGTACACGAACCCGACAGGCAGGTCTCGTCGCCGTTGCAGTACAGCAGGTCGGTGCACGGCATGCCGTCTGGCTGGATGCGGTTCGTCGGACAGGTGTCTGCCGCACCGTCGCAGAGCTCTGCGACGTCGCAGACGCTCGCCGCGCCGCGACAGACCGCGGCGCTCTTGGCGTCGGCCGGGCAATCGTTTCCGCTGCCGGTGCAGCTCTCGGCCAGGTCACAGACTCCGGCCGCGGCGCGGCACACGGCACTGCTCTTGGCATCGGCCGGACAGGCGGCGCCGCTGCCGGTACAGTGCTCGGCGAGGTCGCAGATGCCGAGCGTCGCCCGGCAGGTGATGGTGTTCGGCTTGACGGCATCGGGCGGGCACGCGGCCGCGGTACCGGTGCATGTCTCCGCCACGTCGCAATCACCACCCGATGGCCGGCACGCGGTACTCGAGGGTTCGAATGCATCGGTCGGGCAGTTCGTGCCGATCCCATCGCAGCGCTCCGGGACATCGCACATGCCGGCAGCGCCGCGGCAGGTGGTGGTGGCCGGCGCTAGCAGGTCGGCGGGGCACTCATCGCCAACGCCGTCGCAGCTCTCCGCGGCGTCGCACGCCCCGGCCATGGCCCGGCAGACGGCGCTGCTCTTGGTATCGGCGGGGCATGCGATGTCGCTGCCGGTGCACGGTTCGGCGGTGTCGCAGACGCCTGCCGAGGCACGGCAGGTGAACGCGTTCGACCGCAGCGCGTCGGGCGGGCACGCGGCGCTGGAGCCCGTGCACTGCTCGGCCGCGTCGCAGGCGCCGGCCGAGGCGCGGCAGGTCGTGCTGCTCGATTGGAGGGCGTCGCTCGGGCAGCTCGCCGAGGAGCCGTTGCAGGTCTCCGGCGCGTCGCAGGTGTCAGTGGCCGCGCGGCAGATCCATGTGTTCGGTTGGACGCCGTCGCCCGGACAGGTGGCGCTCGAGCCCGTGCAGATCTCGGTCACGTCGCAGGCGCCGGCGGCGCTACGACACGCGGTGCCGGCGTTGCCGGGCGCATGCTGGCACATCGCACTGACGCCGCCGCAGGTGTCGGTGGTGCAGGCGAGGCCGTCGTCGGTGCAGGCCGTCCCGGTACTCCTGAACGTACAGGTGGCGCTGCAGCACGATCCGGCCGTGCCGTTGAGAACGCCCTGATCGCAGGCTTCAGGGCTGGCGATGACGCCGTCGCCGCACACCGCCGGGGGGATCGTCGGCGTCGGCGTCGGCGAGAAGACCGGCGTGCACACTGCGCCGGTGCAGCCCAGCGCCGGCTGGCAGACCTGACAGGCGTTGCACGTCACGGCGGTGTTCAGACAGCCACCGGCGTTGGCGCCCGGGTTCGTCGGCGCGCAGATGTCGCTGGTGCAGAGACTGTCGTCGTTGCAGTCGGCGTTGCTCTGGCACTGCGCGACGGTGATCGTCACCGAGCATTGCGTCTGCAAGTTGGCGCTGTCGGTGGCGGTGAACGTCACGACATGCGTGGTGCCGGCATCGAAGCCGCCGGTCCCCCAGTTGAACACGCTGCTCACCGGATTGGCGGTGGTCGGCAACAACGGCGTGAGCGTCGCCCCCGACGGGACGCCGACCGCGTTGAGCGTCACCGTCTGGCCGAAATCGGAGTCGGACGCCTGGGCGGTGAAGGTTACCGTGGCCCCCGGATTGACGTTGATCGTGCTGCCGCACTGCGGCGTCGGCGGGTGGTCGAACACCGGCGCGAGCCCGGACTGGACGACCAGCTGAATCAGAAAGTCGACCGCGATCTTGCTCTTCACCACATTGCCGGGCGTGCGGTCCTCGATCGAGACCTGGGTCGAGTAGTAGGTGTTCGAGCCCACCCCGCCGACGGTCGCTCCAGTGGTGTTCCATGTGTACAGGCCACTCGAACTGATCGTCGCCGCGTTCGGCGCCGCGGTGGGACCGGGTTGCTTGAAGCCGGACACCGAGCCGCTCGCCTCGGTCGACGTCGACAGCCGGAAGGTGACGGGGTCGCCGTCGGGATCGCTGCCCGGCACCTGGAACGTGCAAATACCGTTGAGCGGGCACAACACGATCGGCGGCATGGTGCTGACCGGCGGGCGATTGCCGGTCCCCGGCGTCACCAGCGTCTCGATGCGATAGCTGCCGTCCGGGTTGTTGATGTGCTGGTTGCCGCCGACGGTGTTGGAGACGCGACAGCAGTCTTGGAGGAACGCCGTGCGCGGAGTGCTGTTCGAATAGGTCTTGCTGATGGTGGTATCAATCGACGGCAGGCTGCTCGGGTCGAGCGCCGTGGCGTACAGCCAGTCGTTGGCCGGATCGATGGAGGTCACGACATAGAGCAAGGCGCTCAGAGGCGAGCTGATATCCGACCCTTCGCCGGGGGTGAACACGGTGCCCCCTACGTACTCGACGATGACGTCGTTGACGCTCGCGAAGCCATCGCCACCCGAGCAGGGAATATTGCCCAGCACGGGAGCGATGGCGTCGTTGACGTCGCGGCAGCCCCCGTTCGCGGTGCTGTAGGCGCTGCGCCGCCAGGCGCCGGTGATGGTGAACTCGACCGTGTTGCCGCTCGTCGGGGCCCAACTGATCAGCGATGCGCGCTGATGCGTCGCATGGGCGGGAAGCGGAACCGCAGCGAGCCACCCCAACATTGCCAGGGCGACGCCCACATGACGCCATCCCACGGGCTTGCGCTCTCTCATGTCCCTATTCCCCAAGCGACCAGTGCCATACGACGCGCCGCCATCGCTTGCCCCAGCCCAGAGAAGCAACGGACCGGCAAGCCAGCTACTCTCGCACCAGCGCCACAGCCACCGCCCCCAACGGCGTCGACTGCTACAATTCAACGCATGGCGCCTTCAACAACACTTCATATGTCTTTTGCGGGCACCGTACTTACGTTGTCGCGCTGCTGTCAAGGTCGCGATGCTGGTCCGCACCACGGACTTCACGCGGTCATGCCGGCTCTCAGTACTTGCGCAGGACCGCGACGACGACGCCGCGCACTTCGCAGTCCTTCTCCTTCACCGTGATCGGTCGCATGGCGTCGTTGGCGGGCTGCAGGCGGATGCGGCCGGGCCGATCGCGGTAGAAGCGCTTGACGGTCGCCTCGCCGTCGATGATGGCGACGACGGTCTCGCCGTTGTCGGCCTGCGGGCGGTGTTCGACGACGATGTAGTCGCCGTCGAGGATGCCGTCCTGCACCATCGAGCTACCGACCACCTTGAGGACGAAGGTGTCGCTGCGGCGGATGAACTGCTCGGGCACGGCGATGTGGTCCGCGTGCTCGAGGGCTTCGATCGGGCGGCCGGCGGCGACGCGACCGAGCAGCGGCAGGTCGACGGCGCCGCTGCCCGCCGGGCGCGGTACGATCTCGATGGCGCGGCTGTGGTTCCACGTGCGCCGGATGAGGCCCTTCTGCTCGAGGTTGGTGAGGTGCTTGTGCACCGTCGCCAGCGAACTGAGGGCGAAGCGGGCGCCGATCTCCTCGAGCGTCGGCGCGTAGCCGTGCTCGGCGATATAGCCCTCCAAATGATCGAAGAGCTCCTTCTGGCGCTTGGTGAGGTACACCGGAAACCGTTGATAGCGAAGAGAGGGCGAAGGCGCAACGCATGGCGGCGCGGTGCGCGACGGTGGTTGAGGCTGGCCGCTCCCCTGTGGTAGAGCCGCGCCGGTCGCTGAGGGGGGGCCCGGGCGATCGAGGGGACCTGTCCAGGGAGGGATCGACACAATGCGAGCACACTTCCGGCTTCGCCTATCCACCATCGCACTGGCCGCCGCGCTGGCGCTCACCGCGGCGGCGTGCGGCGACGATGACAACGGCCGCTGCAATCTCGTCTTCTACTCCGACGTCCGCAACATCACCGCCTGCCAGGCGCTCGCCGTCGAGCGTATGTGTGATCAGCTGGATGTCACCTTTCGACCGAGCAATCCGAATCGCACCAGCGCCTGCACGGTGAGGAACTGCGGCGATTGCTCGGCGCTGCCGACGTTGCTCCCGACCGCGACCCGCACGCCGACGCGAATTCCCACCGCGACTCCGACCGCCGCCTGACTCCGCGCGCGCGGGGGCCGTCCGCGGCCTCCGCGCGCCACCATTCGCAGTTCGGCCTTGACCGAGGCGCGCGAACAAACTAACCAAACGTTTGTTTGCGGCCCCGCGCCGCCCCTAGACACGAGGCGAACCCATGCAGCTCAGCGACGTCAACCTGACCGACCCCGACCTGTTTCAGCGCGGCACGCCGCACGACATGTTCAAGGTCCTGCGCAACGAGGCGCCGGTATACTGGCATCCGGAGCCGGACGGCCCGGGCTTCTGGGCGATCACGAAGTACCAGGACCTGAAGTGGGTCTCGAAGAACCCGGGCCTGTTCTCGTCGGCACGGCAGGGCACCCTGCGCCAGGATCCGTCGCCGACCGATCTGCCGGCGATCCAGTCGATCATGCTCAACATGGATCCGCCTCAGCACCGCCAGTACCGCACGCTGGTCGGCCAGGCCTTCACGCCGCGCATCATCGGCAACCTGCACGGCCGTATCCGCGAGATGGTGCGCGACATCATCAACGGCGTCATCGAGAAGGGCGAATGCGACTTCGTCGAGGACGTCGCCTCTCTGCTGCCGCTCGAGGTCATCTGCGAGATGATGGGCGTCCCGCACGAGGACCGCCGCCATATCTACGCGCTCGGCAACAAGATGGTCGGGGTCGACGACCCCGACCTGCAGGCCGACGGCAACCCGATCGTGCCCGGCGACGCCATGGCGGCCTTCGGCGAGATGTTCGGCTACGCCGGCAAGTTGTGGACGATCGCGCATGAGCACCCCAGCGACAACCTCGCCGGGGCGCTGGTGCGCGCCGAGCTCGACGGCCGCAAGCTCGACGAGATGGAGTTCAACTTCTTCTTCCTGCTGCTGCTCATCGCCGGCAACGAGACGACCCGCACGGTGACGTCCAACGGCATGATCGCGCTGCTCGACCATCCGGACCAGTTGCGCGATCTCGAACAGGACCCCAGCCTGGTGCCGAGCGCCGTCGAGGAGATCCTGCGCTATGCGCCGGCCGTGCACACCTTCCGCCGTACCGCGACGACGTCGACCGAGCTGCGCGGACAGGAGATCCGCCCGCAGGACAAGCTCATGCTCTGGTACCCGTCGGCCAACCGCGACGAGGACGTCTTCGAGCATCCGGACACCTTCAACATCCGCCGCAGCCCCAACGACCACGTCGCCTTCGGCTTCGGCGAGCACTACTGCCTCGGCGCCAACCTCGCCCGCCTCGAGCTGCAAGAGGTCTTCCGCGGCATCGCCATGCGCTTCCGAGACATGGAGCGCACCGACGAGCCGCGCCGCCTGCGTTCGTGCTTCATCAACGGCGTCAAGGAGATGCAGGTGCGTTTCCGCCCCGGTGCGGTGGAACGGGACTGAGAGCGACCGCTTCTCTCGCAACGGGAGCCGAAACCGTCACTCGTCGCCGAGGCGCGGGTCGGGTGTCATCGTGTCGACCGGGCCGCGCGGCGGGTGGAGTGGGTCGTGCACCACCGGCGGGTGCTCCGCCGCCTGATCGGGGAAGAGCAGCGACGCGACGACCGAGAGCGCCAGCACGCCGGCGACGACGCCGAGCGAAGCGCCGATCGGCACATGGTACCAGTCCGCCAGCAGCATCTTGGCGCCGACGAAGACCAGCACCACCGACAGACCGAGTTGCAGGAAGCGCAACTGGCCGACGATCCCGGCGAGCAGAAAGTACAGCGACCGCAGGCCGAGGATGGCGCAGACATTCGAGGTGTACACCAGGAACGGGTCGGTGGTGATGGCGAAGATCGCCGGGATCGAATCGACCGCGAAGACCAGGTCGGTGGTCTCCACCATAATCAACACGACCAGCAGCGGCGTCGCGATCCAGCGTCGCTCCCGACCGACCGGCGCCCGCACGAAGAAGTGTTGGCCGTGGTAGCGCTTGGTCACCGGGATGAAGCGCCGCAGCAGGCGGATGAGCGGGTTGGCCTCGACCTCGATGCCTGCCTCTCCGGCGAATGCCATGCGCACGCCGGTGAACACCAGGAAGGCGCCGAACAGGTAGAGGATCCACGCGAAACGCTGAATGAGGAAGCTGCCGCCGGCGATCATCGTGCCGCGCAGGATGAGGGCGCCGAGGATGCCCCAGAAGAGGATGCGGTGTTGGTAGCGCTTCGGCACCGAGAAGTACGAGAAAATGAGGACGAAGACGAAGATGTTGTCGACCGACAGCGCCTGCTCGATGAGATAACCGGTGAGGAACTCGAGCGCCGCCTGACTGCCGAGCGTCTGTAGGATGCCGAGGTTGAAGAGCAGCGCCAGGCAGACCCAGGTGAGCGTCCAGCCGGCCGCCTCGCGCACCGACACCTCGTGCGCCTGGCGATGGAAGATGCCGAGATCGACCGCCAGGATGGCGAAGACGGCCAGGTGGAACCCGATCCATACCCACAACGGCATCCGGTCCGCCTAGCAGATGCGGTGCGGGCGGCGGAAGCCGCCGCCCGCACCTACAGGCGGTGAAACAGCTCGCCGGTCGCGTCGTCAGTGAGCTGGCTGACCGAGGTGACGTGGTCGCTGAACGCCTTCAGCGCGCTGTCCGAGCTCGGACCGACGTCGATGAGGACCGAGAAGACGCTGAAGCCGAGGCGCGCCTTCTCGCGCTGGAAGGCGGCAAGCCAGGTCGGATCGACGCGGCTCTCGCCGTCGGTGATGAAGACCACGTCGCCGCGCCGCTGCGGGTCGGCGCGCAGGCACGCGAGCGCGGCATCGAGGGGGGGCTGGAAATCGGTGCCACCGCCCGGGAAGTACTCCGCCAGCGCCATCACCTCGCGCAGGTCGGGTGTCACGCGCGGGCGCGGCGCGCGGTCGATCACCTGCAGCGGGGTCTCGGCGGAGGCGAAGCAGATCGACCGGAAGCGGCGCCGCTGCCGGGCAGCGATATCGAGCAGCGTCAGCGTCACCGCTTTGGCCCAGATCTCTTTCTCGCCGGCCATCGACGAGCTGCCGTCGAGGCAGACCACCATCGGGCCGCGGCCGCGCTGCTCACGGGCGCGCAGCGTGTAGACGAGCAGCGCGCCCTCGACCAGGCGGCGCTGGAAGTCGCGCCGCAACAGCGGCTGGCGCAAGCCGAGCAGCTCCGACGGCAGCAGCCGATCGATCCCGCCGCCGGCGCCGACCGCGTAGACCTCGGCGCTGCCGCGTTCGCAGCGGCGGCGGCGCAGCGCGCGCGCGTTGGCGCGCATGCGGCCGACGAGCTGCGCCATGCGGCGCAGCTTCGGGTTGCGCGCCAGGCGATGGCCGAGCTCGATCGGCGCGTTGGCGGACGTCGTCTGGCCGCCGCCGAGGTGCAGGCTCCATTGCTCGACGCCGTCGCGCGCCGCCTCGAGATCGGCGAGCGTGCGCTCGAGTTGCGCCGCGACGCGCGGCTGGCGGCGTGCCGCCGCGTCGCCCAGCCCCTGCGCGACGCGCGCTGCCTGCTGCGCCAGGCGGCGCGCCGCGGCGACGTTCTCGCGTTCGAGGCGCTGGCGCAGCTCGTCGAGCCGCGTCGCCGCCGGCTGTCCGGCGCGCGCGGCGCCAAGCGCGACGGCCGTCGCGACCTCGGCGGCGCGCGCCGCGATCTCCTCCGCCTGCTGGTCGAGACTCCAGGCGTCGAGCATCTCGTCGCGCGTCAGCACGCGCTCGGATTTCAGCAGCTCGAGCAGGGCGTCGCCGAGCAGCAGGGCGGCGAGGCCGGCGAGGTGTTCGTCGAGCGCCGTCTGCCGCCGCAGTGCCGCCAGCCCCGGGGCGGCGCGCAGGTCGTCGAGCAGTACGCGGCAGACGACCGCGCCGGGGGTGACCGCTTCGGGCGGGCGGACGACGACGTTGAGCTTGTACGCCAACGCGTACAGATCGAGCAGCAAGCCGTCGAAGTGCGGCAGCAACTTGCCGCCGCTCTCGGCGAGCGCCGCGAGGGCGGGGGTGTCGGCGCGCAGACGCGCAAAGGCGGCGCGATCGTAGGCGTCGACCTCGATCCAGTGCACGTGCGGCGGCACAGCGATCACAGCGCCTCCAGCATCTCGTGCTGGATCGACTCGATTTCGGCGCGCACCGCCTCGACGGCGTCGAGCGGCCTGCCGGCGCCGCGCGCCTCGTCGAGCAGACCCTCGACCGCGACGAGGATCTGGCGGATCTTGGTGTGCGCCTCGACGACGGCGCGGCTGCGCAATTCCTGGCTCTCCCACGCGCGGTGCGCATAGTCGCGCAGCTCGCGCGTCTGGTAGAGCAACTCGCGCGCCCCGTCGACGTAGCCGCGCAGCAGGCGATGGATCGCGGCGCGCACCTCGGCGCGCTCACTGGGATCACGCCACAGCAGATGTTCGAGCAGGCGCAGGTCGTCGTCGCCCACCGCGTCGCGCCCGTCGAGGTAGGCGTAGGCGCGCAGCACTCCGAGCGCCTGCCGGTAGCGGCGGTCGGAGGAGACGAGTTGGGCACGGCCGAGCTCGCGGCGCAGGTCGACCAGGGCGCGGTAGACACCGTCGGGGACGGCGACCGCGGCCACCTCGGCCTGGGCGTCGCGCAGCGTCGCCAGGCTGAGTGTCGTGCGCGTCGCCGGCGGGCGCGCCTGCAGCATCTTGAGAAAGCGGAAGTCCTCGTCGATGTAGCCGACGACGAAGCGCAGCAGGAAGCGATCGTAGAGCGCCTGCAACTCGTCGTCCTCAGGTAGCTCGTTGGTGGCGCCGACCAGGGTGATCAGCGGCACGGTGAGGACGTCGCGTCCGTTGTGGAAGCGGCGCTCGTTCAAGACGGTGAGGATGGCGTTCAGGATCGAGGAGTTGGCCTTGAACACCTCGTCGAGGAAGGCGATGTGCGCTTCCGGCAGCTTGCCGTCGGTGACGCGGCGGTACTCGTCGCGCTCGAGCGCCGCCAGGCTGATGGCGCCGAACAGCTCTTCCGGCGTGGTGAAGCGAGTCAGCAGCCACTGGAAGTAGACGCCGCCCTCGAGACGCTGGCAGAGCTCGTCGGCGAGCATCGACTTCGCCGTGCCGGGTGGGCCGACGATGAGGACGTGGTGGCCGCTGAGCAGCGCCGCCAGCGCGCCATCGATGACCTCGGTGCGTTCGACGAAGCGCTGCACGAGTTCGTCGCGGATGCTGCGCACCGTTCCCCGCGCGCTCATGCGGCGATGCTAGGCAGCCGCCGGGCACCGCGCAAGCGCCGGGCGGCGCCGCGCAAGAACGCGCAAGAACGGGCTTGACACGGCGAATCGCGCCTGGGTAGGGAGCGCTCGATGTCGAAGAAAGCCAAATCGCGCGCGCACGAGAGCGAAGTCGCCACCGTCATGCGGTTCAGCGACGCGCACGTCTGGGTGCGCGCCGACGCCGATCGGGCGCAGATCGGCATCTCCGACCAGGGCCAGCATGCGATCGGCGAGATCATCGCCGTTGAGTTGCCGGATGTCGGCGACACGATCGAGAAGGGCGAGCCGTTCGGCGAACTCGAGTCGGTGCGCACCGTGCACGAACTGGTCGCGCCGGTTACCGGCACCGTGCGCGCTGTCAACGGCGATCTCGAGGACCACGCCGCGTTGGCCAACGAGGATCCCTACCACGACGGCTGGCTGATCGAGATTGAACTCGACGACGAGAGCGAGCTCGAGGACCTGATGGCGACCGAGGAGTACGAGGACTTCGTCGCCGGCGACGAGGACTAGGCGCGCCGCCCGGTCGCTAGCGCCGCACGCGGTAGATGTGCTCGCCCGGTTTCACCCAGCCGAGGCGTTCGCGCGCCACCTTTTCGAGGTAGGCGTCGTCCTCGGCGAGCTTGCGCAGGTGCCCGCCGATGCGGGCGTTGCGCTGCTCGAGCGCGAAGACTTCGACTTCCGCCGCCGCCTGCTCCGCTTGCACTCGTCGCAGATGGACCACCCCGCCGCTGCCGAACACCGCCGACACCCCGCACAGCGCGAGAATGCCGACGCCGGCGGCGACGACAACTTTGTGTTTCCAGGGCAGCGGCATTAAAAGTGACATCGTCTTTTGTACCCTCGCGACCGGAGTGTAGAGAAGCCGTGCCTGCGAGGCAATTCGGGGAGGTCCTCCTGTGAAGATTCAGAAGGTGATGGCGCGTGAGATCCTCGATTCGCGCGGCAACCCGACCGTCGAGGTCGACGTGGTCCTGCGCTCGGGCGCGCTCGGCCGCGCCGCGGTGCCGTCGGGCGCCTCGACCGGCGAGCACGAGGCGAGCGAGCTGCGCGACGGCGGCAAGCGTTACAAGGGCAAGGGCGTGCGCAAGGCGGTGGCGAACGTCAACGACGTCATCGCGCCGAAGCTGCGCGGCCGCGACCCGCGCCAGCAGGAGGCGATCGACCGGCTGCTGATCGCGCTCGACGGGACGCCGACCAAGAAACGGCTCGGCGCCAACGCGCTGCTCGGTGTCTCGCTGGCGGTGGCGCGCGCCGCGGCGGTGGCGGCCGGCGAGCCGCTGTACCGCTTCCTCGGCGGCCGCCAGGCGGTGACGCTGCCGGTGCCGATGATGAACATCCTCAACGGCGGCGCCCACGCCGACAGTTCGGTCGACCTGCAGGAGTTCATGATCGTGCCGGTCGGCGCCAAGACTTTCTCCGATGCCCTGCGCATGGGCACCGAGGTCTTCCATACCCTCAAGGGGGTCCTGCACGAACGCAAGCTCGGCACCGCGGTCGGCGACGAGGGCGGCTTCGCCCCCAACCTGGCCTCGAACCAGGAGGCGGTGGAGCTCATCCTCGAGGCCATCGAGCGCGCCGGCTACGCGCCCGGGCGGCAGATCGCCCTCGCCCTCGATCCGGCCATGAGCGAGCTCTACGCCGATGGAGAGTATGTCTTCAGCAAGTCGGACGGGACGCGCCGCAGCGCCGCGGCGATGGGCGACTTCTGGGCCGACTGGGTGGGACGCTACCCGATCGTGTCGGTCGAGGACGGCCTCGCCGAGGACGATTGGGAGGGCTGGCAGGCGCTCACCAAGCGGCTCGGGAAGCGCACGCAGCTGGTCGGTGACGACCTCTTCGTCACCAACACGCATCGCCTGCGGCAGGGCATCGAGACCAAGGTGGGCAACTCGATCCTCATCAAGCTGAACCAGATCGGCACCCTCACCGAGACGCTGGAGACCATCGCCATGGCACGCCAGGCCGGCTACACGACGGTGATCTCGCACCGCTCGGGCGAAACCGAGGACGCGACGATCAGCGACCTCGCGGTCGCCGTCAATGCCGGCCAGATCAAGACCGGCAGCCCTTGCCGAGGCGAGCGCACGGCGAAGTACAACCAACTGCTGCGCATCGAGGAGCAACTCGGCAAGCGCGCGATCTATCCGGGCAAGGCGGCGTTCCGGCGCGGCTGAGCACCGCAGATCTCCAGTAGTCGGCCCCGCCGTCCTGCCCTATAACGCCGGCATGAGCGTCATATTTGCCGTCATTGTGGCCGTCGCCGCCTGGGGCGTCTGGATCTATAACCGTTTGGTGGCGCTGAAGAACCAGGTCGCCAACGGCTGGAAGCAGATCGACGTGCAGCTGAAGCGCCGCCACGATCTGATTCCCAACCTGGTGTCAGCGGTGCGCGGCTACATGGAGTTCGAGCGCGACACGTTGCAGCGCGTCATCGAAGCGCGTGGCCGCGCCGCCGGCGCCAGCGGCGTGCGCGAGAGCATGGCCGCCGAGGCCGACCTCAGCCGTGCGCTGCGCCAGCTCTTCGCCGTCGCCGAGAACTATCCGCAGCTGCGCGCCAACGAGAACGTCCTGCGCCTGCAGGAGGAACTGACCACGACCGAGAATCAGCTCGGCTTCGCGCGCCAGTTCTACAATGACGTGGCGACGCGCTTCAACACGCAGCAGGACGTCTTCCCTGCCAGTCTCATCGCCGGCTACTTTGGTTTTCAACCCGCCGAACTCTTCGCCGCCGAGGCCGGCGACGGCGCCGTGCCGTCGGTGGACCTCTCGCTGCGGCCCGAGCGGTGAACTTCGTCGCGGCGCAGCGCCGCAACCGGCGCCGCACCATCATGCTGCTCGGCGCCTTCCTGCTGTTGTTCTGCGGCGTCGGCCTCGTGCTCGACGCGACGCTGGTCGGGGCGCCGCTGCCGCTCGCCACCCTCGCCGCGTTCGTCTTCGCGGCCATCGTCAGCCTGCTCGGCTGGCGCAGTGGCGCCGACTGGGTGCTGACCTCGCTGCTCGCCGAGCCGCTGCGTCTCTCCGAACCCGAACACCGTCAACTCGACAACATCGCCACCGAGCTGGCCATCGCGGCCGGACTGCCGCGCCCGCGCCTGTATGTCATCCCCGACCCGTCACCCAATGCCATGGCCACCGGCCGCGATCCCGCGCACGCGATCATCGCCGTTACCGCCGGTGCCCTCGCCCTGCTCGATCGCGAGGAGACCCAGGGCGTCGTGGCGCACGAGCTGGCGCATATCGGCAATCGCGACACGGCGGTGATGACCCTGGTCTCGGTGCTCTTCGGCGGCCTCCTCCTGCTCGCCGACTGGGCCCGCCGCAGCATCTGGCTGGCGCGCGGCGGCGCGCGCGCCGCCAGCCCGCTGGCGTTCATCCTCCTGCCGCTGCTGGTGCTGTTGACGCCGCTGCTCTCGCGCCTGCTCGCCATGGCCGTCTCGCGCCGCCGCGAATATCAGGCCGACGCCACCGCCGTGGAACTGACCCGCAACCCCGAGGGCCTGGCGCGCGCCCTCGAGAAGATCGCCGCCAGTGAGTTTCCGCTGCGCGCCGCGACGCGCGGCACCGCCCACCTGTTCATCGTCAGCCCCCTGCGCCAGCGCGCCCACGCCGCCGCGGACGCCTGGTCGGCCCTGCTGGCCACCCACCCGCCCCTCGCCCAGCGCATCGCCCTGCTGCGCGGCGTTGACGCGGCCTGACGGCGATGCCCAGCGCGCCCGCTGACTGTCCACACTGCCGCGCGCCCCTGCGTGCCGTCCGCGCCCGCGCCCGCAGCGGCTACTGCCTGCTGCTCGACCAGTGCCCGCGCTGCGGCGGCATCTGGTGCGATCGCTGGGAACTCTACCCCCTCGCCGCCGACGAGGCTGCCCGCCTCGACCCGGTCGACGAAACCTCGCTCGCCGCCGCGACGCCGCTGCCGACGACGCCCGGCCGCTGCCCACGTTGCCGCACCGCCCTGCGACCGTTCAGCGATCCCGTCCTGCCGGCCGACGCCGCCATCGAACGCTGCGCCGTCTGCGACGGCCTCTGGCTCAACCGCGGCTCCCTCCGGCGTGCCAAGCAACGCGCCCCCGTCCCCCCAGTCAACGCGCTGCCGCACCTGACGCGAGCCCTCGGCGACGCACGCGCCTGGCCGCACGTCGCCAACCTCGACGCCGTCACCTACGCCACCGATGACGCACCGGTCGATGAACTCGACTGGCACGCCTGGCTGCGCAACGCGGCGCCGTGGCTTGCCCTCGCCACCCTGCTGCGCCTGCTGCTGCGCTGACGCGCCGTCTCCACCTCGACGGCTTTGACGCGCTGCGGCAAAAGTGCAGCTCCCGCATCCAGCCCTTGTGGCACAAAGGGTTTTGTACCACATGGGGTCGTGGTGTGTGTCTAAAACACTCTGCTACGCTGGCCGGTCTGTCCAGACCCAACACCATTCTAAGACCGGGATTATCCTCGCCAGCTCTACCGATTTGGCTTTAGAAAAAACTTTCCAAAATGGCATTTCCACTGTTGACGGCTGCGCCAGACTTTTCCTATACTCACGTTGGATGGGTGGTGGATGGCTGATGAGGACAGTGCCTGTGATGAGAGGGGCCAAGACAGTCTCAGCAATCCAACCTAAACTCAGTTGAGGAGGTTCACATGCCTGCAGCAAAGAAGAAGGCTCCTGCAAAGAAGGCGGCGTCGAAGGCCAAGAAGAAGGCTCCTGCGAAGAAGAAGGCGACCGCCAAGAAGAAGAAGTAACACCGTCCGGTAACACCGACCGAACCAGGCCATTCATTCGGCCCAGCTTTTTTCCCTCTCGCACAGGCACGGGCCTTCGGGCCCAACGGAAAGGCCCTCCGGAAACCCCGGAGGGCTTTTTCGCGTTCTGGGCCCGCGCGGGAACCCGGATCAGGCGGCGCGCAGGCGCCGCGTGGGGATCTCGCGCGCCAGGGTCTCGGCGGCGTCGCGGACGTCCTCGCCGCGCATGCGGTCGACGCTCTCGCGCACCTCGCGGCGGGTGATGGTGAGGCCGTAGCGTCCGAGGATCGACTTCACCACGTCGTACTGGCGTTCGATCGACTCGCTGACCGAGCGGTAGCCCAGCTGCGCGGCGCGCAGGCGTTCCCAATAGGAGAGGGCGTTGAGCTCGAAGAAGTGGGCGTCGGTCTCGCGCGGCTCGACGACGATGATGTCGCCGCGGAAGTTCGGGTCGTCGCGGTACTCGCGCAGGCCGTACTGCAGGCGCGAGTGCAGCAGGGTGCGGAAGACCTGGTTGAGGACGCTGAGGACGCCGCTCTCGGCGAGCGGCGTGCCGTCGTAGTCGTAGCGGCCGGTGGCGGCGTTGAAGCGCCGGCGGACACGGTTCGAGAACGGCCGGAACGGGTTGTAGCAGATGATCAGGTCGGCGCCGTGCTCGACGGCGACATCGAGGTTGGCGGTGCGGCGCACGCTGCCGTCGACGTAGTCGACCCCCTTGATGCGCGCCGGCTTGTAAAACCCGGGTAGTGCGGTCGATGCCTGTACGGCCTCGGAGATGGTCACCGAGGCGTCCTCGTCATGGCCGAAGACGACGCGCTCGGAGGTGTCGAGGTTCATGGCGCTGATGTACAGCTCGCGCTTGGTGCGCCGGTACAACGTGCGGAAGTCGTTGCTCAGCCCGACCTGCTGCAGGTTGCGCCGGACGAAGCGTTCGATGCTGGCGTTGTCGAAGAAGCCGCTCGGCAGATGGTCGAGCAGCGAGGGGAAGTCGCGGCGGGTGAAGATCGCCTCGGCGAGCGGTGTCAGCAGCCGCGGCAGGGCGCTCGGCGACGGCTGGCGGACGAATTCGCGCAGGGCGGTGGCCAGATCGCTCGACAGCTTCGGGGTGTTGCGCAGCACGTCGACCAGCGAGCCGGGCACGAAAGCCGCCAGCGCGAAGGCGTACTGCAGCGGCCGCTGCAGCAGCTCGGCGGTGTTGACGCTGTAAAAGTCGCGGGCCCGGAACAGGTCGATCTCGCTCGACTTGCCCTCCAGGCTTTTGATCATCTCGCCGGGGCTGACGGCGGCGGCGAGCGGTGCCGCCAGCACCGCCCCGGCGGAGAGCCCGATGTAGGTATCGAACTCGGTGGTCTTGCGGTTGACCAGGAAGTCGTCGAGGGCCTTGAGGCCGCCCAACTTGAAGGCGCCGCCGGTGATCGCGCCACCGGCGAGCACCAGGGCGATCTTGGGATTTTTCTTGCGAACCCGCGGATCGCTTTTTTGGACCAGGGTGATTCCCATCGACCCTCATTCAAACGACTGTTCGAAGGCTACTGATCCATGACGCAGTAAGTCAAGGTTGATGTTGCGGTCTGATGCAGACGCGCGTGGCGAGGTCGTGGCGCCCCTCGGCGAGGCCGGCGTGGGTGTCGAGGACGCGCCAGTAGCCGTCGAAGACATAGCCGAACAGCGCGCATCCGGCCGCCAGCATGGCCGGGTAGGTCTGCCGGGTGATGCCGAACCGTCCCTGTGCCATATGGTCGAACACCGCCGGCTCGAAGACGTGTACGCCGGTGAACATCAGCGGCGTCAGCGCCGCGTCGAGGCCGGCCGGCTGGCCGAGAAAGCGGCGGATGCGCTGGTCGGCGTCGATCTCGACGGCGCCGTAGCGCGCCACCTCGCGGTCAGGGCGCAGCACCATGGTGGCGAGGGCGCGACGGTGCGCATGCCAGGCGATGAGGGCGCGCAGATCGAGGTCCATGATGCAGTCGGAGTTGAGCACCAGGAATCGGTCGCCGCCGAGAAAGCCCTGCGCCTGGCGGATGCCACCGCCGGTGTCGAGGATGGCGGGCTCGTCGGAGTACGTGACCGTCATACCGTACGCCGCGCCGTCGCCGAGGGTGGCGCGGATGGCGTCGCCGCGGTGGTGCAGGTTGACGATCACCTCGCGGATGCCGGCGGCGCGCAGCAGCGCCAGCGGATAGGCGATGAGGGGATGGCCGCCGACGGTGACCAGCGGCTTGGGGATGCGGTCGGTGAGCGGGCGCAGCCGGCTGCCGAAGCCGGCGGCGAGGATCATTGCCCTCATGCGGCGCTCACGCGCGCAGCTCCGGCGCGTACTGGGCGAGGATGCGCCGTACCGGTTCGAGGTCGGGGCGCGCCGCCAGCAGGCGGGCGATCTGCGCCCAGGTGCCCGGCAGGTAGCGTAGGTAGCCGGGCTTGCCCTTGACGCGATCGAGGTAGTGGAAGCGGCCGACGACCTTGAAAGCCTTCTGCAGAGCGCAGTCGGCGTACACGTCCCACAGGCCGGTCGCCGTCCAGGCGGCGCCGCCGCGCGCCGCCCAGCCGCGTCGATAGTGGTCGAGCAGGCGTTCCTCGAGGGCCGGCTTGACGACCTGGCGGGTGTCGCGGTCGCCGAGCAGCGTCGCCAGGTCGTACGGCGCGGCGGCGAGCAGGGCGTCCTGGAAGTCGATGACGCGGATGCGGCCGTCCTGGACGTAGACGTTCCAGGCGTGGAAGTCGCGGTGCGTCAGCACGCGCGGCTGCGCGTCGAGCCGCGCCGAGATGCGGCCGAAGTGCTGGCGCAGTTCGGCGAGTTCGCTCGCCGGCAGCGTCGCGACCCGATCGACCAGGCCGTACTCGAGGAAATGCTCGAACTCCCAGTCGTACAGGGCGCGGTCGAAGGCCTGCTGGAAGGCGATGCAGTCGGCGTCGCGCCGCGCCGTCCCGGCGAGCTGAATGGTCAGCAGCTGGTCGATGGCGCCTTCGAACAGCGCCGCCTGCTCCTCGCCGGGTCGGTTCTGCACCGCGTCCCAGAGCGGCGTGTCGCCGATGTCCTCGAGCAGCAGCAGGCCCTCGTCGGCGGCATCGACGTAGAGCGCCGGGATGGCGACACCGAGGTCGTCGAGAAAGCGGTGCACGTTGACGTACGGCAGTTCGCGCAGGGGCGCGGCGAAGACCGCCAGCTCGTCGGACGACATGGCGATGCCGCGGTCGGCGAGCAGCATCGCCACCGTCGTCGCCGGCGCGCCGGCGCCGCGCAGCCAGGCGCGTGCGTAGCGGCGGGTCGACGCGTCGCCGGCCAGCGGCACGAGACGCTCGACGGCCGTCGCGGCGCCGAAGCGCGGGCGGACCAACTCGCCGACGCGCGCCGCGACGGCCGGCTCGACGCCGTTCATGCCCGCCGCCACTAGCAGGCCGCTGGGCGAGGGGTCAAAAGTAGTCTAGTTGACAGTCCATATCCCTTTGCATAAGCCGTCGCGTTGGGCGGACCCGCCCGCCGAGACCGCTCCAGACCCCGACGAACCGCGATGCTGGCTCAATACATTCCGGTCCTGATCACCTTCGCGCTGGCGCTGATCGTGGTCACGGTCATGGTCAACGCCAACCGCTTCCTCAGTCCGCGCAACCGCACCGACACCAAACTCGAGATCTTCGAGTGCGGCAACGAGCCGAGTGGGCCCGCCTGGGGGCGCTTTTCGGTCAAGTTCTACCTGACCGCCATCCTCTTCATCGTCTTCGACGTCGAGGTGGTGTTCATGTACCCCTACGCGGTGGTCTTCCGTGAACTCGGCTGGCAGGGCTTCGCGGCGATGAGCGTGTTCCTGTTCCTCGCCGTGATCGGCCTCCTCTATGAGTGGAAGAAGGGCGCGTTGAAGTGGGACTGAGTCCGGAAGCGCTGGTCGAAGCGGTGCGCGCGGCGGCCGGAGAGTCGGTGAGCGACAGCCTGATCGCCTTCGACGAGGCGTCGATCGTCCTGCGTCGCGACGACGCGCCGGCGGTCTGCGCGCTGTTGCGCGACCAACCGGAGCTGGCCTTCAACGCCCTGGCCGACCTCACCGCCGTCGACTACTTCGGCAAGCTGCCGCGCTTCGAGGTCGTCTACCATCTCAACTCCCTGACGCACGGCCACCGGCTGCGCGTGAAGGTGCGGGTGGGCGAGGAGGATGCCTGGGCGCACTCGCTGACGCCGCTGTGGAAGAGCGCCAACTGGCTCGAGCGGGAATGCTGGGACATGCTCGGCATCCGCTTCGTCGGCCATCCGGACCCGCGCCGCATCCTGATGTACGAGGAGTTCATCGGCCATCCGCTGCGCAAGGACTACCCGGTCGACAAGCGCCAGCCGCTGGTGCCCGAGCGCGACCCGATCGAGACGGGGTGGAGGTTCTGATGGCCCTGCAGGTGACAGACCAGCGCTTCTCGATCGAGGTCGACCCGTCCGAGGAGGTCATGGACATCCAGATGGGCCCGGCCCATCCGGCGACGCACGGGACGATCAAGCTCAACCTGCGGCTCGACGGCGAGGTGATCCTGGCCTGCGATACCGAGGTCGGCTACCTGCACCGCGGCTTCGAGAAGATGATCGAGCAGGGGACCTGGACGCAGGCGATCCCCTACACCGATCGCCTCAACTACGTCTCGCCGATCATCAACAACGTCGGCTTCATCCTCGGCGTCGAACGGCTGTGCGGCGTCGAAGTGCCGGAGCGCTGCCAGTACATCCGCGTCATCATGAGCGAGATCTCGCGTATCTGCGACCACCTCACGTGTCTGGGCATGGGCGCGGCGGAGGCCGGCGCGCAGACGGTGGGGTTCCTGACCAACGAGTCGCGCGAGTTCCTCTGGGACATCATTGAAGCGGTGACCGGGGCGCGGCTGACGATCTCGTACACGCGCATCGGCGGCGTCACCCGCGACCTGCCGCGCGACATCAACGCCCGCGTCGCGGCGGCGTTCGTCAACCTGCGCGGCGTGTTGAGCGACTGCGACAAGCTGCTGACGCGCAACCGCATCTTCTACGATCGCATGGTCGGCGTCGGCGCTATCTCGGCGGACGACGCGATCAGCTTCGGCATCACCGGCCCGTTGCTGCGCGCCGCCGGCGTACCCTACGACGTGCGCCGGGCGCATCCGTATTCGGGCTACGAGCGCTTCGACTTCGAGGTGCCGGTCGGCGCCGCCGGCGACAACTACGACCGCTTCCTGGTGCGCGTCAGCGAGATCGAGCAGAGCATGCGCATCGTCGAGCAGGGCCTGCGCGAGATTCCCGACGGCCCGATCCGCCTCGACGACCCGCGCTACGTGCTGCCCGAGAAGCACAAGGTCTACAACTCGATCGAAGGCCTGATGCACCACTTCAAGCTGATCATGGAGGGGGCGAAGGTGCCCGCCGGCGAGGTGTATCAGGCGGTCGAGGGCGGCAACGGCGAGGTCGGCTTCTACATCGTCAGCGACGGCAGCGGCCGCCCGTATCGGTGTCGCGTGCGCCCACCGTGTTTTTTCGCCATGGGCGCCCTGGGCGACATGCTCAAGGGCCACATGGTCGCCGACATCATCACCACCTTCGGCATGGTCAACATGATCGGTGGCGAGTGCGATCGCTGAGATGACCGTCGCCTTCTCCCCCGCCGCGCAGGCGAAGTTCGAGACCTACCTGACCCGCTACCCGATCACGCGGGCGGCGATCATGCCGACGCTGTGGCTGGCGCAGGAGGAGTTCGGCTGGCTGAGTCCCGAGGTGATGCTCTACGTCGCCGACCTGCTCGAGCTGCCGCCCGCCTTCGTCGCCTCGGTCGCCTCGTTTTACACCATGTACTACAAGCGGCCGATGGGCCGGCACCATGTGCAGGTCTGTACCAACCTGTCGTGTGCGCTGCGCGGCGCCGAGGACATCGTCACCTGCCTGCGCAGCCGCCTCGGTATCGGCGTCGGCGAGACGACGGCCGACGGCATCTTCTCTCTCAGCGAGGCCGAGTGCCTCGGCTCGTGCGGCACCGCGCCCATGATGCAGGTCAACGACGACTACTGGGAGGATCTCACCCCCGAGCGCACGCTCGAAATCGTCGACCGCCTGGCGCGGGGTTAGACCGCGCTCGCGTCGGTTGCTAGCAGGCAGAGTCGTTCGCACATGGAATCGCTGCTCATCGATCTCGGCATTTCGGCAATCCTCGCGCTCGCCGTGACCCTGAACGCCCTGCAACTCGCCGGCCTGCTCGGCTGGGTCGAGCGCAAGGGCAGCGCCCTCATCCACGACCGCATCGGCGCCAACCGCGCCGCCATCTTCGGCTTCGCCGGCGCCGGCCTGGTCAACACCTTGATGGCCGACCCGCTGAAGTTCCTCACCAAAGAGGACATCATCCCGCGCGGCGCCGACCGACTGCTGCACACGCTGGCGCCGTGTCTGGCGGTGTTCCCGGCCCTGGTGACCTTCGCGGTGATTCCGTTCGGCGACGTGCTGTTCGTCGGCGGACGCGAGATCAACCTGCAGGTCGCGCCGCTCGACATCGGCATTCTCTACGTCCTGGCGATGGTGTCGCTCGGTGTCTACGGCGTCGTGCTCGGCGGCTGGGCGTCGAACAACCGCTGGTCGCTGCTCGGCGGCATCCGCGGCTCGGCGCAGATGATCTCGTACGAACTCGCCATGGGCCTGGCCCTGGTGGCGATGATCATGACCTACGGCACCCTCGACCTGCAGGCCATGGTCCGCGCCCAGGGCGGCACGATCTTCGGGTTCCTGCCCAACTGGGGCATCTTCTACCAGCCGCTCGCCTTCCTCATCTTCCTCTGCGCCGGCATCGCCGAGAGCAAGCGCGTGCCGTTCGACCTGCCGGAGAGCGAGTCGGAGCTGATCTGCGGCTACTTCACCGAATACTCGGGCATGAAGCACCTGATGTTCTTCATGACCGACTTCATCGAGGTGGTCATCGTCGCCTCGCTCGGCACGGTGCTGTTCTTCGGCGGCTGGCAGGTGCCCTTCCTCGAGCGCGACGGGTTCCACTTCGGCGAGACCATCATCGCTCTGCCCTCGCTGGTGGTGACGCTGCTCGGGATGCTGGCCTACGCCGTCAAGTCGCTGGCGCTGTGCTGGTTCCAGATCATGCTGCGCTGGACGCTGCCGCGCTTCCGCTATGACCAGCTCATGCGCCTCGGCTGGATCGGGCTGCTGCCGCTCGGCTTTCTCAACGTCATGGTCACGGCGCTGATCATCCTGCTCTTCGGGTCCCACTGAACGCCATGCCCATCTGGCTCTTCGTCCCGCTCGCCGCCCTGTTGATCGTCACGGCGCTCGGCGTCGTTCTCAGCCGGCACCCGGTGCGCAGCGCCATGTGCCTGGTGGCGACGCTGTTCCAGCTGGCGGTGTTCTTCGTCTTCCTCGATGCCAGCTTCGTCGCCGCGCTGCAGATCATCGTCTACGCCGGCGCGATCATGGTGGTGTTCCTGTTCGTCATCATGCTGCTCAACATCGGCGACGACGAACCGCAGCGCCGCCGCCTCGGTTGGCGGGTGGCGACGGTCTTCACGGCGTCGCTGTTCCTGCTCGCCCTGGCGTCCTTCATCGCGCGGGGCGGGGCGCTCCTGCCCGGCCCCGGCATGGCCGCCGCAGCGCCCGCCGGCTTCGGGTCGATCGAGTCGGTCGGCATCAGTCTCTTCACCACCTACCTGCTGCCGTTCGAGATCACCGGCCTGCTCATGCTCGCGGCGGTGATCGGCGCGGTGGTGCTGGCCAAGAAGAAGATCGCATGACCGCCGCCGCGCCGATCGGGTATTACCTCGCCCTCAGTGCCGCGTTGTTCAGCATCGGCGCCCTCGGCGTGCTGACGCGCCGCAACGCCATCGTCATGTTCATGTGCATCGAGCTGATGCTCAACGCGGCGAATCTGGCCTTCGTGGCGTTCGCCCGCCAACTTGTCTCCGTCGACGGGCAGGTGATCGTCTTCTTCGTCATGACCGTCGCCGCCGCGGAGGCGGCCGTCGGGCTGGCGATCATCATCGCCGTCTTCCGACATCGCCAGACCGTCAACGCCGACGACCTGCGCCTGCTGCGCTGGTAAGCCCGCGCCCACGACCTCCTCGATGATCCTGACCGACATCTCCTGGCTCGCCCTGCTGCCCGGTCTGATCCTCACCGTGACGGCGCTGGTGGTGCTGGTGGCGGACCTCTTCATGGAGGGACCGGATCGCGAAGGTCTCGGCTGGCTCGGCATCGTCGGCCTCGGCGTTGCCGGCCTCGCCTCGGCGCTGCTGTGGACGGCCGACGCCGGGGGATTCGGCGGCAGCTACGTCCTCGACCGCTTCGCCATCTTCTTCAACGTCGTCATCTGCCTCACCGGCATCCTGACCCTGCTGATGTCGATGGATTACCTGACGACGATCGGCCTGGAGAGCGGCGAGTACTACGTCATGCTGCTGCTGGCGGTGCTCGGCATGATGGTCATGGCGCAGGCCAACGACCTCATCGTGCTCTTCCTCGGCCTCGAGCTGATGTCGGTGGCGGTCTACGTGCTGGCGGGCATCTGGCGCCCGGAGCTGCGCTCGTCGGAAGCGGCGCTGAAGTACTTCCTGCTCGGCGCCTTCGCCTCCGGCTTCCTGCTCTTCGGCATCGCCCTGGCCTTCGGCACCTTCGGCACCACCCTGCTCGATCCGATCGCCTCGCAACTGACGCGCATCTCGGCCGAGCAGCGGCCGATGGCGCTCGCCGCCGCCGGGCTGTTGCTGATCGGATTCGGCTTCAAGGTCGCCGCGGTGCCGTTCCACTCCTGGGCCCCGGACGTTTACGAGGGCGCGCCGACCTCGGTGACGGCGCTGATGGCGGTCGGCGTCAAGGCCGCCGCCTTCGCCGCCTTCGCGCGCGTCTTCATGTACGCGCTGGGGGGCCTGGCGGCCGATTGGAGCGGCATCGTCTGGCTGCTCGCCGTCCTCAGCATGACGCTCGGCAATGCCGCCGCGATCCAGCAGCACAACATCAAGCGCATGCTCGCCTACTCGAGCATCGCCCATGCCGGCTATCTGCTCGTCGGCCTGGTCGCCGCCAGCACCCAGGGCGGCGCCGCGGTGCTCTACGGCACCCTCGCCTACGCCATGATGACGCTCGGCGCCTTCTCGGTCGTCATCGCCGTCGGCCGCCGCGGCGCGCCGAACGAGGAGCTCACCGACTACGCCGGCCTCGGCTTCCGCTATCCGTTTCTCGGCTTTTGCATGACCGTCTTCATGCTCTCGCTTGGCGGCATTCCGCTCTTCGCCGGCTTCACCGGCAAGTTCTTCCTGTTCAGCGCGGCGATCGAGCAGGGCTACGTATGGCTGGTCGTGATCGCGGCGCTGAACAGCGTCGTGTCGATCTACTACTACCTGGCCGTGCTGATGCAGATGTACATGGGCGAGGACAGCGGCGAGGTGCAGGGCACGACGGATCGCCCGTATCTGACCGCGACACTGCTCTTCACCAGCGTCATGACCATCCTGCTCGGCCTCTTCCCGCAGTGGGTGCTCACCCTCGCCACCGAAGCGTTCCGCTCGTTGAGTTGACCCCGCGCAGCGCCCTCCCGACCTCATCCCTTCGCGTACAGCACCAGCTGCGTGCAGCGGAACAGCGCGATCGTACGTCCGTTCCCCTCGTCGCTGATCGTCGCGTCCCACACCTGTGTGGTGCGTCCCAGGTGCGCCGGCGTGGCGCGCCCGAAGATGGCACCGCCCTCCGCCACCGTGCCGAGAAAGTTCGTCTTCAGCTCCACCGTCGTGAAGCTGCGCGCCTCCGGCGGCCGCGCCTCGCCGGCGCCGTAGGCGCACAGCGTGTCGGCCAGCGCGATCACCACCGGCGCCCAGAGGAAGCCCGTGCCGGCGATGAGCGGCGCGCTGACGGGGATGCGCCCGGTCACCTCCTGCGCCGTGCAGGTGAGGATCTCCAGACCGAGCATCCCCGGCAGCCGGCTCCGTCCGAAGTCGTTGAGTCGCGTAACGCGATCGTCGGTCATGCGAGGGGATTCACCATATCGGACGGCCGGTCTCCAGCCCGCGCCCGACGTCGACCCCTGGCGCGCCTGAGGGTCGGGGTCGCCAAGCGAGCACGAACATGGCACGTTCCACTGCATGCCTGACTACAGCCTGTTCGGAGACGAGCACGTCCGCCAATACGAAGCGACCGCTGGCGCGGTCGGCCACGACTGGAACGGGACGAGCTGCCTAATCCTGCACACTGCCGGCCGCAAGTCCGGCGAGACGCGCAAGCTGCCGCTCATCTACGGGCGCGATGGCGCCGACTACGTGATCGTGGCGTCGAAGGGCGGCGCGCCGACCAACCCGGCGTGGTACCTGAATCTGGTCGCCAACCCCGAGGCGAAGATCCAGGTGCGCGGCGACGTCATTCCCGTCACCGCGCGCACCGGGACGGCCGCGGACAAGGCGCGCGTCTGGCCGATCATGACGGCACAATGGCCCGGCTACGACGAGTACCAGTCGGGCACCACGCGCAACATTCCCGTCGTGCTGCTGCGGCCGCGCTGAGCGCCGTGCGGAGCGGGTCCCCGCTGGCTGCGGCGCCGCGACGCGGCGCCCTCGCGGGGGACCGTGCGCCGCTCAGGCGCGCCGCGTCGCGGCGATGCCGGCGCCACGATCCATCGCCTCGACGATGGCGCGCGCGGCGGCGGCCGGGTCGGCGGCGTCGCGGATCGGGCTACCGACGACGAGATAGTTGGCGCCGGCGCGTATCGCCGCCTCGGGCGTCATGACGCGCTTCTGGTCGTCGAGCGCGCCCTTCGGCGGGCGGATGCCGGGGGTGACGATGAGGAAGCGGCGGCCGCACTCCTTACGGATGCGCGCCACTTCGAGCGGCGAGGCGACGACGCCGTCCATGCCCGCCTCGCGCGCCAGGCGGGCGAGGCGCACCACCTGCGATTCGACGCCGCTGCGCACGCCGATATGCTTCATGTCGTCCTGGGTGAGGCTGGTCAGCACCGTCACCGCCAGCAGCTTCGGCCGCACCAGATGCTCGGTGCGCGAGATCTTGTTCACCTCGGCGATGGTCTGCTTCATCATCGCGACACTGCCCGAGGCGTGCAGGTCGAGCAGGCGCACGCCGAGCCGCGTTGCCTCGGCGCTCGCCTTGGCGACGGTGCGCGGGATGTCGTGGAACTTGAGGTCGAGGAAGACCTCGGCGCCGCGCGCCTTGATCTGGCGAATGATCTCCGGCCCGGCGTGCAGGAAGAGCTGCTTGCCGACCTTGAACATGCCGACCTCGTCGCGCAGCAGGTCGACCAACGCCAGCGCCTCCTGCACCGAGGCGACGTCGAGCGCGAAGATCAGCCGCGCCTTCATCTGCCCCTGCGGGGCACCGAGCAGCGACAACATGCTCATGCGGTCAGCCCCTCGCGCACCAGCCGGGAGAGGTGCTCGACGGCGTTGGCGAGTGGCAGGTCCTCGGCCTGGGCGGCGCGGCGCGGTTTGAATTCGACGGCGCCGCGCGCCAGCGCCTTGGGGCCGACGGTGACGCGGAACGGGATGCCGATCAGGTCGGCGTCCTTGAACTTCACGCCCGGGCGTTCGTCGCGGTCGTCGTAGAGGACCTCGATGCCGGCCGCCTGCAGATCCAGGTAGAGCGCCTCGGCGGCGGCGTGTTGCGCCGCCTCCTTCGGATTGACGGCGATCAGGTGGACGTGTGCCGGGGCGATCGCCAGCGGCCAGAGGATGCCGTTGTCGTCGTGGTGCTGTTCGATCGCCGCCGCCGCGGTGCGGGTGATGCCGATGCCGTAGCAGCCCATCTCCATCACCTGCTCGGTGCCGGCGGCGTCGAGGTAGGTGGCGCCCATCGCCTTGCTGTACTTGGTGCCGAGGTAGAACACCTGCCCGACCTCGATGCCGCGGTGGCCCTCGTACTTGCCGTCGTCGCAGCGCCCGCACGGATCGCCCGGCGCGGCCATGCGCAGGTCGCTGAAGGCGAGGGTGGGCAGGTCGCGCGACTGGGCGACGCCGACCAGATGCTGGTCGGTGGCGTTGGCGCCGGCGACCGCGCCGGCGATGCCGTGCAGGGCCTGGTCGGCGATGACCCGGATCGTCAGGCCGATCGGTCCGGCAAAGCCCACCGCCGCGCCGGTCGTCTTCTCCACCGTCGCCGCGTCGGCCAGCGCCACGCCCTGCACCCCGAGCACCTTGAGCAGCTTGGCCTCGCTCAGCGTGTGGTCGCCGCGCACCAGTACCGCGACGGTTTCGCCCGCGTCGGTGACGAACAACAGCGTCTTGATGATGCGCTCGGGCGGCAGGGCGAGGAAGGCGCTGACCTCCTCGATGCTGCGCTGGCCGGGCGTCGCCACCGGGCGCATCGCCTCGAGCTCGCCGGCCCGCTCCGGCGCCGGCACGGCGGGGATGGCGCCCTGCTCGACATTGGCGGCGTAGCCGCAGCGGCCACAGCTCACCAGCGCGTCCTCGCCCGACTCGGCCAGGACGTGGAACTCGTGTGACATGCTGCCGCCGATGGCGCCGGTGGCGGCCTCGACCGGCCGGAAGCGCAGCCCGCAGCGGCTGAAGATGCGCGTGTACGCCGCCGACATGACCTCGTACTCGCGCGCGCAGTCGGCGTAGTCGACGTGGAACGAGTACGCGTCCTTCATCAGGAACTCGCGCCCGCGCATGAGGCCGAAGCGCGGCCGCACCTCGTCGCGGAACTTGGTCTGCACCTGGTACAGGTTGAGCGGCAGATCGCGGTACGAGCGCACCTCGCGCCGCACGATGTCGGTGACCACCTCCTCGTGCGTCGGACCGAGGCAGAAGTCGCGGTCGCTGCGGTCGCGGATACGCAGCAGCTCCTTGCCGTAGAGGTCCCAGCGGCCGCTCTCCTGCCAGAGCTCGGCGGGGCAGACCACCGGCATGAGGATCTCCTGCGCGCCGGCGCGGTCCATCTCCTCGCGCACGATGCGCTCGACCTTGCGGACGACGCGCAGGCCGAGCGGCAGCAGGTTGTAGATGCCGCGTGCCACCTGACGCAGCATGCCGGCGCGGACCATCAACCTGTGGCTGGCGACCTCGGCATCGGCGGGCACTTCTTTCAGAGTCGGGATCAGCGAAGCAGAGTAACGCATGCGATCGCGGACCCTTAGCAGGGGCCCCGTGGGGATGGTAGGCCAGCCCACATGCGTGCGACGAAACACACCGTCCGCTGGCCGGGCAGCGCGGCCGATGCGGCGGCGAGTCCAGCGCACTGATGCGTCGCGTCAGCACCGTACTGTGCGCCGCCGCGGTGATCGCCGCGGCGGCGTACTACGCGCTGGCGGTCATCCAACCCGGCGCCGAGCAGGGCGCCGGCCTCGCCGCCTTCGATATCTACGCGTATTTCTATCCCAACGCGCGCTACGCAGTGGAGAGCCTGCAGCGCGGCACCGGCCTGCTGTGGAACCCGTACCAGAACTGCGGGCAGCCGTTCTTCGCCTTCAGCGTCACCGGGTTGCTCTACCCGGTGAACCTGGTCTTCGCGGTGCTGCCGCGCGAGCCGGCGTTGCTGGCCAGCATCGTGCTGAACCTGAGCATCGCCGGCGCGGGCGCCTGGTGGCTCGGACGCGAGATGGGGTGGTCCGCCTCGTCGGCGCTGGCCGCCGCGCTGGCGTTCGAACTCGGCGGCACGGCGCTCATGATGGCGTCCTGGAGCCCGATGCACATCGGTGCGTACGCCTGGATGCCGGCGGCGCTGGCGGGCGTCGAACGCCTGCTGCGCCTCCCCACCGCGCGCTCCGCCATCCTGCTCGGCGTCGTGTTGACGCTGCAGTTGCTGCCGGGCTTTCCGCAGATCAACCTCTTCACCTATCAGGTCATCGCCATGCGGGTCGTCTGGCAGTTCGCGACGGCCCGCGTGCCGGGCCCGGCCGGCGTGCTCGCCCTGCTCGGTCTGGGGATGATCCTGCCGGTCCTGCTGGCGGCGGTGCAGCTGTGGCCGTCGCTCGAGGTGGCGCGCGACTCGGTGCGGACGCTGCCGTTGCGACCGGACGAGATCGGCGCCGGCGTCGATCTCGTCGCCGTCCGTGAGACGATGGCGGCGCGCTTCTTGTATCCGGGCATGATTCTCACGCCGGCCCTGGCCTCCGTCGCCGTCCTCGGCCTGCTGCACGCCGCCACGCGCCGCCTGGCGATCTTTTACATCCTCATCTGCATCCTCTACGTCGCCCTCGCGGTCGGCGACGCGACGCCGCTGTTCGCGCTCTACCAACGCCTGCCGATGGGGAGCGCGTTCCGCGGCCCCGATCGCTTTCTGTGGGTCACCAGCTTCGCCCTGGCGATGCTCGCCGGACTCGGCGTCGAGGCGGTCACGCGCGGCGATCAACGCCATCGCGGCCTCGCCCTGGTGGCCTCCGTGGCCGCCGTCGCGGCGGGCAGCGGGCTGTTCTGGTGGGTCTCGCCCGACGGCGTCACCGAGGCGGAGATCGGCATGCTGGCGGCGGTCGCCGCCGCCGTCGCCGCCGCGGGGGCCTGGAGTCGGCGGCCGCTGCTCGCGCTGGCCGGGTTGGTCGTCGCCCTGGTGCTCGGCGGCAACGGGCTGCTGGTCGGCGCGACGCCGTTCCTCAACCACCGCGTCGGCGACATCTACGGCGGTGAGGCGGCGGTGTTGGCGAGCGTGCGCGGCATGCTGACGCCGAACGATCGGGTCTTTCTCATCGGCAAACAGGTCGGCATGGACGTCGATTGGGCGCTCATCGCCAAGAGCGCCACGCTCTTCCGCCTGCCGGCGATCTTCGACTACGAGCCGCAGGCCGCGCTGCGCTACGCGCAGTACTTCACCTACATGCGGCTCGGGCGGCCCATGACCTCGGTCTACGACTGGTACCGTTTCTACGAAGGGCTGATGCCGCCGACGTTCAATCGGCGCCTGTTCGACCTGACGGCGGCTCGCTACATCGTCGTCCACCGCGACGTCGACCGCACGCGCGAGGTGCTGCGCGACTCGGTGCGGCTGCTTTTCGAGGCCGGCGCCCTGCGCGTCTACACCAACCCCAGTGCGCTGCCGCGCGCCTTCTACGTGCCCAGTCTGGCGCGCGTGCCCGACGCGTTGGTCCTGCCGATGCTGGCCGAGGGGCGCGTCGATCCGCGCGCGCTGGCCCTGGTGGGCGTCGCCGACGCGACGGCGTGGACGGGCGGCGGCGGCGACGGCACCGGGACGGCGTCGATCGTCGGCAACGAGCCGCAGGAAGTGACGGTCGCCGTCTCGGCCGACGCCCCCGGCTATCTGTACCTGGCCGATCAGTATGCGCCCGGCTGGAGCGCGCAGGTGAACGGCACCGCTACCGAGATCCTGCGCGCCAATCACGCCTTCCGCCTCGTCGCCGTGCCCGCCGGACGCAGCCAGGTGGTGTTCCGCTACCGCCCGCCCAGTCTGCGCGTCGGCGGGCTCGTTTCGCTGGCGACCGCCCTGCTGATTGTGCTGGTCTGGGTGCGCAGCCGACCTCACGCGGAGCCGTCACCGCCAGGCCCGTCACCTTTATGACCGCGACCACCGTCCCCCTGCCGTCCGCGGTGCCGCCGCGCTGCGCCAGTTGCGGCAGCGAGCGCAGCACGTCGCGCTACGACTTCGGCGCCCAGCAGATCCTGCGTTGCGTCGGCTGCGGGCTGCTCTTCATCCACCCGCTGCCGAGCGAGGAGGAGACGCGCGCCGTGTACGGCGAGACGTACTTCCAGAACGAGCAGTTCCTGGGCGGCGGCAACGACGCCCTGTTCGGCTACGCCGACTACGTCTCCGAGCGCTTCAACAAGCAGCCGCAGTATGCGGACATCGCGCGCGAGATCACGCACCTGCTGCCGCCGGTCGGCGCCCGCCGACCGCGCCTGCTCGAGGTCGGGTGCGGCTTCGGCTACTTCCTCGACGTCGCGTTCGAGGAGAACTTCGACGTCAGCGGCCTCGAGTTCAACCCGCACGCCGTCGAGCGGCTCCGCCGCAAGTACGCCTTTCCCATCGCCAGCGGCGCGCTCGAGCGCGCCGATCTGGCGCCCGGCGGGCTCGACGCGGCGGTGCTGTTCGACGTCATCGAACACCTGCGCGATCCCTTCAGCGCCCTCGATCGCCTGCGCGAAGGGCTGGCGCCGCACGGCGTCCTGGTGCTCTCGACCGTCGACGCGGAGAGCTGGACCTCGCGCCTGATCGGCAAACGGTTGGAGGACTTCCGGCGCACCCGCGAGCACCTGTTCTTCTTCGGTCGGCAGACCATGCGCGACGTCCTGGCGAAGCACGGCTTCGAGGTGCTGTCGATCCGTTCGATCGGCCACACCTTCGACCTGGCCTTCCTGCTCGACCGCCTTACGCTGTACAACGAGCCGCTCTTCGGCGCCCTGCGCCGCGCCGTCATCGCCGTCGGCCTCGGTTCCATGCAGATCTACCTCAACCCGTTGACCAAGATGATCGTCTTCGCGCGCCGCCGCACCTGACGCCAGTCTGACGCCACAATGTCGACCGACGCCCAGCCCGCCGTGCCGATCGCGGCCACCGATCAGGTGCTCATCGACGAGCTGCTCATGCTCGAGGGGGCCATGGAGCGTAACTACGCCTGGGCCTACGAGCTCATCGCGCCCTATCTCGGGCAGTCGCTGCTCGAGGTCGGCAGCGGCGTCGGCGTGGTGTCGCGCTATCTGGTCGAACGCGGGACGCCGGTCATCCTCTCCGACCACCACCCCGCCTACCTGGCCCACCTGCGGGCGCGCTTCGCGACGCGGCCCACCGTCGCCTTCCAACTGCTCGATCTGATGCAGCGACCCTACGCGGTCGTCCGTCCCGTCGACACCATCGTCTGCCTCAACGTCCTCGAGCATCTCGAGGACGACGCCGCGGTGCTCGCCGGTCTGCGCGACCTGCTGCCGCCCGGCGGCCGGTTGGTCCTACAGGTGCCGAACTACCCGGCGCTGTTCGGCAGCCTCGACCAGACCTACGGCCACTTCCGCCGCTACGACCGGGCGGGACTCTCCGCGCGCCTGACGCAGGCGGGTCTGCGCATCGTCGCGCTGCGCAACTTCAACCCCCTCGCCATTCCCGGCTGGATCGTGTCCGCCAAGCTGCTGCGCGCCCGCCGCCTCGACGTGCGCTCGGCGCGGCTGTTCAATGCCTTCGTTCCGGTGGCGCGCCGGCTCGATTTCCTGGCGCGCTTCGGCGGCCTGGCGCTGCTCGCCTGTGCCGAACGCCCCGCCTGAGGCGGGCGCGGCACCGACCACCCACCGGACGGGGCCATTGACGGCCCTACCGCCAGCGCACTACAGCCTGCCGGCAACCATCCAACCAGAGGGGGCTCCAATGTCGATGATCAGACGCACAGTGCTGGCGGGCGTGTTGTTGGTCGCGGGGGCAGCCGCGGCGGCCGACGCCTTCAAGTGGACCCTGCCGGTGTATCTCGCCGAAGGGCTCAAGGTGACCATGGAGACCAAGGCCAGCGCCGATCTGATGAAGCGCGCGGCGGTGCAGTGCATCGACGACGCGTGCAAGCAGAACGTCGCCAAGTGCTCGGCCGATCTGGCCAACTGCACGCTCGTTGTGCCGCGCGAAGCGGTGCGCGAGAACGAGAACGAGAACAACTGAGACAAGGCGGAGGGCGGCATGACGGATCGCGGGTCTCCCGAATACGGCACCCTGGTCATCGCCGCCCTCCTGATCCTCGGGCTGCTCTTCGCCGGTGCCTGGATCAACGCCTACGTCAGCACCGACGGCGCGCCGCATCACCTCTGGGAGTGGTTCGGCGGCGGCGCCGCCGCCATCGTCGGCAGCGCCGTATTGTACTACCTCTTCGGGCGCGGCCGCTGAGCGCGCACGGCGCGCATGACCGAGGCGATCTTCAGCCGCGCCGCTGAGCGCTTCGTGCCCGGCGAGCTGGCCCGTGGGCCCTGGTCGCCGGACGCCCAACACGGCGGGGCGCCGGCGGCGCTGCTGGCGCGCTGTGTCGAGCAGGCGGAGGGCGGCGCGGCGATGCATGTGGCACGATTGACGATCGAGCTGCTGCGCCCGGTGCCGCTGGCGCCGCTGCAGGTGCGGACGCGCGTCATCCGACCCGGCCGCAAGGTCCAGCTTGTCGAAGCGGCGCTGTGGCACGGCGAGAGCGAAGTGGCGCGTTGCACGGCGCTGCGCCTACGCCGCGTCGCGGTGCCGATGCCGGCCGACGTGGAGCTCCTGGCACCGCCGCCGGGACCGGACAGCGGCAGCGCCAGCCTGGCGCCGTGGAGCGGCGTCGCCAGCGTCCGCGCCTTCCATAGCGACGCGGTGGAGCACCGCTTCGTCGTCGGCGGGTTTGCCGCGCCCGGCCCGGCGGTGGACTGGATCCGCCTGCGCGTGCCGCTCGTCGCCGGCGAGGCCGTCTCGCCGCTCTGCCGCGTCGCGGCGGCGGCGGATTTCGGCAACGGCATCAGCTGGGTGCTGAACCGCATGGACGGGTATCGCTTCATCAATCCGGACCTGACCATCTACCTGCATCGCTATCCGATCGGCGAGTGGGTGTGTCTGGAGGCGGTGACGCGGCCGGAAGCGATCGGGGTGGGCATGGCGGAGAGCCGCCTGTACGACGAGCAGGGGCCGATCGGGCGGGCGGTACAGAGCCTGTTGATCGAGAAGGACTGATGGAGCCGACCATGAAGACGACACAACTCGGGCGCAGCGGGCTGACGGTGTCGGCGCTGGGACTCGGCTGCATGGGCATGTCGGAGTTCTACGGGCCGCGCGACGAGGCGGAGTCGCTGGCGACCCTGCGGCATGCCCTCGAGCGCGGTTGTACGTTCCTCGACACGGCCGACATGTACGGGCCCTTCGTCAACGAGGAACTGATCGGTCGCGCCATCGCCGGCCGTCGCGCCGAAGTGGTGTTGGCGACCAAGTTCGGCATCGTGCGCGATCCGTCCGACATGATGGTGCGCGGCGTCAGCGGGAGGCCGGACTATGTGCGCCAGGCCTGCGAGGGCAGCCTGCGCCGCCTCGGCGTCGAGGTGATCGACCTCTACTACCAGCACCGCGTCGATCCCGAGACGCCGATCGAGGATACCGTCGGCGCCATGGCGCGGCTGGTCGCCGAGGGGAAGGTGCGTTTCCTCGGCCTCTCCGAGGCCGGCCCGGAGACGCTGCGACGCGCCTGCGCCGTGCACCCGATCGCGGCCCTGCAGAGCGAGTACTCATTGTGGAGCCGCGATCCGGAGGACGGCATTCTCGCCGCCTGTCGTGCTCTCGGCGTCGGCTTCGTTGCCTACAGTCCGCTCGGGCGCGGCTTCCTGACCGGGCAGCTGACGCGCTTCGAGGATCTCGCCGCCGACGATTATCGCCGTTTCTCGCCACGCTTCCAGGGCGACAACTTCACCCGCAATCTGGCCCTGGTGGCACGCATCCGCAGTCTGGCGGCGGACAAGGGCTGCACCGCCTCGCAGCTGGCGCTGGCGTGGGTGCTGGCGCAGGGCGACGACATCGTGCCCATCCCCGGCACCAAGCGGCGCGCCTATCTCGACGAGAACCTCGCCGCGCTCGAGGTGCCCCTCAGCGCCGCCGATCGCGCCGAGATCGATCGCATCGCGCCGCTCGGCGCCGCCGCCGGGACACGCTATCCCGAGGCGATGATGGCCTTCGTCAACCGCTGAGCTGACCGGTATTGAGCTGACATGGCGCGCACACCCGAGACGCTGCTCGACGGGCTCTGCTTTCCGGAAGGCCCGCGCTGGCACGACGGGGCGCTGTGGTTCTCCGACATGCACGACCACCGCGTCCTGCGCCTCGACGCCGGCGGCCGCGCCGAGACCGTCGTCGAGGTGCCGCAGCAACCGTCGGGGTTGGGCTGGCTGCCGGACGGGCATCTGCTGGTGGTGTCGATGCTCGACCGCCGCCTGCTGCGGCTCGAGCCGACCGGCCTGGTCGAGGTCGCCGACCTCAGCGCCCTGGCGACCTGCCACTGCAACGACATGGTCGTCGATGCCGCCGGCCGCGCCTACGTCGGCAACTTCGGCTTCGACCTGCACCAGCCCGACTTCGCGTTCCGCCACGCCGAGATCATCCTCGTCGAGCCCGACGGCACTGCCCGCGTCGTGGCACGCGAGCTGTCCTTTCCGAACGGCACGGTGATCACTCCCGACGGCGGCACGCTGATCGTCGGCGAGTCATTCGCCACGCGCCTGACCGCCTACGATATCGCGCCCGACGGCGGACTCGCCAATCGGCGCGAGTGGGCCAAGCTCGACGGGTGCACGCCGGACGGCATCTGCCTCGACGCCGAGGGCGCGGTGTGGCTCGCCTCGCCGGTCAGCAGCGAGTGCGTCCGCGTCGCCGCCGGCGGCCGCATCCTCGACCGCGTGGCAGTGGCGACGCAGGCTTTCGCCTGCATCCTCGGCGGCGCCGACCGTCGCACGCTCTTCATCTGCACGGCGGCCGACAGCAACCCGGCGTCGAGTCGCCGCGTCCGCAGCGGCCATATCGAGGCGCTGCAGGTCGACGTCCCCGGCGCCGGCTGGCCATAAAGTTCCGCGCCCTGCAGGAACCGCTAGACTCGTTCGATGCCGAAGGCGCGCACCAGGTTGTAGATGTGCGTCCGCGTCAGATCGAGCCGGCGCGCCGTCTCGGAGACGTTCCACTCCGTTTCCTCGAGCGTGCGGCGCAGCAGCGTCTCCTGGAAGCGTCGCGTCGAGCGCTGGAACGTGTCATCGGGCTCCGCCGCCGCCGCCGGTGCCGTGTCGGGAAACAGGTCGCGCGGCTCGATGAATAGACGGCCGTCGCCCTGCGCGTAGATCGCCGCGCGCTCGATGGCGTGCGCCAGGTCGCGCACGTTGCCCGGCCACTCCGCCGCTTCCAGCGCCCGCAGAGCATTGGGAGACAGGCGCAGCGCCGCCAGGCCGTGGCGCTCGCAGGCGGCGTTGCAGGCGAACTCGGCGAGGGCGGCGATGTCCTCGCGCCGCTCCGCCAGCGACGGCATGCGGATCGGGATGACGCGCAGACGGAAGAGCAGATCCTCGCGGAAGCGGTGCTCCCGTACCGCCTGATCGAGATCGACGTTGGTGGCGGCGAGGACGCGCACATCGGCCTGCTTGGGCTGCTCGGCGAGGAACGGGTAGTAGGTCTTCGACTGCAGCAGTTGCAGCAGCTTCGCCTGCAGGTCGATCGGCAGCTCGCCGATCTCGTCGAGGAACAGGGTTCCGCCGCGCGCCGCGCCGACCTTGCCCTCCTTGGCCTCGAAGGCACGCGAATGCGAATCCTTGGCCCAGCCGAACAGGTCGGCCTCCATGTGCTCGCGCGGCAGCGTCGAGCAGTTCACCTCGAGAAACGGCGCCGCGGCACGCGGACTGTTGTCGTGGATGACGCGTGCCAGCTGGGTCTTGCCGGTCCCCGAGGCGCCGGTGAGGAGGACGGCGACGTCGAGCGGCGCCACCAGCGCCGCCTGCTTCAGCGCCGCGGCGAGGGCGGCGCTGCGGCCGACGATGCCCTCGGCGCGCAGCTTCTCGCGCCAGGGGCGCGTCGCGTCGCCGCGCTCGCGCGCCCGGCGCTGCAACACCAGGCGCTCGGCGCTCGGGCGCAGATGGCGGGCGAACAGCTCGACGCGCTCGCGGTCGTCGTCCGCGAACGGGCCGGCGGTGGCGCGGCGCAGGTAGACGGCGCCAAGCGCCGGCGCGTCGCCGATCGGGCTGCACAACACCGCCTCGATGCGCCCCATGCGCACGCTGTCGAAGCCGCTGAAGCGCGCGTCGTCGTGCGCCGAGGTGGTGAGCAGCGTGCGTCCGGCGGCCAGCGTCGCGCCGACGATGCCGTGCGAGATGGCGGCGCGTACGTCGGCGACCTGCGCCTCGGAGAAGGCGTGCGCGATCGACCATTCGTCCCCCGATTCGGGGTCGTGCAGCTCGATGTAGCCCTGTGAGGAGCCGGTGAGCTCGACCACCATCGCCAGCGCGTCGCGCAGGAAGGGTTCCATCTCCTCCTGCTGGCCGAGGTCGAGGAGGCGTCGGTAGAGATCCCGCTCGCGCCGCAGCAGTTCCGCGTCGTCGCCGGCCGGGTGCACGCCCCGCAGGTAGCCGATCGGGGCGGGAAACCCAACCCTGTTCACCCTACTTGCCGGCGCCGCCGCGGCGCCTGTCGAGTCGGGTTTACAGTCGGCCGATGGCGCCCGCGGCGGGCCCGCCGCCGGCCGCCTGGCACGATGCTTGGGGTAGCCCCTCTGTGAACGCGGCCGATTCCGGACGCCACAACCGATCAGGAGGGACTGACCATGACGACCACCAAGCTGATGATGCTCATCGCGGTACTGACGGCCAGCGGGGCCTCGGCGCAGACCGTCGACCCGCTGCGCTGCCAGGCGCGCCAGATGCGCGCCGAGGGCGCCCGCTTCGACTGCCTGTCCCGCTGCGACAAGCGCGCCGACCGCGCTGCCCACCGCCCCGAGGGGCGACGCACGCCGGAGGAGATCGCCGGGACGTGCGAGGGGCGCTGCGACAGTCGCTACGACGAGACGCTCGCCCGCCTCGGCGCCAAGCCGCCGTGTGCGCCGGAAGTGGGCGAGGCCAGTCCGCAAGAGTGCGAAGCGCGTCTGCTGCGCGTCTCGGCCGCCGAGCACCAATGTCAGGCCCGCTGCAGCAGCCGGGCGACGCGACGCGGCTTCGACGCCGCGAGTTGTCTCGCCGCCTGCGCGACGCGCTGCGGCACGGCCGAGGACGAATTGAACGCCAACCCGGTGTGCACGCAGGGGCGCATCGGTAGCCGCGCCATCTGCAGCACCAACTGAGTCGGTCCCCCGACCCCCGGGGCGCGACGCGCACCCCCCCCCACTGTTCCCAGCGCGCCGCGCCCCGGGCCCCCCCGGAGCGCTCGACAGCGAGAAGGAGACGCCCATGACCACCCCCATTCGCGCCACGATCGCCATGCTCTTTGCCACCTTGGCCGCCTTCGTCACGCCGCCGCCGGCGGGCGCCCAGGAGATCGATCCGCTTCGCTGCGAGGCGCGCCGGTTGCGCTGCGAGAGCGAGCTCTACCAGTGTGTCTCGCGCTGCGAGCGCCGTGGGCCGCGCGACATCTCCGCCCCGGCCGGCGCCCGCCCGGTGTTCGCCGACGACGCCTGCGAGGCGCGCTGCGCCGACCGCCACTCCGACTCGATGCTGCGCATCGCGGCGACGCCGCCCTGCGCCCCCGGCGGTACGCCCGACGCCGGCCTCTGCGAGGCGCGCCTGCTGCGCCTCGGTGCCGCCGGGCTGGTCTGCCGGGCGCGCTGCGGCCGCGACCGCGAGCGCGAGGGATTCGATGCCGCCGCCTGCCTCACCCGCTGCGCGACGCGCTGCGCCGGCGCGGTAGCCGAGACCATGGACCAGACGATCTGCGGCCGCGGCCGCATCGGCGACGCGCCGCTGTGCGACTGATGCCGCAACGGGGCGCCGCGCCGGCGGCGCCCCGGCGGGTTACTTCTGGGCGGCCGCGTCGGCCGCCTGCTTCGCTTCAGCGGCCTTCTTGGCCGCCTGACACGGACAATCGGCCGGCATCGCCTGCGCGGCAGCCTGGCCCTCGACCTGGCCGCAGGCGCCGCCGCAGCAGGTGCCGTCCTTGGCATTCGGGCACGGCATGGCGGCGGGCGCCGCGGCCGGCTGGGCGGCATCGCCGGCCAGCGCGACGATCGGCGTCGCGACGAGCAGCGCGGTGAGAGCGAGGGTGCGAATCGACATGAACATGTGGAACTCCTTCCCCATCGTTTTTAGATCCTGCGCCCCTCACACGCAACGCGCCCATCGCTCGCTTGCGCGCTCCGGCGCGGCGCACGATGGTGTGGTCGTGCACGACGACAGCCTGCTCATCACGGCGCGCTTCCAGGGCCCGCCGACCTCGGGCAACGGCGGGTATGTCTGCGGCGCCCTCGGGCAGCGACTCGGCGGCACCGTGGAGGTGCGCCTGCATCGACCGCCGCCGCTCGATCGGCCGTTGCTGATCGTCTGCGATGGGGCGGCGCTAGACCTGCGCGACGGCGACAGCCTCTTGGCTACGGCACGCCCGGCGCGCCTGCGCATGGACATTCCGCGGCCGCCGACCTGGGCCGAGGCCGCCGCGGCGGGGATGTCGCCCGCGGCCACCGCGCATCACGCCGCCCACCCGTTTCCGGGGTGCTTCGTCTGCGGTCCAGGCCGCGCCTCAGGGGAGGGGTTGCGCCTCTTCGCCGGGCCGGTGCGGCCGAACCTCTGGGCGACGGTGTGGACGCCGACCGCCGCGGTGGCCGACGCCGCCGGGCGCGTCGCGCCGGCGATCGTCTGGGCGGCGCTCGACTGCCCGACGTACATGCCCTTTCTGGCGCACGAGCGCATGATGCTCCTCGGCACCATGACCGCGCGTCGCCTCGACGAGGTGCACGCCGGCCGCCGCTACCTCCTGATGACCTGGCCGATGCGCGCCGCGGGCCGCAAGTTCGTCGCCGGCGGCGCCCTGTTCGACGACACCGACGAACTCGTCGCCGCCTGCGAAGCGGTGTGGATCGCCCTCTGACGCTGACGGTGGCGATCCCATTGATCGCCGCGGACGCTGCCCCGATGCGTTCGGCGAGCCGGACTGCTGGACCCGGGCCCGCTGGTGTGGCCTTCTACCGGCCCACCCCGGAGGCGCCGATGGCAGAGCAGTACGATCTCCTCATTCGCGGCGGCACGCTCGTCGATGGCACCGGCGCGCCGGCGCGGCGCGGCGATCTCGCCGTGCGCGGCGGTCGCATCGCCGCCCTCGGCGACGTGCGCGGCACGGCGGCGCGCACCATCGATGCCGATGGCGCCGTCGTGGCGCCGGGATTCGTGGATATCCACACGCACTACGACGTGCAGGTGTTCTGGGACCGCATGCTCAGCATCTCGCCATGGCACGGCGTCACCAGCGTGGTGATGGGCAATTGCGGCTTCGCCGTCGCGCCGACACGACCGGCACACCGCGACCTCATCCTGCGCACGCTCGAGAACGTCGAGGGCATGTCGCTCGACGCCCTGCGCGCGGGTCTCGGCGCCGCCTGGCCGTTCGAAACCATCCCCGAGTACCTCGACGTCATCGAGCAGCGCGGCAGCGCCATCAACGTCGCCGCGCTGGTCGGCCACACCGCCGTGCGCCTTTACGTGATGGGTGAAGAGGCGACGGAGCGCGCCGCGACGGTGGCGGAGATCGCCGCCATGCGCGCCCTGGTGCTCGAGGGCCTGCGCGCCGGTGCCATCGGCTTCGCGAGCTCGCACTCGCCCACCCACGTCGGCTACGCCGGCCGTCCGGTGCCGAGCCGAGCCGCGACCGTGGAGGAGATCGTCGAGCTCGCCAGCACGCTGGCCGAGGTGCCGCACGGCGTCACGCAGGTGACCATCGGCCCGGGTTTCTTTCTCGACGAACTGGCGGAGATCCAGCGCCGCAGCGGTAAGCCGGTGAGCTGGACCGCACTGCTCGGCGGCATGCTCGGCCCCGAGGGACACCGTTACGTCCTCGCGCGCTCCGCCAAGCTGCAGGCCGACGGGGTGCCGGTGATCCCGCAGGTGTCGTGCCGGCCGCTGATGTTCGAGTTCCAGTTCAAGGCGCCGTTTCCACTCGAAACCATGGCGCTGTTCAAGCCGGTATCGGCCGCCGATCGCGAGGGCAAGAAGCGTATCTACGCCGACCCAGAGTTCCGTCGCGCCCTGCGCGAGGAGTCCAGCGGCGGCCTCCTCGGCGGGCCGCTTGCCGACGCGATCATCGCCGAGTTCGCGCCCGAGCCGGCGCTCGAGGAACGCCGCCTGCGCGACGTCGCCGCCGAACGCGGCGTCCATCCGATCGACCTGGCGCTCGACTTCGCCCTGGCCACCGACCTCGAGGCGCGCTTCCGCCTCGGCATCCTCAACACCGACGAAGCGATCGTTGCCGAGCTGCTCACCCATCCGGCCTCGATGATCGGTCTCTCCGACGCCGGCGCGCATGCCAGTCAACTCTGCGACGCCGGCGCACCTACCGAGTTGCTCGGCCACTGGGTCCGCGACAAGGGCGTACTGAGCCTCGAGGAGGGAGTGCGTCGCCTCACCTCGCAGCCCGCCGACGTCTTCGGCATCCAGGAGCGCGGCCGCCTGGCGGACGGACTCGCCGCCGACGTGGTGGTGTTCGATCCGCGCACGATCGGCTGCGGCCGCCTGCGCCGCGTGCGCGACTTTCCCGCCGGCGCCGACCGTCTGGTCGCCGACGCCAGCGGCATCCGCACCGTCATCGTCAACGGCACGGTCATCCGCCAGGAGGGCCGGGACGCGCTGCCGGCCGACGGGCCGCTGCCCGGCCGCCTGCTGCGCGGCGGCCGGGCCTGATCCGTTCGCACGGCATCGATCCGGCGGCACCGGCCGCCCGAGGAGGCTCCGCATGGCACCGCAGACCCCGGAAGAGTGCGACTACCAGCTCGGCGAACACCTCGCCGCCGGCGCGCTCGAGCACATCATGGCCCTGTACGCCGCCGACGCGACGTTCATCACCGAGAGCGGCGAGACGCTGGTCGGCACGGCGGCGATCCGCGCCTCCTTCGAGCCACTCGCCGCGGCAAGGCCGGCACTGCGCCCCAACCTGGTGCGCGTGGTGCACGTCGCGCCTGACCTGACGGTGATTTACAACGACTGGACCGCGACGGTGTCGATGCCCGACGGCGCGACGGTCGAAATGCAGGGCAAGGCGATTGAGGTGCTGCGCCGCCAGCCCGACGGCAGCTGGCGCTTTGTGTTCGACGACCCGCACGCACGCGGCGCCTGAGCGCCGGGCGGCCCTCTGCCACATCCTCTGGGCTTTGCCCGCCAGAGCCACCTCGCCCGCCAGAACTTCACGCCACCAACGTCTGCCCGCCAGAAGCGCGGAGGCTGGGGTTGATCCCCAGTTCGTGCATCTCATGAATCAGCACGCGGATGTTGTGGCAGAGCACCATCAGCAGCGCCTCGTTGATCTGCGCGGGGCGCGTCCGGCTGCGCAGCGTGTCGCCGACGCAGCGCTTCATCATCGAGAAGCAGGTCTCGACGTT
>JANNRA010000149.1:0-51508 GCA_031401035.1 bacterium | reverse complement strand
GCCTGCCGGACAGGCAGGTAGCACTGAAGAAAACTGGATGGATGCATTCAATGCCATCAAACTGATTCATTACAAATCTCCGTGGATTGATAGCCGGGTACATGAAGCATTTGCCGGGATTGAAAAAAGAAGCGATGATTTTCAGCGATCCTTACTTGAAATGGTTTTTAGTAATTATCCCACTGAGTTTTCAAAAGAAATAAAAACATTGCTGAACTTAGCCATAAGTGAAAAAGTATTTGCAATGTGTGCAGAATACCTTGCAGCAGCCCTGCCTGTAAGCTTACCCGAATTAAAAATCAAAGCAACAAAGCGCCTTTCAATTAACAAGGAAAGTATTATTTTAAAAACCCTCTGTTACCGCTTGGCTAACTATACAGTTAAAACTATATTGCCCCCGGCAAAAGATATGCTCCAGCAATCTTTTTTTAAAAATGCAGTGGTGGTGTACAGCTTTCAAAGAAAAAACAGGAACTATCCCGGGCTTGCCATTGTAAGGGACAGTGCAGGCAATTTTGTAAAAGGGTTGTACACGGATTTTTTTTATGTACCGCAACTGGCAAGAAGCATCAGCAACCTGCCGGGCTATATCAGCAATGGAAATACACCACAGGGTATTTTCAGGATGTTTGGATTTGCCGTAAGCAAAAGTAATTTTATTGGCCCCACACCCAACATACAACTCACCATGCCTGCTGAAACCAGCATCCAGCATTTTATGAACGACTCCAGCATTGCCGATACGGTCTGGACAGAAAGCTGGTACAAAAAATTATTGCCAACACAGTGGAAAAATTATACAGCATTCTATGAATCCTATTATGCAGGCAAAGCAGGCCGTACAGAAATCATTGCCCATGGCACCACCATCAACCCTGCTTACTACCAGGGGCAACCTTACTATCCGCTAACGCCAACGCTTGGCTGCCTTTGCACCAAAGAAATATGGAATGAAGAAGATGGCAAAAGAGCCACCAGCGATCAGCAGTTACTGGTATGCTGTGAGACGGCAGTTGGAAGGAATTGTTCACCGTCGCCGCACCGAGGAGCCCGATATGTCTCTGGAAATCGTCCCCACCACCGCCTTGGCCGAAGACATCGTCTCGCTGACCCCGAAGGCAGCCGAAATGGTACAGGCTACGATGGCCAAGGAGGGGGCGCGCGGCTTCGGCCTGCGGGTCGGCGTCGTTGGCGGCGGCTGCTCGGGCTTCCAGTACCACCTGGCGTTCGAGGAGCACCCGGCGGCAGATGACACCGTGTTCCAACAGAACGGCGTCACGCTGTTCGTCGACCCGACGAGCCAGCCCCATCTCCAGGGGGTCACGCTCGATTACGTAACCGGGTTGAACGGCGCCGGGTTCAAATTCCTCAACCCGAACGCCTCGCGCACGTGCGGCTGCGGGTCGTCGTTCGCCAGCTGAGCCGTTTCACCGCTTGGCCGTCGGCGCAGCGAGGACGCTGGGCAGTCCGTTCAAGATGCCGACGAAGAGCGCCAGGCTCGCTACCATATCGAACAGGCGGACCACGGCTGGCCCGCCCTCGAGCGTGTAGAGAACCTCCCAGGTGCCGAGGACCGCGCGCAGTCCGAAGACGGTCAGCGCCACGTACAGCACCGCACGATGCTCGGCTGGCCGCCGCGCCGCCGGCCAGAGCAGAAGCGCGTAGGCGAGGTTGGCGATAGCCAACGCCAGGGCCAGCGAACGCACTTCCGGACCAGGTGCCGGGCCGACGACCGGCCACAGGTCGGCGCAGGCCAACCCAACGGCACAGGCGAGGGAATAGATCGCGGCGATTCGCAACAAGGTCGGCACGCACGCGGCTCCGTGGTGCGCAGTAGAAGAGGCGGGGCGAGAGTGCAAGCGCGCCAAGGGCACCTTGCCTGCCCGCTGACCCGGCGGTATGCGCCGGGGTTGTGCTCAGCATCACCAACCTCTGCCGCCGTTTCGGCCGCCAGGCCGTCTTCGACCGCGCCAGCTGGACGGTCACCAATCGCGAACGGGTGGCACTCGTCGGCGCCAACGGGTCCGGGAAGTCGACGTTGCTACGGATGGTCGCCGGGATCGAGGAACCCGACGACGGTGTCATCAGCCTGCCACGCGGCTGGACGGTGGGGTACCTGCCGCAGGACGGCCTCACCGCCGGCGGGCGCACGGTGCTGGCGGAGGCGCTCGACGCCTTCGCCACCGTTTTCGCCCTCGAACGCCACTGCCGAGAGCTGGAAGAGGCGCTGGCGCACACGCCCGCCGACCACCCCGAACACGATCAGCTGCTCGCAACGTACAGTGAGGCGCGCACGCGGTGGGACGTCGAGGGGAGCTACGATTGCGAGAGTCAGACCGAGCGAGTCTTGCTCGGCCTCGGATTCACGACGCGCGACTTCACGCGCGACGCCAGTGAGTTTTCCGGCGGCTGGCAGATGCGCCTCGCCCTCGCCCGCCTGTTGTTGCGCCGTCCCGACGTGCTGCTGCTCGACGAACCGACCAACCACCTGGATCTGGAAGCGCGCAACTGGCTGGAAGGGTTCCTCGTCGATTATCCGCACACGGTTATCCTCGTCGCCCACGACCGCTACTTCCTCGACGTGACGGTCACCCGCATCACCGAGGTGTCCGGTGGTCGCCTGACGGACTACCCGGCGCCTTACAGTCGCTACCTTGAGACGCGCCAGGCCCTGCGCGAACAGGAGGTCGCGGCCTATCGTGCCCAGCAGGAAGAGATCGAGCGACTCGAGGCGTTCATCAGCCGATTCCGCTACCAGGCATCGAAGGCAGCATTGGTGCAGAGCCGCATCAAATTTCTCGAAAAGCTCGACCGCTTACCGCCACCCGAGGGCGGCACCGCCGCCATCCATTTCCGCTTCCCGCCGGGCGAACGAAGTGGGCGCGAAGTGCTGCGCCTCGAGCGCGCTGCCAAGCGCTACGACGCGATCGCGGTGTACGAGGACCTGACGCTGGTCATCGAACGCGGCCGCAAGGTCGCGCTGGTCGGCCCAAACGGGGCCGGAAAGTCGACCCTCATCAAGTTGCTCGCCGGGGTCGAACCGCTCAGCGACGGGACCCGGCATGTCGGTCACAACGTGCGTGTAGGCTACTTCGCGCAGGATCAGGCGCGCGTGCTCGACCCCGAGCGCACGGTGCTGCAGATCGCCACCGCCAATGCGCCGTTCGACCTGGTGCCACAGGTGCGCGGGCTGCTCGGCATGTTCCTGTTCAGCGGCGACGCCGTCGACAAGAAGGTCAAGGTACTGAGCGGCGGCGAGCGCAACCGCCTGGCCCTGGCGATGCTGCTGCTCGAGCCGCCCAACTGCCTGTTACTCGACGAGCCGACCAACCACCTCGACATGGCCGCCAAGCAGGTTTTGCTCGAAGCCTTGCAGCGGTACACCGGAACGCTGGTGCTGGTGGCGCACGACCGCTACGTCCTCGACCATCTCCCCGAGGAGATTGTCGAGATCGGCGCCGGGCACGCGACGCGCTATCTCGGCAACTACGAAGACTACCTCGCGCGCAAGGCCGCCGAAGCCAGCGGGGCCCTGCCGCCGCCGATCGCCGTGCGCGGCGCGCTCGCGCCCGCCATCGTCGCGGCCGCGCCGCCCGCGTCGGCACCTGCCCCCACCGCCCAGCGCAGCGCGGCGAAGGCTGACGCCCGCGTGGTGGCGAAGCGGGTGCGGGACGTCGCGCGCCTGGAGCAGGAGATCACCGAAAAAGAGGACGCCCTCGCCGCGGTGTCGGCGGTGATCAACACGCCGAGTTTCTACCAGACTCACGACAGTCCGCAGCAGGTGTACAGTCAGTACGCGCAGCTGAAGCAAGACGTCGACGCCTTGTACAGCAAGCTCGAGCGGCTCGAACGACAGCCGTAGGCGGCGCGCCGGAGCCGGGTCAGTCGCGATTCGGCTGGTAGCGCCGTACCGCCCGGTTGTGCGCCTCGAGTGTCTCCGAGAACGCGTGCGAGCCATCGTTGCGCGCGACGAAGTACAACGCCTCGGTCAGCGTCGGCGCCAGCGCCGCCTCGATCGCGGCGCGGCCCGGGTTGGCGATCGGGCCGCGCGGGAGACCGCGGTGGACGTAGGTATTGTACGGGTTGGGATCGGCAAGGTCGGCGCGCGTGATCGGACCCGGACCCGGCGGGCGCCCGTACAGCACGGTGGGGTCCGACTGCAGCGGCATGCCCAGGCGCAGGCGATTGTGGAAGACACCGGAGATGAGCGGCCGCTCCACCGCCTGCCCGGTTTCCTTCTCGATGACCGAAGCCAACGTGACCATCTCGAGTTCACTCAACCCGGCGGCGGCGCGGCGCGCCGCAAGATCGGCGGTCTGCTGCCGATAGCGGGTCAGCAGCATGCGCACGATGTCCGCCGGTGGCGTCGTCAGTTCGCAGGCGTAGGTGTCGGGGAACAGGAATCCCTCGACGCCACTGGCCGGCAGCGCGAACTCCAACAGCAGCGCCGGATCCTCCATCACATGCAGAAACAGGTCGCGGCCCCCGTAGCCGCGCTCCTCGAGCAGGGCGGCAATCTGCCCCCTGGTGAATCCCTCGGGGATCGTCACCGACGGGCCACTGTCGGCCGGCCCCTGCAGGACCGCCAGTACCTCGACCGGCGTCAGCGCTCGATCGAAGCGGAACTCACCGCTACGCACCGTACGGTCGAGCCCGGTGAGGCGCGCGTAGGTGCGCAGCAGGAGCGGATGGCGTAGCACCCCGGCGGTCGCCAGGCGCGCGGCAACGGCGCGAAACGGCTCGCCCGGCGGCACAAACACCACCAGTCCCGGCGCGCCACCCTGCGCCGGCGCGTGCAACGCGCGCCATGCCCACCAGGCGCCGGCACCAGCGCCCAGCAGGACCAACAGCAGACAGGCCCCCGCCAGGCGCCCGGCGCGCCGCATCATCGCTCCCTCCGCATCGCAGCGTACGCTACCAAGGCCTCTCGCGGTCGGCAATTTTCTTGACCCCGTCGCTACCCTCTGGCAGGGTCCGCCACACACGTGATGTTTCATTGGCTGCAGGGGTGCGGGAGACCGCACAGCGTCCCGGCCGTTGGTGTTGGTGGTGCGGCGCGCGGGGCACCATCGCGCTGGCTGTCGATGCTCGCGAGCATCTGGCTCGTCGGCGCACCGCTACCCACTGCGGCACGGACCCACGGCATGCCCCTCGATGGCGTGGCGGTCGTCGCGCGGCGCCTGGAGCACCGCATCACCCCCACCGACACGTTTGCCGACGTGCTCGCCGACGCCGCTGTGCCGCGCGACGAGATCGCCCGCTGGCAGCGCGCGGCGCGGCCGATCGTCGATCTCGACCGTCTCAGCGTCGGCTGGATGCTCAACGTCGACCTCGACGCCTCCGGGCGGGTCCTCGCGTTGCGCTACGATCTCGCCGGCGAGGTCCGCCTGATCGCTGAACGCACCGCCCCTGGCCGTATCGCGCTGCGCCGCGAGCCGGTCGAGGTGCGCCTGCGCACCGTCGGCGCGCGCGCGACGGTCGGCCGCAACATCAAGGACGCGGCGATGCAGGCCGGCATCCCCGATGCAGTGGTGTCACAGGTGGTCGATCTGCTCAGCTGGCGTCTCGACTTCCAAGAGGACGTACATCGCGGCGACCGCGTCCGCATCTTGTGGGAACAGCGCACCCGACTCGACGGCCGGCCACTGGCGGCGGGCCGCGTCTTGGCGGTCGAGTACGAGGGCCGCACCGACAGCGCCGCCGCGTACCTGTACGAAGCGGACGGGGCCGCTCCGACCTACGTCGATGCCGAGGGGCACCCGCTCGATGGCGCGCCGTTGCGGTTTCCGCTCGAGTTCACCCGCATCACGTCGGCCTTCTCCGACGCCCGCCTGCACCCGATTCTGCACCAGAGTCGCCCGCACTTGGGCGTCGATTTCGCCGCCCCGGCGGGCACGCCGGTGCGCGCCATCGGGCCGGCCGCGGTGCGCTTCAATGGCGTGCAGAGCGGCTTCGGAAATCACCTCGAACTCGACCACGGCACCGGCTTCGTCTCCACCTATTCGCACCTGCAGCGCATCGCGCCGGAACTGGCCGTCGGTGCCGAGGTGAAACGCGGCCAACTGGTGGGCTGGGTCGGCCAGACCGGCCTCGCCACCGGACCGCACCTGCACTTTGCGATCTTCCAGGACGGGGAGTACGTCGATCCTCTGGCGATCGAGTACCCGCCACAGCTCGGTGCGGTCGACGAGACGACCTTCGGCCGTCTGCGTTGGACGATGACAGCGCGGCTGCGCGCCCTGCCACAGAGCTCGCCGGCGGCGCCGACGGCGCCCGAGATCGGCCTCCCGCCGTTGGCACAAATGGCCAGCGTCGGACCGATCACGCTGACGTTTTGAGCCCCGCGGTGTCGTACTTCGCGCCGGCGCGGCCGCGCGTGTTCGGCCACCGCGGCGCCAGTGGCGTCGCGCCCGAGAATACGCTGGCGTCGTTTGCGCTCGCGGCCGCCCTCGGCGCCGACTATCTTGAGCTGGATGTGCACGCAACGCGCGACGGCGAGATCGTCGTCCTGCACGACCCTGAGCTCGATCGCACCACGAACGGCAGCGGCCCGGTGCGCGAGCACCTCTGGGCGGACGTCGCCGCGCTCGATGCCGGATGGCACTTCACCCACGACGGCGCGGCGTTCCCGTATCGCGGGCAGGGTGTCCGGGTACCGCGCCTGGCGGAGGTCGTGGCGGCGTTTCCCGCCCACCGCCTGAACATAGAAATCAAGCAGGGCGACCCGCCCATCATCGAGGCGACGCTGACCGCGCTGCGTAGCGGCGGAGCGCTCGACCGCACCCTGCTCGCCGCCGAGCATGACGAGATCATGCGGGCGATCCGCCACCGCGTCGGCGATCGGCTGCCGACCGGCATGAGCGTCGGAGACGTGGTCGCCTTCCTCGATCGCCTGCAGCGCGACGATTGGGCGGGGTACACCGCGCCTGGGCAGGCGCTGCAAGTGCCGCCCGCCTACGAAGGCATGGTGATCGTCAACGAAGCTAGCGTGGTCGCGGCGCATCGGGTGGGTCTGGAAGTGCACGTGTGGACGATCAACGAGGCGTCCGAGGTCGAGCGGCTGCTCGCCCTCGGCGTCGACGGCGTCATGTCGGACCTACCCGGCCTGGTCGCCTCCGCGGCGCGGCGCCGACGCTGACCAACGGCGCGGTCAGCGCCCGTCGACGCGGGCGATGACGGCGCGGATCGGATCGAACAGCGCGGCATTGGTGGCGATGATGCCGGGGAGCAGCGGCTTGGCGCTGTTGAAGCGCAGCGGCGCGCCGTGACAGTTGGTGATGCGCCCGCCGCCCTCGAGGATCAGGGCCGCGCCGCCGCAGATATCCCATTCATGCTTCGGGGTCAGGCTGAACGTGCCGTCTGCCCGCCCGGCCGCGATCAGCGCCAGCTTGTAGGCGACGCTGCCGGTGAGTTCGACGCGCATCAGCGCCTTGTACGGATCCCACTCGCCGCGCGTGTCCTCCGAGCGGCTGGCCAGCATGCGCGCCTGGGCGACCTCCGTGGTCGCGCTGCAGTGCACTGGTGCGCCATTGTAACGCAACCCGTGGCCGCGTGCGGCGTCGAAAAATTCCTCGGTCACCGGGTTGTAGCAGACGCCCACCACCGGTTCACCGTCGTCAACGAGCGCGATCGAAACACAGAACTCAGCGATGTGCTGCGTGAATTCCTTGGTGCCGTCGAGCGGGTCGACGATCCAGACGCGGCGGCGAGACAGTCGCGCGCTCGAGTCGCGCGTTTCCTCAGAGAGCCATCCATCGTCGGGATAGGCAGCCGCGATCAACGCCAGGATACAGGCGTTGGCGCGCAGGTCGGCCTCGGTGAGGGGATTGTCATGCGACTTCTGCATGACGGTGAACGGGCGTTGGTAGACCTCGCGGACGATCTCCCCGGCACAACGCGCCGCGTTGACGGCGACCTCTAACTCGCGTTCCCACATCGTCCGGTTAGTGGTAGCGGACCGCCCGCGTGCTGGCAATTTCCGCGCTCAGCGCGCCGAGCGTCGTGCGCAGGTCGCGCGTGTTGAAACGAAATTCCTGCTCGAGTTGTCGCAGGCGCTGGCGCGAGCCGCTCTGGCGCAGGGCGACGTAGCGCTGTTGCAGGGCGGCGCGCTCGTGGAACAGCCGATCGGCCTTGGCCAGCGAAATGAGCCGCACGCGTCGCCCCTGGACGGCGTCCGCCGCGGCCATCAGGCGACTGAGCAGGCCCGTATGGTGATCGGCGATGGCCCGCGCCAGGACCGCCGAGTGCGGCGGATGCGGGTAGAGGGCCGCCTCGAACTCGGCCAGTGCGCCGCCGACGTCGCCATCGCGCAGACGCTGGTCGCCGCGCTGCGCGCGAGCCACATGTCGAGTGAACTGCTGCCGTTCGACGAACGCCCCGAGCGGCGGGCGCGCCGCGCCCCACAGCACGCTGCCGAGGTACACCAATACACCGATCGACACGGCGGCGACGGCGACTCCGATCAGCGCAACGAGCATAGCGGGAACTAGCACGCTCCTAGCGCGGACCGCCGCCGTGTCGCAACTGAGCCGCGCAAACGCGCCAGAGGCGGCACTGACTGACCTAGCGCGCGTGCCACGTATGTTGACCCGCCGCCGTCGACGCCCGTACAGTTCGGTATGCGCACCGTCACCCTGCCAGTCGGCGAAGTGTACGTCGGACGCGACATGGGCGGCCGCCGCACCACGCCGGACGCCGCGGACATTGCCCGCTTCGGCGATGGAACCGGCGACCGTCATCCCTGGTACAGCGGCCCCAGCCTGTTCGGCGGCCCGGTCGCGCCGGCCCTGCTCTTCCACTCCGAAGTCTACCGCGACCTCGGATGGTACCTGCCGAACCTGATCGGCAACCTGCACGCCCGGCAGGAGTGGGACCTGTTCGCTCCCCTGCGGATCGGTACGCCGGTGCGAACCCGCGCCACCATTGTCGGCCGCTACCGCAAGCGAGGCCGCGACTACATCGTCAACGAGGTCCTGGTGACCGACGACGACGGCCGCTGGCTACAGCGCAGCCGCACCCACCAGAGTTTCCTCGCCGACCTGCCGAACGACGCATTGGTGATGGACAAGCAGCGTGAACGACAACCCGCGCGTCGCTTCGAGATCGCACCCGGCGGTGCGCCGTTGGCTCCGTTCCGGCGCGTCGTCAGCCTCGAGATGTGCGAGGCGTTCTCCGGCCCGGTCAAGAACTACCACACCGATCGCGAGATGGCGCGGGCGCTCGGCTTCCCCGACGTGGTCGTGCAGGGCATGCTGGCGATCTGCCTGTTGTCCGAGTTGATGACGCACGAGTTCGGCGTCGGCTGGCTGCGCGGCGGGCAACTGGCGGTGAACCTGGTGAACGTGCTGTGGGGTGGTGAGGCGCTGACCGTCTCGGGACAGGTGCGCGACGAGGTCGCCGAGGGGTGCCAGCGGCGCGTGCACGTCGACGTGTCGTGCACCAAGGATGATGGGACGACCACGGTGATCGGCAGCGCCAGCGCGCTGCGCTGACCGCGCCGCGTCGGCTGCGCAAATTGACGGCGTCGTCGGGCGTCGGTAGTGTTCGCGGCTGATGTCGACACGGAAGGATCCCCACATGCCACGCGCGCTTCGCCCCGTATCCTGGCTCCCCCTCCTCCTCCTGGCTCCCGCGATGGCGCAGGCGGGCTGGATCATCGAATGGTCAACCTCGGCCACCAACAACAAGGGCGCCAACTTGGCGTCGCAAGCCGCGACCCAGTCTATCGCCGGCAACCGGGTGCGGCTCGAGCAGCCGCACATCGTCACGCTGGTCGATTACGGGCAGGACCGCTTCACCCTCATCAACCCGAACAAACAGTACTTTTGGAACGGCACGACCGATCAGTACGTGCAGGAGATGACGGCGGCGCGTGCCAAGGGCATGCAGGATCGGATGGGCGACCTCAAGGGCGTGTTGGCCGGCGACAAGGAAGCCAAGGCCAGGAAAGACCCCGGCGCCAGCGCCGTTGATCCGGCCACCCTGCCTCCGGTGTCGGTGAGCGCCACCGGCACCACGGAGACGATCGCGGGGTACGAGGCCGTCAAGTACGAGGTGCGCGTCGGCGGTGACCTCTACGAGGAGGTGTGGATCGCCCCCCTCGATCTGTCGGCCGATCTCGATGGCGCGCGGTTCATGGCCCAGCAACAGAAGTTGGCCGCTGCGCGCTCCGGCAAGTCCGCCGCCGCCGGCAACGCGGTCTACCGCAACCCCGAATACGCGAAGCTCTTCGAGAAGGGCCTGGCGCTGAAGACCGTCAGCCATCACGCGGCCGGCAGCTTCGAGCGCAAGGCGACGGCGGTGAAGCAGGCCGAGTTACCCGTCGCGACGTTTGAGGTGCCTGACTCCTATCGCAAAGTGCGACTGTCCGATCTCCTCGACCCGCCACCGACTCCCGCCCCGAGCACGCCCGGGAAGTGATCGCCGGCCGGCGCGCCGTCAGGCGGCGCGCCGGCCGTTGCCGCTGGCGCCCGGTGCAGCCTCGTCGGGCCGGGTACCGCCCACCGCGGCGCGCGTCTTCTCGACCCGCAGCTTGACATCCTTGATCACCTGCAGGTCGGCCTGCATCCGGTTCAGCGAATCCACCAACCGGGTGACTTCCTGAATAGCCGGATCGAGTTCCTCTAACGCCACGGCCTCGAGCCCGCGCTCGAGCTGGCGGAACATGCCGACCAACGACCCGGTGTCGTTGACCCCGGCCTGCGAAAGCCGGTTCTGCATCTTGCCGTAGAACACCAGCAGGTCGTTGGCCTGCTTGCGCAGATCTTCCATCGTCGCTCGCCTCCCGCGCCGCGATTCGCGGCATTGCCGCGGGACCAAGCGAAAAGCGTGCCCGCCTCACCCCCACCGCTCCAGAGGAGGCGACGGAGGTTCGGATAGGCGGAAGACGTGTCGCCGTCACCTTAATGACGGCGACGCCGGTGGCACCCTCAGGCGCGGTTCCCGGTCACTCTGGCTCGTCGCCGAAGTGGGCGCGTGCGATGCGCTCTTTCAGATACTCCAGCGTCCCCAGGTCCTCGATGATGTCGCCGCCGGTGTCGTAGAAGAAGATCTCGCCGTCCTTGTTACGGCCAACGGCGACCAGCCAGTCCAGCTCGTCGCGATCCTTCAGCAGGTAATTGATCGTCTGGGAGACGCCTCGCCCCGGGATGATCGTAACCTTGGGCGCCAGGGTCTTCGGCTGCTTGGCCATGGGCTCTTTCACACCTCTGCACGCGGCGCGCTGGTTATGACGTGCGGCGGCGCCGCGGCGCAGACGCCCTGTCTAAACGCCGGGGGGATGATACATCAGGGGGTTCGGCGTCGCAAGACAGAGTTGCGCCGACGACAGTCTCGACGTGGTAGGTGTGCGGAAACATGTCGAGCGGCTGCACGACGTCAACGCGATAGGCAGCTGCGAGCGCGCGCAGATCGCGCGCCAACGTGGCCGGATCGCAGGACACATACACCAGTTTCGGGGCACGCAGGGCTAGTAGCGCCGGCACGCACGCCGCGGCGCCGCCGCGCGGAGGATCGAGCACGACGACGTCGAATCGCTCCCCGGCGGCAACCAGGCGGCGCAGGGCGCTCTCGGACCGGTCGGCGACGACGCGCAGCGGCGGGCCCGGCTCAGCGGCGGCGTTGGCGCGCGCGTCATGGGCGGCGGCGCGGTCCTGTTCGACCGCGGTGACGTGGGCGCCGCGGCGCCGCAGCGGCAGCGACAGGTTGCCCGCACCGGCGTAGAGATCGAGGACGCGGAGGTCCGGACGCGGCCCGGCGAGCTGCACGACCGCGTCCACCAGCAGGCGGTTGACCGCCGCGTTCACCTGCGTGAACCCCGGTGCGCGGACGAGCAACGGCGCCCCGTCGTCGGCCGAGACGCCAACGCCGACCTCGCCCCAGGTGCGCGCCCAGCCGCGCCCGCGCAGCGTCAGGCCGGCGATGGCATCGTGCGCTGCCAGCCACGCCGCCGCATGCGCCACGTCGCCCGTGGCGAGGGCGCCCTCGATTTCCCCGGCGACAACGACGCGCCCACCCGGAGCGCCGCCGATGATCTCGAGTCGCCGCACCAGCGACGCCAGCGCAGCCACCAGCTGGTCGAGCGCCGGAAGCGCCGCGTCCACCTCGGGCTCGGCCAGCAGGCAGTGCGCGACCGGCACGAGATCGTGCGACGCCGCCGCGTGGAAGCCGACCGTGCCCGCCGCGACGCGAAGCTTAATGCGACGGCGATAACCGAACTGGCGCGGCGAGGGCAGCGGCGCCGCCACCGCAATGGAGAGGCCGCCGATGCGTCGCAACTGCTCGGCGACGAGGTGTCGCTTGGCCTCGAGCTGGGCGGGGTAGTCGAGGTGCTGCCAGGGGCAGCCGCCGCACCGCGGCAGGTAGGGACACGGTGCCGGCCGGCGCGCCGGCGATGGGCGCAGTACCCGCGCGAGATCGGCGAAGGCAAAGCGCTCGCGTTCCTCACGCACCACCACCTCGACCTCCTCGTAGGGCGCCGCGCCGCGCACGAAGAGCACCTTCTGGCCCTCGCGTCGCGCCACGGCGTGCGGTCCGTAGGCCATCTCGTCGGTGACGACGACCACCTGCTCGGGCGGGGACTGCTCGTCGGCCATGCACGCCGCTACCACAGCTACTCCGCGCCGCCTATGCGCCCACCCTAGCCGGCGCGCCGCCCTGTGCTATGACGTCGTGCCGTATGGAGTTGCCGCCGATCCGGCACCGCCGGGCGAGGCGCACCGACGCGGACGCCGTGTGGACCTTGTTGAATGACGCCGGCATCGAACCTCCTGCCGAAGACCGCAGCGGACTGCGGCGCTTCCGTCGTCTCGTCGCCGATCTCGGCAGCGACCTGTACCTCGCTGAGCGCGACGCCCGTCTCCTCGGCCTCGTTCACGTTACCTACGCGCGGCAACTGCTCGTCGGACAACGGGCGACGCTGACCCTGCTCGTCGTGGCACCGGTGGCGCGGCGCGGCGGCGTCGGCGCCGGCCTCATAGATCTGGCGGCGGCGCGCGCGCGCCGCCGCGGCTGCCCACTGCTCGCCTGGCCCGGCAGCGACGCCGCCGACGGCGCCCGCGACTGGCTACGCCGCCGCGGCTGGCGCGAGGCTGGCGCACACCTTCTGGTCGACCTGGCCGGAGCGGCTGGCTGAGCGCGCCGGCGGAACACGCATGGCGCAGCTGCAGAAGGCGATCGCTCAGCTCATGGAGGGGCGGCGCGATCGAACCCCGGAAGACGGCGACGTGTTGCCGAGCGTCGCGGGCGATCCGCCCCCCCTGGCCCCGGACCTTGCTGCGCGCCTGCCGACCGAGGCGCACGCGGCAGTCGCGGCCTTCGCCCACGAGCTGTTCGCGCACGCCCCAGACGGCGCGAGGGATGGCCCCGATGCTTCCGCCATGGCCGCCTCGGCGTTCGGCTTCCTGCGCGACCGTGGACGCGCCGTCTTAGCGGCACGAGTTTTCGTCCCCGACGCCGCCCGCGACGGCTGGAGCGCGCCGCACACCGTAATCGAGTCGGCGCTCGACGATCGCCCCTTCATCGTCGACTCGCTGTGCGCACTGGTGGCGGCGGCGGGTGGCGAGATCCGCGTACTCCTGCATCCCATCTTGGGCGTCGAGCGGCGCGGCGACGGGTCGCTGGCGCGCGTCGGCGGCGCCGATGGCAGCGGAACGCGCGAGTCGTTCGTCCATTTGGAGGTCGCCAATCTCCCCGCCGATTCCGCCATCCAGGAGCAGGTCCTGGCACGCCTGCGCGCCGTCGTCCTGGCGACCAACGACTATCGCGCCATGCGCAACCGCCTCGCCGACACCGTCGCCGCGCTGCGCGCGGGCTCCGGAGCCGCGCCGCACGCCGCGGATGCGGAGCGCGGCGCCACCGCGGACTGGTTCGAGTGGCTCGGCCGCCGGCACTTCGTCTTTCTCGGCTACCGCGAGTACGTGCTCGGCGAGGCCAACGACACCCGTACAGCCGTGCTGCGCGAGGACAGCGGCCTTGGCATCCTACACGCATCTTCTGAGTCGGCGTGTGCATCGGCGTGGACCACCCCAACGGTACTGCCCGGCGCGCTGCGCAGCCGCCTCGACACCGCGCCGCTGTTGCTGGTCTCGAAAACCAACGCGACCAGCCCGGTCCATCGCGCCGTGCCGTTGGACGATCTGGCGGTCAAGGAAGTCGATGCCGCCGGCCAGGTCATCGGCATCCGCCGCTGGCTCGGCCTGTTCACCGCCAGCGCCTATGCCGAGCGGGCAAGTGAGACGCCACTGCTGCACGACCGCCTCGCGGCGATCCTGCACCGCGAGGGCGCCGGGCCGGAATCCTACGATGGCCGCGACCTGACGGCGCTGTTCGACAGCCTCCCGCGCGAGGAGGTTCTGGCGAGCAGCAGCGAGGAATTGCAGGCGACCATGCGCGCCATCATCGCGGCGGGCAGTCAGGCGCGCCTCGACGTCCTCTGCCGCCCTGACGCCGCGCGGCGCGGCCTCTTCGTCACCGTACTGGTCCCGCGCGATCGCCTGTCGAGCGACCTGTCCGACCGCATCACCGCCGTGCTTACCCACCGCCTCCAGGCGCCGCGGCTGCTCGAGCACGTCGCTCTCGACGACCGGCCGATCGCGCGCCTGCACTCCTGGTGGGCGGTCGCACCGACGTTGCTCGAAGCGCCGCCGCTGGCGCGGTTACGCGAGGAGATCGGCGCTCTCGTCCGCACCTGGGACGACGAGTTCGGCGAGGCGCTGGCGGCGATGGTGCCGGCTGGCGCCCACAGCCGCTTGACGGCCCGCTACCGGGCGGCGCTACCGGCCGCGTACAAGGCGCACACCGCCGTCGACGACGCCGCGCAGGATGTCCGCGCCATTGAGGCACTGCTCGCCACTGAGCGGCCGCAGATCGAGCTCGTCGGGGCTGCCGGCCGCACCGCGACCCTCAAGCTGTACCTGCGCGACGAAGCCCTCGTGCTGAGCGAGTTCGTGCCCATGTTGGACCACTTCGGGCTGCGGGTGCTCAACCAGGATATTGTCGAGATGGCGCTGCCCGCCGCGCCGCGCCTGGTCATCCATCGCTTCGCCGTCGAGCGCGCGGACGGCGTGCCACTCGACCCCGGACGCCTGACGCCGACGTTGATCCCCGCGTTGCACGCCGTGCGAGACGGGCATGCCGAAGGCGACGGGCTCAATGCGCTGACGCTCGGCGCCGGCCTCGGGTGGCGCAAGGCGGCCGTCCTGCGCGCCTACGTGCAACACGCCCGCCAGGCCGGGCTCGGCACGGCGGCGACGCTGACCGCGGCACTCGTCGCCAATCCGCGCTGCGCCGTGACGTTGCTGGCGGCATTCGATGCGCGCTTCGATCCGGCAACGCGACGTCCGCCGGCAGAGCGGCTCGCCGGCCCGGTGGCGACGGCGGAGACGACGCTGCGCGAGGCGCTGGCGGCCGTACCGACGCTGGCCCAAGCACGCATCCTGCGCGCGCTCGCCGCCGCCGTCGCCGCGACCCTTCGCACGACCGCCTTCGTCGCCGAGCCCGGCGCGCCGATTGCGCTGAAACTCGATGCCGGGCGCCTGCCCTATCTGCCGATGCCGCGACCGCTGATCGAAACCTGGGTGTCGGGTGTTGGCTTGCAGGGCGTCCATCTGCGCGCCGGTCGCGTCGCGCGCGGCGGCATCCGTCACAGCGATCGTCCCGACGACTTCCGCGCCGAGATCCTCGACCTGCTGCGCGCGCAGATCCTCAAGAGCGCGGTCATCGTGCCGATGGGCGCCCAAGGCGGCTTCGTCGTCAGCGGGGCGCCCGTCGACGCGGCGCGCGTCGAGGCCGGGTATCGCGCCTTCGTCGACGCCCTGCTGGCCCTCACCGACAACCTCGATCAGGATCGTCCGCGCCCGCCGACCGGCGTGGTCGCCTATGACGAGGCCGATCCGTACCTCGCCGTCGCCGCGGACAGGGGAACGGCCGGGCTGTCCGAGGTCGCCAACGCTGTGGCGACCGCACGCGGCTACTGGCTCGGCGACGCGTTCGCCTCCGGTGGGACGCAGGGCTACGACCACAAGCGACTCGCCGTCAGCGCGCGCGGCGCCTGGGCATGCGCCCGCCAGCATTTCCGCGCCCTCGGTCGCGACCTCGACCGCGAGGCGATCACCGTTGTCGGCATCGGCGACATGAGCGGGGACGTCTTCGGCAACGGCATGCTGCGCTCCCCGCACCTCCGCGTCCTCGCCGCATTTGACCACCGGCATGTATTTCTGGACCCCGATCCCGACCCGGCGCGCGCCCACCACGAACGCGAACGCCTGTTCGCCTTGCCGCGCTCGACCTGGGCCGATTACGCACCGGCGGCGCTCAGCGCCGGCGGCGGCGTCTTCCCGCGCGCCGCGACGGCACTCCCCGTGTCGCCACAGGCGCGTGCCCTCCTGGGGCTCGACGAGGCGACGCCATCTGGCGAGGAGGTCGTGCAGGCGATCCTGCGCCTCGACGTCGACCTGATCTGGAACGGCGGCATCGGCACGTACGTTAAGGCGAGCGACGAAACGGACGCCGAGGTCGGCGACCCCGCCAACGACGGGGTGCGCGTCGACGCCGCCTCTCTGCGCGCCCGCGTCGTCGTCGAGGGCGGCAACCTGGGCCTGACGCAACGCGCCCGCGTCGAGTACGCCCTACGCGGCGGCCGCATCAATACCGACGCGATCGACAACTCCGCCGCGCTCGACTGCTCCGATCACGAGGTCAACCTGAAGATCGCCCTGCAGCCTTTCGTCGCCGGCGGCGCGCTGCCCGCCAGCGACCGCCAGCGCCTGCTCGCCGAAATGGCCGAGCCGGTCTGCGAGGTAGTGCTGGCGCACACCGCGTCGCAGGCGCACGCGCTCGATCTCGATCAGACGCGTTCGCGCACGCAGGTGGCATTGTTCCGCGATCTCATGAGCATCCTCGAAACCGAGGCCGGACTCGAACGCGCGCATGGGCACCTGCCGACGCGCGAGGCGCTACGGGCGCGCCGCGGCGCCTTCCTCGGCCTGACGCGACCCGAACTCGCGCTGCTGCTCGCCACGACCAAACTCGACCTGCAGCGCCGCATCCGACAGTCCGCCCTCTGCGATGCGCCGGAGCTCGAATCGCTGCTGCGCGCGTACGCGCCCGCGGCCCTGACTCGCCGCTTCCCTGGCGCGATGTCCGGTCACCCGCTGCGCCGTGAGATCGTCGCCGTGCAGATCGCCAATCGCCTCGTCGACACGATGGGCATGACCTTCCTGGTCCGCATCGTGCGCGACACCGGGTGCGATGTCATCGACGCGGTGCGCGCCTGGCTCACCGCCCGGCACCTCGCCGGCGGTGAGGCGCTTGACGACGCCATCGTCGGCGCCCGCTCCCAACTCGCGTTCGCCGAGGACGAACGCATCGCGCTGCGTATCGAGAACGCCCTGGGCCGCGCCACAGTCTGGCTGCTCGAAACCCGGCCCCCCGGCGAGCCGCTCGCCGCCGCCTTGCGCGTGTTGGGTGAACCGGTCGCAGCCTTGCTGGCGGATGCGCCGCGGCTGCGCGGCACCGCTCATGCGGCCGCCGTCGATGCACTGCGGCTGGCCGGTCTGCCGCCCATAACGGCCGAGCGGGTGGCAGCCCTCGACGCCCTCGAGGCAGCATTCGACGCCACCATCGTCGCTCGACAGGCGGACGTCCCGCCGGCGAGCGCCGCCGAGGCTGGGCTGCGCCTCGACGAGATGCTGGGGCTGGACTGGCTGCGCACCAGCATCCCAGACGCGCTTGATGGCGGGGATCGCTTGCAGGCGCGCGCCGCGGCCGGGCTGTCGGCCGAGCTGCGCGAAACGCGGCGCCGCCTGACGTGCGCCGTCCTGGCCGCCGGGCCAGGCGCGTCGGTCGAGAGCCGGATCGTGCAGTTCACCGACAATCACCGCGACCAGCTCGATCTGGTGGGAGGACTGGCGCGCGACCTCTCTGCGAGCGGACAACCCGGGTTACCCGCCCTGCTGGTGCTGCTGCGCGACCTGGGCCGATTGGCGCGCCCAGGGGTTGCCGATCAGCAATGGTAAAGGCGGTCCGGTCCAGCAATAATCCCCGAGGAGAGCGATCGTGAGTGTGACCGTACGATTCCTCGGCACCGGTGACGCGTTCAACGCGCGCGCGCGCTGTCATGCCAGCTACTTGGTGAGTTCGCCGACCACGTCGTTGCTCCTCGACTGCGGACCGGCGGCCCTGCTGGCGATGAAGCGCGACGAGCTTCCAGTCGACGCCATCGACGCCGTCTGTCTGAGCCATCTGCACGGCGACCATTTCGCCGGCCTGCCGTTCTTCTTCCTCACCTGGATCTTCGATGCGCCGCGGCAGCGGCCGCTGACCATCGTCGGACCCCCGGGTACCGAAGCGCGCGTGCGGGAGCTGTATCGTGCCATGTATCGAGACCTGTCCGAGCGCCCGATGCCCTTCCCACTGCACTACGTCGAGGTCACCGATGGCACGCGCACGATGCTTGGCGCAGCCGAGTTGCTCGCGTTCGCCGTCCCCCATCAGGTGACCGAGGTGTCGCTCGGCTACCGGCTGACCCTGGACGGAAAGGTCGTGCTCTATTCCGGCGACACCGGCTGGACCGAGGTGCTGGTCACCCAGTCGCGCGATACGGACCTGTTCATCTGCGAGTGCTGTTTCTTCGAGACACGCGTCGATTTCCACCTCGACTATCCGCGCATCGTCGAACAGCGGGCCCGCCTCGGCTGCCGCCGCTTGGTGCTGTCCCACCTGGGCCGCGAGGTGCTGGCGCGGCGCGACGAGATCCACGAAGAGCTGGCCTTCGACGGACTGGTCGTCGAGGTCTAGCGCTCAGGCGCGGTCGCGCGGCCGCGTCGCCTGCTGCGGCGTCACGATCAGCGAGGTGCGTTCGCGTTCGCGCTCCTGCTCGGCCGCGACCTGGAAGAAGTACGCGAGGCTGGCCCGCACGAGTTGGGCGCAGAACGCCACCTCGCGCGGCGCCGTGTCGGCGGCCAGGGCGGCGGCCACCGCCTGCGCCTGCGCGGCGCGCGCCGGCCGCCGCGCCGCGGTGAAGTAGTGCGCCATCTCGCCCAGGCGACGCACCCACACCGTCCGCCGCGCCTCGCCAAACAGACCGTCGATGCAGCGGCCGATGATCTCCTCGAAGCGCTCCTGCTGCTGGGTCTCGTCAAGGACCAGCGGGCTGTCCTTCACCGCGGCCAACTCTTCGAGGAACGGGGCCAGGTCCTCGGCGGGCCGGAACCAGGTGCGCAGCTCCGGTTCGCCGAGCAGCTCGGCCGCGGCGATCAGCGCCGCCGCGGTGGTCGGCGGCACGGCCAGCGGCGATGTCGACGGCGCCGCCGTGCGGGCAAACTGGGCGCGTAGCGCGGGATAGTCCCCGTCCATGCGGGTCCCGCGCGCCAGTGCCCACTCGAAGGCGCGCCGCAGCAGGAAGTCGGCGTGCCGCCAGTCGACCGGCACCAACCGCAGCTCGTGACGCTGCTCGAGCTCGGCACGCAGCGACTTGAGTGCCTTGCGGCTGACCGTGTGCAGCGCCACTTCGCGCAGGCCATCGGGGTCGTTCACGACGCCGAACAGGTGCGCGACGCCGCCCGGCTGGGGACGTAGCAGCCAGACCAGTTGGTCGCCGCGCCCGTCGAGCGACGATAGCAGGGCCTCGATCGCGACACCCAGGGCGGGCGCTGATGCCACCGCGGCAGGCGTGTCCGGCGGGCAAACGCCATGCTGCGCGAGTCGATAGAGCGCGCGCCGCGCCGCCTTGCGCCCGGCCTTGTCGACGGCGTCGCGCTCGAGACGCTGCAGCAGCCGCGCGCTGGCCTCGTCGATGCGCCGGCCGAGGCGCTGCGCTATGGCCAGATCCGCCGCCGAGGCGCGGCCGATGACCGCGGCGAGGGCGTCGGGCGGCGCGTCGCCGGCGATCCCCCAGGCGGCAAGCTGCTGCTCGCCGACGAGAACCTGCGCGTCAGGAGTGGTCTTGGTCATCGGCACCGTCCTCACCCACCGCCGCCGGCGGTGACGGTGGCGCTGCCGGTGGCTGCGAACTGAGCGCCGCCGTCACGTGATCGCGCAGCCACTGCGCGTCCCACCACTCGACCGGATCGACATGCGTCCCGCGCAGCATGATCGAGAAGTGCAGATGATCGCCGCCAGCGAGGCCGGTCTCGCCGCTCTGGCCGATCACGGCGCCAGACTCGACGCGCTGCCCGACCTGCACGCCGAGACTGCTGAGATGCCCATACACCGACGCCAGACCGAGCCCATGGTCGATGACCACCGTGTCGCCGTAAATCCCCAGGTAGCCGGCGAACGTCACCACGCCAGCCTGCGCCGCCTCGACCGGCGCGCGCTTGAGCGACGCCAGATCGAAACCGAGATGGGTCTGCTGATCGATCGTATCGCCTTTGTAGATGTAGGAGCGCCGGTCAGCGAATGCGCTCATCGGCGCCGCGTTCGACTGGCGGTGGAAGACGCCGGTCCACAACGGCCGCGGCGCCGACGTCGCGGTGATCGTATCGAGCTGAGCCTCGGACTCGCGCCGCACCTCTCGGTTGACGAGCAGGTATCCCTGCACGAGATCGACCGGCACCGGTTTGCCAACCTTGCTGAGGATCTCTGGAACCTTACGCTGCAGGAAGGCGTCGTCGATCGGCAACTGGCGCTCGGGGAAGCTCCGGCCTGCGATCTGCACCGGCAACTCGACTTCGCTGATGTTGCCGGCCCCATCGCGGGCCCGCACGCGCGGTCGGGCCTTGGTGGACAGATCCTGCGGCACGGCGAACAGCGCCACGGCAGCGGTGGGATCGGCGAAATACCCGCGCACGGCTGGGAACTCGTATTGGTCGACGACCACAGCCAGATCGGTCGCGTCGGGGCTCGCCGTGAAGACGGCCACGGCGCTGCCACCGAGGCGCATGTTGTGCTGGGTCGTCAGCAGGGTGACGCGCGGCGGGGTTGCGTCGATCGTCAGCGCGCGCTCCGTCACGACGCCCCGGCTGCCCCCGAAGAGGTGCCAGGCGTAGGTGTCCGCCGAAACCTCGAGGGTGGCCGATCCGTCCACCGCGCCGGCGGCACCAAGGTCGACCGCGAACGGCAGGCGCTTCTCATTTACGCGCGGCCCGTCCGCGGCGATCGCGTCGCTGAGAATGGGGACGGACTGCCCATCGCGCACCAAGCGCACTTCGATCCACCGCAGGCCCGGACGCCCCGCCGTGCGCACCAGCACCTCGCCGCTGAGCGTCCGGCCGACGACGTCCGGTACGCCGATCACCTCCACCTGCGGCGCGCCGCGCTCGAGCTTGAACCACCACAGCGCCCCCGCCAGGGCCGCCAGCGCCATCACTGCCATTAACCCGACGCTGCGCTTCATCGCCCACCACCCCACCGACACATGCCGCGACGCTTCCCGATGCCCTGCAGCAAGTCAAGGTGCGGCGCCGGCACCACCTTGCCTTGCATGGGCGAACCCTCTACTTCCTGCCCGCCATGAGTGCGGCGACCATAGCGCCTGCCGACGGCCCGCTCGGCATCCTGCTGCCGGGCCTCGGCGCCGTCAGCACCACCCTGATCGCCGGCGTCGAGCTGATGCGCAAGGGACTTGCCCAACCGATCGGCTCGCTGACCCAGCTCGGGACCATCCGCCTCGGCAAGCGCACCGACAATCGCACGCCGCTGATCCGCGACTTCGTCCCGTTGGCGCGCCTCGACGATCTCGCATTCGGCGCCTGGGACATCTTCCCGGATTCCTGTTTCGAGAGCGCCCAGCACGCGCGCGTGCTCGACGCCGCGCAGCTCGAACTCGTGCGTCCCGAGCTCGAGGCGTTGCGGCCGTGGCCGGCTGCCTTCGACCCGGCCTATGTCAAGCGACTGAGCGGCCCGCACGTCAAGCACGGCCCGACCAAGATGGCGCTCGCCGAGCAGATCATGAGCGATATCGAGGCCTTCACTGCCCGTACCGGCGCCCGCCGCAGGGTCATGGTGTGGTGTGGCAGCACCGAGAGCTTCCTGCACCGGGAGGCGGTCCACGAGAGCCTCTCCGCCTTCGAGGCCGGCCTGCGCGACAATCACCCGGCGATCGCTCCGAGCATGCTCTACGCGTACGCGGCCCTGCAGATGGGCGTGCCGTTCGCCAACGGCGCGCCCAACCTGACCGCCGACATCCCCGCCCTGGTCGACCTGGCCCTGGCGCGGCGCGTGCCGATCTGCGGCAAGGACTTCAAGACTGGGCAGACGCTCATGAAGACCATTCTGGCGCCCGGCCTCAAGGCGCGCATGCTGGGTCTCAAGGGCTGGTTTTCGACCAACATCCTCGGCAACCGCGATGGGGAGGTCCTCGACGAGCCATCGGCCTTCCGCACGAAGGAGGAGAGCAAGCTCTCCGTGCTCGATGTGATCCTGCGCGAGGACCTCCATCCCGAACTCTACCGGGACTATGTGCACCGCGTGGCAATTCACTACTACCCGCCGCGCGGCGACGACAAGGAAGGCTGGGACAACATCGACCTGTTCGGCTGGCTCGGCTACCCGATGCAGATCAAGATCAATTTCCTCTGCCGGGACTCGATCCTGGCCGCGCCGCTGGTGCTCGATCTCGCCCTGTTTCTCGACCTCGCCCAGCGCTCCGGCATGCACGGCGTCCAAGAGTGGCTCTCGTTCTACTTCAAGAGTCCTCAGACCGCCCCCGGCCTCTACCCTGAACACGACCTCTTCATTCAGCTCATGAAGCTCAAGAACACCCTCCGCCACCTGCGCGGCGAGGAACTCATCACCCACCTCGGGCTGGAGTACTACGACTGACGCCGGCGACGAGAAATTTTCACTTGCAATCGCGGATGCCGCTTGACTCACCAGAGGCCTCCAATTACATAGTGGAAGCCCGCTAGAGTCTCCTGGGGGCTTCTCCACGCGTATGGCGACGCGCTGGTCATTCCCGAGCATCATTCACAAAATCCAGGTGGTTCAAACCCTTAAGCCATCGCGGGGGCAAACCGGCTCCGCTGATCATTGCCGCCGTGGCCTCCGGAAGCGCGAGAACTGATGCCTTCCCGGACCCGGCACGAGCAGGTGAAAAGTATGGAGCGAGCCCGTTCTCACGCCAAGACCCGCAAGCTGGCGGACGACAGCAAGGCGCACGCCCGCCCGTTCGACGAGATGGGCGAGCGGTTGCCAAGCGAGTCTGGGGGCGAGGAGATCGAGGGCGTCATCTCCATGCTGGGCGAGATAGACGTTGAGAGCGTCGAATCGCTGGCCGAGGCTGGACTGGCGAAAGACGAGCCGGAGAAGGAATCGGAGTGGGCCGAGGAGGAGCGCGAGGTGCGCCCCCAGGTTGCCGCGACCAGCTTCGCCGAGGACACATCCGACCCGGTGCGGATGTACCTGCAGGAGATCGGCGCCGTCTCGCTGCTCAGCCGTGAGCAGGAAGTAGAGATCGCCAAGCAGATCGAGGAGGGCGAGAAGCAGGTTCGCGAGAACGTGCTCAGCCACCCCTTTCTGATTGCCTACCTGCTCGAGATCGCCGACCGCATCAAGGCCGGCGAATTGAGCGAGCGCGAGTTGCAGGACGAGGAAGCGGACGACGATTCGCAGGAAGAGGGAGCCGAAGAGGCCAGCGCCGGCGACGGCGTGGTGCTCAAAGTTCTCGAGAAGTTGCGCAAGCTGTCCGTCGAGCGCGTGCAGGCGCAGGATGCCGTGCGCAAGCTGAAGAAGCCGACGCCGGTGGCGCTGCGCAAACTCGCGACCGCCGAGCAGAAGGTGCGCCGCGTCCTCGACGAGTTGCAGCTCGGGAAGCGGCATATCACGACGGTGGTCGAGAAGCTGAAGAAGGGCGAGCGCGTGCTCGACCGTCAGCAGGACGTGCTCATCGCGGTCGAACGCAAGACCAAGCAGACCGCGGCACACATCCTGCGCTTGGCGCCCAAGATCAAGGGCGACGACAACCGCGCTGCGTCCAGCGCCGCCCGCCAGCTCCGCGTCGGCGTCGAAGACGCGCGACGGATGGTCGATGACTTGAAGGCGGCGCGCAAGCAGATCACCGACCTCGAGGCCGAGGTCGGCATGAACCTCGAGCAGCTGACGCAGACATTGCGTGTGATCCGAAAGGGCGAGTTCAAGGCGCAAGACGGTCAGAAGCGCCTCATCGAAGCCAATCTGCGTCTGGTCGTCAGCATCGCCAAGCGGTACACCAATCGCGGCCTGGGATTCCTGGACCTGGTTCAGGAGGGCAACATCGGCCTCATGCGAGCGGTGGAGAAGTTCGAGTACCAGCGCGGCTACAAGTTCTCGACCTACGCGACGTGGTGGATCCGCCAGTCGGTCAGCCGGGCCATCGCGGATCAGGCGCGCACCATCCGTATCCCGGTGCACATGATCGAGACCATCAACAAGGTCGTGCGGTCCTCGCGCTACCTCGTCCAGCAACTCGGCCGCGAGCCGTCGCCGGAGGAGATCGCGACGAAGATGGAGATGCCGCTCGACAAGGTGCGCAACGTACTGCGCATCGTGAAGGAGCCGGTGTCGCTCGAAACGCCGATCGGCGACGAAGAAGAGAGTTCGCTGGGTGATTTCGTCGAGGACCGGCAGACGGTTTCGCCGGCGGACGCCGCAGTCTACACGAGCCTCGAGGAGCAGACACGCAAGGTCCTCGCCACGCTGACCCCGCGCGAGGAGCAGATCCTGCGTATGCGCTTCGGCATTGGCGAGAAGTCCGACTACACGCTCGAAGAGGTCGGTCAGCGCTTCGCGGTGACGCGTGAGCGCATCCGACAGATCGAGGCGAAAGCACTGCGCAAGCTGCGGCATCCCAGCCGCGCGCGGTCGATCGAGTCGTTCGTCGGCAGTTGAGGCCGGCCGCCCGATCGCATGGTGGTGGTGGTGTGGGGATGGAGGAGAACGTCATGCTGACAAAGGGCACGGATCTGCAGGACGAGTTGCGCCGCTGGCGCGAGAGTCGGGCGCGGAAACACTCGGCGGGCCCGACGCCGAACGATCGGCGGACGGTGCGGGTGAACGGCCAGGAGGTCGTCGTCGTCACCAAGCCGAAGCGGGCCGCCTCGGTCGGCTGAAGTCCCGTCGGCGTCGCCTTCTGACGTTGACACAGCGCCCATGGGCGACTTACGGTCGCGTATGGTTTGTCTCCCTCGTCTCGCCGTCGCGGTTGGGTCGGTGTCGCTCTGGATTCTCACCACCGGCCCGGCAGAGGCGGATCGGCCGACGTGTGACGATCTGCGTTCAGCGCGCGAGGCAGGGAGGTCGACCGAGGCCGTCGCGCGCGATTTCGGCACGACGCCGGCAAGGGTGAATGCCTGCGAACGCCTCGCAGAGCAGCGTACGCGGCACGAGGAACAACGGGCCGAAACCGCTGGCCTCCGCACCCAGCGTAGCGTCCCCTGAGCGTCTTTCGTCTTGCCTCAGTGCCGGCCGATCCGTATCGTTTTGTTATGACTTGGCGCCGCGTGGCTCTTACGCTCCTGTCCGCCGCCCTCTTGTGGGCGCCCGCGGCGGCGCGCGCTCAAAGTGCCCGCTATGTCCTGGCCGCGGAGAGTCAGCTCGAAACGTACTGTCACTCCTGCGAGCCGGCGCAACGGCGCAGCGAGCCCCTTGCCGGCTCGTTCCATCTCGGCACCCTGCCGAGTACTGGATACGCGGTGGCGGCGCTGACCGGTGTACGCTGGAATGCCGGGCCGATCAGCATTACCGGTGCGGGTTTCTTGCAGGGATTCGGTGACGGGCGCCTCGCCATGGTGCTCGATGCGCGCTTCAACAGCGTTCCCGTCCTGCTTACCAGTGGGCGCCGGCAAGCGTCTCCTCGCGGTGAGATCCGACTCCAGTTGTCATCGCCGCGGGGTGGCGAAAGCGGCTTCACGCTGACGCTGGTGGCACGCCCGGACCCGGCGGCATCGCCGGACGCGGACGGTGACGGCATTTCCGACGGGGCCGACAACTGCCCCAAGGCAGCAAGCGTGGATCAGTCAGACGCCGATCTCGATGCCGTTGGCGATGCCTGCGACACCTGCCCAGAGACACTGCCCGGTGACCCAGTGCTGCGCAGCGGCTGCTCAATCCCCCAGAGCTGCCCTTGCGAGGGGCCGACCGAGAGCGGCGAGTGGGCGAGCCAGCGCGACTACGTGCAGTGCGTCGCCCGCGCACTGAAAGTCATGCGGCTCCGCAATCTGCTGGAGCGGAACGAGATCCGCCTGCGCCTGCAAGAAGCCGTGCGCTCCGGCTGCGGCCGGCGCATCCTCGCGCTGCGTTGATTCGGCCGCCCCGCGGGCTGACCCGTGGCGCTCAGCGAGTATAGCCGTGCGTCGACTTCACGGCCGATTCGGTGGCGCTGTTGAGATACGCCAGCACCCCCGGCGCGTCGAAGTACTCGTAGCAGTACAGCGCCGCCGCGCCCAGGATCAGCCCATAGAAGAATTCCCGCACGCCGGATGGCCCCTCGCGGCGGATTATAGGCTGACGGTCGGGCGCCGCAACGGCGAAATCGCCGCCCGTAAACTCAGGGGAAAATGACCGTCGAGTCGCGTCCCCCCTCGAGGAACGGCTCGTTGGCGGTGGTGTGCAGCGTCCCGTTCTGGCCGTTGAAGCGGTCGATGACCAGACCGATCAGCGGCGAGGAAACACCGCGTGCGATCACATGCGCACTGTCGGTGCCGAGCGTCGACTTGCTCAGCGTGAGGAAGCGCGAGAACGCCTGGCTGCTGAGGCATTTCAGCCGGTAGGACGAGCTGAACACCTGCTCGAACTCGTTGATGATGGCCAGTTGGACGACCGTTTCCGTCGGCGTCTGGGTGAGCAGATCCTCCGCGCAGGGAACCATGATCAGTTCGCTCACGGGTCCGCCCGTCTCGCGCGTCAGCACGGCAAAGTGCAGGCGATCCGGGCACGATTCGTAGGTGAATCCGTCCAGGTCGATGACGCCGCTGTAGCCACCAGGACTCAGCCGCTGAAAGCCGACCGCCGTGTATCCGACCGTCTCACCACTGCCGCGCTCGTAGACCAGCGCGCGGCCCTGCAGCGCGTTGTGGGCGTTCAGGTCCGGCCGCCGTGCCGCGACCACGCACTTGAGTTCACCGATGCCGTCGAACGGCGGCACGGCCGAGAACGTGAGCGGGTTACTCGCGCCGTCGTTGGCCAGCCACGACAGGGGCTGGTTGGCGGTGAGCGTGACGAAGAATCCGACCTCGATGCAGTCCGAGGCACGAACGTAGAAGCACTGCAGCTCGATCTCGCTGGCAGTCATGTTCATCAGCTCGATGCGCGTGTCCTTCGTCGCGCTGCTGACGATGTATGGGAAGACCACGAACGCCGACGCCAACTTCTGGGCCGGCGGCGCCCCCTGCGCGGCGCTCAGAAACGCCACCTGCCCGTCGTTCGCCAGGGTCGGGACCGGGGTTGAGGTCGGGCGCGGCGTGAAGGTTCGCGTCGCCGGCCTGGTCGCGGTCGCCGTGCGGGTCAGCGTCGCGGCGCGCGTCGGGGAGGCCGTGCGTGTCGGCACGCGCGTCGCGGTCTCCGTGCGCGTCGGCGGCGGCGTGGCGGTCGGCGACGGCGGTCGCGTTACCGTGGCGGTGCGCGGGACCGTCGGCGTGCGGGTCCGTCCCGGCGGAGTCGGTGTGCGCACCGCAAACGGCGACAGGCGCCAAGAGTCGAGGGCACCGCCGAGGGCGCGCAACACGGTGGTCCAATCGACGCCGCTGTTCTGCGCCAGCGCCGGCGGCGCCAGCGTCAGCGCCATCGCGATCAGGCCGATCGCGCCTGCGATCCGCGCCTGCCGGGTCATGGGAGGAGGATCTCCGCGCTGCGTCCGCCGCGCATGGCCGGCTCGTTGCCGGCGGTCGCGCGGACCCCATCGGGCGTCTCGAAACGGTCGACCAGCATGGTCAGGACCGGCGACTGGACACCGCGCACGATCAGGTGCCCGGTCTCGGAGCCGAGCGTGGCGCGGGTGAACACCTGGCTGACCTGCCGCAGCGTACGTCGCGCGTAGCACGTCACGGTGGTGGCGGCGGATAGCTGTTGCTCGAACTCGTTGACGACCAGGAACTGCACGGCCGTCGTGGTCGGCACCAGGTTCTGCAAGTCCTCCGTGCACGGCGCCAGGATGATCTCGCTCTCGGTCGCTGGGTTGCCGAGTTCGCTGGAGAGGAAGACGAAGTGCTGCTCGTCCGGACACTGGCTGTAGGTGTCCCCGTCGAGCGGAATGACATTCCCCATACGGCCATCGGCGAGACGCTGGAAGCCGACCGCGCTGTAGCCAATCGTCTGCCCATCCGCCCCGAACACCGTCGCCCGCCCCTGAATCGCGTTGTGGCGGTCGACCGGCTCTTCGTCGGTCTCCACCAGGCACTTGAGCTCGCCGCTCGCATTGATCGGCGGCACGGCCGTGAAGCTCGAGGTGTTGAAAACGCCGCGGCTGGCCAGCCACGACAGCGGCTGATTGGGCGTCAGACGCACGCTGAAGTCGATGGCGCGGCAGCTCACACCGGTGATGTAGACGCACTTCAGATCGACCGGCCGGCTGGTGAGGTTCACCAGTTCGACCCGCGTGTCGACGCTTCCCCCACCCCCCTCTACGGTGATCAGCGGGTAAACGAGCACAGCCGACGGCAGGCGTTGCGGTGGAGCATCAGCCGCGGCCGCGGCGGCGAGCGCGATCAAAAGGCCTGCGACGCACGCGACGGCGCGCCAGAGAGAAAGGGAAGGCATCAGGTCGGCCGCATACTAGGCTTGCAGTAGCGGCAAATCAACTAAAAAACCGGGGCTGGGTTTTGTGCCACAAGAAGCTGAAATTGCAGGCCGTTTGCGCCGCCGCCGCAGAGTGGGTTCGGCCTTGACTTCGGGCGCGCTTTCGGGGCACTTTTCGCGGGTTTTCGCGGGTTTCAGACTCGATGTGAGATGCCTCTGCGCGCCACCCGGCGCGCCTGTGCGCGCCGGCAATGGTTCAGATAACCGTCATTCCGCAGGAGGAGAACAACATGGCAGGGTTGCTCGAAGGCAAGGTTGCGATCATCACCGGTTCCGGCCGCGGCATCGGCCGCGAGGAGGCGCTGCTGATGGCCAAGCACGGCGCCAAGGTGGTGGTGAACGACCTCGGCGCGCATTTCGACGGGACTGGCGGCGCCGACGCGAACCCGGCCCAGCAGGTGGTCAACGACATCAAGGCGACGGGCGGCGAGGCGGTCACCAACGGCGAGAGCGTCAGCGACTTCAAGGGCGCCAAGCGCATCGTCGAATGCGCGCTGGACACCTTCGGCAAGCTGAACATCGTCGTCAACAATGCCGGAATTCTGCGCGACCGCATGATCTTCAACATGGGTGAAGAGGACTGGGATTCGGTCATCGCGGTGCACCTGAAGGGCACCTTCGCCATGAGCCGCCACGCCTGCGAGTACTGGCGCGAAGAGCACAAGAAGGGCAACCTACACACCGGCCGCATCATCAACACGGCCTCCGACGCCGGCCTGCTCGGCAACGTCGGCCAGGCCAACTACGGGGCCGCCAAGGCCGCCGTGGCGCTGATGGCCATCGTCATGGACGGGGAAATGCAGAAGTACGGCGTCTGCTGCAACGCCATCGCGCCCGTTGCCCGCACCCGACTGACGATCGAGGCGACGCCCTCGACGGCGGCGTTCATGGGCAAGAAGGTCGAAGAGGGCAAGTTCGACGTCTTCGACCCGCGCAACATCGCGCCGCTCGTCGCCTGGCTGGCGAGCGACGACGCCAAGGACGTACACGGCGAGGTCTTCCGCGTCGGCGGCGGCACGGTGTGGACGATGAAGGGCTGGCACGCCGTCGGCAAGGTCACCCAGAAGGCGACCTGGGAGCCGGCCGTGCTCGGCGAGAAACTCAAGGGAGAGCTTGCGAAGGGCCTGACCGCAAAGGAAAACATCGCCGCGGTGATGGCCGAGGCGCTGAGCTGACGAGTCGATCCGCGGAGCCGGCGGTGCGCGCGCGCCGCCCGCTCCGCCGGCACCCGCCATCGCGGGAATCCCTTATGTCCCCTTCCCGGCGCACCATCCTGATCATCTGCCACGCCAACACCAGCCGCAGCGCCATCGCCGCGGCGCTGCTGGAACGGATGCTCGCGGAGCATCACTTGGCGGATCGCTACCGCATCACCTCCGGCGGCGTGGCGCCGTTCGCGCGCGACGGGGCGCTGGTCTCGCTCGATGCTCGGCTGGTGCTACGCGACGAGGGCATCCACCTGCCGCCCGACAGCGTCGCCACCGACCTGAAGCGCAACCGCCACCTGGTCGGCGAAGCGGACCTGATCCTGGCGATGACCGACGAACAGGTGCGCATGCTGCGCGCGGGCTGGCCGGAGGCAGCCGGCAAGCCGATCCACACGCTGAAGGAGTTCGCCGGCATCGCTGGCGACATCGACGACCCGGCCGGGCGTGACGAGGCGGTGTTTGCCGCCTGCCGCGACGAGATCAAGGCGTGCCTGACGCGCGCCGTCGCGCGGCTCGCCTGAGCCGTCACTGCACGCGCACGGGTACGCGTACGGCCCCCGGGCCGACGACGCCGCGTGCCCCGTCGATCGCCTGCGTGACGCGCAATTCGATCTCGTAGGCGCCGGGCGCCAGCGGCGCCACCAGCGACAGGCGCACCTCGTCGGTCTCTCCCGGGGCGAGGTTGGTCGGCAGCCGCACGACGTCGCCGGCCCCCGCAACCGGCACGTCGGCGGCGAACCAGCGCGCCAGCACGAACACCAGATAGCGATCGCTGAATGCCTCGCCGGTGAAGGCCGGCCACGCCTGCGCGGCCCGATTGGTGACCGCGACGCGGACCGACGCCGGTGCGCCCGCCGGCAGGAGGGTCGGCACCTCGAGCACGCGCACGTCTGCCGTCAGGTCATCCGGGGCCAACGCCGCAACGCGCGCCGGCACCGTATCGGTGAAGGCGTCCCACATCACCGCCAGGTACTCATCGCCGCGCCAGCCGTTGCGCGCGCTGCGCACGATCTGCAGATCGCGCCAGTCCCACACCCGTCCGGGCGCGTGCTCGAGCGGCACCGGCGTGCGATTCCAGCCGTCGTCCGCCGCGTACACGCCGATACCCTGTACGATGACGCCATAGGCGGCCAGCGTCACCGCCAGCACGCGCAGCGCCGGCCGCCGCCAGTACGGCAGTAGGCCGTAGACGAGGAAGAGCACCAACGCCGGCAGCACGTCGGTGAGGTAGCGCGGTCCGTAGGTGTACCCGGCCCACCATTCGCGAAAGGCCGCGTGTACCAGCAGGTGCAGCCCGACGCCGATCGTGAGCCACCGCAGCCACGGCGGCGCCTCCGCCACGCGCCAGACGCGCAGCGCGCCCCACAGTGAGAACGCCAGCACTGGCGTGAACACCAGCAGGCCGCGATTCGGACTGATCAGCAGACCGGCAAGGCCTGCCGCGAGCGGCGCGTCGAAGGCGCGCAACCCACCGTAGCCGCCCGCTAGCGCGCTGAAGATGGCCAGGTTGTAGGCCGCGACCGCCGCGCCGAGGGCGAGCGGCGCGGCCAGGAAGGCGAGCAGATCGGCGCGCCGCCGCACGGCCACAAAGGCCGCCGCCACGCCGGCGAAGACCAGCGCCTGCGGGCGGTTGGCGACCGCCAGCGCCGCCACCAGGCCGGCCAGCGCCAGCCCGCGCCGCGAGGGGTTCGCGTCGAGCAAGATGAGACAGAGCGTCGCCAGGCAGAGCTCCGCGAGCGCATGCGGCCACATCGCCTGGCTGGCGATCGACCAGGTGCTGGTCCCCAACGCGTAGAGCAGCGTCAGCCCGAGCGCGGCGCGCCACCGCGTCAGCCGGCAGAGGGCGAGGAACAAGACGCTGGCGGACAACGCCGTCAACGCCGCGGCAGACACCCGCTCCATCACTGCCGCCACGACGCGCGCCCGCACGTCGTCGTAGTCGACGCCGGCGTGCGCCAGCCACCAGGCGGGCGCGACGTACAGCGGCGTCACGACCAACGCGGTGGCGACCGTCGACACCGGGTAGAGACTGCCGCCGTGCGCGTGGACGTAGTACGGGAGCCGCCCCTGCGCCGTGCGGTGCCACGTGAATTCGTCGAGATCGAGGTCCCCTTCGCGCAGCACACTGAACGGGAGTAGGCGGGTGGCAATGCTGTCGCCGGCGCCGCGCAGGCGCCAGTTGAGGAGGTAGACGGAGAACAGGGCGATGAAGAGGAGCAGCGCGACGGCGCCGCGCGCGGGCGGCACGGCGACGGACGGCGCCGGGGCCGAAGGTTTACGGGAGCGTGCCGCCATGCGGCGGCGATGCTTGCCCGGCGCCGTCGCGCACGGCAAGCGGGTGGCGGCGCCGTCAGAATTGCCGCAACCGCCGCCCCGGCACCCGGGGTCAGGGGCCGGGAACCGGCGTCGACACACCGAGGCGCGCCAGGTTCTCGCGATACAGCGCGTTGTCGGGCTCGAGCGCGAGCGCGGCGCGCAGCGCGGCAACCGCGCCGGCGCGATCGCCCATCAGAAAGGCGACGTTGGCGCGATACTGTTGAATCAGGGCGCTGCGCGGCGCCACGCGCGCGGCCTCGTCGAGCAGGGCCAACGCCGCGGCGTAGTCGCCGCGCCGCGCCAGCCCGCTGGCGCGCTCGGCGCGGCCGCGCACCGCCGGGTCGAGGGGCTCGGCCAGCACCGGCGCGACATCGAGGCGGCGCAGCGCCTCGCGCGCCGGCTCGTAGTGCGGACTGTAGCGCAGCGCAGCGCGGTAGTCGGCGACGGCCGCATCGCGCGCGCCACGGCGCTCCAGGATGACGGCGCGATTGTGGTAGCCCTCGGGATTGAGCGGCGCCAGGACGACGGCACGGTCGCTTTCCGCCAACGCCTCGTCGATGCGCCCGAGCGCGCCGAGCGCACCCGCCCAGCTGGCGCGTAAGGCGCCGTCGTCGGGTTGCGCCCGCACCAGCGCCGCGTAGGCGCGCTCGGCCTCGACGAAGCGCTGCTGCTGAAACAGCACGGCGGCGAGGTTGCGGTCGCCCTGCGGCGATGTCGCCTCAAGATAACCGAGGCTGCGCAGACGCTCCATGATGGCCGGATCGGCGGCCGGATCGGCCGGCGCCGCGGCGTCTCGTACGGCGCTCTCGTAGCTCGCAATGCTGCGCGCCGGCTCGGGCAGAGTCAGGGCGTCGCGCAGCACCCGACCGGGCATATCGCGCGCCGGCGCGACCCCGGCGAGCGCGAGGACCGTCGGCGCGATGTCGAGCAGGGTGGCGTCGTGAATCACCGCCCCCGGACGCACGCCACGGCCTGCCAGGTAGAGCACGCCCTCCTCGCGATGCGCGCGCTCGCTGACGCGGCGCATGTCGCGCGTCGTGCTCGGGTCGTCCGGCAGCGCGCCGAGCCTGAAGCCGTGGTCCGACAGGACGATGAGCGTGCTGTCGGCGTCGAGCTGAGCGAGAAAGTCGGCGACGACCCGGTCGGCGTACCCGTACATCGCCTCGACCGTGCCGCCGTACTGGCGCTGCTGCTCGGCCAGCTCGCCGGCCAGCGGGCCGGCGCGAAACAGGTGACCGAACAGGTGCGACGCGGAGTCGGTCCCTTCAATGTACGCCATCAGCAGATCCGGCCGCTCGCTGCGCCAGAGGTCGAGGGCGACGGCGCGGTAGGTCTCCGCGCTCGCCAGCGCCCAGCGAAAGTGGCCGAGCGGGTCCTCGAAGGCGAACGGCCGCGCCAGCGCGGCGGCGTCGACCTGCACGAACGGCGCCAGTTCGGCAGCGGTGACATCCGCCGGCCGGCGCACCAGCGCCGCGACGCGCGGCGCCAGCGCCGGCGGATGGACGAGCCCGGCTGACTCGCCGCCACCGTGCTGGGCAGCTTCGAAGAGGAAGTGGTAGCAGGTGTGGTCGCTGACGATCGCGCCGTTGACCGGCTCCGCCGGCCAGGTCGCCCACCAGCCGACCACGGCGACGCGGCGGCCCGCGTCGGACATGATGTTCCACAGCGCCTTGACCTTGCGCATCGCGCTGGTCACCGGCAGCTGCGCGCCGGTCGCCTCGTTGACGGCGACGAAGTGCCCGATCTGGTGCGCGTCGGCGCGTTTGCCGGTGGCGACCGTGGTCCACAGGATCGGGCTGAGCAGCGGGCGAGTGGCGCGCAGGCGTCCGGAGGCGCCGCGCGCGCGCAGACGCGCCAGCGTCGGCAGCTTACCCTCGGCGATCAGCAGCGCCACGACATCGGGGTCGAGTCCGTCGATGCCGAGGACGATGACTCTCCCCGGCTCCGGGCGTCGCGCGCACCCCGCCAGCAGCCCCAACGCAAGCGCGGCAATGGCAAGGCAGGACGTCGGGCGCACGTCAGCCGGGTAGTCCGCGACCGCGCGCGGTGCAACCAGCCGGCCGTTCGGCCGCGGCGCACTGGCCGGGCGCCGCGCCGCGAGGTAGGGTCCGCCGCGTGTCTGGGAGACCCGTGCCGTTTGTCGTCGCCATGCGCCTCGCCATCCCTGTCGTGGCGCTGTGCGCGCTCGCCTGGGTGCCGGCCGCACTCGCCCAGGCGAGCGGCGCGGCGCTCGAGGTGGTGCCGCTCGACGAGGCGGCGGATGACGAGACAGGCTTCAAACTCGAGGAACCGCCGAGCGGTTTCCCGGACCCCCTCGAGGCGACCAACCGCGGCGTGCTGCGCTTCGATCAGCAGGTCGATCGCTGGCTGATCGCGCCGATCGTCAAGGGCTACCAGTTCGTCGTGCCGCCGCCGGCGCGCCGCGCCTTACGGCGCTTCTCCCTCAACCTGAACACGTTCTCCATCCTCACCAACGACTTACTGCAGCGCGAGTGGCGGGACGCGGCGGTGACCAGCCAGCGCTTCGTGATCAACTCCACCCTCGGCATCGGCGGCCTCTTCGACCCCGCCGCCGCCATCGGCATGGAACGCCACAGCGCGGATTTCGGCCAGACCCTGGCGTTGGCGGGCGTCGGCAGCGGCCCCTACCTGGTCATGCCGCTGTTCGGACCGAGCAACGCGCGCGACGCCGGCGGCGACGTCGTCGACTTCTTCCTGCAGCCCACCCTCTACGTGCTGCCGATCGCGACGCTGTTCATCTACGAAGGCTCGCTCAGTTTTTCCTCCGGCCTGGCGACGCGCGACTATCACAGCGAAGGCCTCGACGCGCTGCGCTCCTCCTCGGTCGACTACTACTCGGCGCTGCGCAACGCATACTACCAGACGCGCATGGCGCAGATCTGGGATCGCCGCGCCGCGCACCGGCCAGGGCCGGCAGAGTGACGCCCTACTGCGTCAGCTTCCCGCTGGCGTAGTCAGCGGTCTTGGCGTCGACCGTCTTCAGCAGGGCCTCGAAGCCGTCGCGCTTGAGCACGGCGGAGTACTCCGAGCGGCGCAGCGCCAGCTCGCTGACGGTGCCCTTCTGGTAGATGTCGACGATCTTCCACGCGTCGCCCTCTTTGCGCAGGCGATACGTCAACTCGACGTCCTCGTCCTTCGGCCGGTCGAGCATGGTGCGCACGAAGACGGTGTCCTGCGCCGCCGGCTCCTGCCCGAGCGTCTTGAACTCCTCGCCGCTCCAGCCCGTGAATCGGCCGGCATAGGTGGCGACGGTGGCGCGCGCGAAGGCGTCGCGCCAGCGCGCCTGGTCGGCCGCGGACAGGTCCTTGCCGCCCGGGCCGAGGACGAATCGCGCCATGAACTCGAGATCGAAGCCCGCCTCCACGGCCGGCGCGATGCGCTCGACGCGGCCGGCGTAGCCGAGCGTCTTGGCGTCCTTCATGGCGCTCAACAGGGTCGCATGCAGCGCCTCGACGCTGGCCGTCGCACCCGGCTCGTCGGCCGCGACCGGCAGCGCAGCGAGCAACACGGACGTCAGCAGGAGGGCTGATAGGGATCGGACCATGCAATGCACCTCGCATCTGGGCCAGCCAAATGCGAGCCGGGATCGGCTTGACGAAGGGCCGGGGTTGCTTTCCTAATTGGCCGTCGAACAGTCCCAGCCCACGTCCGCTGGAGGAGATCCCCCATGGCCGAACACATCACGCACGATCCCATCTATAACACCGTCGATCGCGACGACTTCGCGGCGATGATCGAGCGCGGTCGCTATGCGGAACGGACGGGGGCGTTCGACAAGATCATCTCCGCCACCAACGACCATTTCTGGGACCCGATGGACCCCGCCTACGTCGACTTCGGCCAAGCGTTCGACCTCGCCAACGAGACGCTCATGCCGCGCTCGATGGTCATCGAGCTCAACTGCGCCGTCGCCGACAAGCTCGACGAAGGCCAGCAGATCCGCATGGCGAATGAGAACACGCGCTTCATGCTGTCGAGCATCCTGCACGGTGAGCAGGGCGCGCTGTCGCTGTCGGCGAGCCTGTGCATGATCCTGCGCGACCCCGGCGCGCAGGAATACGCCGCCAACCAGACCCGCGAGGAGGCGCGCCACGTCACCGGCTTCGCGCGCTACATCGACGCGCGCTGGGGCACGCCGCTGCGCTGCGGCTCGACGCTGCAGAGCCTGATGAACGAGTTGGTGCTGGCTCCCGAGGTGTACAAAAAACTGGTCGGCATGCAGATGCTCATCGAGGGCCTGGCGATGGGCGCCTTCGCCACCATCCACTCGAAGACCAATGATCCGTTGCTGCGCCGCATGGTGCAGATGGTCATGACCGACGAGGCCTTCCACCATAAGTTCGGCAAGATCTGGGCCGACCGCACGGTGCCGAAGCTCTCCGAGGAGGAGCACGAGAAGGTCGAGGCGTGGGCGGCGCGCTGTTTCGAGACCCTGCTCTTCAATCTCGTCAACTCCGAGCAGAAGCATATGATCTACGAGCAGTTCGGCCTCGACTGGCAGTGGGTGCGCAGCGCCGTGATGGAGGCCTTCACCGACACCGACCGCCGCCGCCTGATGACCGAGAGCACCAACATCTTCCGCGTCCTGATCAAGACGCTCCTCAAAGCCGGCATCATCACCGAGCGCACCAAGCCGACCTACGCCATGTGGGTCGATATGGACGAGCTCGAGGGCGAATCCGACGAGGTCGTCGGCAGCGACGTCGCCGAGGCCGGCATGGCCTACCTGCGCGACATCAACAAGAATCGCAAGAAGATCGGCCGCGCGCTCAAGGTCGCCGGCTGACCGAGGACCAGGCGGGGCGCGCGGCCCGGTCAGACGCGAATGTGGTAGTTGCCGTGCCCGTCGAGCGTCGCGACCTGGCGCGGGTGCACGACGATGGTCGTGAACGGCTCTTCGATGATCGCCGGGCCGACAATGCGGTGGCCGACGCGAACGCGCGGGCCGTCGTAGATCGGCGTGGCGACGAAGCGGCCGCCGAAGAAGGCCTGCCGGCGCCCCTTGCGCGGCGGCGGCGAGGACGAGCGTCCGACTCGCGGCAACTGCGGCTTGTCAGTGACGCCGACCACTGTCAGGCGCAGGCCGCGCAGGATGGGCTGCTCGTCGCGTGAGGCGTAGGTGTGCAGCGTCTCGTGCAGCGCGTGGAAGCGCTCGATCGTCGCCGCCAGGGTGCGCGCCGTCAGGCGTCCCGTGGCGGCCGCCAACGGCACGGCCATGTCGAAGGTCTGGCCGGGGTAACAGAGGCTGAGCGCGCGGCGCACCTCGAGGCGGCGATGCCGGCCCTGGCGCGCCCCGAGGACGCCGCGCGCGGCGGCCTCCATCTCGGCGAACAGCGCGTTGACGCGCGCCAGGTCGATCGCCGGCGCCGGGGCGATGTAGGCGCGCATCTCGTCGACCAGATGGTCGGAGAGCTGCAGCCCGAGAGCCGAAAAGGCCGGCGCCAGTTTCGGCACCAACACCTCGGCGATGCCGAGCTCGTCGGCCTGTGCCGTCGCGTGCACGGGTCCGTTGCCGCCGTATGCGACCATGGTCAACGTGCGCGGATCGACGCCGTGCTGCGCCGCGACGCGGCGGATGGCATTGGCCATGTTGGCATTCACCAACCGGTAGATGCCGTGCGCCGCCGCCACCCAGTCGACGCCGAGCGGGCGCGCCACCTGCGCCTCGATGGCGCCGCGCAGGGCATCGGTCTGCAAGGTCATGCGACCGCCGCAGAAGTCGACCGGGTTGAGGTAGCCGAGCAGCGCGTTGGCGTCGGTGACGGTCACCGCGGCGCCGCCGCGGCCGTAGCAGATCGGGCCCGGCTGCGCCCCGGCACTGCGCGGACCGACCTGCAGCGCGCCCGCCAGCACCGAGGCAATCGAGCCGCCGCCGGCGCCGATCGAGTGGATATCGACCATCGGCAGGCCGACGAGATAGCGGTGGTGCCAGTTCCAGCCCGCCTTGATCTCCGGCCGCCCGTCGCGAATCAGACAGACATCGTAGCTGGTGCCGCCCATATCGGCACACACGAAGTCGCGCACCCGGGCGGTGGTGGCGACGGCGCAGGCGGCGATGACGCCGCCGGTCGGCCCCGAGGCGAGCGTCGTCACCGGGCGATGGACGATGTACTCCGGCGTCATGATGCCGCCGTTCGACTGCATCACCAGCAGCGCCTTGGCGTAGCCGCTGTCGCGCAGGCGCTCGACCAGCCGCGCGAGGTAGCGCCCGATCTTCGGCCCGACGAAGGCGTTGACCAGCGTCGTGCTGGTGCGCTCGAACTCGGGCGCCGCCGGCATCACCTCGTGCGACAGCGACACCGGCAGCCCCGGGCACTCCTCGGCGGCCAACTCGCGCACGCGCCGCTCGTGCGCCGAGTTGACGAAGGAGAACATGAACACCACCGCCAGCGACTCGGTGCCGAGGCGCAGCAGCCGCCGCAAGGCAGCGCGCACGGCGTCCTCGTCGAGCGGGATGACCACGGCGCCCTCGAAATCGAGTCGCTCGGGCACCCCGATGCGGCGCCGCCGCGGCGCGATCGGCGGCGGCGGCGGCAGGGCCGGGTCCCAGATGTCCTCTTTGTACCCGCGCCGCAGCTCGATCTCGTCGCGATGGCCGGCGGTGGTGATCAGGCCGGTCACCGCGCCGCTCATCTCGATCATCGTATTGTCGGCGGTCGTCGTGCCGTGCACGATCGCGCTGGTGCGCGCCAGCAGCGCCGCCAGCGCCAGGCCCTCGCCGGCGGCGAGCAGGCCGATGCCCTCGACGACGCCCCGCGACTGGTCGTCGGGGGTCGTTGGACTCTTGGCCAGCGCGATCGTGCCGTCCGGGCGTGCCAGAACGAGATCGGTGAACGTCCCGCCGACGTCGATACCGATGCGGTAGCTCATGACGACTGCACGTGCAGACGCGGCGGCGCGCAGGTGTGAAGAGCCATGCTCCGCGTCACCCCGCGCCTGCGCGCGTGCGCGCCGCAAGCCGTCGTTCGGCGCGCAGCGCCGCCGTGGCGGCGTCATCGATGGCGAGATCCAAGGCCTCCAGCGTGCCGGTCAGCACGACGCCGTAGTCGCGCCGCGCGCCCTCCACTGAGACGTACTCGTCGAGCACATCGTCGAGCACCTTCTCGGCCGGCCGCTCGAGCGCGTCGCCCCAACCGCCGCCGCCGCCATAGCGGTACTCGTAGCGATCGCCGGGTTCGTGCGGGACGTAGAACGCGGTCGTCTCGACCAGCAGCTCGCGCGGCGTGCCGGCGCGCAGCCGAAGCTCGTTCGGCGCGCCGTTGCCGCCCCCGGCGATACCCGGCATCGGGTACTTGCGGCCGACGACGTAGGTGTAGATCTGCGCCGGCGCCAGGATCTGCTTGACGTAGAGCGTGCCGGGATTGCCGCGCCACTGCCCCGGACCGCCGGTGTCGGTGGCGAAGTCGCGCGCCAGGTGGCGCACCGGAAAGATGCTCTCGTTGATCTCGCCGGTGGCGCGGATGAGGTTGCCGAAACTGACGTTCATCGCCCCCCAGCCGTCCTGCCCCTTCACCGCCCCGCAGTACGCCCCGAAGGTGTCCACCGAGTGGTCGATGAAGAGCTGCCCGGTCTTCGGGTGCGTGCCGAAGATCACCGTCGGCATGCCCATCTTGTAGATCTGCGGGCAGCAGCGCTCCGGGATCACCTGCTCGAGCGCCTTGGCGATCGCCTCGCCGACCTCCGTGCCGGGATGATGCGTGCCGGCGGCCACCGACTTGTTCGGTGGCGGGTTGAGACAGCAGCCCTCGGGGACGATGAGTTCGATCGCGTTGAAGAAGCCCTCGTTCTTCGGGATCGACGGATCCATCATGGTGGCGATCTGGGCGACGACGTAGCCGCGGGTGTTGCCGTAGGTGGAGTAGGCGGCGAGGTTGTCGCGCGTGTCCGACCCGGTGAAATCGATGCGCAGCTGGTCGCCCCGCACCGTCACCGCGCAGTGAATGTGGATGTCCGTGTTGCCCTTCGGATCGTGATCGACGTAGACGTCGGACTCGTACACCCCGTCGCGCCACCCCCGCACCTCGGCGCGGAAGCGGCGCGCCGCGTGGTCGATCATGTGCTGCGACGCGGCGCGCACGCTCGCGACGCCGTGGCGCGCGATGATCTCCTTCAGCCGCCGCACGCCAAGCTGCGCCGCGCCGATCTGCGCGCGCAGGTCGCCCATGAACGTCGGCGTGCGGTTGTTGACCTTCATGAAGTACGAGATGTCCCGGCGCTCGACGCCCTTCTCGAAGATCTTCACCGCCGGGAAGCGGACGCCCTCGGCCCAGATGTCCTGCGCGTCGACGTTGTAGCCGCCCGGCATGCCGCCGCCGGTGTCGGCGTGATGGCACTGGATCGAGGCGATCAGCACCAACTCGCCGGCGTGGAAGACCGGCGCAAAAATGTTGTAGTCGGGCAGGTGACCGCCGCCGTGGTAGGGGTCGTTGGCGACGAGCACGTCGCCGTCGAACAGGCCGTCTGGGCCGAAGAACTCGAGCGCGAAGCGCACCGGTAGCGTCGAACTGAGCATGAACTGCGGGATGCCGACGCTGAGCGCCGCGAGGGCGCCGCGCGCATCGAGGATGGTCGCGTTGCGCTCGTTCGACTGATTGAGGATTGGCGTCGTCGCCGTCAGGCTGACGTGCGTCGCCATCTCGAAGCAGACGGTCTCCATGCAGCCGCGGATGATCTCCGCGCTGACGGCGTCGGCGGCGTCACCGGCGCCGCGCCGGGCCGGGCGCGCGACTCGGCGCCGCCCGGGCTTGCGTTTCGCGACAGCGGGCATGTTCTCGCTCCCTAGCCGCGCCGGCGCCACTGCACCAGCGCCGTATCGCCGCCGACCGGCGCGAAGACGGCTTCCACGGCCAACCCGATGTGGATCGTGTCGTTGGCGCAGTCGACGAGGGTGCCGTGCAGACGCGGCCCCTCTTCGAGTTCGACGATGACGACGTTGTAGGGCGCGTCCGGGTTGAACGCGGGGTGTTGCGACTGGTGCACCACCACCCAGCTGTACACCGCGCCGCGCCCGCTCAGCCGCTCCCAGACGGCGTTCGGCGACAGGCAGCGCGGACAGAGCAGCGCCGGCGGAAAACGCACGTGGGCGCAGTCGCCGCAGCGCTGCATGCGCAACTCGCCCCTACCGGCGGCCTCCCAGAACGGCGCGCTGTCCTCGCTCGGACGCGGCAGCGGTTTCTCGATGTTGCCGAACACGCGAACCTCCTCTTCGCTTTCACCGCAGAAGAATTCACACGGAGAAACGGAGCAACGGAGAGGGTTCGTGCGAACCGCACCCTCTCCGTTGCTCCGTTTCTCCGTGTAAACGTCTTCTCATGAAGATGCTCTCAGCGGCCGAGAATGAGCGCGCTGTAGCTGACCGTCGGTGGCGCCTCGTGCGGCGCGCCGCCGTAGCCGGTGACCAGACACAGCTCAACCTCCGGCACCTGCCGCTCGCCGGCGGTGCCGCGCACCTGTCGCACCGCTTCCCGGATATGACCGAACCCCGACAGGTGGCCCTCCGAGAGCAGGCCGCCGGCGGTGTTGCACGGCAGCGCGCCGCCGTAGGTCACTTCGCCGGCGGCGACGAAGGCGCCGGCCTCGCCCGGAGCGCAGAAACCGTAGGCGACAAGGTCGTGCATGACGCGCGGCGTGAAGGCGTCGTAGAACTGCGCGCAGTCGATGTCGCGCGGCCCGACGCCAGCCATGCCGTAGAGAAGATCAGCGGCCTTGCTGCCGGGCAACCGCGCCGGGTCGCGGCCGTCGGGGTGAATGATCTCGCTGGCGTGCGTCTGCCCAGCGCCGAGGACGCGCACCGGCGTCGCCTGCAGGTCGCGCGCCCGCTCGAGCGAGGTGACGATGCAGGCGCCGCCGCCGTCGGTGTTGGGACAGCAGTCGAACAGCTTCAGCGGCTCGACCACCCAGCGCGACGCCAGGTAGTCGTCGAGCGTCATCGGCTTGCGCATCTGCGCCTCGGGGTTGCCCTGCGCATGGCGACGCCAGGCGACGGCCACCTGCCCATACTGCGCATGCGTGTAGCCGTACTCGTGCATCTGGCGACGCTTGATGTGGCCCATCAGCGTCATGGCGCCGACGTCGCCGTAGGGCACCTGAAACTCGGACCCGAAAAGCTGCATGAGCACGCCCTGCGGCCAGCTCTGGGTCGCGAAGCAGCACAGCACGCTGCTGCAGTAGCCGGCGTCGATCGCCGCCACGGCGGTCTGCACCGCCCCGCACGCGGTCGCCCCACCGAGGTCCATGGTGGCCGAGAAACTCGGCTCGATGCCGAGATAGGCGGCAACGCGCGCTGCCCAGCCGTGCTGCTCGCCCATCACCGCCGGCATCACCACCAGGACGCCGTCGACGGCGTCGCGGGCGATGCCGGCGTCGGCCATCGCGTTGGCGCTCGCCTCGAGCGTGAAGCCCATCGAACTGACGCCCTGCAGCTTGCCGAAACGCGAGGTCCCCACCCCGACGATCGCGAACCTGCCGCTCGGATTGCTCATCTCTGCCCTCGTCACGGCCGCCGACACAGGCGCGACGGGACCGTTTCAATCAACTGACCCAGGCACCTGCCCGAGCCCGGGCGACGATGTCAAGGAACGCCCGGCTCCCACGGGCGCAGTGGAATGGATCGATTACGGATGCGGGGCGGCGGCGGTGGACGCCCCGTCCTGCACGGTGACCTGCGGGCGCAACTGCTCGAGCATCTTGTCGCCGATCCCCTGAACGAGCTTCAGATCGTCGACGCTCTTGAACTGACCGTTCTTGTCGCGATGCTCGATGATCGCCTGCGCCTTGGCAGGACCGACGCCCTTGAGGCCGACGAGCTGCGCGGCCGTGGCGGTATTGATGTCGAGCGGACTGGTCTCCGCCCAGGCGGGCTGGAGGCCGGCGATGGCAAGGGCGGCCAGGACGGCCGCCAACGTACGGGTGAAGGATCGCAGCATGGGGTTCTCCTCTTTCTGCGCGCCCACGGGGGCCGCGCGCTGGAGCCGGTGGGAGCCGGGTACTGACCCTTTACCAATGCCCAGCTTGAGGAGTAAATAATTTACGTAGATGTCGAAGATAGTTTTTTGACTGCTGTACATCGAGCGGTGGACGGTACGCATGCAGGCCCGAGCGCGGCGCCGCCGCCGACACCGATCTATTGGCTGGCGCCCGGCCTGCTGCTCGGCCAGCTCGCCGGCGCCGAGCCGACCTGGCTGCCGGCCGGCGGCGCGGTCGCCGCGGTGCTGCTGCTGATGCTGGCGTGGCGGCGCCGCTGGGCGCACGGCGCCATGCTCGGCCTGGCACTCGCGGCGGCCGCCAGCGGCGGCTGGCAGGCGGGCGCCGCGCGGCGCGAGGGCGTCGCCGACGTCGTCCACCTCGCCGGCGCGCGGGCGTGGATCCGCGCCGTGGTGGCGGAGCGGCCGGTGCGGCAGCCGGGACGTACGCGGCTGGTGCTGGCGGTCACGGCGGCGCGCCGCGGCCCCGAGTGGGCGCCGGCGACCGGACGCATCCTGGTGACGCTCCCTGAGGCGGCACAGCCGTGGCAGCGCGGCGATGCGATGGAAGCGGTGCTCGACCTGCGCACACCGCGCAACTTCGGCAACCCGGGCGAGTTCGACTATGAGGCGTTCCTGCTTCGACGCGGCATCCGCGCCACGGCCTTCGCGCCCGACGACAGCAGCTGGCGGCGCGCCGCGGCGCCGACGGACGGAGCCGCGGCGGCGCTCGAGCGCTGGCGCGCGGCGACGGCGCGTGCCCTCGCAGCGACGCTCGACGGGCGCGATGCGCCGGTCGCCGCGGCGTTGCTGATCGGCGAGCTCGGCGGGCTCGACGAGGCGCTGCGCGCCCGCTACGCACGCGCCGGCGTCAGCCACATCCTGTCCATTTCCGGGCTGCACATCGGCCTGGTGGCGGCGGCCGCCGCCGCTGTCGCGCGCTGGCTGCTGTCGCGCAGCTACACCTTGCTGCTCGCCGCCTCGGTGCCCAAGCTCGCCGTTCTCGCCAGCCTGCCGGCGGTGGCCCTGTACGCGGCCATCGCCGGCGCCAACCTGGCGACGCTGCGCGCCGAGCTGATGGCGCTGCTGATGGCGGCGGCGCTGCTGCTCGACCGGCCGCGCGACTGGCTGGCCCCGCTCGCCGTCGCCGCCGCCGCGCTGGCGCTGGCGCAGCCCGGCGCCGGCGCCGAGATCTCCTTCCAGCTCTCGTTCGTCGCCGTTCTGGCGATCCTGCTCGGCGTGCCCCGCCTGACGGCGCGCTGGAACGCCTGGGAGGAGGCCCACCTGTTGCGCCTGCGCGGCTGGCACTGGCGCGCCCTGCGCTGGCTGGTGCTGGCGCAGGCGGTGACCGTCTGCGCGGCGCTCGGCACCGCGCCGCTCACCGCCTGGCACTTCAACCAGGTGTCGCTGGTGGCGCCGCTCGCCAACCTGGTGGTGGTGCCGCTGCTCGGCATCGTCACCGTCGGCTTCGGCCTGCTCGGCACCGTCGCGGTGGCGCTCGCCCCACCGCTGGCGCCGTGGCTGTTCGCGCCGGTCGGCCTCGCCGTGCGGCTCGCCGACCTCGCCGTCGCCTGGTGCGCCGCCCTGCCCGGCGCAGCGCTGCGCACGCCCACCCCGTCGCTGCTCGAACTCGGCCTGCTCTATGGACTCCTCGGCGGCCTGCTGCTCGACCGCCGCGCCTGGCGGCGCGGCGTCGTCGCCTGCTGCGCCGGCGCGCTCGCCATCGCCGCGGCGGCGTGGGCGGTCGAACGCCATGCCGGCGGGACGCTGCGCTTGACCTTCGTCTCCGTCGGCCAGGGCGACTGTACGGTGATCGAGTTCCCCGGATCGCACGTGATGGTGGTCGACGGCGGCGGCCTGCCGGGCGGTCGCTTCGACGTCGGTGAGCGCGTCGTCGCGCCGCTGCTGTGGCGGCGCAAGATCCTGCGCGTCGACGCCCTGGCGCTCAGCCATCCCGACTTCGACCACTACGGCGGCCTGGCCTTTCTCGCCGACGCATTCGCGCCGCGTCGCCTGTGGTGGAACGGCGTCGGCGCCGACGGCGGCGGCTTCGCGGCGCTGCGCGACGCCCTCACCGCGGCCGGCGCGCCGCTGGTGCAACCGCCGTTCGGCGCCGAGTACGTCATCGACGGCGTCGCCGTGCGCATCCTGCATCCCACCAGCGACGACGTCGGCCCCGACAACGACCGCTCGCTGACCCTGCAACTGCGCTACGGACCGACGACGGTCCTCCTGCCCGGCGACGTCGAAGCCGCCGGCGAGGCCGCCCTGGTGGGGCGCTGGGGCGAGGCGCTGCGCAGCACCGTCCTCAAAGTCCCGCACCACGGCAGCCGCACCTCGAGTTCGCCGCACTTCCTCGACGCCGTCGCGCCGCGCATCGCCGTCGCCTCGGCCGGCGCCGCCAATCGCTTCGGATTTCCGCACGCGTCAGTGGTCGAGGCCTACGCCGCACGCGGCGTCGCGTTGTGGCGCACCGACCGCGACGGCGCCGTCCATGTCACCATCACGCGCGCCGGAGCGGTCGCCGTCGCCGGCACGCGCGGCCTGCGGCCTTGACAGTCAGAAATCGCGGAGCCTAGAACGCGGCGTCGCTGTTTCCGACTTCGCGTCTGCCACTGCGCCGCCGGGCGCGCGTGTGTGTGGGGCACTTGGGCAGGCGCGCGCGGCGCGGCGGCATGGCGGTCCGAACAGGAGGGGGGACGATGGTGAGACGGCAGTCTTGGCTGGCATCGCTGGCGGGTACCGTATCGATTCTGCTCGCCTCCGCGGCCGGGGCGATCTACCTCGACGAGGAACAGAACCTCACCCTGCGGGCGCGCATCTACAGTCAGGCATCGATCCGCACCGAGAATTCGCAGGTGGAGACCGAGCCGGGCACCAAGGCCGGCCAGCTGGTCCAGAACCGCAACTTCTTCAACCCGGAGTTGGAAGCGAAGCTGACACCGTATTTCAACTGGATGCAGGGCGGCTTCCTCGACGCGCTGGCGCCCGACGATTTCCGCTTCCGCATCGCCGCCTGGGCGTTCTACGACGGTATCTACGATTACGGCTCGCAGCAGTTCAACACCTCGCAGAGGAAGATCAACGCGTCGTTTCGCAACGACATATTCGCCGACCCCAAGCCCAACCCCGTGCCGTTGCCATCGGGCGGCTGGTACGTGCGCGGCGAGAACATCAAGCTGCGCCGCGATGCGAAGACATTCGACGACATCTTCCCCGGCGCCGACGAATATGTGCCGCGCGACATCTATGCGCACCAGGCGCGCGTCAACGAGTTGTACCTCAGCTATGCCAAGGGCCCGTTCTTTCTGCGTGTGGGCAAGCAGAGCATCTCCTGGGGCGAGTCCGACACCATCGCCCTGCTCGACCAGAGCAACCCGTTCGACCTGACGCTGGGGGCGCCGGGCTTCTTCCAGGACGTCGACGAGGCGCGCATCCCGCTCTACACCGTGCGCACCAGCTACAACGTCTTCGACGTCCTCGGCCCATTCTCGAGCGGCTTCGTCGAGGGCTACTGGGTGCCCGGCGGCATCGACAACACGACGGCGATCACGCCGCTCATCACCGCCAGCCCGTATTCCCCGCGCGGCCAGGATCCACAACTCCTGTCGGGCAAACCGGGCGGCGTCTTCCCGCCCACCTTCCAGTTCACTTTCTTCGACCACCTGCCGAAGCAGGACATCAGCAGCAGCCGCTGGGGCCTCCGCTTCCAGACGGTCATCAGCCGCTTCCTGACCATGCAGGCATGGGTGTACCGGACCTTCCCGAACGTGGTGCCGGTGCGTGTCGGCTTCGCCGATACGCCGAACGTCCCCGTCAACATCAACGGCCGCAATTTCTTCCCGGTGTCCCTCGAGCACAACCCGTCCATGGTCTACGGCCTCGCCGGCACCTTTTTTTCCGAGACGCTCGACGGCATCTTCCGCCTCAACGCGCAGTTCTTCGAGCACGAACAGGGCTTCGTGCCGCAGCGCAACCTGAACATCTGTCCGGTGAACAAGAACAACCCGAAGCCGTGCCCGGCCTACAAAGAGCTCCCCGGCCGACCGAACCCGATCAGCAGTCCAGGCCATGTGCCGTTCCAGGACATCCTGCGCTACGAGATCGGTTTCGACCGCTTCTTCTTCTTCCGGCCGCTCAACCCGACCAACAGCTTCGTCCTCAGCACCTCGGTCGTCGGCTCGTACAACGCCTCGTACACCGGTGCCGATCGCAACCACTTCCGTTTCAACGGCCAGCTCAAGCCGGGTCCGGTCTGCTTCAAGGGCAATGGGCAAGGCGATTGCGAGATCCTCCGCCAGCGCGGCGGTCAACAGGACGACTACGTCAACACCTACCCCGCCGACGCGCAGGCGCAGATCACCGTCCAGACCGATTACCTGCACGGCCGCCTGACGCCGCGCCTGACGTACATCCAGTTCGTGCGCGGCACCGCGGCGCTGCACCCGACGGTGACCTACCGCTGGAACGACTGGCTGCTCTTCCAGGCCGAGTACCAGTACATCACTGGCGCCTACCAGTCGCTCGGCTTCTTCCGCGACCGCGATCAGGTGGCGCTGCGGGTGACGTACCAGTTGAACTGACGCGGCGGCCGCGATTACCGCCGCGCCGCATCCGCTGGCGGCGCGGCGGTAGTCGCGCCCGCCGCGCTGCGGACCAGATCCGCCACCGTCTGCGCCCAGGCGATGGTCGGCGCCCAGCCGGTGGCGGTGTGCAGCGCCTCGGCGCTGCCGACGAGGCGCGGGACGCGGTTCGGCCGCACGCGGGCCGGGTCTATGTCGACCTCAACCGTCACGCCGACCGCGGCCGCGAGATCGTCGAGGACGCTGCGAATCGACCGCCCGACGCCGGAACAGACGTTGTAGACGGCGCCGGACGCGCCGCGCTCGGCGGCGGCGAGGTAGGCGGCGACGACGTCGCGCACGTCGGTGAAATCGCGCACCGGCGCCAGATCGCCGACGCGCAGGCGCGCCGGCTGCGCCCCGCGCGCAACGGCGACGAGCTGGCGCGCGAAGTCGGCGCAGACGAAGTCCGGTCGCTGTCCCGGTCCGGTGTGGTTGAACGGGCGCAGGCGCACCACATCGAGGCCCATGCTGCGCTGCCACTGCTCCGCCACCAACTCCGCCGCCGCCTTGCTCGACCCATAGGCGCTGAGCGGCCGCAGCGGGCACGCTTCGCGCACCGGCAGCGCGGCGGCCTCGACCGCGCCGTAGGCATCGGCGGAGCCGACCAGCACGACGCGGCAGCCGGGCGCGTGGCGGTGCACGGCGGCGAGCACGTGCAGCGTCCCCAGGGCGTTGACGCGGAACGCCGCGCCGGGATCGGCGGCGGCGTCGGGCACGAAGGTCAGCCCGGCGAGATGGAAGAGCACCTCGGGTTGCGCCGCCGCTACCGCGGCGGCGACCGCCGCGGCGGCGCCGACGGCGACCACCTGCGCCGGCGCCGCCAGGCCGGGCGCCGGCAGCAACGCCAGCCGCGCCAGCCGCTGCGGCCGGCGCACGGTGCCGTGCAGCGCCCAGCCGCGCCCCAGCAGTAGCGCCGCCAGATGCGCGCCGGCGAAGCCGTCGAGGCCGGTGACGAATGCCCGCATGCCGCCCCGCCGACTCAGCCGCCGACGCGGCCGTAGCGATCGTCGAGGCGCACGACGTCGTCGAGCTCGGGCGTCGACACCTCGAGCACCGCGCAGTCGGTGCGCGCGGTCAGCCGGTGCCGCCGCCCGGGCCACATGTGGATGCTGTCGCCCGGCTGCAGCACCAGGTGCTCGAGCGCGCGCTCGTCGTCGCCGACCTCGAGTTCGAGCGTGCCCGTGAGGATATGCATCGTCTCGTCCTTGTAGCGATGGTACTGCAGGCTGAGCGCCTCGCCGGCGACGATGTGCAGGATCTTCCCGACGTAACGCTCGGTCCGCGCCCAGATCAGCTCATAGCCCCACGGCTTGTCGATGCGCGTCGCATGCGTGGCTCCGGCTTGGCTCATGCGCCCCAGTACAGCACCAGCCCGGCGGTGAGAATCCACAGCAGTACGTCGACCAGCAGCGGCCGGTCGGTGAGCAGCAACTGCGTCGGGTTGCCGCCCTCCTCGCGCTGATGGACGAGGTAGAGGTAGCGGAAGATACCGAACAGCACGAAGGGAATGGTGAGGTAGAGCTTGTCGGTCCCGAGCTTCTCCTGCACCTCGGGCGAGGCGGTGTAGATGGCGTAGGCCACCACCACCGAGGCCGTCACCACGGCGATCATCTGATCGAGGAAATACGGACTGTAGTCGCGCAGCGCGGCGCGGTGCTCCTCGGCGCGGCCCTCGAGTAGCACCAGCTCGTGGCGGCGCTTGGCGAAGCCGAGAAAGAGCGCCAGCAGGAAGGTGCAGATGATCAGCCACGGCGACACCGGTACGCCGATCACGACGCCGCCGGCGGCGGCGCGGATGACGAAGCCGGTGGCGATCGACATGACGTCGAGGATGACCATTTCCTTCAAGGCGAAGGTGTAGGCGACCTGCAGCAGCAGATAGCCGACGGTGAGGCCCAGAAAGCCGTGCCCGAGCAGCGCCGCGCCGCCGAGGCCGACGGCCGCGAGCACCAGCCCCAGGGCCAGCGCCGCGCCGCGCGAGACGCGACCGGCGGGAAGCGGCCGGCGCGACTTGAGCGGATGCTCGCGGTCGCGCTCGCAGTCGCGCAGGTCGTTCATCACGTAGGCGCCACTGGCGACGCAGCAGAAGCAGGCGAAGGCGGCGACGACGCGCACGACGTCGTCGAGCACGAAGAGGTGCTTGGAGAAGATCAGCGCGGCGAAGAGGACGGTGTTCTTCACCCACTGCGTCGGCCGCAGTAGTTGCCACAGGTCGCGCGCCAGCGTACCGGCGCCGGCCGCCGCCGCGCGCTTCACGTCGAGGTTGCGGGTGTCTTCCAGGGGCGCCTCCGAGCGCCGCGGGAAGTATCAGATCGCCCCACCGAGGTCGATGGAGGGCGCGGCTCCGCCGCGCCGTGCCCTGCGCGCAGCGACCGCCCCGCTTTGCGCCCAGGACGTTTTCGGCTAGGCAGCGAGGATTCCCCCTTGGAGGTCTCCATGAAGCTCATCGAAGGTAAGGTAGCGATCGTCACCGGCTCGGGCCGCGGCATCGGTCGCGCCGTGGCTGAACTGTTCGCCCAACACGGCGCCCGCGTCGTCGTCAACGATCTCGACCCCGACGTCGCGGAGGAGGCCGCCGAAGCGATCCGCAAGACCGGCGCCGAGGCGGTCGCCTGCGCCGGATCGGTCACCGACCCGGCGTTCCCGAACGCCCTGATCAAGTCGACGGTCGACCGATTCAAGGCGCTCGACATCATCGTCAACAACGCCGGCTACACCTTCGACGGCGTCATCCAGAAGATGAGCGACGAGCAGTGGTACGCGATGATCGACTGCCACCTGACCGGTCCGTTCCGCATTCTGCGCGCCGCCTCGCTGTACTGGCGAGACTGGGCCAAGCAGGAGGCGGCCGCCGGCAAACGCGTCATCCGCCGCGTCGTCAACACCTCCTCGACCTCGGGCGTCGCCGGCAACGCCGGCCAGGTAAACTACTCGGCCGGCAAGATGGGCATCGTCGGCGTCACCAAGACGATGGCCAAGGAGTGGGGCCGCCTGAACATCCACGTCAACGCGGTCGCCTACGGCTTCATCGAGACCCGCCTGACCGCGGCGAAGGACAAGTCGCAGAAGGAGAGCGTCGACGGGCACGCGGTCGAGATCGGCATCCCCGACCAGATGCGCCAGTACGCCATCCAGATGATCCCGCTCGGCCGCGCCGGCACGCCCGAGGAGGCGGCCGGCCCGGTCCTCTTCCTCGCCTCGCCGCTGGCCGACTACGTCACCGGTCACGTCGTCCTGGTCACCGGCGGCTCGTATATGTGAGCGGCGCAACAGACATCCCCCTGGAGGGCGCCGCGTTGCAATTCCGGTTCGCGCGCGGCCAAGATTAAGGATCGTGCGTCCGCTCGCCCCGATTCTGGCCCTCGCCGCGCTTATCGGCGCCGCCTCCGCGCACGCCCACGGTGTGCCGGCGCCGCTCCCCCAGTGGGGCGACTTCGGTGCCGACGCCGCCCGCTGCCAGCGCGCCATCGGCCGCGCCGCGACGCAGTGCGCGCTCGGCGTCTTTGCGGCGCGGCGCGCCTGCATCGAGCCGCAGCTCGCCGCCGCTGCCTGCGACAACAACGCCACCGCGCTGGCGGTACGCAGGGCGCGCGAGCACGCCCTGCAGCGCGTCGAACGCGCCTGCACCGACGTCGACGCGATGCACCTGCAGTTCGTCGGCCTGATGGAA
>JANNRA010000148.1:0-1754 GCA_031401035.1 bacterium | reverse complement strand
CCGTCGGCGCCGGTTGAATGGAGCCTCGCGCTTCCCCTCCAACCGGCGCCGACGGGGCGGCGCCCTCCAGGGAGAACTCGAGCAAGTGTCTTCTTGGATCGGGTGAGGGGATCAGAACCCGAACACGCGGCGCGTGTTGTCGCCCAGATACTGCTCCAGCACGCCGGGGCGGAACGGCAGCGCGCGTGCCGACTGCACCGCCCGGTCGAAGGGGAGGAACGGAAAGTCGGTGGCAAACAGGACCTTCGCTTGTCCGCGCGTGTTCATGCAGGTGTTCACCGACACCGCACGTCGTGCTCGCGCACCAGCCGCTCAGCCGTGCGCACGCCGTCCATGCCGCCGCACGGGTCGATCACCGCCGCCAGGATGGCGTCGGCCATGCGAAATGGATGGCGCGGCTACCAGCCCGCCAGGTCTGCGGCGCGGGCACGGTGGTAGATCGCCTCGCCGAGGACGCTGCGGTCGAAGATGGCGCGGCGGAACCACAGGTGCAGGTCGAACTCCCAGGTGAAGCCGATACCGCCGTGCAGCTCGGTGCTGTCGCGCGTCACGCGGTCGAAGAGGTCGGCCATGTGCGCCTTGACCATCGCCGCGTGGCGCGTCGACTGGTCCTGAATCCGATCGAAGGCGTGTGCCGAGTACCACACCAGGGCCAGCGACGGTTCGAGGTCGGCGGCCATGTTGGCGAGCTGGTGCTTGACCGCCTGGAAGGCGCCGATCGGCTGGCCGAACTGTTCACGCGTCATGGCGTAGCCGCAGGCCATCTCCAGGCAGCGGCGGGCGCCGCCGTACGCGTCGGCGGCGAGCAGGATGAGGCCGGCATCCCAGACGCGCTGCACGGCGCCGGCGTTGGGCAGCTTGGTCGCATGCGCGTCGGTGAACGTCACCACGTCGAGCGGCCGCGTCAGGTCGTTGACCGTCATCGCCGCCACCTCGACCCCGGGCGCGCCGCGTTCGACCAGCCACAGGTGCGGGCCGTGCTCGTCGCGCGCGGCGACGACCAGCAGGTCGGCGATCTGCGCGCTCGGCACCATCAGTTTGCGTCCGTTCAGGCGGCCGCCTGCGACGTGCGCGTGTAGCGCGGTCGGCGTCCACTCGCCGTTCTCCTCGCCCCAGGCGACGGTCGCCACCACCTCGCCGCTGGCCAGCCCGGGCAGCCAGCGCGCCTGCGCCGCGCTGTCGCCGCCCTCGACCAGCGCCACGGTCGCCATCGCGCAGCCGAGGAACGGCCCCGGCGCCGCGGCGTAGCCGAGCTCCTCCGCCACCAGCGCCAGGTCGAGCAACTCGCGTTCAAGGCCGCCGTGCTCTTCCGGCGCGATGATGCCGCCGACGCCGAGCTCCGCCAGTTGCGCCCACAGGTCGCGCGCCAGCGACGCGTCGCCTTCCATCACCTGCCGCACCCGCGTCGTCGGGCAGCGTTCGGCGAGGAAGCGCTTGATCGTGTCCTTGAGCAGCACCTGGTCTTCCGACAGTCCAAAATCCATCAGTTCGTTCCTTCCAGAACTTCAACGCGAAGACGCGAAGGCGCGGAGGGTGCTCTGCGACCTTCGCGTCTCCGCGTCTTCGCGTTGAGAAGTCAGATCTTCTTCTCTCTCGGCAGTCCGAGGCCGCGCTCGGCGATGATGTTGCGCTGGATGTTGGCGGCGCCGCCGGCGATGAGGATGCCGAGCGACCACATGTACGAGTACGAGAACATGCCCATGTCCGGCGAGTTGAAGTCGCCGCGGCCGAGCGCGCCGCGGTCGCCGAGCACG
>JANNRA010000147.1:0-5826 GCA_031401035.1 bacterium | reverse complement strand
CCCGTCGGCGCCTGTTGCATGCGCGGCGCGCGATCGTATCCAACAGGCGCCGACGGGGCGGCGCCCTCCACGGCGGTCGGCGTCATCGCAACAGCGCCGCCGCCCGTTCGAAGCACCAGAACGCCGCCAGGGCGCCCATGGCACAGAGCGGCAGCGGCTGCAGCCGGTCCGGCCAGCGCACTGGCGCGCGCCGCAACAGGGCGGCAGCGGTGAGCCACGCCGCGACGAAGGTCAGTTGCCCGAGCTCGATGCCGAGGTTGAAGGCGAACAGGGCGAGCGGCACGTCGCCGGCCGGCAGGCCGACCTCCTGCAGGGCGCTGGCGAAACCCAGCCCGTGCAGCAGCCCGAAGGCCCCGGCCATCAGCCACGGCTTGCGGCGCACCAGACTGGGACGTTCACCGGGATCGCGCGCCAGCTCGACGGCCAGCCAGAAGACGCTCAGCGCGATGCACAACTCGATCGGCGCGCTCGGCAGGCGCACCAGGTCGAGCACCGCGAGCGACAGGGTGACGCTGTGACCGACGGTGAAGGCGGTCACCGTCTCGATCAGCAGCCGCCGCGTCGGCACCAGCATCAGCAACCCGGCGACGAAGAGCAGATGGTCGAGGCCGCCGAGGATGTGCGCCACGCCGATGCCGACGTAGGCGCGCAGGATGGCGCCGGGTGCCTCGCGCGCCGGGACGACGAACAGCGGCGTCCCGGCGCGCACGACGCCGCGCACGACGCGGCCGTCGGCGAGCGTGACGCGCACCAGGGCGTCGATGCGCGCCGCCTCGAGGCCGTCGACGCCGACGGCACGGCCGACCAGCCCGGCTGCGCCGCAGTCGACCGCCCAACTGCCGATCAGCGCGTCGCCGTCGGCGGCGACGACCGGCGCCGACAGCGCCCGGCACTCGGCGGGCAGCCGCGGTGTCACCGGCGCGCCGGGCGCCTGCAGGGCCGAGGTCTTCCAGCTCACCTCGACCCGCCCCGCCGCCGCTTCGCGCAACTCGAGCAACGCCGGCGCCAGCGGGTGTGCGTGCGCCGCCACGGCGGCCAGCGCCAGCAGCGCGGCGCCGACGGAGGCGCGCCGGTGCGCCATGCTCAGTCCTCGAACTGCGGCGCGCGCCGCTGCTTGCGGGCGCGAATCGCCTCGGCGAGGTTCTGCGTCGTCAGCCGCACCAGGAGTTGGTTGCGGTTCTCGAGGTCGATCGCCGCCGCCAGGCTGCCGGCCTCGAGGCTCGACCAGAGCACGGTCTTGGTCATCGCCAGACCGTGCGCGCTGAAGCCGCAGAGCTGTTCGGCAAGATCGAGCGCGGCCGGCAGCAGGGCCGCGTCGGCGAGCACGCGCGAGACCATGCCGAGGCGTTCGGCCTCGACGGCGTCGACGTCGCGACCGCTGAGGATGACGTCCCAGGCGCGCGCCGCGCCGATCAGCCGCGGCAGCAGCCAACTGATGCCCAGCTCGGTGCCGGTGAGCCCGTTGGTGACGCCGGCGCTGCGAAAGCGCGCCGACTCCGCCGCCAGACGAATGTCGGCGCCGAGCATCAGGCACATGCCGCCGCCGACCGCCGGCCCGTTCACCGCCGCGATGAGCGGCTGCGGCAGGGCGCGCATCGCCGGCACCAGGTTGGACATGTACTCCATGGCGCGGATGGCGATGCGCGACATCGGCAGGCCGTCGCAGCCGGGCGGCACGCCGTGGTCCTCGAGATCGAGGCCGGCGCAGAAGCCGCGCCCGGCGCCGGTCAGCACCACCGCCCAGGTGTCGTTGTCCGCCCCGACCTGCTGCAACGCCGCATACAGGGGCGCGACCGTGTCGAAGGACATGGCGTTCATGCGCTGCGGCCGATTGAGCGTGATCAGGCTGACGTGCGGACGCGGTTTCTCGACCAGGACATAGGACATGCCTGCCGCATCGCGGGTCGGCGGCGCGGATGTCAAACCGCGGCCGGGCCGTGGATTGACCGGCGCCCGCCGGTGCGAGAGTCCTGGCGCCGCTTCGTGCGTCGGTGTTGGACAGTTGCAGCAACCGCCGCGACGGGCGGAGCTGTCGCCGCCGCCCTGCTCCTGCTCGCCACCGCGGCCCCCGCCCTGACGCTGCCGGCGGGTTTCCAGGACAGCGTCGTCGCCATTGGCCTGACGCAGCCGACCGCCGTCGACTTCGCCCCCGACGGGCGCATGTTCGTCGCCGAGAAGAGCGGCCTCATCAAGCTCTTCGACGCCCCCGGCGACCCGACGCCGGTGATCTTCGCCGACCTGCGCACCAACGTGCACAACTTCTGGGATCGCGGCCTGGCGACGCTGGCGCTGCACCCCGCCTTCCCGGCGCAGCCGTACGTGTACGTCGGTTACACGCTCGACGCGGCGATCGGCGGCACGCCGCCACGCTGGGGCACGGCCGGCGCCACCGCGGACGGGTGCCCCACCCCGCCCGGCGCGACCAGCAACGGCTGTGTCGTCGGCGGCCGCGTCTCGCGCCTGCAGGCGGCCGGCGACACGATGGTCGGCGCCGAGCAGGTGCTGATCGAGGGCTGGTGCCAGCAGTTCCCCGGCCACTCGGTCGACGACCTCGCCTTCGCCGCCGACGGCGCGCTGTATGTCTCCGGCGGCGACGGCGCCAACTTCTTCAGCGTCGACTACGGCCAGTCGGGCACGCCGGTGAATCCCTGCGGCGACCCGCCCGGCGGCGTCGGCAGCCAACTGACGGCGCCGAGCGCTCGCGGCGGCGCCCTGCGCTCCCAGTCGCTGCGCCGTCCAGCGGGTGAGCCGGCCGTGCTCAACGGCACCGTACTGCGCGTCGACCCACTCACCGGCCAGGCGCTGCCCGACAATCCGCTCGTCGGCGGCGGCATCGCCGGCGCCGAGCGCATTATCGCCTACGGTCTGCGCAACCCCTTCCGCCTGGCGGTGCGGCCGGAGACGCGCGAGCTGTACGTCGGCGACGTCGGCTGGTCGGCGTACGAGGAGATCAACCGCATCGCCGACGGCGCCGACGCCGCCGTCGAGAACTTCGGCTGGCCCTGCTACGAAGGGCCCGGCGCCCAGGTCAGCTACCAGGCGGCGCAGCTCGACCAGTGCCGCGACCTCTCTACCGGAGCGCGGGCGCCGCCGCGGCGCCGCTCTTCTCGTATGCGCGCGGCGCGCCGGTGGTCGCCGGTGAGGCCTGCGGCAGCGGCGGCAACACCATCTCCGGCCTGGCCTTCGCCGGGCCCGGCAACTACCCGGCCGTCTACACCGGGGCGCTGTTCTTCGCCGACTACTCGCGTGGCTGCATCTGGTCGATGCCCGCCGCCGCCGATGGCCGCCCCGACCCCGCCGGGCGGACGCCGTTCGCGGTCGGCACCAACAGCGTCGTCGATCTCACCAGTGGTCCCGCAGGCGACCTGTTCTACGTCGAGTTCACCAGCGGCAGCGTCCACCGCGTGCGCTACTTCGCCGGCGCGCAGCCGCCGACCGCGGTCCTCGCCAGCGACACCGACAACGGGCCGCTGCCGCTGACCGTGACGTTCGACGGCAGCGGCTCGCACGACCCGGACATCGGCGACACCCTCTCCTACGCCTGGGACCTCGACGGCGACGGCGCCTTCGACGACGCGTCCGTCGCCACACCCCAATTCACGTACACCAGCACCGGCAAAGTGAGCGTGGCGCTGCGGGTCACCGATACGTTCAACCTGTCGAACACCGCCGTGCGCGCCATTCACGCCGCGACGCGCTGCAACAGCGACTGGCTGTTCGCCCCCGAGGGCAGCGCCGCCGGCCGGGTCGACACCCAGCCGGCGCTGGCGCCGACCTGTATCGCCGGCGCGATGGACTGGCCGGCCCTGACGGCGGCGACCGGCGACCAGGACTTCGCCGCCATGCGGCTCGGCGACTGCAGCGGCAACTGGCGACCGTGATCGTCGAGGTCGCGAACATTTCACACCGCTTCCGCACTTCCCCCATGGCGCAACCTCGGCGCTCCCGCTAAACGAATTTCATGCACCGCGTCGTCGCCTCCATCGCCATCGCCCTGGCGATGGCCGGCTGCGCCGCGCAGCAGGGGCTGTCGCCGGTGCTGCAAGAGGCGCTGCGGCGCGAGGGTCCGGAGAGTATGCCGCTGCGGCCGGTAGCCTCGGACGACGGCGAGGTCCGCTTCCAGGTCGAGGCGCAGAGCCAGCCGCGCCTCGAGCGCTCGCGCGCCGACAGCGCGGGCGGCACCTGGGAGATCGACATTTCCATCGGCGCCGATACGCCCATCAACTGCTGGCTCACCGACCGCCCGGTGGCGATCGCCGCCACCGCCGCCGAGTTCGTCTCGCGCAAGCTGGTCGAGGACGCCAGTTCGCAGGAGATCGCCAGCATCGACGCGTCGGTGGTCGGCGGTACGCCGTACCTCACCGCCGACGTCATCGGCGTCGCCGAAGAGAACGGCAGCAACGCCCTGTATCGCGCCAAGCTCTTCTTCGCTCCGGTCGGCCTCGGCGCGCTGCGCTGCGTGCATGTCGGCCTCGGCTACCAGTCCACCGTGCGGCGCGTCCTCTCGGGCATGCTCGCGACGTTACAGGTCGGCGCCGACGGCGCGCAGCCGCGGCCGGCGTACGTCGATGTCTCGCTGACGCGCCTCGGCCCGCTCACCTGCGGCTTCACCGATCTGCGCGCCTACCGCGGCGACGGCGGCCGCTGGGTGACGGTGTCGCGCTCGGTGCTGCTGGAGCCGCGCTCGCGCGGCGAGGCGGTCGGCCTCGATCAGGTGCGCCTGACCGTCGCCGATGCCGGCGGCGTCATCGAGCAGGCCTCGGCCGACGCCGTCGCCGGCGGCGAGAAGCTGCACTCGCTGGAACTGACGCGCGCGCCGGACGGCTCCTACGCCGTGCAGGGCGAGGTGCGCGGTACCCGCATCGACGGCGGGCTGCAGTCGGCGGTGCCACTGCGCGACGACCTCAGCCTGGCGCGCCTGATCGCCAGTGCGCCGGAGGGCGGCACGGTGACGGCGGCGCAGTGGATGCCCGACGTCAGCCCGCTCGAGCCGGTCGAGGTGAGCATCGACTGCCCGGCACGCCGCGGCGCCGCCGACATTCCCTGCCGCATCGATGCCGGCAGCGTCAGCGTCGATGCCTCCATCGACCCCTCCGGGATGGCCAGCCGCGCCACGTACACCACCGGCAACATCGAACTAGAGATCGAACGCGCCTACTCCAGCGGCGCGTTCTGAGCGGCGCGCACCACCGTCAGAACAGCTCCAGCACCTTCTCCGACGGCCGCGCGATCACCGCTCGCCCGCCGCTGATGACCACCGGCCGCTCCATCAGCTCCGGATGCTCGAGCAGCAGCGCCACCACCTGGTCGCGCGTCGTGTACGCCGCGGCGTCCAGCCCCAGCGCCGCGAAGCGCTTGTCCTTGCGCACCAACGCCGCCGGCTCGTCCGGCAGCAGGTCGAGGATGCGCTCCAACGCCGCCCGGTCGAGTGGCTGCTGCAGATACTCGATCACCTCGGGGTCGACACCGCGCTCGCGCAGGATCTCCAGCGCGCCGCGCGACTTCCCGCAGACGGGGTTGTGGTAGACGGTGACGTGCGCCATGGCGCAGGCGGCTAGCCGATTCGCGGCGCGGCCGCAACGGGCGCCGGTTGCGCGGCGCGAAGGTGCCTCACTATGGTCGCGTGACGATGGCAAGCGACGACCCGACCGCCGTGCGCGGCAGCGTATGGATGCTGGCGGCGGCGCTGGCGCTGGTGGGGCTGGCGCTGTGGCTGCTGGTACGACCGCTGCTCGCGGCGCGCGCCCCCGAGGCGGAGCCGCTCGCCGCCGCGGCGCCGACGCCGCTCGGCGCGGGTGCGGTGCGTCCGGCCGCCCCCGTCGCGCC
>JANNRA010000146.1:0-22812 GCA_031401035.1 bacterium | reverse complement strand
GTGTCACTTTCGCCCCAACGTCCCCTTGCACCCCTTGCTCCGGCAGCGCTCAGGACGGATTGAAAAATCGATGGAACGGCGCCGGTAACTCGCGCCAGTCCGGCAGGCGCGGCAGGGCGTCGGCGGGATCGATCGAGCTGTAGGTGTTCCAGAACAGTAGCGGCAGACCGCGGTAGGCGGGCCGGCCGGCGAGGTCGAGGAGCGCGGCCGCCGTCTTGGCGGTGTAAGTGGTCTCGAGCCCGACGCCCTCGCGCTCGGCGAAAAGGCGCCGCGCCGCGACGCCGGCCTCGGTCGGCGCGCCGTAGCCCGATCCGCGTTGCGAGGCCTCGATGACCAGATCGCGGCTGCGCAGCGGCACCTCGGGAACGGTCGCGTCGGCGGCGCGCAGACGGCGCAGCGCGGCGCCCGCCAGACGCACCAGCCGGCGCGGCGACGGCGGCAGGATGTCGGTGACCAGCACGCCGACGACGCGCGTGCGCAAGCCGGCCAGGCGCAGGCCGAGCAGCAGGCCGGCAACCGTGCCGCCGCTGCCGAGCGGCACGAAGACGGCAGCCGGCTCCGGCAGGGCGCCGGCGCGCACCTGGTCGGCGAGTTCCAGCGCCGCGTTGACGTAGCCGATCGTGCCCAGCGCCGAGGTGCCGCCGGTCGGCACGATGGCCAGCGGCGCGCCGCGCGCCATGCCGACGGCGCAGCGGCGCAGCGCGACGGCGGCAACGCCCGCCAGCGACCCCGCCAGGTGCAGCTCGGCGCCACAGGCGTGATGGAGGAGCAACGTGCGCCGCACGTGCGCGGTGACCGGCTGCGGCAGCAGCACCAGCACGCAGCCCATGCCGGCGTCGCGTGCGCACAGCGCCGTCGCCAGGCCGTGGTGCGTACCAATGCCGCCGAAGGTGATGACGGCGCGGCGGCCGCGCGCCCGCGCCGCGCCGAGCAGCCATTCGAGCTTGCGCGGCTTGTTGCCGCCGTAAAGGGGACAGGAGACGTCGTCGCGTTTGATCCACAGCGGGCCGAGCCCGCGCGCCGCCGCCAGACGCGCCAACGGCGCCACCGGCGTCGGCAGCGTCGTCAGGGCGTGGCGCGGCAGCGCCGCCAGGGAAGGAAAGCGGCGCAGCAGCGCCAACTCGGCGGTGACGGTGCGCGGCGCGCCCGGCTCGATCGCATGCATGCCCCTGGCCCTCTCCCGGCCCGAGGGGTATAGCGCCGGCATGGCGGCGAAGCGACGCAAGGCGACAGCACGCAGCGAAGCGAAGCCGGCGGCCGCGTCGCCGCCGGCGGCGAAGCGCTCGCAGTCGTCGTTGTCCGACTATCTCAGTCGCCAGCGCAGCCTGGCCGACATTTCGCTGCGCAAGATCATCGAGCGCAGCGGTATTCCCGGCGTCGTCCTGCGCGAGTTGGAGGGCGGCCTGAAGAACCCCAGCCAGACCCTGCTCAATACGCTGGCCGGTGCACTGCGCCTGTCGGCCGAGACCCTGTATCTACAGGCCGGCGTGCTCGATCCGCGCGACCTCGACGAATCCGATTCCGTGCGTGAGCTGCGCCGCGACCCACACCTCACCGAGCACCAGCGCGAGATGGTCGTCGAGGTCTACAAGGCGTTCCGCCGCGGCAATCGCAGCCGCGACGAGTGACGCGGCGCGGCGCTCACGAGTGGGCGGCGGGCGGCCGGCGCGCCCCGGCCTTGGGCGGCGTGGCGACGAACGTCGAGACCTCGTGCAGCAGCCGCAACGCGTCGAACGGCTCGGCGACGAAACCGTCGCAACCGCGCCTGATCGACCTTGTCGGGGTGCCGGAGCGCTGGTAACCATCCAGGTTGCCTCCTCGCCCCAGCCCCCTTCGAACGCCCAGCCACGAGCCGACCCATGACCGCCGCCGTCACCTGGGACCCAACCCTGCGCCGTCTCGCCGACGGCCTCGCCCGACCCGGGACCGGCCGCCCCTGGCGGATCCAGGGCCTGCGCGGCGGCGCCCGCGCCTACTTTCTCTGGCGGCTCCTGCGCACCACCGCGCGCCCGGCGTTGGTCATCGCGCCGAACGGCAAGGACGCCGAGCGCCTGGCGGCCGACCTGCGCTTCTGCTTCGACGAGGCCGAGGACGCGCAGCCGTTCGCGCGCCGCATCCACTATCTGCCGAGCTGGGAGGTGACCCCGTTCGAGGATCTCTCGCCCACCGCCGACGTCGTCGCGGCGCGCATCGAGGGCCTCTACCACCTGAGTCAGAGCCGCGACCCGATCGTCGTCACGACACCGGAAGCGCTGCTGCAACGCGTGCCGCCGCGGGCCGCGTTCTCCACCCAGTACCTGTACCTGGTCGAAGGTGAAGAGATCGACCGCGACGCCGTGGCGACCCGCCTGATCTCGTGGGGCTATCGGCGTGTGCCGCTGGTCGAGGACCGCGGCGAGTTCAGCCTGCGCGGCGGCATCATCGACGTCTTCCCGCCGGCGCACCCGCAGCCGCTGCGCCTGCAACTCGCCGGCGACGAGATCGAGGCGCTGCACGCCTTCGACCCGGTGAGCCAGCGCCTCGCCGGCACGCACGCCGAGCTGCTTATCCTGCCGATGCGTGAGTTCGACCCAGCCGCCGGGCAGCAGCCGGCGATCGCGCGCGCCATCGAGATGCGCGCCCTGGACCTCGAGGTGGCGCGCGATGAGCGGGCGCTGATCATGGACGGTCTGGCGAGCGGCCTGCTCTTCCCAGGCGTCGAGTTCTGCCTGCCCTACTTCCACGACCACCTCGACACGTTGTGGGATTATCTGCCGGCCAACGCGCTGGTGATCGTCGACCAGGCCGGTGAGGTCGACGCCGTCCTCGAACACGCCGACGCCCTGGTGCAGCGCCGCGCCAGCGAGCGCGAGTCCGAACACCGCTTCCTGCCGCCGCCCGATCTCCTCTACCTGACGCCGACCGCGTGGCGCACCGGCCTCGCGGCGCACCCGATCGTCGAACTCGACGCGCTCGAGCTGCTCGCCACCGACGCCGGCGACACCCGCCTGGCCGTCCAGTCGTTCTCGACCGGCGACCTCAAGGCGGCGCGCATCCACCAGCGCCACGAGGTCAGCTTCGCGCCGGTCGCGACGCAGGTGCGCGCCTGGCGCGACGAGGGGCAGCGCGTCGTCTTCGTCGCCGGCACCGAACCGCAGGCGCAACGGCTGGCGCGCCTGCTCGAGAGCAACGAGCTGCCGGCGCGCGTCGGCTCGCAGCCGCTCGCCGCCCTGCTCGCCGGCGCGCCGACGCCCGGACAGTCGCCCGGCATCGACATCATCCTCGGACACCTGAGTGAGGGTTTCCGCATTCCGGACGAGCGGTTGGTGGTGGTTACCGAGGCCGACGTCTTCGGCGAGACGCGCCGGCGCGCCGCCCGGCGCGTCTCGGTCTCGCAGCTGCTGCAGAGCCTCAGCGAGATCAAGCCGGAGGACTACATCGTCCACCTCGACCACGGCGTCGGGCTGTACCGCGGCCTGCGCCACCTGCAGGTCGCCGGCACCGAGGGCGACTATCTGCACCTCGAATACGCCGGCGGCGACCGCCTCTATCTGCCGGTCGACCGCATCAGCCTGGTGCAGAAGTACGTCGGCTCCGAGGGCGCCGTGGCGACGCTCGACAAACTCGGCGCCGGCAGCTGGGAGCGGGTCAAGGCGAAGACGCGCGAGTCGATTCTCGCCATGGCCAAGGAGCTGCTCGGCATCTACGCCGCGCGCGAGATCGACACCCGCCCGCCCTACGGCCAGCCCGACGCCTACTTCCGCGAGTTCGAGGCGACGTTCCCGTTCGAGGAAACGCCGGACCAGAAGCAGGCGATCGACGACGTGTTGGCGGACATGGGGCGCGCCAAGCCGATGGACCGCCTGATCTGCGGCGATGTCGGCTACGGCAAGACCGAGGTCGCCCTGCGCGCCGCCTTCCTCGCCGTCATGGACGGCCGCCAGGTCGCCGTGCTGGTGCCGACGACGGTCCTCGCGCAGCAGCACTTCACCACCTTCCGTAAGCGCTGCGAGGGCTACCCGGTGCGGGTCGAGCAGCTGTCGCGCTTCCAGACCGCCGCGCAGCAGAAGGAAGTGCTGCGCGGGCTCGCCGCCGGCACCGTCGACATGGTCATCGGCACGCACCGCCTGCTGCAGCCAGACGTGACGTTCAAGCACCTCGGCCTGCTGGTCATCGACGAGGAGCATCGCTTCGGTGTCAAGCACAAGGAGCGGATCAAGGACATGCGCGCCCTGGTCGACGCCATGGCGATGACCGCCACGCCGATCCCGCGCACGCTGCAGATGTCGCTCACCGGCATCCGCGACCTCAGCGTCATCGAGACGCCGCCGGTCGACCGCCTCGCCGTCCGTACCTATGTCACCCGCTACGACGACGACGTCATCCGCGACGCCATCCGCCGCGAGCTCGGGCGCAACGGGCAGGTGTTCTTCGTGCACAACCAGGTCGAGAACATCGAGCTCATGGCCCGCCACCTGCGCAGCCTCGTCCCGGAAGCCAGCTTCGCCGTCGCGCACGGCCAGATGCACGAGCGCGCGCTGGAGAAGGTGATGGTCCAGTTCATGACCCGCGAGGTGAGCGTGCTGGTGTGCTCGACGATCATCGAGTCGGGCATCGACATCTCGAACGCCAACACGATCATCATCAACCGCGCCGACCATCTCGGTCTGGCGCAGCTCTACCAGCTGCGCGGCCGCGTCGGCCGCTCGCACGAGCGCGCCTACGCCTACCTGATGATCCCCGGCGAGCACCTCATCACCAAGGACGCGCAGAAGCGCCTGCGCGTGCTGCAGGAGCTCGACGACCTCGGCGGCGGCTTCAAGCTGGCGGCGCGCGACCTCGAGATCCGCGGCGCCGGCAACCTGCTCGGCAAGCAGCAGTCCGGTCACATCGCCGCAGTCGGCTTCGAGATGTACACCTCGATGATGGAAGAGGCGGTGATGGAGCTGCGCGGCCAGCGCCGCCGCGTCGACGTCGAGCCGGAGATCCAGCTCGGCTTCCCCGCCTACATCCCCGACTCGTACATTCCCGACGAGCACCAGCGCCTGGTCTTCTACCGTCGCCTGGCGACCATCGCCGGCACCGCCGAGCTGGAGGAGCTGGCCACCGAACTACGCGAACGCTACGGTAAGATCCCGCCGCTGGTCGACAGTTTCCTGCGCGTCATGGACCTGCGCCGGCTGCTCAAGGCGTGCATGATCGTGCGTGCCATCCTGCGCCAGGGCGCGGTGACCCTGACCTTCCACCCCGAGGCGCCGATGGAGGTCGATCAGCTCGTCGCGCTGGTGCAGCGCGGCAAGGGCCGCTTCCGGCTGTCCGCCGACTACCAGCTCAGCTTCACGCCGCGCCAGGCCGACTGGGACGGACTGGTGCAGGAGATCGGCGACGTCCTGCGCGAGATCCAGTTGCCGACCGCCGCACAGCTGGCGGCCGGCTGACGCAAGGACTGGCGCTCGCCATCGCGCAGGCGCTGGCGACGGATCGCGAGCATCGGGTGGTATTGGCGGTGCGCGACCTGGCGCGCGGACAGACCGCCGCCGCCATCGGCGACAATGTCGTGACGATGCCCCTCGATCTCTCATCGCTGATCGCCGAGCGGCTCCCTTCGCGGCGGGTCTGGGCGCCCGTCCGCGACGGCGAAATCGGACGGCGCGTCGTCGACGAGAGCCTCGCGCTGCTCGCCACCCGTGGCATCGTGTAGCGCCGCGGCAGTCTCGGCTCGCCGTCGGGGCCGCGCGGCACCGCGTGCTACGACAGCGACGCCGCACGCCGCTTGACGGGCGCGGCCGATCCGGGGTGAGACTCGCGGTATGCGCAAAGAGAATCCCGACGCTGCCGGCGTCCTGAACGTCGTCGAGCAGCAGTTCGTCGCCTGCCCGCAGCCGGTCTACGCGACGCTGCACGCGCGCCACCGGGTGGCCACCACGGCGGTGATCGGTGCGCCCATCCTGTCGCGCTACGACGACGTCGTCTGGGCGCTGCGCCGCCCGCAGCTCTTCTCGTCGCAAATGGACATCCACGTCGGCCTGGGCACCGAGCGGCCGATGATCCCGCTGCAGTACGACCCGCCGGCGCAGACCCGCTACCGCAAGATCCTCGACCAGCGCTTCTCGCGCGACCGCTCGCTCGACCTCGAGCCGGCCGTTCGCCGCCATGCCAACCAGCTCATCGACGGCTTCATCGACCAGGGCCGCTGTGCTGAGGGCGCGGCCGGCGCGCTCGCCAATCGCGCCCTGTCTTCGACCCGGTCCCGGCCCCTGTGCTAGGGACGATGGATCATGTTTCGGACCGTTCCCCCGTTGATGTTCTGTCTCGTCCTGGCCGCTGCCGCGACGGCCGACGCCCGCATCCGCACGGTGCGCAATACCGATGCCGACGGCGACGGCTCCCTGCGCGAGGCGATCGACGAGGCCGAGAAGAGCGACACCGTCGTCTTCGCCAGCGGCGTGCGCGGCACCATCGCGCTCGAGGAGCCGCTCGAGGTCACCGTTGACCTCACCATTCGTGGCCCGGGGGCCGACGTCGTCACCGTGCGCGGGGTTGGCGAGAACACCCTGCGCCTCGCCGGCGCGGTGTCGCTCAGTGGGCTGACGCTGAGCGGCGGCGAGACGGTGCTGGTCATCGAGCGCGGCAAGGTGACGCTGCTCGACAGCGCCGTGCGCGACGGCGCCGGGACCGGCATCCGCGCCGACCGCGGCCAACTGATGGTGCGGCGTACGCTGGTGGCCGGCAACGCCGGCGCCGGCATCGTCAACGACGGCGCCACACTGACGTGCGTCAATTCGACGGTGGCCGAGAACGGCGGCGCCGGCATTCGCATCGACGCGGGCTCGCTCATTGCCGCCAACTGCACGATCGCCCACAACCGCGGCGCCGGCGTGCAGGTCGACGACGGCGAGGCGACGCTCGGCCACACCGTACTGGCTGGTAACCAACGCGCCTGCAGCGGCGGCGTCACCTCCGGCGGCCACAACCTGGTCGACGACACCACCTGCGGCTTCGCCGGCCTCGGCGACGTGCAGACCGACGACGCGCGCCTGCAGCGCCTGGCCGCCAACGGCGGCGCTACCGAGACCGTCGCGCTGACCGGCGGCAGCCCGGCGATCGACGGCGGCGATAGCGCCGGCTGCGCCGACCCGGCCGGCGGCCTGCTCACCGTCGATCAGCGCGGCCAGCGCCGGCCGGCGGGCGGCCGCTGTGACATCGGTTCCGTCGAGCAACCGCTCGCGGTCAGCGGCACGGTGGTCAACCGCATCGTCGCCCTGGTCGACGGCGACCCGATCACCACCCTCGAGCTGCGCAAGTTCGCCGCCAGCGACCCGCGCCTGCAGCAGGCCGCGACGATGGACCAGGCCGGCCTGCTCGAGGTGCTGATCACCCAGCGCGTGCTCGCCAAGGAGATCCAGGCCCAGGGCATCGTCGTGCCCGATGCCGAGATCGACCGCTCCATCGCCACCATCCGCCAGCGTAACAACATCTCCGACGACCAGCTCGACGCCGCCCTGGCGCAGCAGGGTCTGACGCGCGAGCGCTACCGGCAGCAGGTGCGCGAGGAATTGGAGCGGGCCCAGCTCATCAACCGCGAGATCCGCGGCAAGGTCACCGTCTCGCCCGAGGAGATCGACCGCTACCAGCGCGCCCAGGGCACCGAGAACTCCGCCGACGAAGGCGCCAGCGAAGGCGAAAGCGCCGCGGCGGAGCCGACGCCGCAAGGGCGCGGCGGCGAGATGACGGTTTCGCACATCGTGCTGCAGATCCCGCGCGGCGCCAGCGCCGAGGAGGTCGCCGCCATCGAGGCACGCGCGGCCGCCATTCACGCGCAACTCGACGACGGCGCGGACTTCGCCGAAGTCGCGGCACGCGAGTCCGAAGATGGCGCCGCCAAGGCCGGCGGCAAGCTCGGGACCTTCAAGCAGGGTGAGATGCGCGACGAGCTCGAGAGCGCCGTCGCCGACCTCGATCCGGGCGAATACAGCGATCCGGTGCGCGGCGAGACCGGCATCCACATCGTCAAGCTCGACGCCCGGGCCGGCGACGCCACCGCCGCAGCCGAGGCGGAAGAGGAGGCTGAAGCCGCGGCGGCCGGTGCGGCGCCGCCCGCCGCGGCCACCGACCCCGCCCGTGAGGCGATCAAGGAAAAGCTCTACACGCAGGCGCTCGAGGAGCGCTACACGCGCTGGATCAAGGAAGACCTGCGGCAGCGGCACATGGTGGAGATCGTCCCGTGAGCCGCCCGCCGCGGGTCGCCGTCTCGATGGGCGACCCGACCGGCATCGGTCCCGAAGTCACGCTCGCCGCCCTGGTCGGGCGCGCCCTGCGCAGCCGCCTGACGCCGATACTGGTCGGCGACCTCGGCACCTACCAGGACACCGCCACCCGCCTCGGCCTGGCCGTCCGCTTCGCCGCCTGGGCCCCAGGGGCGCCGCTGCCGCGCGGCGCCATGGCGGTGCACGTGGTCGCCGCCGTGCCGCCTGCGCAGCGCCGGCCCGGACGGCCGAGCGCCGCCGGTGGCCGCGCCGCGCATGCGGCGATCCTGGCGGCGGTGCGCCTGGTACAGAGCGGAGAAGCCGACGCCCTCGCCACCGCCCCCATCTGCAAGGCCAACCTGATCGCCGTCGGGCTGCGCTGCGCCGGCCACACCGAGTTACTGGCCGAGCTGTGTGGCGGCGCGCCGGTGCGGATGATGATGATTGGCGACGTCCTGCGCGTCGCCCTGGTCACCACCCACCTCGCCCTGCGCGCCGTCCCCGATGCGCTCTCCACCCCGGGCATCCTGGAGACCATTACCATCGCCGCCCGGGCCCTGCGCGAGCGCTTCGCCATCGCCCGGCCGCGGCTCGGCGTCGCCGGCCTCAACCCCCACGCCGGCGAGCAGGGACTGTTCGGCGACGAGGACGCACGCCTCATCGCCCCCGCCGTGCGCGCCGCGCGGCGCCGCGGCATCGACGCGCGCGGCCCACTCGCCGCCGACAGCCTGTTCCCGCAGGCGCGCGGCGGCGCCTTCGACGCCGTCGTCTGCATGTACCACGACCAGGGTCTCGCCCCGTTCAAATTGCTGCACTTCGCCGATGGGGTGAACTTCACCGCCGGACTGCCCATCGTGCGCACGTCGCCCGACCACGGCACAGCCCACGACATCGCCGGCCGCGGCATCGCCGATGCGCGCAGTATGTCGGCGTCGCTGCGCATGGCTGCGGCGCTGGCGACCAGAAACGTTACCAGAAATTTAGCGTTACATAAGTGACGCCCGGGCCCTTGGGCGTTGCGCTGCGACAAAAGTCTGTGGTACCCACAGGGGCCTCGCGGGGGCGAGGCAGCAAAATGGGAGCTTGCGAAACGAGGAGCGTGACGCCCGCCCGGGTGGGTTCGTCACATGTGGATGGAACGACGCCGGAATCGCCTCCGGCGTCTTGGTTGCCAAGGGGCGCCTAAGGCTCTTCCCCACCCTGGCAGCCGCGGAAGGACGAGGGAGGAACCTATGCTCGTTGTGAATCCGCGACCGATCGTGGTCTTGACCGTACTGCTCGCAGCGTCGTCGATTTGTGGTTGTTCGACCACCCGCCGTCCACCCGTCGGCGCGGCGCCGCTGGTCGACGGGCTGACGACCGGCCCACCTGAGGTTTCCGAGGCGGACCGCGACGCCGCCATCGCCGCCAGGCGCCACGCCGAGATCGACAGTGCCTTCCCGCGCGACCAGGAGGTCGTCGGGGCCTATCAGATCAGCATGCGTCCGACCGTTGAGCGGGCCCTGCGGCGCGGTAGCAAGTACCTGCCGGCGATGAAGACCACACTGCGCGAGGAGGGCGTGCCGGCGGAGTTTGCGTACGGCGTGCCCATCGTCGAGAGCGGCTACAGCCTGCACGCCACCTCGCACGCCGGTGCGGTCGGACCGTGGCAGTTCATCCGCGGCACCGGCAAGCGCTACGGCCTGCGTATCGACGGCTACGTTGACGAGCGGCGCGATCCCGAAAAGGCGACGCGCGCCGCCGCCCGCTATCTGCGCGACCTGTACGATCGCTTCGGCGACTGGCACCTGGCGCTCGCCGCCTACAACACCGGCGAAGGCAACATCGAGCGCATCAAGAGCAAGCGCGGCTGCGAGAGCTTCTGGGAGATGCGCGACGGCGGCTACCTGCCCAACGAGACCTCGGAGTATGTCCCGAAGGTGCTCGCCGCCATGGAGGTTGCCCAGTCGGCCAAGCAGCTCGGCATCGACGTGCCGAAGATGGCCGCACCGCGCTTTGACACCATCGAGATCACCCGGCCGATCTCGCTCAAGGCGGTCGCCCAGCTCACCGGCAGCGACCTTGATACGATCAAGGAACTCAATCCGGCGCTGCGGCGTGGCGTCGTACCGCCGGACGGCTACACGGTCCGTCTGCCGGAGGGCACCAGCGATCAGTTCCAGGTCGCCTTCGCCAGCTACCGCGAGCCGATTCCCGAGCCGGTGCGCTTCGCGCCGTCGCGGCGATCCGGCGCCCACACCGTGCGCCGCGGCGACACGCTCGGCCGGATCGCCGGGCGCTACGGAGTCTCGACACAAGCCCTCATGCGCGCCAACGGCATACGCCGTCCGAAGGCGCTGCGCACCGGGCAGCGCTTGCAGATTCCCGGTAAAGCCGGCGGCGCCCGCGTCGTCGCCAGCAAGCCGGGGCGCTCGCAGCGCGGCGCGGTCAGCGCCAGCAAGCGGCGCGGTCGCCCGGTGGCGATCGCGGCGCAGAACAAGCCCGGGCGCCCCTCGAGCGCATCGCGACGCAGCACCGTGAGCGGCAAGCCGCGCGTCGTCGCGCCGGCGAAGACCAGCAAGCGCGTCACCGCCCCGGCCAAGTCGACCAAGCGCGTCACGGCCCCGGCGAAAACGGTCAAGCGCGCCGCCGCGCCGCCGAAGCGCCGCAAGTGAGTCCGGTGCGGGCGCGACGACATCGTGCCCGCACCGGACTTGGTGCCCTCACCTACCTTGACAGCACCAGACCCCTCGCATAGCGACGACGAGGTTCTCTCGCCTCGTCCTTCACCGCTATTCTGAGGAGTTCGCCAATGCCCGACTTGGTTCCTGTCCACGGCGGCCTCGACACGCCGGTCTCCCGCACCGTGCCGCTGTCGCGGCGTGTACGGTTCCTCGCCGCCGCCGCCGCGCTGCCGCGGGTCGAGATGTCGCGCGCCGACCTGGCGACCGTCTACCGCATCGCCGACGGAACGCTCTCACCGCTGACCGGGCCGATGGACGAGACGACCTGGCACCATGTCCTCGACACCGACACCATCGAGCACGACTTTCGCGCCTACGCCTGGACGGCGCCGATCTCCTTCCCGGTCACCGACGCCGAAGCCAAGGCGCTGCGCGTTGGGCAGAGCGCCGCCCTGACGTTCGAGGGGACGATCGTCGGCGTGCTGCAAGTCACGAGCCTCTTCGCCTGGGACAAGGGCAAGCACGTCGAGCGCTTCTACGGCACCAGTCGCACCGATCACCCCGGTGCGCACATCATCGTCGACGATCCGCGCACGCAGTTGGTCGGCGGCGACCTGTGGGCGATGCCGCAGCCGGTCGATGCGGAGTACGGCCGCTATCTGCTCAGCCCGCGCCAGTCGCGCACGCTGATCGCCGAACGGCGCTGGGAGCGCGCCCTCGCCTTCCAGACCCGCAACCCCCTGCACCGCGCCCACGAGTACGCGCTGGTCGCCGGTGTCGAGCAGCTCACCCGCCTCGGATTCTTCGCCGGCGTCGTGCTCAACCCGCTGGTCGGCGAGCTGAAGGGCGATGACGTGCCGGCGCGGGTGCGTATGCAGTGCTACCGCACCCTGCTCGACGGCAAGCTGCTCGGTCAGGGCGACAAGGACACGGCACTCTGGACCGAGCGCGGCTACGACCTCACCGAGATCTTCGAATTGGTCGGCCTCGACATCAAGATGCTGTATGGCGGCCCGAAAGAGGCCGTCATGCACGGCGTCTACCGCCAGAACCACGGCTTCACCGACATCGTCATCGGCCGCAAGCACGCCGATGCACCGTACGACGACGGCAAGGCCATCTGGGGCGACTTCGACGCGCAGGAGATCTTCGACAACCTGCACGGCCAGCTGCACATCCGGCCGTGCAACATCGGCTTCGCGGCCTTCTACGAGAGCGCCGGGCGGGTCGACCTGATGGACAACCACCCGGACGAGAAGCCGGTGGTCATCTCGGGCTCCAAGGTGCGCGAGGCCCTCACCGGCGGCGAGCGTCCCGATCCGCGCATCCTGCGCCCCGAGATCTCCGACCTGCTGATCGCCTACTACCGCAGCAAGGCCTGATCGCGCCGCAGCCGGGCTTGCGCTAAGAGCCGGCCATGCCCAGTCGCGCTCCGCACCGGCCGCGCCGCGCCGGGGCGCCGGCGACGATTCGCGATGTGGCGCGCGACGCGGGGGTCGGCTTGGCGACGGTGTCGCGGGCCCTGAGCGGCTCGCCGCTGGTGCTGGCGGCGACGAGAACCCGCGTCGAACTGGCGGCGGCGCGTCTGGGTTATCGCCCGAGTCGCGCCGCGCGCGTGCTGCGCGGCGCGCCGGCGCGTGTCATCGGCGTCATGGTGCCGGATCTCTCACACGGGCTCTACGGCGCCTGGCTGACCAGCGTCAACGAGGTGGCGCAGCGCCGCGGCTATGTCGTCGTCGTCTGCGACGGACAGTACTCCACGCGCGTCATGACGGCACAGCTCGAGCGTCTCTTCGACGACCGTGTCGACGGCCTCCTGCTCGGCGGTTCGATCCCCGCCCGCGCGGCCATCCGCCGCTTCCTCGACGCCGGCATCCCGCTGGCGCCCGACCTGACGCAGGCGGTGGATCCGCAGCGTGGCGACGGCCAGCCGCGTCACCTCAGCGAGCGTGCGGTCACCGCGGCGGCCTACCGGACGCTGATCGAGCTCGGGCACCGCCGCATCGCATTCTTCGATCGCCCGGAACGCGACAGCGGCTACATCTCGCGCCTGCAACGCATGCGCTGGGAGTGCCTGGAGGCGGAGCTCACCGCGGTCGGTGCCGCCGGCGGTGCGCGCCGCGTCCACGCCGCCGACGGCGACGACTGCCGCGCCCACGCGGTGGCGCTGCTGCGCGGCCCGCAGGCGCCGACGGCGCTGGTGCCGGGCATCGAGGGCTTCACGCCGATGGCCCTGCTCGCCATCACCGATGCCGGCCTGCGCGTCCCTGACGACGTCTCCCTGCTGGGCTTCGAGGATTCGCCCTGGGAGCAGGCGCACCTACCGCCGATCAGCGTCGTGCGGCACGACTATCGCGGCATCGCCGCGGCGCTGACCGAGAACCTCATCGCCCGCATCGAGGGCTGGCCAAGCGTACCCACCGTGCCGGCGTTTCCGTCCGAGTTCGTCCGCCGCGGCTCGCTCGCGGCACCGCGCTGAGGGCGCTCGGTCGTCAGCGCAGCCGTCCTTCGACGAACGGCACCTCGAACACCTTGTCGTGCTGGATCGGGCCGTGCCCGACGTAGCCGTCCTCGCCGAACAGCTCGCCGTGGTCGGCGGTGACGGTGACGTAGGTGTTCGGGGGCACGATGTCGGAAAGACGGGCGAAGACGCCGTCGAGGTAGCGCACGGCGTCGATCTGCCGGGCGCGCAGAGCATCGAGCTGGTGCTGGTCGAAGGGCGGCGGCGCGGCGCCCGCGGTGTCGAGCTTGCGCAGGGTGCCGTGCAGGCCCGACAGGCGCGGCCACAGGCTGGGGTCCTCGCTCGGCAGCGCGAAGGGATAGTGCGTCTCGCCGACGTTGAGCAGGTGAAAGGTCGGCCGGTCGTCGTCGAAACGCAGCCGCTCGAGCATCGCCGCCATGTCGTTGTGCGTCGGCATTAGCGTGAAGGAGTCGAAGTCGTGCGCCAGCGGTGTCGCCGGGTTGAGCACCGGCAACGACACCAGCGCGTGCGTGCGGTAGCCAAGGGTGTGGCGCAGGAAGGTCGGCAGCCACAACGACGGCAGCAGGTCCTTGAACGCGACTCCCTCGACGCCGAGCCGCTCGGCGTACTTGGCGTAGTCCTGCTTGTAGACCTCCGAGGCGAACACGTGCCGCGGGCTCTGGTGCGGCAGTAGGCCCATCAACAGGTTGAAGTGCGCTGGGGAGGTCCACGAGGCGTAGCTCCAGCGCCGCTGCAGCGCCCCCAGGCGGCCCATCGCCCGTGGCGCGGCGGCGACGAAGCTGTCGAAGCGACAGCTGTCGAGGACGATCAGCAGGTAGTGATTGCGCGGCATCGACGTCCCGCACGGTGTAGCACGCCGCCCCGGGGCGTTGTCGCCCCGGGCGCCCTTGGCTACTGTCCGGGAATGCGCCGACTGCTGCTGCCCTTGCTCCTGGTCCTGCTCGCCGCCTGCACCCGCTCGCCACCCGACGACCCGAACGCTTTCAAAGTCGCGCTGCTCAGCCCCGGGCCGGTCAGCGACGCCGGCTGGAACGCGCTTGCCTACGAGGGCCTGCTCGCCATCCGCGACCAGCTCGGCGCCGAGATCGCCCAGGTCGAGGTGAAGAACCCCGGCCAGTTCGAGGACGCCTTCCGCGACTTCGCCCGGCGCGGCTACGCGCTGGTCTTCGGGCACGGCTTCGAGTTCCAGGACGCCGCCGCCGCCGTCGCCGCCGACTTCCCCGACACCGTCTTCATCACCACCTCGGGTAACACCGTGCGCCCCAACGTCGCGCCGCTGCGCTTCATGCTCGAGGAGGCGACCTACCTCGAGGGCATGCTGACCGCCTCGCTGTCGAAGACCGGCAAGGCCGGCGCCGTCGGCGGCCTGGCCATCCCCTCGGTAACGAGCACCATCGCCGCCTACGAAGCCGGCGCCAGGGCGGTGAACCCGAGCTTCCAGGTGGTGCGCAGCTACGTCGGCAATTGGGAGGACGTCGGCGCCGCCAAGGAGGCGGCGCTGGCGTTGGTACAACAGGGCGCCGATTTCCTCTTCCACAACGCCGACGCCGCCGGCCTCGGTGTCTTCCAGGCCGCCCAGCAGAGCCAAGTGCTGGCCTTCGGCGCCAACAAGAATCAGAACGCCATCGCCCCCGACGTCATCCTCGCCAGCGCCGTCATCGACATCCCGAAGGGCTTCCTCACCGTCGCCCGCCAGGTGAAGGACAAGACCTTTGTCGCCAAGGTGGAGAAGCTCGGCATGCGGGACGGCGTCATCTCGCTGCAGTACAACGACGCCCTCGCCGCCCGCATCCCACCCGAGGTGAAGGCCAGGGTCGACGCCGCGCAGCAGGCCATCCTCACCGGCACGCTGGTGCCGCCCAGCGCGGAGTTCTGATCTCTGATTTCACACGGAGACACGGAGACACGGAGAGGCGCGGGTCGACACGAGCGTCCTCCGTTGCTCCGTGTCTCCGTGTGTAAACGCTCATGACTCCTGTCCTGTCGTTGCGCGGCATCACGAAGCACTATGGCGGCGTCGTCGCGCTGGCCGCAGTCGACCTCGAGGTGCGCGGCGGCGAGGTGCATGCGCTGCTGGGCGAGAACGGCGCCGGCAAGTCGACGTTGATGAAGGTGGCGTACGGGTTGGTGGCGCCCGATGCGGGGACGATCGCGATCGACGGCGCGGCGCGGCGCTTCGCCAGCGCGCTCGACGCGCGGCGCGCCGGCATCGGCATGGTGCACCAGGAGTTCGCGCTGGTCGACGCGCTGTCGGTGGCGGAGAACCTCGGCGTGGCGCTGAGCCCGCCGGGCGAGCGGCGCTGGCGGCGGGCGCGCGTCACGGCGGCGGCGGCGGCATTGGCGGCGCGCGTCGGACTCGCGCTCGGCGATCTCGACGCGCCGGTCGGCGCCCTGCCGGTCGGCCTGCGGCAGCGCATCGAAATCGTCAAGGCGCTGGCCGGCGAGACGCGCCTGCTGATCCTCGACGAGCCGACCGCGGTGCTGACGCCGGCCGAGGCGGCGCAGCTCTTCGCCGTCCTCGACCGCTTGCGCGCCGCGGGCGCCGCGGTGGTGTTCATAACCCACAAGCTGGCCGAGGTGACGGCGCTGGCCGACCGCGTCACCGTCATGCGCCGCGGCCAGATCGTGGCGCGCACCCTGCGCGGCGAGGCCGACGCGGGCGAGCTGGCGCGCCTGATGGTCGGCGATCTGGCCATCGACGGCGCGGCGCCGGCGGCGCCGTTGTCCGCGTCCGGCACCGCACCGCACCTGGTCCTCGACGGCGTCGCCGTCGCGTATCCCGGCGGCGTCGGACTCGGCGGCGTCGACCTGACGGTGTGCGGCGGCGAGATCCTCGGCATCGCCGGCGTCGACGGTAACGGCCAGGACGCGCTGTTCGAGCTGCTCACCGGCCTGCGCGCGCCGGCGCGCGGCACCGTCGCCGTCGGCGGCGCGCCCCTGACGCGCCACGAGCCGGCGGCGCTGATTGATGCCGGCGTCGCCTGCATCCCCCCCGACCGCCTGCGCCAGGGCGTCGTCGCGGCGATGAGCGTGCGCGAGAACGCCGCCCTGAACCGCCGCCTGCTCGGCGCCGGCGGCTGGCGCGTGCGTCCGGCGGCGCAACGCGCCGCGGCGCAGGCGATGGTCGACGCGTACGCGATCAAGAGCGGCGGACTCGACGCCCCGGTGCGCAGCCTGTCGGGCGGCAATCTGCAGAAGCTGATCGTCGCGCGCGCCCTGGCCACGGCGCCACGCCTGCTGGTAGCGGTGAATCCGACGCGCGGCCTCGACATCGCCGCGGCGCAGGCGGTGTGGACGGCCATCGGCGTCGCGCTCACCCGCGGCGCCGGCGTGCTGCTCATCTCCACCGATCTCGACGAGATCGTCGCCCGCGCCCATCGCCTCGCGGTGCTCTATCGCGGCCGCCTGAGCGCCCCGTTGGCGCGCCCCTTCCCGGTCGAGCGTCTCGGCGCCCTGCTCGCCGGCGGCGAGGCGGCGTGAGCACGTCGCTCGGCGTTGCGGCGCGCGCGGCGGTCGCGGCCGCCCGGTCGGGCGCGTTCTGGATGCCCCTGCTGGCGCTCGCGGCCGCGCTCGCCGCCAGCGGGCTGGTCGTCGTGCTCGCCGGCGGCGATCCGCTGCTGGCGTTGTCGGCGCTGCTCGAGGGCGCCTTCGGCAGCCCCGATGCCTGGTCGGAGATCGGCGTGCGCGCCTGCCCGTTGCTGCTCACCGGCCTCGCCGTCGCCGTCGCCTTCCGGGCCGGCATCTGGAACATCGGCGCCGAGGGCCAGTTGCTGGTCGGCGCGGTGATGGTCGCCTGGCTCGGGACGCGCCTCGGCACCTGGCCGGCCGCCCTCGCCCTGCCGCTGCTGCTCGCCGCCGCCGCCGCCGGCGGGGCCGCCTGGGCGAGCATCGCGGCGGTGTTGCGCACGACGCGCGGCGTCGACGAGGTGATCAGCACGATCATGCTCAACTTCATCGCCCTCGGCCTGCTCGGCTGGCTGGTGCAGGGTCCGCTGATGGAAACCGCCGGCGCCTACCCGCAGAGCGACGCCATCGCCGCGGCGGCGCGCCTGCCGCGCCTCGCCAGCGGCTATCGCGTCCACGCCGGCCTGCTGCTGGCCCTGCTCGCCGCCGGCGGCGTCTGGGGTCTGCTCTTCCGCACCGCGCTCGGTTTCGAGATGCGCGCCGCCGGACTCAACCTCCTCGCCACCCGCTTGGCCGGCCTGCGCACCACCGGAGCGCTGCTGCCCGCCCTGGCGCTGAGCGGCGCGCTGGCCGGCATCGCCGGCGGCATCGAGGTCAGCGCCGTGACCTTCCGCCTCTACGAGAACTTCTCGCCCGGCTACGGCTTCACCGCCATCGCCGTGGCGCTGCTCGGCCGCTTGCACCCCGGTGGCGTGATCGCCGCGGCGCTGTTCTTCGCCGCGCTCGACGTCGGCTCGACGGCCATGCAGCGCGTCGCCGGCGTCTCGGCGGTCCTCGTCTCCGCCGTGCAGGCAATCGTCATCCTGGCCCTGCTGGCCCTCGAGCAGCGGCGCGGCGGCGCGCAGGCGGCCTGAATGAGCACCGACCTCGCCACGGCGCTGCTCGCCTCGACCCTGACCATGGCCGTGCCGCTGCTACTGGCCGCGCTCGGCGAGCTGATCGCCGAGCGCGCCGGCGTCCTCAACGTCGGTCTCGAGGGGATGATGCTCGGCGGCGCCTTCGCGGCGCTGACGGTGGCGCTGCTGAGCGGCTCGGTGGCCCTCGGCGTCGCGGCGGCGCTGCTGGTCGGCGCCGGGTCGGGCGCGCTGCTGGCGCTGTTCGTCGCGCACTGGAACGCCAATCAGGTGGTCGCCGGCACGGCCCTGAACCTGCTCGCCGCCGGCCTCACCGGGGTTGCCTACCGGGCGGTGTTCGGCGTCACCGGCGCGGCGCTGACGATCGCCGGGGCGCCGGCCGTGCCCCTGCCCGGCCTGTCGGCGCTGCCGGTGATCGGGCCGCTCTTCAACCAGAACCTGCTCGGCTACGCCGCCTTCGCGCTGGTGCCGGCGATCGGCGGCTGGCTGGCGTACAGCCTCGGCGGGTTGCGCCTGCGCATGGTGGGCGAGAACCCGCACGCCGCCGAGACGCAGGGCGTCGCGGTGCGACGCGTGCGCTTCGCCGCGCTGGTCTGCTGCGGCGTCCTGGCGGCAGCCGGCGGCGCCTTCCTCTCGGTCGCGTACGCCAACACCTTCGTCGAGGGCATGTCGGCCGGACGCGGCTTCATCGCCCTGGCGATCGTCATCGTCGGACGGCGCAGCGCGCCCGGCATCCTGCTCGCAGCGCTGTGCTTCGGTTTCGCCACGGCGCTGCAGTTCCACTTCCAGGCCCTCGGCCTGGCGGTGCCGTTCCAGTTTTTCCTCGTCCTGCCGTACGTCCTGACGCTGCTCGTGCTCGCCGGCTTCGCCGGCCGCGTCGCCGCCCCAGCAGCCCTCGGACAGCCTTACGAGCGGTAAGAAAAACTCTTCACACGGAGGCACGGAGGCCCGAATGCCGAGGACCAGCCTCGCCGTGTCTCCGTGCCTCCGTGCCTCCGTGTGAACGTCTGTCTCAGAAGAAGCGGATGCGGAAGGGCAGGACGGCCCACAGGCGTTCGCGGACGAAGACGCTGCCGGGCAGGCCGAGGTTCAGGCGCGGCAGGTGCCAGCGCCGGGTGCGCGGCAGGCGCTCGACCAGCAGCGGCTGATCGGCGGCGACACCGAGCGCACGGCGCACGGCGTCGAAGGCTTCCTCGAGGCCGCCGAGCTCGTCGACCAGGCCGCGCGCCTGCGCCTGGCGGCCGGTCCAGACGCGCCCCTGGGCACTCGCCTCGACCGCCTCGGCCGACAGCCCGCGCGCCGCGCCGACCTTGGCGACGAAGTCGCGGTAGAAGGCGTCGGCCTGCGCCTGCAGGCGCGCCCGCCCCTCGTCGTCGAGGGCGTGGTAGTCCGACAGCAGGGTCGCGTGGCGGCCGCGGCCGACCACTTCCTTGTGCACGCCGAGGCGGTCGTAGAGGCCGCGCAGGGTCGCCTTGCCGGCGATGACGCCGATCGACCCGGTGATCGTGCCCGCCTCGGCCAGCAGCGGCCGGCCGACCATGGCGACGTAGTAGCCGCCCGAGGCGGCGACGTCGCCGCAGCTCGCCACCACCGGCTTCACGGCGCGCGTGCGTTCGAGCTCGCGCCAGATGAGATCGGAGGCCAGCGCCGAGCCGCCGGGGCTGGCGACGCGCAGCACCAGGGCGGCGACGTCCTCGCGCTCGCGCACGTCCTTGAGCACCGCGGCGAGCGAGGCCGCGCCGCTCGCCGTCTGGCCCCCCGGCCGCGTGCTGCTCTCCCCCGGCCGGATGGTCCCGCCGACGTGCAGCAGCGCCACCGTGTGCCGCGCCTGGCGCAGCGCGACGAGACGCGCCGCGCGGCCGCGCTGGCGCGTGTAGGCGGGGGACTCGATCAGCGGACCGGCGGCACAGGCGTCGACGAGCTCTTGTTCGGCCTGGTCGGCATAGGCGGTGGCGTCGACGAGCCGCTCCTGCACCGCTTCGGCGGCGATGAACGGCCCGCGCCCGAGCGCGTCGCGCGCCACCGCGGCGTCGAGACCGCGGCCGGCGGCGACCGCCTCGACGACCTGCTCGAACAGGTCGTCGACCAGCGCCTCGAGCATCTCGCGGTGCGCCGGCGACATGTCGGAGCGGCTGAACATCTCGCCGGCCGACTTGTAGCGTCCGACGTGGATCACCTCCGCCTCGACGCCGATCCGCTCCAGCGCCTGGCGCAGGAAGAGCGCCTCGGAGGAGAGCCCGGTGACGTCGAGCGTCGCCGCCGGGGTGAGCAGCACGCGCTCGGCGGCGCTGGCGAGGTAGTATTCGTTGATCCCGGCGCGCTCGAGGTGGACCCAGACCCGCTTGCCGGCGCCGCGCAGCCGTTCGACGGCGCGGCGCAGCCCCTGCAGGCGCGCCCAGCTCGCCTGCAGGTCGTCGACGCGCAGCAGCACGCCGGACAGGTGCTGATCGTCGCGCGCCCAGCGCAGCAGGGTCAGCAGACCGAGGTAGTCGGTCGCCGGGCGGCGCAGCAGGCCGGCGAGGCGGGAGTCGCCCGCCTCCTCGGCCAACGCGCCGGTGAGGGAGAGGGTGAGGACTCCGTACGGCGTACGCCGTCGCAGTCCGGAAGAGAGCCGCAGCAGCCCGATGGCGGCCGCGCGCCGCAGCCCGCGCCACATGCCCGGCAGGCTACGCCGGGTGGATGGCGCGGGCAACGGAGGCTCAGCTGGCCTTGGCGGTGACGCGCGCGGCGTCGTCGAACGCCGGCGTGCGGGAGGGCGGGTTGATCGGCACGACCTTGCCCTGGCGGCGCCGCTCGTCTTCGCGCTCGCCCCAGCGCAGCAGGCCCTGACGCAGGTAGTCGGGGTCGAAGCGCAGGATCATGCAGATGTTGTCGAACGAGTACGGCCAGATCCGGTCGGTAGACACGATCCAGCCGTAGGCGTCCTCGTACAGCTCGCGACCGTTCGGGTCGGTGGTGAAGCGGTGCTTCTGGAAGCACTCGACCGCGTCCTGCAGCATCGCCAGGATCAGGTTGTACTCGGGGCCGGGGGGCGCGGCCTTGCGCAGCACCGCGAAGTACTGCGCCGGCAGCATGATGTCGGGGGTGAAGAGGCGTCCTTCGCCTACCAGGTTGTCACGCATGCCGCCTCAGACGGGTCACGCGCGAAGACTATTCAAGAGTTTTCACCACGGAGGCACGGAGACACGGAGAAGAGACCTGAGGAATCAGATCGGGCTCCGTGTCTCCGTGCCTCCGTGGTGAATATTCTTCGAGTTTTCGGTGTGTTAGACCGAGAACGAGGCGCCGCAGCCACACGTCTTCTTGACGTTCGGATTGTGCAGCGTGAAGCCGGTGGCCATCAGGCCGTCGGCAAAGTCGAGTTCCGTGCCGTTGAGGTAGAGGAAGCTCTTGCGGTCGACGAGCATCTTGGCGCCGTCGCGTTCGAAGACCTTGTCGCCGTCCTTGGGGTCGTCGAGGTCCATCTTGTACTGCAGGCCCGAGCAGCCGCCGCCGACGACCTTGACCCGCAGGCCCTTCTGCGGCGCGTCGGTGACCAGGCTGAGGATCTTCATCACCGCGTTGTCGGTCAGGTTGATGGCCATGCCTTCTCCTCTAGCGTGCCGCGCGCTGTCGCACAGCCCAGGTGGGCGACAGGGCGCGCAGGCGCTCGACCTCGTGGGCGACGCGCTCGACGGCGTAGTCGATGTCGGCCTCGGTGGTGAAGCGGCCGAGGCCGAAGCGGATGGAGGCGTGCGCCGCCTCGTCGTCCAGGCCGATGGCGCGCAACACCGGCGACGGCTCGAGGGTGGCCGAGGTACAGGCCGAGCCGGACGAGACGGCGACGTCGGGCAGCGCCGCCATCAGCGAGTCGCCCTCGATGCCGGGGATGATCAGGTTGAGGTTGCCGGCGAGGCGCTCGGTCGGGTGGCCGTTGACCGCCAGGCCGTCCAGCCGCACGCTCAGGCCGCGCCACAGGCGCTCGCGCAGCACCGACAGGTGCACCGCCTCGGTGGCCATCTCGCCGGCGGCGAGGGTGCAGGCGCGACCCAGGCCGACGATGCCCGGCACATTGAGGGTGCCCGAGCGCAGGCCGCGCTCATGGCCGCCGCCGTGCATCTGTGGCGCCAGGCGCAGGCGCGGGTTGCGGCCGCGCACCCACAGGGCGCCGACCCCCTTCGGGCCGTAGAACTTGTGCGCCGTCAAGGCGACGCAGTCGACACCGAGTGCTTCGACGTCGAGGGGAATCTTGCCGATGCTCTGCGCCGCGTCGGTGTGGAAGGCGATGCCGTGCGCGCGGGCGATGGCGCCGATCGCCGCGATCGGGTGCACGGTACCGATCTCGTTGTTGGCATGCATCAGGGAGATGAGGACCGTGCGCGGCGTGATGGCGCGGCGCACGTCGTCGGGGTCGATCTGCCCATGGCGGTCGACCGGCAGCACCGTGACGCGCGCGCGACCGGTCTTCTCCAGCGCCTTGCAGCTGTCGAGCACCGCCTTGTGCTCGGTGGCGGCGGTGATGACGTGGTCGCCGCGCTCGGCGTTGAACTCGAGGACGCCCTTCACCGCCAGGTTGTCCGACTCGGTGGCGCCGCTGGTCAGCACCACGTCGCGCGCCTCGGCGCCGAGCAGCGCGGCGATCTCGGCGCGTGCCGCCTCGACCGCCTCGTCCGCCTCCCAACCGAAGCGGTGGCTGCGGCTGGCGGCGTTGCCGAAGCGCTCGCTGAACCACGGCAACATCGCCTCCAGCACGCGCGGATCGACCGGCGTGGTGGCGTGGTTGTCGAGATAGACGACGCGGGTCACGCCCGGATGGTAACCGAGCGCGTGCGGCGAGGCCACCCCATTGGGAACCCTCACCCCGCCCTGACTATCCGCAGGACACTCCGCTATGGAGGGCGCCGCTCCGTCGGCGCCTGTTGCAC